>NZ_JBVILX010000003.1:0-63806 GCF_055580145.1 Kitasatospora sp. NPDC032121 | reverse complement strand
TGTGCCCTCTCCACACGTCCGACACCAGCAAGACCAGGCCGCAGACACCCACTCTCGTCCTTTTTGGGAAGGAACAAAGGGCGGCGGGGAGAGGCAAAACCCCCCCCCCCCCCCCCCAGGCCGGAGGGAGCCGAGGCCCGGAGGGCAGTGCGCGTCAGGCCGGGCAGGCGTCCTGGGTCACCTTGCCGCCCGCGGTGGACGCGGTCGCCGGGTCCACCGACAGGCACAGGCCCGTCCACTGGTTGATGAACTTGTAGGCCGTCGTGCGCTTGCCCCCGACCTCGATCTGGGTCGGGATGACGTTCCACAGCTGGCTGCCCGAGAACCAGCGGGTCTCACAGCCCCACCAGAACAACTGGGTCCCGGCCCCCGGCGGGGTGCCGTTGTTGTAGGGGACGGTCAGGCACTTGCCGTTGTTGGCCTTGATCCAGTAATAGCCCTGGCCGTCGTACGGCGGCTTCTCGGCTCCCCACTGGTGGCTGCTGGGCGGCGTCGACTGGCACGCGCGCTGGGTGACCAGACCACCGGAGTTGGAACTGTCGAACTCCGGCCCCCGGACCATGCACCGGTGGTACTTGCTGTCGACGTAGGTCTTGTCGGCGTTGACCAGCCAGACGGCCTGGTGGGCGCCCTTGACGACGTGGTCCTGGTTGCGGGCGATGATGTTCTCCACCAGCGCCCAGCCGGGGAAGTCCATCATGACGACGCCGAGGCGGCCCTTGCCCCCGCCGTTGTTGAGGTAGTTCATCAACTGGAAGTTGACGCCCGGAAGGTTGACGGGCGCCTTGCCGCCCACGTAGGTCACGTGTCCGCCCGCGTACGCGTACGGGTTCAGGAGGGGGGCGTTGGACGCCGACGTGTACGTCACGAACATGTGGCCGCTGCCGTCGCCGACCGCCCGGTCGATGTTCGCCTTGACGTACTCCCACTTCTTGCGGGCGTCGGGCACGTCGAAGTGGTCCTCCTGGTGGTCGTTGAAGGTCCCGATCCCGTAGCTGTCGCTGTCGAGGCCGTCGAAGCTGCCCAGCACGACCTTCCCGCGGACGTCCGAGAGCTGGGGAACGTAGGCCTTGGTGCCGTTGACCACCGACGGGGCGTAGAACAGGCCGGGATACCGGGACACGTAGTCCGCGAAGATCTCCCTGCGCCTGTCGTTGGTGACCGTCTTCGGATCGTCGTCGCACTCGAACGTGCCGCCGCCACCGAGCGGGCACTCGGCCCTCAGCCGCATCACGATCGTCTCGCTCGGGTGCTTTCCGAGGAAGTCCCTCGCCTTGCCCAGGACGTCGTCGAAGTTGGCGTTCTGGTAGAACGACCCGTGGTGGACGGTGAAGTACTTGTTCTCGGTGACGCGGACCCGGATGTCGATGGCGCGGATCCCTCGATCCAGCTGCGCGCTCAGGGTGTTGGCGCTGTCGCCGAAGTCCTGCTGGGTCCGGACGGCGTCGCCCCCGTGGATGGCGAGGGTGTCGTGGGTGCCGGGCAGGGACAGTGACGCCAGCCAGGTGTCACCGGCGAGGTTCCGCATCCAGTCCGCCCGGGAGGTCGACCCGAGGTTGTTGTACGCGTCGCTGTTGCTCGTCCCGCTCGCCTCGGCGGAGGCGGGCGCGAGCAGGGCCGCGCTCGCGGCGACGCATGCCGTCACCAGGTGGGTCAGCCGGCGAAGTCGCCGCCGGGGCCTGGTGCGGGCATCGGGAGGGGAAGGGTGACGCATGGAAATCCTGTCGGACGGCGGAGAAGGTGATCATCTTCGTCAACGGCCGTCCGGGTCACACCGGTTCAACGGAGTTTCGGGCCTCCGTGAGAGTGCGTGGAAGTGTGTGGAAGTGCAGGGAAGTGCAGGGAAGTACGTGAGAAGTCGGCCCGGCCGACTTCTCACGCAGGCCCGCCCCGCCCCCTTCAGCGGCCGACCTCGCGCAGACGGAAGTCCTCGACCGTCTCCCGGCGGATCAGGAGACGGGCCCGGCCGTCCCTCACCGCGACCACGGCCGGGCGGCCGACCAGGTTGTAGCCGGAGGCCATGGAGAGCTGGTAGGCACCGGCCGCCGGCATGGCCAGCAGGTCGCCCGGGCGCAGGTCGGCGGGCAGCACGGCGTCCCGGACGAGCACGTCGCCGGCCTCGCAGTGGCGGCCGACCACGTCCACCCTCGCCTCCCCCGCCTCCGAGCGGCGGCCGACCAGCCGCACCGTGTACGGCGATCCGTACAGGGCCGGGCGCGGGTTGTCGCTCATGCCGCCGTCCACCGCGACGAAGCAGCGGCCGTCGGCGGTGTGCTTGACGGACAGCACCCGGTAGACCGCCACCGCGGCCGGTCCGGCGACGGCGCGGCCGGGTTCGACGAGCAGCCGGGGCACGTCCAGCCCGGCCTCGGCGCAGCGCACCGCCAGCCGGTCGGTCACCCGCACCGCGAACTCGGCGAGGTCCAGTTCGGCGTCCCCGGGCAGGTAGCGGATGCCGTGGCCGCCACCCAGGTCCAGCTCCGACAGCTCCACGCCGTGCCGCTCCCGCACCTCGGCGAGCAGCCGCACCAGCGCGTCCACCGCGAGCAGGTAGGGCTCCACCGAGGTGATCTGCGAGCCCAAGTGGCAGTGCAGCCCCGCCAGTTCGAGCCCAGGCTGGTCGAGCACCCGGGCGATGGCGTCCGCCGCGTCACCGCCCTCCACCGGGAAGCCGAACTTCTGCCCGCCGACGCCCGTCCGCACCGCCGCGTGGTGCCCGGCGGAGATCCCGGGCACCACCCGGACCAGCACCTTCTGCGGCGTGTCGGCGGCCACCAGCGCCGCCAGCCGCGCGATCTCCGCCGGGCCGTCGATCACGATCCGCCCGACCCGCAGCCGACGGGCCAGCCGCAGCTCCTCCGGGGACTTGGCGTTGCCGTGCAGCAGGATCCGCTGGGCCGGGAAGCCGGCCGAGACCGCCAGCCACAGCTCTCCCGACGAGCAGACGTCCAGCCCCAGCCCCTCCTGCTCCACCCAGTCGGCCATCGCGCTGCACAGGAAGGCCTTGGCCGCGTACAGCACCTCGGCGTGCGGCAGCGCCCGCCGGTAGGCCCGGGCCCGCCCCCGGACCTCGCCCTCGTCCAGCACGTACAGCGGGGTGCCGAACCGCTCGGCGGCCTCGGCCAGCCCCACACCGCCGACCAGCAGCTCGGCTCCCCGGCCGGGCCGCGCCGAGGCCGGCCAGGGGCCGCCGAGCGCGTCGGCGGGGGCGGTGGGAGCGGAGGGGACGGGCGGGGCGACGAGCTGGGTCATGGCGGCTGCTCCTGTGGGTGGCGGGGTGTTCCTGCGGGCGTCAGTCCTCGTAGTGCGCGGCGAACCGGCAGTGCGCCGGGCGGGTGCGAGCGCGGTCGACCACCGGGGCCGGTTCCGGCGGCTCGGGGCGGTCCCGGCGCCAGGCGACCGGAACCGGGCGGACCGTCCGCTCCGGCGGCTCGTCGACGTCGATGACGGCGGTGGCGGTGGTGGCGGTGGCGGTGGTCATGGCGAGGTCCCTTCGGGTGGCGGCGGCCCGTGCGGCCGTACCCCTCCAGTGGAGCCCCTCCGCACACCGACCGCACCCGTCCTTGACGCATGGCGTACGGCGGGGTCGCAGTCCTTGACGCCTTCCTGACAGCGGTCGGGCGGGGGTGTCAGGGAGCTGTCAAGGACTGCCGTTCCGCCGCCAAGCCCGTGTCAAGACCGGCATGTTCCCCGCCGGACGGGTGGTGGGCTGTCCGGCGTTCCCGCCGCTCCCCCGAAACCCGCCGCCCTGTCAACCGGGCGGCCCGGAAGGCCCCGAGACGATGCGCCGTTCGGCCCTCAGCACCCCGGACACCACCCCGGGCACCTCGCCCGATCAGAACTGGTTCCGCCGCCCGGAGCCCTCCCCGGCCTCCGCGCCCACGCCGCCACCGAGCCACCGGCCCACCTCGCCGGGCGGGCGGCGCCGGCTGATCACCCGCCGTCAGCTCGCCGAGGCGCTGCCCGCCGCCGTCCGCAAGCTCCACCCGCGCACCATGACGCGCAACCCGGTGATGCTGGTGGTCGAGACCGGCTCCGCGCTCACCACCATCAGCGCCGTCCTCCACCCGAGCGTCTTCTCCTGGGTGATCTCCTTCTGGCTCTGGCTGACCGTGCTGTTCGCCAACCTCGCCGAGGCCGTCGCGGAGAGCCGCGGCAAGGCGCAGGCCGACTCTCTGCGCCGCGCCCAGTCCGCCACCACCGCGCGGCGGCTGCCGCACTGGCGGGTCGGCACCCGCGACCACCGCCACGAGGTCATCCCCGCCGCGCAGTTGCTACCGCACGACATCGTCCTCGTCCCGGCCGGCGAGGTGATCCCGCAGGACGGCGAGGTGGTCGAGGGCATCGCTACCGTGGACGAATCCGCGATCACCGGGGAGTCCGCACCGGTGGTCCGGGAGTCCGGCGGCGACCGCACCGGTGTCACCGGCGGCACCAGGGTGCTGTCCGACCACCTCGTCATCCGGGTCACCTCCCGCCCCGGGCAGAGCTTCGTCGACCGGATGATCTCCCTGGTCGAGGGGGCCAACCGGCAGAAGACGCCGAACGAGGTCGCGCTCAACATCCTGCTGGCCTCGCTGACCATCGTCTTCCTGCTGTCCGTCGTCTCGCTCCAACCGATGGCGATCTACGCCCACGCACCCCAAACCACCGTTGTGCTGGTGGCGTTGATGGTCGCGCTCATCCCGACCACCATCGGCGCACTGCTCTCGGCGATCGGCATCGCCGGCATGGACCGGCTGGTGCAGCGCAACGTGGTCGCGCTCTCCGGCCGGGCGGTGGAGGCCGCCGGGGACGTGGACGTGCTGCTGCTCGACAAGACCGGCACCATCACCCACGGCAACCGCCGGGCAGTCGCCCTGCACCCACTCCCCGGCGCGACCACCGAACAGCTCGCCGAGGCAGCCCAGTTGGCCTCCGTCGCGGACGAGACGCCGGAGGGGCGGTCGCTGGTCGAACTGACCAACCGTCAGTACTGGCTGCCGCCGAGGGCCCCGGGCGAACTGGGCGAGCAGCAGCCCGTACCGTTCACCGCGCAGAGCCGGATGAGCGGCGTCGACCTCACCTGGCCGGACGGCACCACCTGCCTGATCCGCAAGGGGGCGGCCGGCGCCGTCGCCCGCTGGGTGGTGAACTCCGGCGGGCGGCTCCCGATGGAGGCCAAGCCGCTGGTGGACCGGATCTCCGAGTCCGGCGGCACCCCACTGCTGGTCGCGGTCCACGACCGGCACGGCGCACGGGCGTTGGGCGTGGTCGAGCTCAAGGACGTGGTGAAGGAGGGCATCGCCGAACGCTTCGCCGAACTGCGGCGGATGGGCATCCGTACGGTCATGGTCACCGGGGACAACCCACTGACCGCGCGCGCCATCGCCGCCGAGGCCGGGGTGGACGACGTCCTCGCCGAGGCCACCCCGGAGGACAAGCTCGCCCACCTGCGCCGCGAACAGGCCGCCGGGAACATGGTCGCGATGACCGGCGACGGCACCAACGACGCCCCCGCGCTCGCCCAGGCGGACGTCGGCGTCGCGATGAACTCCGGCACCCCGGCCGCCAAGGAGGCCGGCAACATGGTCGACCTCGACTCCAACCCGGCGAAGCTGATCGAGATCGTCCGGGTGGGCAAGCAACTCCTCATCACCCGAGGAGCGTTGACCACCTTCTCGATCACCAACGACGTGGCCAAGTTCTTCGCCATCATCCCCGCGATGTTCGCGAACGCCTATCCCGGGCTGCACCACCTCAACATCATGGAACTGCACAGCCCCACCTCGGCGATCGCCTCCGCGATCATCTTCAACGCGCTGATCATCATCGCCCTGATCCCGCTCGCCCTGCGCGGCGTGCGCTACCAGCCGGCCTCGGCGACCGACCTGCTGCGGCGCAACCTGCGGGTGTACGGGCTGGGCGGGCTGGTGCTGCCGTTCCTCGGCATCAAGGCGATCGACCTGCTGATCCGGTTCGTGCCGGGGCTGGGCTGACGGACCGGCCGGGGCCCCGGGCGAGGCGCGCCGCCCGGGAGATCCCCGCCGCCCCTGTCAGGAGTCCGTCAGGATGTGCGCGGCCCGCGTCATGGAGGTGTCAGCAGCGGTACGGACGGGTCCGTTCCGGGGTTCACTGGAGTCATCCGAAGCAAGGAGTGCCGAACCGGCGGAGCCCGATGGAGAGAGCCGCCGGAGAGACGGAGGCGAACGGCCATGACCGGGACCACCCGAGTGATCGTCGGCCTGAGCGGATCACTGAGCAGTCTGGCCGCCCTCTACCACGCCGTCGGCGAGGCGGCCCGGCACCGGGCGGTGCTGGTGCCCGTGGCCGCCTGGGCCACCACCGATCGTGACGGCCTGCGCCCGCGCTCCGAGTTGGAGCACGCCGCCCGCCGGCGCCTCGACGTCGCCTTCGAGCAGGCCTACGGCGGTTACCCGTCCGACCTGGTCATCCACCCGCTGGTGGTCAACGCCGAACCCGGCCCCGCCCTGGTCGGCGCCGTCACCGGCCCGGAGGACCTGCTCGTGCTCGGCGCCGCCACCCGTCGCCGCCTGGACCGCCTGCGGCACGGCTCGGTCGCCCGCCACTGCCGCCACCGGGCCGGCTGCCGGGTGGTCGAGGTCTCGCCCTCGGCCCTGCTCACCCGCCTCGAACTCCCGGCCCGCACCGGCGCACCGCTCCCGCTGCTGGCCCGCTGACGGGGCCTCGGCGACGGGGGCCGGGGTCGGGCTGTTCGGACCGCAGCAGCCGCTCAGCGGCGGACGTCCCTGGTGAGCGGCCAGGGCACGAGCAGGAGCCCGATCCCGATGGCCACCGCCTGAACGGCGCCGAGGCCGGACCGGATCAGCCCCGCCACCAGCAGGACGTCCACCGCGCCGGCCGCCCAGCGGTACGGAACCGTGAAGCCCCCCGCGCGGGCCCGGCCGGCTCCGACACGCTGACGGACGGGGCGCTACGCGGGCCCGCGCAGGTGGGCGCTCAGCCAGGTGAGGGCGGGCGGGAGCAGCCGCCCCCAGGTGGTGAAGTTGTGGCCGCCGGTGTCGACCGTCTCCTGGGCGACCACGAGCGGCGGGCGGGCCGCCGCCGCGAAGGCGCTGGAGTCGGCGTAGGTGCTGCCGTCCGCCTTGCTGTCCGCGAGCAGCACCGCGAGGGGCGGCATCGGCAGGTGGGCCAGGCGCCAGCCGAGGTCGGCCTCGGCGCGGCGCTGCGGACTGCCGGCGAAGAGGTCGCCCGTCGTGGCGTCCTCCGCCGCCTTGAAGTAGCCGGAGAGCGAGACCGCTACCGAGAAGGTCTGCGGGTGCTCCATGCCCAGTTTGACCGCGCAGTAGCCGCCGGTCGAGTCGCCGACGATCCCCAGGCTGCCGGTGCCGTCCAGCACCCGGTAGGAGGCCCGCAGGTCGGCGGGCACGTCGGTGGTGAAGTAGCTCTGCGCCTGCGGCCCGTTCGGGATGTCCTCGCACTCGCTGTCCCGGGGCATGGTCGGCGAGGGCCGCATCAGCACCAGCACGGTCGGCTCCATCGCCCCCTTGCGCAGCAGGTCGAGTTCGACGGCCGGGTAGCGGAGCCTGGTCACCAGGTTGGTGGCGTCGCCCGGGAAGCCGGTCAGCACCAGCGCGGCCGGGAAGTGCCGTTCCGCGCCGCCGGGTTGGAAGTACTGCGGCGGCAGGTAGACGTAGCCCTCGGTGCTCAGCCCGGTGGTCGCACCCGGCAGCCGCACCCGGTCGATCCGCCCGATTCGAGCTGGATCGCGACTGGCCGCCCCCACGCCGGTGATCTCCGCGGAGCCGATCACCTGCACTCCGGCCGCACCGGCCCCGGCCCCGGCTCCGGCTCCGGGGCTGGCACCGGCTCCGGGGCTGGCTCCGGCACCGGGGCTGGCTCCGGCACCGGTGCTCCCACCCGTCTGCTGGACCACGCCCGCGCCGTGTTCGCGTCCCAGCAGATCGGACCAGCTGTCGTAGAAGACGAAGTAGTCGTTGACGGCGAGCCCCAGCGTCACCAGCAGGACCAGTTGGGTGACGACGATGGTGCCGAGCCGCAGGAACATCGCGGGCCAGCTCCGCACGGCCAGCCGGGGCCAGACCCACAGCGTGCCGAGCACGGTGAACACCGCGAGCAGCGCCGTCAGAGCCAGCAGCTTGTGGCTGGTGAGTCCCATCGGTCCCGACCTCCCCTACCACTGTGGACTCCCGGTCGTGGAAACGGAGCTCCGTACTCAAAGTAGCCGGTCAGGCACCCCCGGACACGCCGCCGCGAGCGCGGGATCCGCAACTTCGACAGTCCTGTCGAAGTTGGCATGCCCGGGCTATGCTGACCCGAAGCCCACCCGCAGTCGGGCCCCTCGCCCCGTCGACGAACGCGCCGCCCAGGCGCGCCCGACCGGAAGGAGGTGCGGCACCAGCCTCCGAGAACCGGCCGACCGGCCAACAGGCCTCCCACAGCGCCTTCTTGACGAATCGTCAATTCCGATCCGCGATTTCACCGCCTGAGCCTTGACGCGTGCCCCAGGCCGCCCACCGCCGTTGTACGGAAGGTGAATCGCCGCGCCCACCCGAAACCCCCGGCCACCCCGCCGAGGAAGAGGTTCCGCATGACGACGTCCCGGACCCACCCGCGCCCCGCCGAAGCCGCGGTGCTGCTCACCGCGCTCAGCCTGCTCGTCCTGGAGGAGATCGCCCTCGGCATGGCCGAGGAGGAGGACCGCCCCGTCATCGGCGGCATCCTGATCGGCGCCTCCGGCACCGGCCTGCTGGTGGTCGGCGCGGTGCTGCTCAGCCGCTGGCTCGACCTCCGCCGCCCGCTCCCGCTGCCCCCGCCCGGCCCCAACGGCCGCGAGTACAGCGCCCGCGCCCTCGAGGGCTTCCCGATGGAGGCCGTCCGCCCACTGCTGCTCGCCGAGAACGCGCCCCAGCTCGGCCACCTGTACTCCGCCTGGATGCTCGCCCGGGCCGGCCGCCCGGCCCCCTGGATCGCCCGCCGCCTGGCCATCCCCCCGGACGCCGCCCAACTCCTGGTCGACGCCGCCCGCTCGGCGAGACTCGATCAGCGCCGCTGACCCGGCGCCGCACCCGCCTGCGCCACCAGGTACGGCACCAGCCCGCGCTCCGCCAACGCCGACCGCCAGGCCTCCCGCGCCAGCGGCAACTCCCCCGGCCCGTCCGACGCCTCCACGGCCCCGGCCCCGGCCCCCCTCGACCGGGCCGCCCCCAGCAGCCCCAGGCCGCCGACCACCAGACTCACCGCGGCCACCCCGGCCGACACCCACCCGGCCTCCACCAGCGCCCGCGCCAGCACCCCCAGGTCCTCGACCAGCCCCAGCACCGAGCCCAGCAGCAGGAAGATCACCGCCGCCGTCCCCGCGATGATCGGCACGACCACCCCCAACACCCCCCACCACCCCGACGCCCGCTCCCGCGCCGGCACCTCCACCGGCACCCGCGCCACCGCGTCCGCATCCGCCCGCAACGCCGCGTACCGCTCGTACTCCGGCGCCGCCGCGGCCAGCACGAACTCCGCGTTCTCCCGCGCCGCCCGCCGCAACCGCTCCACACCCCGAGCGTCCTCCCCCGTCTCCCGCAGCGCGGCCCGCACCTGCGGCGCGGCCAACGCCCGCCCGAGCTCCGTCTCGAAGTCCGCCCGATCCTGCTGCGGCAGCCGAAGCGGCCTGTCCATGCTCGTCCCCGATCGTCGCCCCGTTGTAGTTCTACAGAACTGTAGAACAAGGAGCAGCGTTGCAGCAGCCCTGTTCACGGGTGGATTCGGTGCTCAGGAGGGGTCGGCCATGGGGACCCGGGCGAGGGCGTCGCGGATCAGCTGGGCGGGGTCGGGGACGTCGATGCCCCACTCGCGGTACCACTGGGTGATCTGCACCATCGAGTGCCCTGTCTTCAGCGACAGCCTCAAGAGCTCGGCCAGGTCGAGATGCTCGACCCACAGCAGTCCGATCGATCGAGACCTACCTCGATTGAGGAGGACAACCGCTTGGTCCAAGGTGAGTCCGGCCGGCAACTCGCCACTGGACGAGACGATTCCGCGAGTCCGGAGGTGGCGAGCAAGATCTTCAGGCCGCCGCTGGAGTGTGCGAGCCGCCATGATCAACCGGGCAAACGGGACTGGATCCGCCACTCGCAGGTCCTCCCAGTCCATCGCACCATCGAGCAAGAACAGCTCCTCGTCCAGCCGGGCGAGCTTCTCCGGCAGAACAATCGAGATCTCCACGCCATAGACCCTGAACCGTTCGATCACTTCACGTAGCGAGGATTCCCGTGAACCCATCATGTCAAAAAGCTGTTCGAAGGTCAGATCGGCCGCATCCCGCAGCGGCTCCCCGTCCACCAGCAGCAACTCCAGATCCGCGACACATGCGTCCTCCGGAAAACGCTGCATGCGAAATCCCATGGCTCCGAGCGTCTCCGTGGCCCACTCCACAGAAACCCCCAGGTCTCGCAGTGCACACAATAGATGACGTGCCGGCACCTCCTCCGATCGGCTCAGCCATGGGCTGGAACCATTGAGTCCCCAACTCAGCAATGCCAGAGTCTCGTCCGAGACGGGCGATGGCAGGCCCGTTGGGTCTGCCTCCAGGCCGTGGTCCGCGATCGCTGCACAGACCCGGTCGATTGGCATCCCGAAGACCCGACTGGCTTTGGCCAGATGCCCCGGCGCAATCGCACCTCCTGGCTGCGGACCACTCCAGAAGGTTCCCTCCCCCGACCGCTCCCAGAGGAATAGCGGGTTGGTATCGACGGCAATCGCCAGATCCACGACCTCGTGAGTGGCATCCCGGCCCAGACGAACCCATGCATCTGCTGCTTCCGATGCGGAAATGCCGTTCAGATCGGCAATGACCAGGAGATTATTGACAGTCGCTGGCGATCGATCGTGCTCCTGCCGAAGGCGAACGCTACGCCTCGGGTGCACGCCGAGCTCATTTGCCCTGGCGCGAGCGCTCTCGGCCGAGACACCAAGCTTTCGCGAAAGCGCTGAGATCCAGCTGTCGTCCGGATGCATCAGGGACCACCCCCCTCGCGGCCCATCCGGCGCAAACACGGCAATGTCGGAGGGCATGGCGGGGCGCACCCTTCGAGACACGGAAGACCTAGGAAAGAACTCGGCTAGCTCCGGAATCAATCGCTCCATCCCATGCGCCATCAGCCGCCACAGCAGGACGTGGTCGGGCGGGCTTCCCATCACGTGCCTGGGGTTGAAATCATCCCGGTCCTCAAGCCACTTGATAATTCCGTCGTCAGCCAGGAAGCAGCCCGTACGGCGGGTCTCGTACTCAATACCGTGGTATTCGAATTGGCGGCCCTGCCGAATTACTTCGGTTCCCACCAGATCGGCGAGGTGGTAGTTTCCCTCCGTCACCCGGTGGATCCACTCCATACTCAGCACAGCCGAGTCGCCGCTCACGAAATCGGCTACTGCCGCCTCCAACAGCCCCCGGACCGACTCTGACAGGTCGCTGATGACGCGGCGGCGATCCACGGACAGCTTTGCTGGCGAGAACTCTCCGCTGAGGTTCACCACGACCCCTGACAACCCGCCCGCCGAGATGACTCCGCGAACGACGTCCGGCTCAGCCAGCAGGCCGTCAACCAACAAGGCGCCACCGTACTCACACCACGTCACCTGCGCGCCCTCCGGAGCATCGTTCCAGGGCGTCAACCGGCCCCAGGCACTGAAGCCGAAGGGTTCGTCCCGAGGCATCTCCCGCGCCTTCAGAACTCCGGACTCCCAGGCCGCCTCCCGGCTGTCGTGCACCGCCGACGTGGAGAACTCCGCCACGGCCAGGAGGCGTTCGAGGACTTCCACGCACGACCAGGACTCTGCCATCTCGATGTCGTCCCGCAGGTACAGCCGTACGGTGGTGCCCGGCGCGTGGCCCTGTTCCGACCGCTCGGCAATGCGGAAGAGGTGGCTCGGGCCGTAGATGGAAACATCCAGCTGCGAGCCCAACCGGCCCGAGGCGTCCATGCGGCAGGTCGATACCTTGATCTCGTCGGCGAGCATGAAGTAACTCAGCACGCCGATGCCGAAGCGGCTGTTGGGATACAGCTCAACGGGCGGGTCGACCTTTCGCCACTCTGCCCGTTCGAGCTTGTAGTCCAACTGCTCCGCGAAACGGGCGCCGGCGTTGGAGAAGACTCCTCGTAACTCCTCCTCGCCCATGCCGACGCCGTTGTCCTGGCACTCCAGGTAGGCGCGGCCGTCCTCGTCCACGCCTTGGCGGAACTCGATGCGCCCTTCGTACGTGAAGGTGGCAATGGGATTCGTGCGGTCCAGGTACTCCGTCCGGGCGCGGCGGTACCGGCAGGCGTCGAGGGCATTCTGGTAGAGCTCGCGAACGGCCAAGTCCCGGTCGCGATACAGCTCTACGCCCATCAGCAGACTGCGCACCCGGCGTTCATCCATGCGGAACCGCGCCCAGCCGGTGAACGCACCAGTGGCGGGGACGGCTTCGTCCGAGGTGAGGCGGGTCGGGAGCGGGTGATCGGTGAGGACGCGGCGGACGGCGTGGAGGAGTTCGTCGGCCCGGGCCGTGTACTCGTGCAGGCCCTCGACCACCGCCTCGTGGCTGCACTCGGCACGCAGTACCGGCAGGTCGTACGAGCCACCCCACGCAGCCTCGTCCAAGGTCCGGCGCAGGGCGGTGAGGTCGACCTCGTCCGGGATACCGAGGTGTTCGGCCACGATCTCGGGCAGAGCCGTCATCTCGATGGCGGTCCCGTATGCCAACGCCAGCAGCAGGGCCAACCGTTGCTCCCGGACCTGCTGCTCGCCCGGGGCCCTCAGGTGGTCATCCACGCTGAGGCTTGCCAGGTAGTCACGGTTGCCGACGTCGGGTCCCCGGCGCAGGCCGTGCAGCAGGGCGCAGACCCGCTTGAGTGCGAAGGTCTCGCCGAGGTCAGCAAGAGCCGGGAGTCGACCGAGGATCTCCTGCACACCCTCGGGGTCGACGAGGTCCTCGTGCTGGTCGAGCCAGCGGTGGAAGAGCCACCAGCCGAGGGGCGCCGCGGAGGCGGGGCGCGTCCGGGTGCGGCCCACCAGTAGGTCGTGGGACTCGATGAACTGCTCGTACGCCGCGCGGTCTGCGTCGGGCTCGGACGCAGGAGCAAGATCGGTCGGGCCGACGGAGACCCGTGCCGCCGCCAGGCGCAGTGAGCGGACGCGGTAGAGGAACGGCAGCACTGCCAGCAGCGCGGCCTCGGCCGGGTAGAGGTCCAAGCGACCCAGCAGCCAGTCGATCCGCTGCGCGAAGCGCTCCGCGATCCCGGGGTCCTGCCACGGGTCCTCGGCGAGCCCCGTCTCGTCCCGCAGCCGAGCCAACTCGCCGACGGCCTCCAGCGCGACACGCTGATAAGGCTCGACACCCCAGCCTTCCCGGACATGCTTCCAGACACGCGAGCCCGCGACGAGCTTCACCCAGTCGTCGGCGGTGTCGGGCACCGCCTGGGGCAGGCCCCCTAGGAAATTGACGGTCTCGGCCTGCACGGCCAGCCCGTGCACCGTGCCACTCATTGTGTTCGACGTGCTGTCGGCCATCCCTCGTGCCCTCCCCAGGTGCAGGGCACGAGCGTAGGGCAATCGCCCCTCAGGACACGGTCAGAATCCCGCGCATGAAGTGGTGGAAGGAGCACAGGTACGCGTACGCGCCCGGCTGGCTGGGCGCCGTCACCGTGGCGGTGGCGCCCGGGGCGATGGGGCCGGTGCCGAAGGTGCCGTCCTGGGCGGTGAGGGTGTGGGCGGTGGTACCGGTGTTGGTCACGGTGACCACCGCGCCGGGGCCGGCGGTGAAGTCGGCCGGTTCGAAGGAGAAGTCGCGCGCCGCCACCGTCCCGGCGGCAACGGACGGGCTGGGCGAGGCGGCCGGAGAGTTCTCCACGGACGGCGACACGACGGCGGGGCTGCTGGTCTCCTCCGGCGCCGGCCCCACCAGCGCGCTGACGCAGCCGGTCAGGGCGGGACCGGCCGCGAGCAGCAGCGCCAGGGCGACGGCCCGGAAACGGGACCGCATCACTCAGCGGTGACCAGCGTGACCCGCTTGGCGTCGGCGGCGGCGGGCGGGGTGGCGCCGAGGTCGGAGACGGTGGCGGTCAGGATGGCCTCGACGTCCGGGAGCCAGTTGTAGGTCTTGGACTGGACGATGACCTCCCGGGTCTGCGGCGTCCCGTCGCAGACGACGTCCGTTTCCGCCGTCCGGCTGGAGCCGAAGGCGGTGACGGTGGTGTCCTCCGGGTCCTTCTGTTCCACCGAGACGGTGAGCGAGCGGGCTTCCTCCGCGTTCGCGCAGACGTACCCGATCTCCACCCGGACCCGGCCGGCGGCCTTGGGGTCGATCCTGGCCTCACCGAGGGTGACGGCGGTGGCGACCGGGTCTTCGTCGGCCCAGGCGGGCACGGCGGCGCCGGTGAGGCCGGTGAGGCCGGTGAGAGCCGAGGTGAGTACCGTCATGATGATCCACCGTTGCACTGCAGCCTCCGGGGTCCGAGGACGTGTTGCGGCCGACGCTAACCGCCCGGAGAACCACCCGCGCGCCGGGCCGTCCTGACCGTCATACCAACGGCCCAGCCCCCGCCGCCCGGAGCGCCGTCACCACCACGGCGAGCCGGACCAGCACCCCGCCGGCAGCCCACCCGGCCGTCGCCCGCCTGGTACTGCGGCGCTACGACGAGGCGAGGGCGGCCACCGCGCTGCCCTCGGCGGCCTGAGCGCCGCAGGACCGGGACCGGCACCTCCGCATCTATCCACAACCGGAACGGCACGAAACCGTGGCGCGGACGGGACGGGCGTGCCAGCCTGTTCCAGGCCTCGGGGGCGATGGTCCGCAAGGGACCCGGCCTGCCCGGCCTTCCTGCACTGTCGACTGGGACGGGAGTACGGAATGCGCATCACGTTCGGACAACGCGCGGCCAAGATCGCGGCGGTGGCGGCGTTGACGGCCGGCACGGTGGCCATGGCCACCGGGAGCGCCCACGCGGCGGGCCCGGGCGGGGCGGAGGCGTGCCCCAGCGGCAGCGTCTGCCTGTACTACAACTCGCCTGGCGCCGGCTGGGGTTCGTTCGACAACTTCTCGCCGAACCAGTCCCTCTACCTGGGGAACTACACCTTCGCCCGCTACGCGAACGGCTCCGGCTACGGCCAGAACATGTACGGGAACGCCGCGTCGATCGTCAACAACACCGGCCACACGGTGTCCGTCGGGCTGATCACCGGGGGCTACCAGTCCTTCGGGGCGGGATACGCGGGATCGCTCAACGGCGCGACGAACAACGACTCCTACCTGTACAGCTGACAAACACCGCCAGGCGACCCTGAAGGGCCCTCACCGAGTGCGGGCCCTCCAGGGTCCTGGCGCACCGCCCGGCTACGTGGCCCGCCGCTCCCGCCCGACCTCGCCGATGAAGCCCAGCAGCCGCTCGTTCACCGTCTCGGGCTGCTCCAGGTTGAGCCCGTGGCCGGCCCGCTCCAGGATCTCCGCCCGCACACCGGGAATCAGGCGGGTGACCCGCTCCACCACCCGGCGCGGCCGCAGCAGCGCACTGCGCCTGCCCAGCAGGACGAGTACCGGCAGCCGGATCGACGCCAACTCCTCGTCCGTGAACGTCCGGACCGGCGGGCGGCCGCTCGGCTTGTAGCTCCGCAGCGCGAGCATCAGCGGCGCCGTCATCTCCCGCGGCGCGCTCAGCGCGGGGTTCGCCAGCAGCCGGCCGACCGCCGGACGCAGCGGGCGCGGGGCGAGCATGCCGAGCAGCCCGGCGACCAGGTGGACGTAGAAGCGCGCGGGCACCTTCTCGATCCCGCCCGGGTCGAGCGGCACGACGGAGGCCAGCCGCTCGGGGGCGTGGACGGCCTGGTTGAGCGCCAGCCAGCCACCGTACGAGGCCCCGACCAGGTGCACCCGCTGCAGCCCGAGGCCGGCCAGCACCTCCCCCAGCCAGGCCGCGTTCTCCGGCGATCCGGCCGCGACGGCGCGCTGGACGCTGCGGCCGGGGTCGTCCAGGGTGTCGATCGCGTAGACGGGGTGGTCCTCGCCGAGGGCGGCGATCTGCGGGTACCAGTTGGACGGGTGCCCGGCGTGGCCGTGCAGCAGCACGATCGGGTCGCCGGTCGCCGCGCCGTAGCGGTGGACGTGGACGCTGCCGTAGGCGGTCTCGACGTCCAGCTCCTGGCGCGGACTCGGCCAGAGTTCCATCGCCCGGTCGTAGGCCGCAAGGAACTTCGCCCGGGCCGACTCGCTGACGAAGTGTCCGACGGTGGTCCTGGTCATGATCGCCCTCCCTTATTGGTGGTATGGTTGTACCACAAAAACATCCGGAAGGAACCCGATGCCGAAGCTGGTGGATCACGAGGAACGGCGGGCGCAGATCATCGACGCCCTGCTCCGCTCAGCGGCGAGCAACGGACTGCACGCCGTCACCATGCGGTCGGTGGCGGTCGAGGCCGGTGTCTCGGTGCGGCTGGTCCAGTACTACTTCGACACCAAGGAACAGCTGCTGCTCGCCGCCATGACCCGCCTGGCGACCCGCATGGGCGAGCGCGTCCAGCGCCGCGCACGCGAGAGCGGGGCGAACGGCGACCCGCGCGGCATCATCGAGGCGGTGCTGCTGGAGGCGGTGCCGACCGACGAGGAGAGCAGGGCGTTCCACCTGATCTACACCGAGTACGCGGTGCTCTCCGTCACCGATCCCGGGCTCGGCGGCCAGCCGTTCCTGGCCGCGCCGAACGAGATGGAGGCCTTCCTGGCCGCCCAGATCACCGCCGCCCGACAGGCCGGGGACGCCGTCCCCGGCCTGGACCCCCGCCAGGAGGCCGTGGTGCTGCTGGCCGTCTCCGCCGGCCTCGGCCTCAGCGTCCTACTCAACCAGCGCACGGCGGAGGAGGCCGTCGGCGTACTGCACTACCACCTGGGCCGGATCTTCCCCGGCCGCGGGTGACGGAGCGAGCTACCCCGCCGCTGGTCTCGACTTCCTTTCTCCATGGGACAGTTGACGAGAGCGCGAGGGGACGCGGGGGCCCTCAGTGCGCGGCCCGGTCCCTGATCAGCCGGGCGGCGAGCAGCCCGGAGGCCGCCGTGAGGACGGCCGCCGCCACGATGGTGGCGCTCAGGCCGAGGGCGTCGGCGAGCACTCCGGCAAGCAGGGCGCCGGCCGCGTAGCCGATGTCGCGCCAGAACCGGTAGGTGCCTAGCGCGTTGGCCCGGCGGCTCGGGTGGGCATGGTCGGAGACGGCGGCGATCAGCGCCGGATAGACCATGGCGGTGCCGAGCCCGAGCAGCACCGCCGAGACGATGCCGGCCAGCAGCGGACGGTCGAGCAGCACCAGGGCCAGGGCGAGGCCGGCGGCCTGCACCAGCATGCCGGTGACGATCAGCGGCTTGCGGCCGATCCGGTCGGCCAGGTGGCCGGTGGGGATCTGGCCGAAGCCCCAGAGCAGCGGGTAGAGCCCCTTGATCAGGCCGACCGCGGCCAGGCCGAGCCCGTGGTCGGTGAACAGCAGCGGGAAGACGCCCCAGGTGAGGCCGTCGTTGAGGTTGTTGACCAGGCCGGCCTGGCTGGCGCCGCGCAGCGAGCGGTCCCGCCACGAGGTGTGCGCGAAGGTCTGCCAGAGGCCGGGGCGCGGCCCGTCACCGTCGGGCGCGGGGTGCTGGGCGAGTTCCAGCGCGACGTGCGCCGCCGTGTCGCGGACGGCCAGGGAGAGCGCGAGGCCGGCGACGACGAAGACGGCGCCGATCAGCTCGGGCGCCGGCCGCAGCCCGTACGAGGTGGCGAGGTAGCCGGTGAGCAGGGCCGTCGCGCCGAGCGAGGCGTAGCCGGCCGCCTCGTTGAGGCCGGTGGCGAGTCCGCGCCGGGCCGGGCCGACCAGGTCGATCTTCATGTTGACGGTCATCGACCAGGTGAGGCCCTGGTTGATGCCGAGCAGCACGTTGGCGGCCACGATCCAGCCCCAGGAGG
The DNA here is from genome assembly GCF_055580145.1 of Kitasatospora sp. NPDC032121. Lineage (NCBI taxonomy): Bacteria > Bacillati > Actinomycetota > Actinomycetes > Kitasatosporales > Streptomycetaceae > Kitasatospora > Kitasatospora sp. NPDC032121. Next base: position 45,870 of record NZ_JBVILX010000003.1, on the reverse strand, counting down.
GTGCCCAGGCGAGGGCGAACGGGACGGGGACGCCGACGAGCCAGCCCGCGACGAGCAGCTGCTTGCGGCGGAAGCGGGCGGTCAGGGCGCCGGCGGCGAGGTTGGTGAGGGCCTTGGTGACGCCGAACGCGATGATGAAGGAGAAGACCGCGAGGTCGCTGGTGAGGTGGAAGACCTCGGAGCCGATCAGCGGCACGGTGGTGCGCTCCAGCCCGACCAGGCCGCCGACGGTGGCGGTGGCCACGACCAGCAGGGAGAACTGGAGCCAGTTCTCCCGTAGGCCCAGCCGGACCGGTCGGGCGGCCACCCGGGCGGGCGCTTCGGGGGTCGTGGTGCTCATCGTTTCTCCTGTGTGAGTCCCGTCGATGACGGGTGCGTCTGCGGCGCGCCTTGTGCGTCCTGCGCGTCCTGTGCGTCCTGCGCTCGGTGGCAGCGACCGACCGCATCAACAATATTCCATGGATTTATGGAGGAAGGACTCCAGTACAATATTCCATGGAACCTTGGACAAGAACCACGGAGCGTCCGGACGGACCGGCGGAGGCGGAGGAAGCGATGGCCAAGAGCGAGGCGAAGGCGCAGCTGTACGACGCGTTCGCGGCCAGCGGCAAGGCCCTGGCCAGCGGAAAGCGCCTGGAGCTGCTCGACCTGCTCGCCCAGGGCGAGCGCACCGTGGACGCGCTGGCCAAGGCGGCCGGGCTGAACCTGACCACCGCCTCCGCCCACCTCCAGGCGCTCAAGCAGGCCGGTTTCGTCGCCACCCGCCGAGAGGGCGTCCGGATCCACTACCGGCTCTCCGGCCCGGACGTCGGCGAACTGCTCGCCCTGCTGCGCAGGGTCGCCGAGCGCCACCAGGCCGCGGTGCCGCCCGCGCTGGACGCCTACCTGGGCGAGGACGGCGCGCGGGAGGTCGACACCGTGGAACTGCGTGCCCGCGCCGAGACCGGCGAGGTGGTCGTGCTGGACGTCCGCCCGGCCGAGGAGTTCCTGGCCGGGCACATCCCCGGCGCGCTCTCCATCCCGGTCGACGAGCTGGCCGAGCGGCTGGACGAGCTGCCCGCGGACACCGAGGTCGTCGTCTACTGCCGCGGCGAGTACTGCGTGCTGGCCTACGACGCCGTCCGCCTGCTCACCGCCCGCGGCCTGCGGGCGGTCCGGCTCAACGACGGCATGCTGGAGTGGCGCCTCGCCGAGCTGCCGGTGGCCGTCGGAACCTGAACGGTGGCCACCAGCGCCTGAACGATCGCCACCGGCACCCGAACCGCCGTCCCCCGGCCGGCCGACCGGTCGGCCGGCCGGGGGACGCCGTCGGGGAGTCCTCAGCGGACGCCCGGCAGGCCAGTGGTGACTCCCAGGGCGTGCGAGCAGACGCGGTCCCGCTCGGCGGGCAGGCTCTCCAGCACCTTGGACAGCACCGCGCGCAGCCGGTCGACGTTCCCCGCGAAGACCTCCGGCACCTCCGCGTGGGTGATCCGCGGCTCGGTGACGTGGTCCGGCAGCGCGTACGGCCCCGAGCCGCCGATCACGCCCGACTCGGCCCGCGCGGCGCCCTGATCGATCGTCATCGTTCGCACCCTTCTTCGAGAACGCCCGGGCCACTGTGGGTCGGTGACGGACCGCGAGGGTGACGGACGATCGGCCGCGGGCCGCCGGGGTGGTCCCGGGCGGCCATGCGGGTGACCTGTCGGACGTGTCGGCGCCGGAGCACCCCGTCCGGCGTGCATGGGTGGGAGTGCGCCGTCCGCGGACGGTGCGAGTCCTTGTCCCCGAGTCTGTGAGCCGCGCATGCCTCCCACCGCCCGTCTACGCCGTATCGTCCCGACCGCGCTCTGCGCCCTCTCCGTGGCCGTCGCCGCCCCAGCGGCCCTCGCCGCGCCACCGGGCCGCGACACCGGGTCCGACCCCGGGAGGTCGGGCGGCGGCTCGTACGACTGGGACCGCGTGGCGTCCTGCGAGAGCCACGGCAACTGGCGCATCAACACCGGCAACGGCTACTACGGCGGCCTCCAGTTCGACCAGCCCACGTGGCGGGAGAACGGCGGCCTCGCCTACGCACCGCGTGCCGACCTCGCCACCCGCGAGCAGCAGATCGCCGTCGCCCAGCACCTCGCCGACCGCCGCGGCCTCTCCCCCTGGCCCGTCTGCGGCGCCCGCGTCCCCCGCGCCCCCCGCGGCCAGGGCCGCGAGGCCGTCAAGCCACCCCCGGCGGCCGCCCGGACCTCGCCCGTGTCGGAGGACGGCACCTGGACCGTCCGCCGGTACGACACCCTCGGCGAACTCGCCGAGAACCTGGGCGTCCCCGGCGGCTGGCCCGCACTCTTCGAACTCAACCGCGACACCATCGGCGAGGACCCGGACCTCATCCAGCCCGGCATGGTCCTCGACCTCCCTTCCTGACCCCTCCTGAATCCGTCGATCCCTACGACCCCACCGACCACCCGACACCGACCACCCGACCACCTGACCCCATCGACCCGCCGCCCGCGCCCGCCCCGGCGCGGGCGGCGCCCTGTTGCCCCCCGGGGAACGCCGCCGGCCCGCCCGCTCACTCGGAGCGGACGGGCCGGCGTGCGAGTGGCCTCCGGACGGGGTCAGCCGACGTGGACGCGCGGGCGGCGCGAGCGGTCCGGCTCGGCCTCGCGCAGCACCTCGCGGGTGACCGGCGCGACCTCGCCCTGTCCGAACAGGAAGAACCGCAGGAACTGGGCGAAGGGGCTGCCCTCGGTCCACTCGAAGTAGAGGTGCGGCTGCTGCCCGGTGCGGTCCCGGATGTTCAGCGCCAGCGCGGCGAGCGCGTTCGGGATGCTGGAGCTCTCCAGGGTGAGCACACGGTAGCGGCCGTGCAGCACCTCGCCGCGCACGGTCAGCTCGGCCTCGAAGTCGGAGGCGTCGCGGACGGTCACCTCGACGAAGACCAGGTCGTCCTCGCCGGGGATGTCGTTGTCGGCGCGGATCTGGCGGATCTTGTCGCGGTACTCGGCGATGTCGCGGTGGCTCGGCTCGTTGGCGATCAGGCGCAGCGGTCGGTGCGCGTAGTCCCTGATGAAACGTTCCGCCACGTCGTCCATGGCCACGCTGGTGACGCGCAGCTCGAAGGCGCGGCGCAGCCGGGAGAGCAGCGAGACCAGGATGATCCCGGCGATGAAGCAGGCGCCGATCTTCAGACCGTCCGGCCGTTCCAGCACGTTCAGCACGGTGGTGTAGAGGAAGATCGCCGCGATGACCGCGAAGGCGATGGTCCAGCCGCGCTCGCGCTTGCGGTACGCGGCGATGGTCACCGCGATGGCGGCGGAGCTGATCAGCACCAGCACGCCGGTCGCGTACGCGCCGCCCTGGGCGTCCACGTCCGCGTCGAAGATCCAGGTGACCAGGAAGCCGATCAGGGTCAGCACGATCACCATCGGCCGCACCGCGCGGGCCCAGTGCGGGGCCATGCCGTAGCGCGGCAGGTAGCGGGGCAGCAGGTTGAGCATGCCCGCCATCGCGGAGGCGCCGGCGAACCAGAGGATCGCGATGGTGGAGAGGTCGTAGACGCTGCCGAAGGCGCCGCCCAGGTACTCGTGCGCCAGGTACGCCAGGGCGCGGCCGTTGGCGTCACCGCCGGCCTTGAACTGGTCGGCCGGGATGAGCAGCGTGGTGATGAAGCTGGTGGTGATCAGGAAACAGCTCATGATCACGGCGGCGGTGGTCAGCAGCTTGCGGGTGCCGCGGATCCGGCCGGCCGGGTCGGCCTCGGTGTCGGTCGGGTCCCCCTGGATGTGCGGCATCACGGCGACGCCCGTCTCGAAGCCGGACAGGCCGAGCGCCAGCTTCGGGAAGGTCACCAGGGCGACGCCGACCATGACGATCGGGTTGCCGTGCTGGGCGGTCAGCGCGTCCGTCCAGTCGGTGACCACGTGCGGCGCCTCGATGATCTTCCAGAGGCCGACGGCCACCACGACCACGTTCAGCACCAGGTACGTCCCGACCAGGAACACCGCCAGGCCGATCGCCTCGCTGAAGCCCTTGAGGAAGACCGCGCCGAGCAGGGCCACCAGGACCAGCGTGATCAGCACCTGCTTGCCGCCGAGGAAGCCCGTCAGGTGCGGGTTCTCCACCAGGTGCGCGCTCGCGTCGGCGGCGGACAGCGTGATGGTGATCAGGAAGTCCGTGGCCGCGAAGCCGAGCAGCGCGAGGACGAACAGCTTGCCCTTCCAGAACGACAGCAGCCGCTCCAGCATCGCGATCGAGCCCTCGCCGCGCGGGCTCTCCTTGGCCACCCGTCGGTAGACCGGCAGCGCGCCCAGCAGGGTGACCACCACCAGCACGATGGTGGCGATCGGCGACAGCACGCCCGCGGCGAGGGCGGCGATGCCCGGCTGGTAGCCGAGCGTCGAGAAGTAGTCCAGGCCGGTCAGGCACATCACCCGCCACCAGCGCTGACCGACGTGCCCACCCGGCGCGGCGGAGTCCCCCGCCGCCGCGCCCCCGTCCGACGCCTCGGGGGCACCCTGCGCCGAGGACGTCTGCGCGGGCTTCTCCGCGGTCACGTCCTCCAGCAGCCAGTTGCGGAGGCGTATTCGCGCCGACGGCGCATCCGACTCCGCCGTCTCCGTCGAACCCGACGAAACCACCTTGCACCTCTTGTTTAAAGACCCCGTAAAAACGCCGTCGGGCGACGGCAGAGCGACACGCTATGCGACGGGCGTTAAGAATCCGCTACCGGCCCGCGTTAAGAAAACGTCATGGCCGCGCAGGTCGGCGGGGTGGCACGGCGCGGTGGGTCGGGTGCCGCGAACGGAGTGGCCCCGAACCGTTGCGCCGGTTCGGGGCCACTCCCGGGGTGAAACCCGGGACCATTTCCGCGGGGGGGGGGGGAGACCTTGAGGGTCAGGCCCGGTAGCCGAGGACGGTCATCATGCCCGTCTCCGCGTGGTAGACGTTGTGGCAGTGCACCATCCACAGGCCCGGGTTGTCGGCGTCGAACTCGACGGCCAGGGTGGCGCCCGGCAGCACGATCGCGGTGTCCTTGCGCGGGCCGTCGCCGGGCAGCGCGAAGCTGTGGCCGTGCAGGTGGACGGGGTGCCACATGGTGGTGCTGTTGCGGAACTCCAGCCGCACCCGCTCGCCCGCCGCCACCGGGTGGCGCTGCGCCGGGTCGTACGGGCGGCCGTCGAACGCCCAGTCGGCCTTCGCCATCCCGCCGGTGAGCTCCAGCTTCACCGTGCGGTCCGGCGACTTGGCGGGCAGCCGGACGCCCGGGGCGGCCTTGAGCTGCCCCGCGGTGACCAGCCGGCCGTCCAACTCGGCCGGGCGGACGGCGGCGTCGGGCGCGGCGCCCCCACCGGTGCGCAGCACGGCCAGGGCGGTGGCGTTCTTGCCCTCGGCCAGCGCGGTCAGCGGGAAGGCGCCGTCCTTGGCGGTGACCAGCACGTCGTAGCGCTCGCCCATGCCGAGCAGCAGCGCCTGGGTGGTGGCGGGTTCGACCGGGAAGCCGTCGGTGTGGGTGACGGTCAGCTCGTGGCCGCCGAGGGCGACCCGGTAGGCGGTGTCGCCGCCGGCGTTGACCAGGCGGATCCGGATCCGGTCGCCGGGCTTGGCGGTGAAGGTCTCGGGCGCGGTGGCGAGCCTGCCGTTGACCAGGTGGAACGGGTACGCGACGTCGCCGGCGTCGCCGCCCAGCAGCGGGCTCCGGGCGCCCATCAGCATCCGGGTCGGGCCGGCGGGCGTGCCGGGCGTGCCGGCTGCGCCGCCCGTGTTCATGCCCGGCATCCCGGACATGTCGTGCCCGGCGCCGCCCGCGTGGTCCATGCCGCCCGAGTGGTCCATCCCGGCCATCCCGGCCATCCCGCCCATGCCCTTGGCGAGTTCGGCGAGGACGGCGTCCGGGGTGCTTCCGTCTACACCGTCCACCCAGTCGTCCAGGACGACGACCCACTCCCTGTCGTAGGCGAGCGGCTCCCTCGGGTCCTCGACGATCAGCGGGGCGTACAGGCCGCGGTCCTGCTGGACGCCGGAGTGCGGGTGGAACCAGTACGTGCCCGGGTGGCTGAGCGCGAAGCGGTACTCGAAGGAGGCGCCGGGCCTGACGTCGGCCTGGGTCAGGCCCGGGACTCCGTCCATGTCGTTGCGCAGCGCGAGGCCGTGCCAGTGCAGCGAGGTGGCCTGCGGCAGGTGGTTGGCCAGGGTGACGGCGAGGGTGTCGCCGAGGGTGGCGCGCAGCTCCTGGCCGGGCAGCCGGTCGCCGTACGCCCAGCTGCGGACGGTGCGGCCGCCCAGGTCGAGAGTGGTCTCGGTGGCGGTGAGCGCGACCTTGCGCTCCGGGCCCGGGTTGCGCGCGGCCTCGGCGGCGGCGACCTCGGGGCCGTTCGGGGCGAGGTAACCGGCCGGGGCGGCGGTCGCGGTCGCTCCGCCCGTGGGGCCGTGACCCATGGACGCGTGGTCCATGCCCTTCATCGAGTCGGAGGAGCAGGCGGTGAGCAGACCGGTCCCGGCGGCGGCGAGCGCGGCGCCGAGGACGGTACGGCGGGTGGGTATGCGCATGACGGAGTGCACCTCGTGCGGTGTGTGGGTGTGCAGGACGTCGCGTCGGCCGTTCCGCGCGCGGGCGCTCGGGAGTGCGCGCGGGCGCGTTGAGGTGCGCGCGGGCGCCTCTGAGCGGGCGCGGGCACGGAACGGCGGGCGCGCGCCTACTGACGCAGCACCGAAAGCCGGGTGAGGAGCATCCGCCCGCCTCCGGGCGGGGGAAGCGCGCGTACGGCCCGCAGCAGCCGGGCCCGTACGTCGGCGGCGGCGTCACCGCTGTGGCGCGGCAGCGAACCGACGAGGAGGAACACCAGGGTCCAGCCGGCCAGGACGGCGAGGCAGACCGCCATCGGGTCCATGCCGCCGGGGGCGGCGGGGTCGGCCGCGGAGGCGGCGTCGCGGACGGGCTCGGCGGCCGGTCCGTGGTGGACGGCGCCCCCCGGATGCGTCGCGGAGGCGTGCGTCCCCGGGCCCTCGTGCCCGCCGGCGCCACCGGAGCCGCCGTGCCCGCCGCTCGGATGGCCGAGGGTGTGCATGGTCACGATGCCGAGCAGCAGCGCGGCGAGCAGCAGCAGGCGCGGCGCCCACGGCACCGGCGGACCGAACGCCCGCAACCGCGCCATCCTCCGCCTCCTCGACCTCCACACCGCCCCTTGTTACCCCCGCAGGGTATCTCGACCTTACGCGCCGGACCGCGCCGGGGCGCGCCGTGCACCCTCCCGCTCAGGCCGTGCCGTGCGGGTCCGCGCCCGACCCCGCACCCAGGACCGTGGTCGGTCCGGGCGCACGACCGCCCGGGACCAGTGGTCCCGCGGCCGGGACCACCCGGCCCTCGCGGCCACCGCTCCGGCTCCAGAAGGCTGGAAGCAGCCTGCCGACCCTACGCAGGGCGCCCAGGGGCGCCGTCCCCCACATCCGGAGAAACCATGATCGACAGTTCGCGGGAGACCAAGGCCTACCTCGTCGGCGGCGGCATCGCCTCCCTCGCCGCAGCGGCCTTCCTGATCCGGGACGGCGAGTTCCCGGGTGAGAACATCCACGTCCTGGAGGAACTCCCCCTGGCCGGCGGCTCACTGGACGGCCGGGGAGCCGCCGAGCAGGGCTACGTGACGCGCGGCGGGCGGATGCTGGAGGACGAGGCTTACACCTGCCTGTGGAACCTCCTGGAGACCATCCCCACCCTGGACGACCCGGACCGGACGGTCCGGCAGGAGATCCTCGACTTCAACGAACAGTGGCCCACCGACGCCAAGGCGCGCCTGATCGACCGGGACCACCGCATCCTGGACGCCTCGCAGCTCGGCCTGGACACCCGTGACCGGATCGAACTCGCCCGCCTGCTGGCCCTGCCCGAGTCGGTGATCGGCCCCCGGCGGATCGACGAGTTCTTCTCCGAACACTTCTTCGCCACCAACTTCTGGGCGATGTGGCGTACCACCTTCGCCTTCCAGAACTGGCACAGCGCGATCGAGCTCAAGCGCTACTTCCTGCGCTTCGTCCAGGAGTTCCCGCGCATCCACACCCTCTCCGGGGTCCGCCGCACCCGGCTGAACCAGTACGACTCGATCGTCCGGCCGCTCATCCGGTGGCTGACCGAGCACGGGGTGCACTTCGAGCACGGCGTCACGGTGCGGGACGTCGACTTCACCGAGGACCGCGGCATCCGCCGCGCCAAGCGCCTCCACCTCGACCGGGACGGCCGCCCGGAGACCGTCGAACTCGCCGATCCCGACCTGGCGTTCATCACCCTCGGCTCGATGACCGCGGACGCCGCCTACGGCTCGGACGACACCGTGGCCGAGCTGGTCCGCGACAAGCGCGACGGCGGCTGGGCGCTGTGGGAGACGCTCTCCCGCAAGGCCCCCGACTTCGGCCGGCCCGCCGTCTTCAACGGCAACATCGCCGAAGCCGCCTGGCAGTCCTTCACGTTGACCATGCGCAGCCCGGCCCTGCTGAAGCGGATCGAGGAGTTCTCCGGCAACGCCCCCGGCACCGGTGCGCTGATGACGTTCAAGGACTCGCCCTGGCTGATGTCCGTCGTGGTACCGCGCCCGCCGCACTTCGAGGGCCAGCCGGAGGACGTCCTCACCCTCTGGGGCTACGGCCTGTTCATCGACACGCCCGGCGAGCACACCGGCAAGGCGATGGCCGAGTCCACCGGCCGGGAGATCCTGGACGAACTCCTCGGCCAGCTCGGTTTCGACGACATCGCCGACGAGGTGCGCGCCACCACCACGGTCACCACCGTGATGATGCCCTACATCACCAGCCAGTTCGTCCGGCGCGGTGTCCACGACCGGCCGCTGGTGATCCCGCACGGTGCCCGGAACTTCGCCTTCCTCGGCCAGTTCGTGGAGATCCCCGAGGACGTGGTCTTCACCGTCGAGTACTCAGTGCGCGGCGCCATGCACGCCGTCTACCGGCTGCTCGGCCTCGAGAATCCGATTCCGCCCGTCTACCACGCCCTCTCCGACCCGAAGACGGCGTTCCAGGCGCTGAAGACCGCCTTCGGCTGAGCCCGCGACGCCCGGATGCCGCGTCCACCCCCGGGTGGGCGCGGCTTCCGGCTCCCGGCTCCCGGCTTCCGGCTTCCGGCTTCCGGCTTCCGGCCGGCTAGCGCCGCCGCACGCCACACGGGCGCACGGGCGCACGTGCGTACGGGCGTACGGGCGTACGTCAACGGCCCGCCACCGTGGCTTCGGTGGCGGGCCGTTGACGATCGGGCCGGGACCGACCCGGGACGGGACCGGCCCGACGCGGCCGGGGCGGCCCCGCCGGCTCGGCTCGCGCCGGCTCGGCTCGCGCCGGCTACTGCGCGGGAGTGATGACGCCGTAGTGGCCGTCGTACCGGTGGTACAGCACGTTGCCGCGCCCGGTCTCGCTGTTGGTGAAGAACACGAAGGGCAGGCCGCTGAGGTCGAGCCGCGATACGGCGGCGGCGACGGTGAGTTCGGGCGCCGCGTGGGTGCTCACCGAGATGCCCGGCTCGGCCTCGGGCGCCGCTCCGGCCGAGGCGATCCGGTACACCCCCGTCTCGCCGTCGTGGTGGACGACGCTGTCGCAGCCCGTCACCGCGTCGGTGTACAGGTGGAAGTCGTAGTCCATCGCCTCCAGTTCGTACACCGCCGCCCACGTGGTCTGACGCGCGAGGCTGTAGCTCTTGTGCCGCACGATGCGGCGCTCCTCGGCACTCAACGCCTGGCGCTGCGGCCGGTGTTCGCGCCCGGCGGCCGCCGACGGGCCGGCGTGGTGGCGGTGCTGGTGCCGGTGGGCCCGGACCCGGGCGATCCTGGCGTTCAGCCGGTCCTGGAGCAGGTCGACGGCCTCCTGCATGGTGGCGGCGGCGACGTGGGCGCGCACCGGACGGCCGTTCAGGTCGATCGTGGCCTGGGCGGTCGACGGCCTGGCCACGGCGTGGTTGGGCTCCTGGGTGAGCCTCACCCGGACGGAGAGAACGGGCTCGTCGAGGCGTTCGAGTACGGCGAGCAGCTTGGTCCGGGCGTATTCGGGTGCGGCCAGGGAGACTTCACCACGGGTCGTCACCAGGACGTCGGTGGCGGGACGGCTCTGCAGACGGGTCATCGGAGTTCCTTTCCGGGTGGGCTTCAGACTGCCGCGCGCCGGTCCGCCGGGCCGAGGGCTGAAGGTCCCGTCGGCAGCGCCTTGGGTCCCGGTCCCGCGGCCGGTCGGCAGCGCCCTGGGTCCCGGTCCCGCCGTCGGCAGCGCCTTGGGTCGTGCGGTAGGGCCGTCCGGCCCTACCGGCGCGCCCCGCTGTCCGGCACACTGCGGTGAGATCTGTACGACCTGCCCCTGGGGGCGGGCTGAGCACGGAGCGGTGATGGCGGACGACACGGTGGCCGACGCGGGCGAGCCGGTGAAGGTGTTCCTCCTCGACGACCACGAGGTGGTCCGGCGGGGTGTGCACGACCTGCTGGACGCGGAGCCCGGCTTCACGGTGGTCGGCGAGGCCTCCACGATGACGCAGGCACTCATCCGCGTTCCCGCCCTGCGCCCCGACGTCGCGATCCTGGACATGCGGCTTCCCGACGGCGACGGCGTGACCGTCTGCCGCGAACTGCGCTCCCGGATGCCGGAGTTGGCCTGCCTGATCCTCACCTCCTTCGACGACGAGGAGGCCCTGCTCGACTCGATCATGGCCGGCGCGGCCGGGTACGTCCTCAAGCAGATCAGCGGCACCGACCTCGTCTCCGCGGTCCGCACGGTCGCCTCCGGGCAGTCCATGCTCGATCCCGGTGCCGCCACCCGGCTGATGGCCCGGCTGCGCGGTGAGGCCGCGGCCCAGCAGCCGTCCGACTTCCCGCAGCTCACCGACCGCGAGCGGGAGATCCTCGCCCTGGTCGGCGAGGGCCTGACCAACCGGCAGATCGGCCAGCGGCTCTACCTCGCCGAGAAGACGGTCAAGAACCACATCTCCCGGCTGCTCGCCAAGCTCGGTGTGGAGCGCAGGGTCCAGGCCGCGATCATCGCCAACCAGGTGCTGACCGGCCAGGACCCGCAGTCGGCCCGCCGGACCGTCTGATCCGCCGGATCGTCTGAGCGGCCGGGCTGTCTGCCGGCACCCGCGCCCGGGCCGAAAGCACCCGGTGTCCGGGGACCACCCGGAGGCCTTCGGGGGGACCATCAGCCCCTCGCGGAAGGACGTGCCCCCGCCGAGCATGGATGCCATGACCGCCGAATTCACACCACTGGACGAGCCGCAGTGCCTGGCCCTGCTGGGCGGGGCTGCCGTCGGCCGACTGGTCTACACCGTTGGTGCGCTGCCGGCCGTCATGCCGGTCCGCTACCGGATCGCGGCGGACGGCAGCGTCCTGCTCCGCGCCGACGCCGACTCCGAGATCGCCCGGGCGGTCGCCGACGCAGTGGTCGCCTTCGAGGTGAGCGAACTCAGCGAGACCGACGGCAGCGGCTGGAGCGTCACCGTCCTCGGCCGGGCGGACGTCACCTCCGATGTCCCGGACGGCCGCCCCGTTCCCGCCGTCGTGCCCGCGCCGCCCCCGGAACCGGCCGCCGGCCACGTGACCATCCGCATCCACCCGGAACTGGTGACCGGGCGTTCCCTGCCCGGTTCACCCTCCTGCTAGGGCGTGACCGGGCCCGCGGGCGGGGCCGGCCGGTCCTCACCCCAGCGGAGCGGACCAGGTCAGCCGCGTGCCTCCCCCGGTCGGGCTGATCACCTCGAACACGCCGCCGAGGCCTTCCGCCCGCTCGGCGAGGTTGCGAAGGCCGCTGCGCCGCCCCTGCTCGGGGACGCCGACGCCGTTGTCCTGCACCGTCAGCACGACGTGCTGTCCGGTGGCGTGCAGCGCGACCTCCACCCGGTTCGCCTTCGCGTGCCGGGCGGCGTTGCTCAGCGCCTCCCCCAGGACGGCCACGACGTGTTCCGCGACCTCCGCCGGGACGTCGGTGTCCAGCAGGCCCTCCAAGCTCAGCCGGGACGGGTAGCCCAGGACCGCCTGCGCCCGTTCGACGGTCCGCATGGCCCTGGCCCGCAGGCCCTGCCCGGCGCGTTCCTCGCGCGCGCGGAGCCCGAAGATCGTCGACCGGATGATCTCGATGGTCTCGTCCAGGTCCCCGACCACACGGAGTACCCGGTCCGACGCCCCGGGTGTTCGTGCCGCGGACCGGGTCGGAGACGATCGCCGCCCCGCCGGTCAGCGGCAGGTCGTTGCTGCGAATGCTGTCGGCGGTGCCGGTCAGCTTCCACCGGTCGGCGGCCTGCCAGGCCGACGTCCGGGCGCCCGGGATCCGGGTGATGGTGCCGTTGCCGGACGTCGTGACCGGAAGAATCACCGGAAGCGGCACCACCCCATTCTCGGAGGAACAGCGGTGGCGAAGGACTACTTCAAGACCTCGCTCGAGACCTGGCACGGAAACGACGCAGTCATCTACATCGAGTTCACCGACGGATTCCCCACTCGACAGGTGTCGAACGTCGGCGACAGGTGGCTCTCCTCCAGGGAGGACTTCGATGACGACATCGGCCCGCTCCTGACCGAGTCGAAATTGCTGCCGGGGGAATTCGAAGAGGAGGATCGGTTGAGCTCCGACGAGTTCGAGATCCTCTGGAGCAGAACGGCCCCCGGAAAGGAATAGCGGCCTCCGGGAGAAGGCTCCTGCACGTCGGATGTGCGGGGCATGGCGAACATGCCCCGCACATTGCTTTTCCGGGAGTGCGGACGGAGGTGTCCGTCAGGCCTTCGGTGAGCAGGCGGACGACCGCCTCCCCGAGGTCGTCCGCGGCACCGGGCCACCCGCCGCGGCCGGTTCCCGGAACCGGAAGGGGCCCGGTCCCGGGCGGTGACCCGGACCGGCCCCTGAGGAACGACCCCTAAGGGCGTGAACACGCTCGCCGACGGGCATGGCACGGTCGTAGTGCAACGCCATCAGCCGTGAGAAGGTAGCAAGCATGAGTGCAATAAGGTTCATCCTCAATGTCATCTGGCTTATTTTCTGCGGCATTTGGATGGCTCTTGGCTACCTGCTCGCCGGAATCATCTGCTGCGTACTCATCATCACGATCCCGTTCGGCATCGCGTCGTTCCGGCTTGCCGGGTTCATCCTGTGGCCGTTCGGACGGTCGGCGGTGGAACGGCCGGACGCGGGGCCGGCGTCCTGCGTGGGGAACGTCATCTGGCTGGTGTTCGCCGGGTGGTGGCTGGCTCTCGGGCACCTGATCACGAGCATCCCGCTGTTCCTGTCGATCATCGGCATCCCCTTCGGGTGGGCCAACCTGAAGATGATCCCGGTCTCGCTGATGCCGCTCGGCCGCGAGATCGTGCCGACCGACCAGGAGTGGGGCGCGCGGTAGTCGTCACGGACGTCGACGGCCGGCGAGGGCAGCAAGCCCTCGCCGGCCGTTCGTGTTCCCGGGGGTCAGGCGCGGCGGGTCAGAGCCTTGCGTGCCGCGTAGGCGGCGGCGCCGAGGGCGAGGACGGCGGCGCCCCAGAGGACGGAGCCGGCGGGGAGGGCGAACGCGAGGACGAGGCAGCCGGCCGTGCCGAGGACGGGGACGGCTCGCGGGGGCCGGCCCTCTGCGGGGGTGAGGGTCCAGGCGGAGGCGTTGGCGACGGCGTAGTAGGTGAGGACGCCGAAGGAGGAGAAGCCGATCGCGCCGCGGAGGTCGCCGAGCGCGGCGGCGAGGGCCACCACCGCGCCGACGGCCAGCTCGGCGCGGTGCGGGACGCCGAAGCGGGGGTGGACGGCGGCGAGGGGGTGCGGGAGATGGCGGTCGCGGGCCATCGCCAGGGTGGTGCGGGAGACGCCGAGGATCAGGGCGAGCAGCGAGCCGAGGGCGGCGACCGCCGCACCCGCGCGCACCACCGGGACGAGGGCGGGCGCTCCTGCGGCCCGGACGGCGTCGGCCAGCGGAGCGGTGCTGTGGGCGAGGCGGTCGGGGCCGAGGACGGCCAGGACGGCGAGGGCGACGGCGGCGTAGACGACCAGGGTGATGCCGAGGGCGAGTGGGATCGCCCGGGGGATGGTGCGCCGGGGATCGCGGACCTCCTCGCCGAGGGTGGCGATCCGGGCGTACCCCGCGAAGGCGAAGAACAGCAGGCCGGCGGCCTGGAGCACGCCGTGGAAGCCGGCGTCCGCACCGACGGCCCAGTGGCCGGTGTCGGCCGCGCCGCCGGCCAGGCAGGCGGTGACCACGGCGGCGAGCACCGCCAGGACGACGGCCACGATCGCCCGGGTCAGCCAGGCGGCCTTCTGCACGCCGACGTAGTTGACGGCGGTCAGCGCCACCACGGCGGCGACCGCGACGGCGTGGGCCTGGCCGGGCCAGACGTAGGAGCCGACGGTGAGGGCCATCGCGGCGCAGGAGGCGGTCTTGCCGACGACGAAGCCCCAGCCGGCCAGGTAGCCCCAGAAGTCGCCGAGCCGCTCCCGGCCGTAGACGTACGTGCCGCCGGACTGCGGGTAGCGGGCGGCGAGCCGCGCCGAGGAGGTGGCGTTGCAGTACGCCACCACGCCGGCCAGCGCCAGGCCCACCAGGAGCCCGGAGCCCGCTGCCCCGGCGGCGGGCGCCAGCGCGGCGAAGACGCCCGCGCCGATCATCGAGCCCAGCCCGATGACCACGGCGTCGAACACCCCCAGGTGCCGCCGCAGCTCCCCCGGGGCGGCCACCGTCGGCGACGAACTCATGCGCTGTACCTCTCTCGATCCGGCTGTGGTGTCGGCGCACCCTACCGGAGGGAGGGGAACAGGGGGTGCGGGGCCGAGGAACCGAGGAAACCCCTGGTCAGCGGGGAGGTGAGGGAGGAGGCGGGGGTGGAAGGGGCCAGGGTGTCGGCGCCGGAGGGAGGGGAACGGCAGCGGTCACCCGCTGAGCCGGGCCTCCAGGGCGCGCAGGTCCGCGGTGAGGGCGGCACGCACCTGGCAGGACATCAGCGGGGCGACCAGGAGGGGGCCGCCGCGGACGCGGATGCGGGCGAAGGTGCCGGCGTGGGTGGGTTCGAAGGTGTAGGTGACGCGCATGGGCATCGGCCCGAAGACGGAGACCATGTCGAGCACCGTCGGCGGGCGGTGGAGTGCCACGCGCAGCACGTACCGGAAGGACCTGCCGAGGAAGTGCGCGGTCCGGGTGACCTCGGCGCCCACGCCGAAGCCGCCGGTGTCGGCCTCCCGGGTGAGGGCCGCGGTGCGGATGCCCCGGGTCCACTCGGAGTCGTGGCGCCAGTCCATCGCGTAGGCGGCGACGGTAGCCGGCGGGAGGGGGATCAGGCGTTCCACTGTGACGTCGAGGGGCATGATCACACTCTCCCGCCGGGTGGGCCACTGCGCTCCCTGGACCCGCCCGGGGGAAGGGCCGAACGGGTGGATCCGCCGGAGCCTCGGGGTCAGGGCCCCGTGATCAGAGCCCCAGGATCCGCTGGGCCTGCGCCCGCATCTCGACCTTGCGGATCTTCCCGGTGACCGTCATCGGGAACTCCTCGACCACGTGCACGTAGCGCGGGATCTTGAAGTGGGCGAGCCGGCCGGCGCAGTACGCGCGGACGGCCTCGTCGGTGAGCGGTTCGGCGCCCTCCCGCATCCGGATCCAGGCCATCAGCTCCTCGCCGTACTTGGCGTCGGGCACGCCGATGACCTGGACGTCCAGGATGTCCGGGTGGGTGTGGAGGAACTCCTCGATCTCGCGCGGGTAGAGGTTCTCGCCGCCGCGGATCACCATGTCCTTGATCCGGCCGGTGATGGCGAGGTAGCCGTCCTCGTCCATCACCGCGAGGTCCCCGGTGTGCATCCAGCGGGCGGCGTCGACGGCCTCGGCGGTGCGGTCGGGCTCGCCCCAGTAGCCGAGCATGACGGAGTAGCCGCGGGTGCACAGCTCGCCGGGTTCGCCGCGCGGGACGGTACGGCCGGTGGCCGGGTCGACCACCTTGACCTCCAGGTGCGGGCCGACCCGGCCCACCGTGGTGACCCGGCGCTCGACCGGGTCGTCGACCCGGGTCTGGGTGGAGACCGGCGAGGTCTCGGTCATGCCGTAGCAGATGGAGACCTGCGCCATGCCCATCCGCCCGATGACCTCCTTCATCACCTCGCTCGGGCAGGGCGAGCCGGCCATGATGCCGGTGCGCAGGCTGGTGAGGTCGTAGCGGTCGAAGTCCGGGTCGGCCAGTTCGGCGATGAACATGGTCGGCACGCCGTACAGCGAGGTGCAGCGCTCGGCGGCGACGGCGGCGAGGGTCGCACCGGGCTCGAAGGACGGGGCGGGGATGACCATGCAGGCGCCGTGCGAGGTGGCGGCGAGGTTTCCCATCACCATGCCGAAGCAGTGGTAGAAGGGCACCGGGACGCAGACCCGGTCCTGCTCGGTGTAGTCGAGCAACTCGCCGACGAAGTAACCGTTGTTGAGGATGTTGTGGTGCGAGAGTGTCGCACCCTTGGGGAAGCCGGTCGTCCCGGAGGTGTACTGGATGTTGATCGGGTCGTCGGGGGCCAACTCGTCCTGCCGCTCGGCGAGTCGGGCGTGGTCGGCGCGCCTTCCGGCGGCGGTCACGGCGTCCCAGTCCGGACTGCCGATCAGCAGGACGCGCTCCAACTCCGGGCAGCGGGGCCTGACTTCCTCGATCATTCCGGCGTAGTCGGAGGTCTTGAAGCGCTCGACGGCGACCAGCAGCCGGATGCCGGCCTGGTTCAGCACGTACTCCAACTCGTGGGCCCGGTAGGCCGGGTTGACCGTCACCAGGATCGCGCCGAGCTTGGCGGTGGCGTACTGGGTGAGCGTCCACTCGGCGCAGTTGGAGGCCCAGATGCCGACCCGGTCCCCCTTGGCGATCCCGAGCTCCAGCAGGCCGAGCGCCAGGGCGTCGACGTCGGCGGCGAGTTCGGCGTACGTCCAGCGGCGGGCGGTGGCCCGGTCGACCAGGGCGTCGCGCTCGGGGAAGGCGCGCACCGCGCGGTCGAGGTTCTCCCCGATGGTGTCACCGAGCAGCGGGACGTCCGCAGTGCCGGAGGCGTAGCTGCGTGGGGTCGGCGTGGTCGGCACGGGCTGGCTCCCGGGGACGGCGGTGCGGGTCAGGGACCATGGTCGCCCGCCCCGACCCCGCGCCGCCACCCCCGAACGGGGGTGCGGACACGGCGCTGGGGCCGCCCGTCGGCTTCGACGGACGGCCCCAGCGCGCGGGGTCACTCGTTGACGCAGATGTTGCCGAAGGCCGGGTTGACCAGGCCGATGATGTCGATCGAGTTCCCGCAGATGTTGGCCTCCAGGTTGATCGGCACCTGGATCTGGTTGCCGGACAGGACGCCGGGCGAGTTGGCGGCGATGCCGTTGGCGGTGGCGTCGCCGGCGGAGGCGGTCCCGGCACCGGCGAGGACCGTCACCGCGGCGAGGGCGGTGGCGGCGAGGGTGGTACGCATACGCATTGCGTCGCTCCTTGTGAGCATGGCGGTTCGAAGTGTGACGATCACACTCGCCCACGATCACAAGCGATCCACCCCGCCGCACGCCGGATTGACCCGTTCTAGGGCGCGTCCGCCTCCCGTCCCTCCCCCCGCCCCGCCGGCGCCGCGCCCTCGGGACCGGCCACGCTCAGTGATCCCAGCAGCTCGTGGGCCGGACGCAGCCCGGGCTCGGCCGCCACCGCGCGGTGCAGCAGCCCCAGCGCGAGCCCCTCCTCCCCCGCCACCAGGGCGGCCAGCGCCCGGTTGTAGTCGATCCGACCGGCGTAACGCAGCCGGAACAGCACCGACAGGTCCTCCCTGCAGGAGGGGCAGCGCAGGGTCTGCCGGTCCGCCGGCACCCTGCACAGCGGGCACGGCACGTCCAGGGCCTCCAGGGTCTCCGGGGCGTCCGGCGCGGCCAGGGCGCCCAGGACGCCCGGGGCCTCCGGCGCGTCCGCGGCGCTCATCGCGGCCCCGCCTCCTCCGGGCGGACCGGGCCGAGCGGCTCCGGGGCCGACTCGCTGCCCAGCTCCCGCTGCGCCTGCGCGTACAGGGCCAGCAGGTTCGACATGTGGGTGTTGACCTCCGCCATGTTCGGCGCCTCCACGGCCGCGTCCAGGCCGCGCAGCTCGGCCATGATCAGCTGGGCCAGGGCCGGCGAGACCATGTTCTGGGTCACGTACACGTTGCACATGGTGATCATCCGCATGGTGTGCCCGAGCGAGTCGCAGAGCTCGTCCGCCTTCCGGGCCGCGCGCACCGCAGCCTCCCAGTCGGCGGCCTCGCGGCGCAGCCGCAGCTCGGCGGCCACCGAGCGCAGCCGGTCCAGGTCGCTAGGGTCGAGGTGCTTCTCGCAGTAGTGGATGAACAGGCTCAGGTACGCCTCGGAGCCGCGCACCCAGCGCTGGGCCTTGAGCTGCTGCTGGGCCCGCTCCAGCGCCGCGTCCACCGACTGGCCGCGGGTCTGCCCGGCCGCCAGGTCGTCCAGGGTGTCCATCAGCCGCTGTGCCTCGCGCCGCTCGGCCTCGGTCAGCTCGCTGCCCCAGCGGTCGGTGAAGGACTCGATCTGCCGCTGCTGCTCCTCGACCTGCACCTTCAGCTCGGGGTCGAGGGTGACCCGCTCCAGCTTGACGGTCTTCTCCGCGCCGCCCTGGATCCGCACCGACAGGGTGATGGTGCGGTCCCGGTCGAGGCCGAAGGAGACCTCGACCGGGGTGCGGCCGCCCAGGCCCTCGGGCAGCCGCAGGGTGAGGTGGCCGATCAGCTCGTTCTGCTGGGCGATCTCGTGCTCGCCCTCGTAGACCGCGATCTCCAACCGCTGGCGCCCGCTGCCGGAGACCACGAACTCCCGGCTGACCGGCGAACTCGTCGGGTAGCCGCTGTTCTTGGGGATGATGACGGCGAGGCGGCCGTCGTTCAGCTCGATGCCGAGGTTCTTCGGGGTGATGTCGAACGGGTTGGTGACCTGCGCCAGTTCGCCGCAGCCCGGGCAGACCTCGCAGCCGGGCGGGTTGACCACCCCGCAGGAGGCACAGCGCAGGCCGACGTCCTCGGCGGCGGCGGTGGCCACCCTGGTCCGGCCGGGGGCGGCCGAGTTGAGCGGCTCGCCGCACAGTTCGCAGGCGGTGACCCCGGGGGCGGCCGGCGTGCCGCAGCGCGGGCAGTTGCCGCCGTGCACCACGGCGGTGGCCTCGGTCCGCTGCGGGGCCGTCGTGCCTCCCGGGCCGGTTCCGGTGGCTCCCGTGGCTCCGGTGGCTCCGGTGCCGGTGGCGCCCGAACCGTCCAGCACCTGCTCGCACTTGGGGCAGGCGGCGGCTTCGGCGTCGACCGGGATGTGACACGTCGGACAGGAGACCCGGGCGCCGCCGAGCAGGGTGGTGGCGCAGTTGGCGCAGCTGGAGGCGGACAGGTCGCCGGGGGCCCGGCACTCGGGGCACTCCACCTCGCCGACCAGCGCGGACTGCACGGCCGCGCCGAGCGCCACGCACTGCATCGGGTTGACGCCGCGCCTGATCCGGCGCGGGCCGAAGACCTCGCCGAGCCGGCGGGCGACCAGCGGGATCGCGGTCGAACCGCCGACCAGCACCACCTCGTCGATGTCCCCGACGGTCAGGTTGGCCTGCATGATGGCCTTGTGGGTCAGCTCGATGGTCCGCTCGATCCGGCCCTCGATCAGCTCCTCGAACCGGGCCCGCTCGAACTCCGTCTCCAGCACCAGCTGCCCGGCACCCAGGCCCGGCAGGATGACCTCGGAGGACTCCTGGTTGGAGAGCTCGATCTTGATGGTCTCGGCGGTGGCGGCGATCTTCGGGCGGTCGCGCAGGTCGGGCTGGTACTCCGCGCCGTACTCCTCGCGTATGTCCTCCAGCAGCGCGGTGGTGATCCCGCGGTCGAAGTCGTCGCCGCCGAGCAGGTTGTCGCCCTCGATGCCGAGCACCGAGACCGAGCCTGGCACCAGCAGCAGGATGGAGATGTCGAAGGTGCCGCCACCGAGGTCGTAGACCAGGACGGTCTTCCCCTCGTCGCCCGCCTCGGAGGTGATGCCGTACGCGAGGGCGGCGGCCGTCGGCTCGTTGATGATCCGCAGCACGTGCAGGCCGGCCATCCGGCCCGCCTCCTGGGTGGCCGCGACCTGCCGCTCGCCGAAGTACGCCGGGACGGTGATGACGGCCCGGTGGAAGGGCTCGCCGAAGCGCTGCTCGGCGTCCTCCTTGAGGCGGTGCAGGATGATCGCGGAGATCTCGATCGGGGTGTACGAGCGGCCGTTGAACCAGACGTTGACGTCCCCGTCGGTGCCCGCGGTGACCTTGTAGTCCACCTCCTTCAGGGCCGCCTGGACCTGCGGGTCCTTGAACTTGCGGCCCATGAAGCGCTTGACCGAGCGGATCACGTTGGCGCCGTCGATGGCGAGCCGGCTGCGCGCGGTGGAGCCGACCAGCAGCTCGCCCTTGCGGCCGCTGCCGACCACGGAGGGCGTGGCCTCCTGGTTCTGGCGGTTGAAGATGATCTCCGGCTCGCCCCGGCGCAGGTGGGCGACCACGGAGTTGGTGGTACCCAGGTCGATCCCGAGTGTGCGGTACATGTCGTTCCCCTCTTGCCCCTCGTGGTCCTGGTCCTGGCTAGTTCTTGCGCTTGGCCTGTTGGGCCTGTTGGGCCTGTTGGGCCTGTTGGGCCACGGCCTTGGCCCGGCGGCGGGCCCGGGGCGGGGCTGCCTTGGGCTGGACGCGGATGACCGGCGCGGTGGCGGCGGTCGCGGTCGCCTCAGGTGTCTCCGGTGCCTCGGGGGTCTCCAACACCTCGGGCTCGACGGCTTCGGTGGCCTCGAGCGCCTCCAAGGCCTTGGGCTCGACGGCTTCGGTGGCCTCGGACGGCTCCAGCGCCTCGGGCTCGACGGCTTCAGTGGCCTCGGACGGCTCCGGGTCCGGCTCCGGCGCGGCGACCACCACCTGGGCCCGGCGCAGCACCTCGTCCTCCCAGAAGAACCCGGTCACCACCGTCCGCACCACCGTCTCCGGCGCCACCCCGGGCCGGGCCTCGGTGCCCACGATCTCGGTCAGGTCCGGGTCGGCCGTCATGCCCTCCAGCCGCATCGGCCGCACCTTGGCCTTGGCCAGCTGTCCGAGCAGCCGCCTCCGGGTGGCCTCCAGGCCGGCGCCGCGCCCGAGCGCCACCAGTTCGCGGTCCAGGCCGAGGGCGGCGAGCGCGTCGTCCACCTCGACCAGGATGCCCAGGAGTTCGCGTTGCTCGGCCCGGGCCGCCTGCTTCTGCTCCGCCAGCTTGCTCCCCAGCAGCGAGGCCCGGAAGAGCAGCCGGCCGAACGCCGCCTCCAGGTCGACCTCCTCGACGCCGGGCGGGATCTCCAACGGCCGCTGGCCGCCGAGCAGTTCGGCGGTCGACGCGCCGGCGGTCAGGTCAGTGGGTGCGTCGGTCATTCGGGTACCTCGATCTGCGGCAGCACGGACAGGTCCGCCGCGTAGCGGGCGGGAACGGGCGGTTCGGGGTCGGCGCCGCCGGGGGCGGGCTCGGTGAAGTCGGCGGCCAGCTCGGCCCGGTGGAGGACGGGCAGGGTGGCGACGGGCGGCAGCGGCTCGCGCTCGATCACCAGCAGCGGTTCGGCGAGCGCGGGGGCGAGGAGCTCGGCGGCCTGGTCCACCGGTTCCGGCGGGAGCGGCTGTTGGAGGTCCGCCTCCAGGCGCCGGTCCGGGTTGCGCAGCAGCGCGGCGGCCTCCTGGATCTGTTGGCGGCTGTAGCGGCCGGCCCGCATCGCCGGTCCGACGGCGAGGTTGATCTCGCGCACGCCGGCCGTGAGCGGGATGCCCAGGACCTCGTACGGCGACGGTTCGTGCAGTGGCATGGCGGGCGGTCCCTCTCCTCACAGTGGCCGGGGTGGGTGGCTGGGATGCCGGTCCGGTCGGCGGTACGGTCGGCGGTACGGGTGGCGGTACGGTCGGCGGTCCGGGTGTCGGTACGGTCGGCGGTGCGGGTGGCGGTACGGCTGCGGCGTACGGTCTGGGACGCATCCCAACTGCCGTACGGTTGCCGTCAGTAGAGCGAGTTGATCCGCATCTGCATGGCTCGCAGCTCAAGGTCGTCCGGATTGTGCTCGACGGCCTTGCGAGCCAGGTCGCGGGCCTCGCGCAGCTGCCGGGCGTTGGCCCGCTGGACGGCGAACGAGCCGTAGACGATGCCGAGTTCGCGGTGCAGCTTGTCGGTGTCCTCCGGGGTGCGGGACAGGCCGAGGGCCTCCTCCAGCAGCCGGATGGCCTCGAGGTAGCGGCGGGCCTCGTAGTGGCCGATGGCCTCGCCGCGCCAGAGGCTGACCATCAGCCGGCGGATGTCCGGCGAGTCGTCGTAGGACTTGGCCTTCTGCAGCATCGCGGCCTGGGCGGTGAACGGCTGGTCCTGCATGGCGTCCACCACGTGGTTGGCGAGCATCACCGAGACCCGGCGCGGGGCCTCGTGCTCGACCCCGCCCTCCCAGTCCGGGTCGGCACGCAGCGCCTCGGCCATCCGCTCGACGGCGCGCCGGCGGTCGTCGGCGAAGGCGGCCGAGCGGGAGAGCTGGCGCAGTACGAAGGCGAGGCCGATCCGGTGGTCCGGGTCGGGGTTGAGCTCGATCAGCGCCCGCCAGGCGTCGGCGGCCTCCTCCAGTTCCGCGTCGGTGGCGTCGGGGTGGCTGAGCTGGCCGGCCCGGTTGCCGAGGGCGGCCTCCAGGAAGTGCCGGGCGGTCGGGTCGCCGGGGACCAGGTCCAGGCTCTTCTCCAGCAGGGCGAGGGCGCGGGGGTAGTCCTGGTCCTCATTGTTGATCTTGCGCGCCCACTGGGCGTAGGTGGCGCCGAGGTCACCCCGCACCTCGGGGTCGTCGGGGGCCAACGCCAGTGCTCTCTCCAGGAGTTCGGCGGCTCCGGCCTGGTCGTCCAGGCTGTTCTTGAGCAGCGCGCGGGCGGCCCGGACGCCGGACTCGGCGGCGATCGCGGCGGCGTCGGCGGGCAGCCGGGCGCCGGGGACGGACCGCGCGCGGGTGAGGCTGTCCAGCGCCTCGCGCCAGTCCTGGTTGCGGTGGTGCTCGCGGGCCTGGCTGACCAGGGACTCGCCGAGCAGCGCCTGCCAGTCCTCGCCGCGCCGCTGTTCGGGCACCGCGTCCAGGGCGGCGACGGCGGCGGCCTGCCTGCCCTGGAGCTGCAGATAGCGCTGTGCGCCGAGCTCCCCGAACAGGCCGAGGGCGCGGGTGGGCGCGGGCGCGTCGGGGCCGGCGGGCCGCTGCCAGGGCCGGACGGCCTGCTCGAACGCCTCGGCCCAGCCTGCGAGTTCAGGATCAGCGCGGAGCAGCCGGTCCAGGGCGGGGCCGAGCGCGAGGCGGCGGTCCGGGCGGCCGGGCAGGGCGATCCGGACGTCCTCCTGGGCGAGGGCGTCCGCACAGTACGCCTCCATGCCGAGGCGCAGCGTCCAGGCGGTGACCTCGTCGCCGCCGCGCCCGGCGGCCCGGTCCAGGGCGCGCAGGTCCTCACGGAGGCGGTCGAGCAGTCCGGTGCGGGCGGCGGCGAGCCGCTGGGGTTCGGCGGTGCGGCCGGTGGTCCGGGCGGACTCAGCCCACAGCTCGGGCTGGTGGAGGGCGGCGACCAGGCAGCCGAGCGTCCAGGCCCAGAGCTCCTCGTCCGGCTCCTGGTCGGGGGTGCCGGCGGCGAGCCGGTAGCCGGCCAGCCCGAGCGCGTGCAGCAGCCGGGGGTGGGCCGGGTCCTCGCGCAGCAGCTCCCGGTAGGCCTCCCAGGCCTCCCGGTGGCGGCCGTCGAGGGCGGCCTGGTGCGCCTCGTGCTCGGCGAGCAGGACGAGCGCGCCCGCCGCCTGCGGGTGTTCGGGGGCGAGCCGGAGCGCCTGGCGCAGGTCGACGGCGGCCGCGCCCGGCCGGTCGGCCGCGAGGGCGGCGCCGGCCCGGCGGACCAGGACGGCCGCGCGGGCCGTCGTGGCGTCCTCGGGCAGGTCGGCCAGGGCTTCGTCCGGTCGGCCGAGTTCGGCGCGCAGCAGGGCGAGGTCGAGCCGGACGGGTGCGGCGGCCGTGCCGTCGCCGAGCGCCTCGGCCCAGCGGGCGAGCACGGGTTCGGCCTGTTCGGGAGTGCCGGCCCGGCGGGCGCAGTCGAGGACGGCGCGCAGGACGGGGGCGGTGCAGCGCACGCAGCGGGGCGAGGCGGCATCGCGCGGGGTGTGCTGGTGGTCGGTGCAGGCCTCGCGGCCGCAGCCGCCGCAGGTGTCGGCGGCGGGGCGGTCGCAGAGCGCGCAGTCGCCGGTCGGCGCCCGGCCGGCCGCTGTGCCCGAGGCCAGGAAGTGCCGGTACCAGTCCAGTGCGGCGGCCCAGTTGCCGGCCCGTTCTGCGAGCAGGGCGCGCAGCCGGGCGATCGCCGGGTCGCCGGCCGGGTCGGGCGGGCCGAGCAGGGCGATCGTCCGGGCCGGGCGGCCCGCCAGCAGGGCGACGGCGGCCAGGTGGTAGCGGTCGCGCAGGCCGCTGCCGGCGTCGAGCAGCGCGGTGACCGGCTCCGGGGTGCCCTCGGCCAGGGCGAGCGCGGCGCGCAGCCGGGCCTGGCGGTGGGTGAGGGCGCCGGGCAGGGAGTCGGCGAGGGCGAGCGCGGCTGCGGCGCGGCGGCGCGGTTCGGCCCGGTCGCGGCCGGTGACCAGCAGGTGGGCGGCCTCGCGCAGGGCGGCTTCGCGCAGCGCGGCCCGGTAGCCGGGGGCGGCGGGGTGCTCGACGACGGCCTGCTGCCAGAGTTCGCGGGCGGCCGTCGGGTCGGTGGCGAGCCGGGTGCGGGCGAGCCGGTCGCGGGCCAGGGCGCGGCGGGGGTGCAGGTCCTCGTCGTCGAGTTGCTCCCAACGGGCGAGGGCGCCGGCCTGGTCGTCGGTGCGGGCGAGGGCGAGGCCGTGGTGGAAGGCGGCGATGGCGCTCCAGCGGCTGCCCGGTTCGGTGTCGGCCTCGGCGCGCAGGATCGGCTCGGCCGGTCCGGCCTGACCTGCGGCGAGCAGGGCGGCGCCGAGCCGGACCCGGGCCGGGCGCCAGTCGGGGGCCGTGCCGAGGCCGGCCCGGTAGTCGGCGGCGGCCTCGGCGGGGCGGTCGGCCCGCTCGTGCACCAGGGCGAGGCCGAACCGGGCGGGGGCGAAGTCCGGTCGGAGGGTCAGGGCGGCGGTGAACTCCTCCCGGGCCTGCTCGTCGGCGCCGAGCAGCAGGGCGAGCCGGCCGAGGGCGTAGCGGGGGCGGGGGTCGGTCGGACTCTCCACGGCGGCGGCCGCGAGGTCGCCCCAGGCCCGCTGGGTGTTGCCGGCCCGCTGCCTGGCGAGGCCGCGGAAGAGCAGTGCGTCGGTGCGCAGGGCCTGGCCGCGCCCCCAGGGGGAGGGCTCGCCGGGGCCGAAGTGCAGCGCCTCGTCGAAGGCGGCGACGGCGGGCCCGTCCTGGTGCCGGGCGTACAGCTGTACGCCCCAGCGGAACCAGAGTTCGCCGCTGCCGCCGGGGGCCGCTTCGGCGACCAGGCCCTCGGCCTCGACGGCCCGGCCGGTGGCGGTCAGCAGGGCGGCGCGGGCGAGCACCGGCCAGTCCCGGCCCGGCAGGGCGGCGAGGGCGCGGGCGGTGGCGTCCTCGCGCTGCTCGACGGCGCCCTCCCGGCAGCGGCGCTGCAGCCAGTCCAGGGCGTGGTCGGCGGCCTCGGCCTCCTCGCCGGGCTCGGCGCCGGCGGCGGTGGCCTGAAGGAAGGCGAGCAGCGGGCCGAGGTCGCCGTCGGGGGCCCGCATCCGTTCCTCGGCGAGGCTGCGCAGGCTCCACCGGGGCAGCTGGCGGGCCGGGTCGGCGAGCAGCGGGTAGGCCTCGCGGTGCAGGGCGAGGGTGGCCTGCTGGTCGCCGGTGGGGATGGTGGCCTCGGCCTGGCCGAGCAGGGCGAGGCCGCGCTGCGGGCGCAACTCCTCGGGTGCGTCGGCGAGTCGGCGGGCCAGCCGGGCGTAGCGGCGGCGGGCCTGGGCGGCCCGGCCGGCGGCGAGCCGTTCGGCGGCCGCGGCGAGGGCCTTCGCCACCGCCGCGGCGTCCGTGGCCCGTCGGCGCCGGGCCAGGACGACGGCGGCCGCACCGACCAGTGCCACCACGACCAGCAGCACCGCTAACAGCGCCATGCACCGTCCCCCTGGTTCGAGTACCGCCCACCCGGATGATCAACTTCCCTGGAGTGGCCGTGATTTGACGTCGTGTCGCGATGTTGCCCGAGTGCCATCAGAATAGGCCCTCGATCGGACGGACGAACAGGAAAGGAGCACTATCCTGGGCATCACATCACCAGGGGGACGAGAGCACAGCAGCAGCTCAACAGCAGCGCGCCAACAGCGCGTCCACAGCGGTCGGTAGCGGCCAGTAGCGTCGGGGGTCGGGTGTCGCAGTCGCGTTGGGTGCCCGGGCTCCGCTTCGGGCCGGAGTTCGACCCGGAGCAGTACGAGCTCCTGGAGTTCCACCACCGGGGCGGCGAGGCCGAGGTGTGGCGGGCGGTTCGCACCGGCCACAACGGGCGCAAGGAACTGGTCGCCGCGAAGATCATGCTGGAGCGCGACCCGACCGAGGTGCGGCGCTGGCTCGGCCGTTGGGACGACGTCTCGCACAACGCGCACCGGCTGGGCGTCACCGACCTGGTGGTGCCCAGCTTCCTGCTCGGCCCCTCCCCGCACCGGCCCGGCAGCCCGCCCGGCGCCGCGCTGCTCGGCTACCAGATCTCGCCCTGGGTCGAGGGCGTGCCGCTGCACACCTGGGCGCGCGGCCGGCACGGCGGCCCGTCGGCGGTCGCCGAGGTGCTGGCCCGGCTCTGCCGGATCGTCGACGAGCTGCACCGCAAGCGCTGGGTGCACCGCGACATCTCCCCCGCCAACGTCCTGGTGGACGGCCAGGGGCAGGTCAAGCTGATCGACCTGACCTTCCTCGCCCCGCTGGACCACGCCCTGACCGTCGCGGTGTTCACCCCCGGGCACGTCCCGCCGGAGGCCGAGCAGGTCGGCGGCTTCCCGACCACCGCCAAGGACCTGTTCGCGGTCGGCACCCTCGCCCGAACCCTGCTGTTGCCCGACCACGGCCGCCTCGACCACCGGCTGGCCGCCGAGCAGGCCCGCGCCGAGCTCCTCGCGGCCGGCTACGGCGAGGAGTTGGCGCGCTGGGCCTGCGAACCGCTGGCCCGCGACCCGGACCGCCGCCCCTCCCCGCTCGGCCCGTGGGCCGCCCGGGGCCGTGAACTGCTGCGCGCCCACCGGCCGGTGGCCCGCACCGCGGGCCTGGCCGTGCTGCCCGACCCGGACGGGCGGCCACTGGTGGTCACCGGCGGCGCCGACGGCACCGCGCTGGCCGGCCCCGGCGCCCTCGGCCGACGGCTCCCGGCGGGGCAGGGGCCGTCCGCCGTACGGGAGCTGGCGGCCGGCTGGGCCGGGCAGCCGGGCGAGCTGGTGGTCTGCGCGGAGGACCGCGGCGGCACCCTGTGGGTCGGTACGGCGGCGGGCTGGTGGGAGGCGGCGCGCGGGGTCAACGGCCTGGCGGGCGGGGTCGGTTCGGGCGGGTGGGGTGGTCCGGGCGGCTCGGGCGGCTCGTTCGGCTCCGGCGGCTCGTTCGGGTCGGGCGGCTCGGCCGGAGAGATGACGGTCTGGACGGCGGCCGGCGGCGCGCTGCGCTCCTACCGCTGGGCACCCGGCCGCACCCTCACCGGCCAGGAACACCCCGGCTGCCCGGCCGACCGGGTGCTCGCCGCCGCCGAGGAGCGGCCCGGCGCCTGGCTGCTGCTGGTCGAGCACCGCGAGCGGGTGCTGAGCTGGCGGCCCGGCACCGCGCAGCCGCCCGTCCCGGTGGGCCCGGCCGGCCCGCTGCGCGCCGGAGCGCTGGCCCGCACCTCCGCCGGACCGCAGGCCGCCACGCTGCGGCCGGACGGCTCGGTCCAGCTGCACACCCTCGGCAGGGCCGGGGCGGGAACGGAGATCGGCGACGGTGAGCCCTCGCTCGGGATCGCCATGGTGGGCCACCGCGGCGGCCCGACCGTCGCGCTGGCCGGCGCGGGCGGCGTACGGCTGCGGCTGCCGGCCGGCGGCGCCTCGCGCCGACCGCGCTGGTGGCGGCCCACGCTGCGCCCGGCGACCGGGGTCGCGCTGGCCATGGGCGAGGACTGGCGGCTGTGCCTGGCGGCGGTGGTGGAGGGCGAGTTGCAGGTGTGGCAGGAGGACGCGGCGTACCGCTGGCAGGCGGTGGAGCTGCCGGAAGAGCGTTAGCCCTCCGCGGGTCGGTGCTGTGCCGGTCGGTCCTCTCCCTGGTCGGCGCCTTCCGGGTCAGTCCTTCTCCGGGCAGCCGTGGAGCAGTTCGGCGAAGGCCGCGCCGGCGGCGTCGTGCGGGAGGATCCGCTGTGCCCGGACGCCGTCCGGCGTGCTGATCACGTAGTGCTCGGCGAGGTACGAGAAGTCGTCCCAGGGCTCCCAGCCGTGGGCGCGGAGCAAGGTCCGGCCGCAGCGGGCGCAGCCGATCCACGGCACCAGCACCAGGTCGGCCAGCTCCGGCTCGGTCCAGCCCGTCAGTACCTCGGCCTCGTCGCGCTCGCCGTCCAGCAGCCGCACCGGGGCGGGCGCGCCGTCGCCCGGGCAGCGCAGGAGGCCCGGGGTGAGCCGCTCGCGCACTCCCCACTCCTCGGCGAGCACGGAGATCTGCGCACGGTCCGTGCCGCTGATCGGTATCTGGCGGGCCAGCAGGCCCTCGACCAGCCGACCGAGCCCGCTCTCCTGCTCCCCGATCGCCCGGCAGTCCTTGACCTCCCGGGCGATGTCGTCCGGCAGGAGATCGGCGATCCGGTTCCAGCGCGCGGTGTCTTCGTCCATGGGTCGGACTCTAGCTCCCGGCGGATCGGCGCTGGTCGGCAAGGGGCCCCTGGCGGAGGGTCCTCGTACGGGCCTCGTCGGCGGCAGGGCCGGAGCAGCGCCGAGGCCCCGGAACCCTGGCGGGGTTCCGGGGCCTCGGCCCGGTGGTGGAGAGCGGCTCGGATGTTCGGTCCCGCTGAGCACCGACGGACCGACGGACATACGGACCGACGGATCAGCGGAAGCGGCGCAGCCGCAGGCTGTTGCCGACCACGAAGACCGAGGAGAAGGCCATCGCGGCCCCCGCGATCATCGGGTTGAGCAGTCCGGCCGCGGCCAGCGGCAGGGCGGCGACGTTGTAGCCGAAGGCCCAGAACAGGTTGCTCTTGATGGTGCCCAGGGTCTTGCGGGAGAGCCGGATGGCGTCCGCCGCGGCCAGCAGGTCGCCGCGGACCAGGGTGAGGTCGCCGGCCTCGATGGCGGCGTCGGTGCCGGTGCCCATCGCCAGGCCCAGGTCGGCCTGGGCGAGCGCGGCCGCGTCGTTGACGCCGTCGCCGACCATCGCCACGACCCTGCCCTCGGCCTGCAGCCGCTTGACGGTGGCGACCTTGTCCTGCGGCATGACCTCGGCGATCACGTGCTCCGGCGCGATGCCGACCTCGGCCGCCACGGCCTCGGCGACCGCCCGGTTGTCGCCGGTGAGCAGCACCGGCGTCAGGCCGAGTGCGCGCAGCCTGCCGACGGCCTCGGCGCTGGTCGGCTTGACCGCGTCGGCGACCTCCAGCACGGCCCGGGCCTCGCCGTCCCAGCCGACCGCGATCGCGGTGCGGCCTGCCGCCTCGGCGGTGCGCTTGGCCTCGGCCAGCGCCTCGGGCAGCTGCTGCGACCACTCGCCGAGCAGGGCCTCTCGGCCGGCCACCACGGCGTGGCCGTCCACCACGCCCTGGACGCCCAGGCCCGGGACGTTCTCGAAACCCTCGACGGCGGGCAGCTCGCCGGCCTTGGCGGCGGCGTTGGCGATCGCCCGGGCGATCGGGTGCTCGGAGGCGTGCTCCAGGGCTCCGGCCAGGCGCAGCGCCTCGGCCTGGTCCACGCCCTCGGCGGTGTGCACGGCGAGCAGGGTCATCTGGCCGGTGGTGACGGTGCCGGTCTTGTCCAGGACGATGGTGTCGACCTTGCGGGTGGACTCCAGGACCTCCGGGCCCTTGATCAGGACGCCGAGCTGGGCGCCGCGGCCGGTGCCGACCAGCAGCGCGGTCGGCGTGGCCAGGCCCAGGGCGCACGGGCAGGCGATGATCAGCACGGCGACGGCGGCCGTGAAGGCGGCGGTCCAGCCCTCGCCGGTGCCCAGCCAGTAGCCGAGGGTGGCCACCGCGAGGGTGATCACGATCGGCACGAAGACCGCGGAGATCCGGTCCGCGAGGCGCTGGGCCGCCGCCTTGCCGTTCTGCGCGTCCTCGACCAGCCTGGCCATCCGGGACAGCTGGGTGTCCGCGCCGACCCGGGTGGCCTCGACCACCAGCCGGCCGCCCGCGTTGACGGTGGCGCCGGTGACGCCGTCCCCGACCCCGACCTCGACCGGGACGGACTCGCCGGTCAGCATCGAGGCGTCGACCGCCGAGGCGCCCTCGACCACCGTGCCGTCGGTGGCGATCTTCTCGCCGGGGCGGACCACGAAGCGGTCGCCCACGGCGAGGTCCGCGATCGGGATGCGCACCTCGGCTCCGCCGCGCAGCACCGTCACGTCCTTGGCGCCCAGTTCCAGCAGGGCCTTGAGTGCCGCCCCGGCGGTGCGCTTGGAGCGCGCCTCGAAGTAGCGGCCGGCCAGGATGAAGGCGGTGACGCCGGCCGCCGCCTCCAGGTAGATGTTGGACGAGCCGTCGGTGCGGGCGATGGTGAACTCGAAGCCGTGCCGCATGCCCGGCATCCCGGCGTCGCCGAAGAACAGCGCCCACAGCGACCAGAGGAACGCGGCGAGGGTGCCGAGCGAGACGAGTGTGTCCATCGTCGCGGCGCCGTGCCGGGCGTTGGTGAACGCGGCCCGGTGGAACGGCCAGGCGGCGTAGGTGACGACCGGCGCGGCGAGGGTCAGCGAGAGCCACTGCCAGTTGTCGAACTGGAGGGCCGGCACCATCGCCATCGCGATCACCGGGACCGCGAGCGCCACCGCGGTGAACAGCCGCTGGCGCAGCGGGGCCAGTTCGTCGGCGGGCTCGGCCTGCCCGGTGCCGCCCGTGCCCTCGGCAGCCGGGGGCTTGGGCAGCGCGGCGGTGTAGCCGGTGGCCTCGACGGTGGCGATCAGGTCGGCGACCTCGACTCCGCCCTCGAAGGAGACCTTCGCCTTCTCCGTGGCGTAGTTGACGCTGGCGGTGACCCCGTCCATCCGGTTGAGCTTCTTCTCGATGCGGGCCGCGCAGGAGGCGCACGTCATTCCGCCGATCGAGAGTTCCACCTCCGCGGAGGCGGGTGCCTGCGTAGTCATCGTCGCTCCTCGTGACGTCGTCGTGCGGTACGTTCGGCGGCCTGGCCGTCATACCCAGATGGGGTATCGGGGCGGTGCCGGGTTCATTTATACCCCCGAGGGGTATCTACGGCAAGGCCTCGCGATACCCCTGGCCGGTATTTTTTCGAGCCCCGCGATCCGGTTGACTTGATACCCCTATGGGGTATTCACTCAGGGGCATCGAGCCGATGGGCGAGCCCGCCGGGATCGCCGAGGCCTCGCAGGCCGTCGCCCGGCTCGTGCGGGCCTGGGCCCGCCCCACCACTCCGTACGTCCGTCCGAGCCACACGTCCCGTCCGACCCGCACGTCCTTCCGAGGGGAACCCCGCCATGAACACCGCCCTGCGCATCACCGCCTTCACGGGCGGACTCGCCGCCGCCTTCGGCCTCGCCCTCGGGGTCGGCCACGCCACCGGCAGCGGCCCCGCGCCCAAGCCCGCCGCGGCACACGCGGGGCACGGGGGGCACGGGGGGCACGAGGAGAAGGCGGACGGCGGCAGCGCCGAGCACCTGCCAGGCGGGCTGCAGATCTCCGAACGCGGCTACACGCTCAGCGTCGACAACCCCTTCGTGACCGCCGGCTCCCCCACCGACCTGCGCTTCCGCATCCTCGGCACGGACGGCAAGCCCGTCACCGCCTACCAGCCACAGCACGAGAAGGAGCTGCACCTGATCGTCGCCCCGCGTGACCTGTCCACCTTCCAGCACCTGCACCCGACACTGACCGCCGACGGCACCTGGAGCGCCCCCACCGCCGTCCCCGCCGCCGGCGAGTACCGGGTCTTCGCGGACTTCACCCCCGCCGGCCAGAGCGAGGGCCTCACCCTCGGCGCCGACCTGCACGCCGCGGGCGACCTGCACCCCGCCCCGCTGCCGGAGACCGGCCGGACCGTCACCGTCGACGGCTACACCGTCACCCTGGGCGGCGACCTCACCCCCGGGCGCAGCGGCCGGCTCACCCTGGGCGTCAGCAAGAACGGCAAGCCAGTCACCGACCTCCAGCCCTACCTCGGCGCGTACGGCCACCTCGTCGCCCTGCGCGCCGGCGACCTCGCCTACCTCCACGTCCACCCGGACACCAGTGCCCCGGGCCCGGAGATCGGCTTCACCACCACCGCCCCCAGCACCGGCGGCTACCGGCTCTTTCTGGACTTCAAGCACCAGGACACCGTCCACACGGCGGCCTTCACCCTGACCACCACCGGCGTCGCCGCCACCGCCACCGCCACCGAGCACGCCGAGGAGGCGGGCGCCCACCAGCACTGACCGCCCCGCCGCACAGGGATGTGCCGGGCGATCCCACCACGGATCGCCCGGCACTCAGGTGTTCCCACGTGTGCAGGGCCCCGGCATGCACAGCACCCTGACCGACCTCGCCCGCTGCCTCTACGGCGACGAGTACGGCCCCGCCGCCGCCCAGGAGCTCGCCGGGTCGGCGCCGCGCCGGCGGCGACGCGCCGACCGAGCCCCCGGTGAGACCGAGAGCCGGGTGCGACACCTGAACCTTGCCGTCACACTTGAGGCTGTCGACGGAGCGGGAACAGCACCTCCCCGTCGCGCAAGGCCTGCGCCGGGGCGTCCCGGCGCGATCCGTACACGGCAATGAGGTGAAGGCGATGCCCCTTGAGGGCGAGTACGAGCCCAGTCCGACGCAGTGGGTGCGCGAACAGGTCGAGCTGTACGAGAGTTCGGGCGGCACCCAGGGCACGACGCTCCGGGAGACGGGCCTGCCGGTCGTCATCGTCACGATGCGCGGCGCGCAGAGCGGCAAGATCCGCAAGATTCCGCTGATGCGCGTGGAACACGAGGGGCGGTACGCGGCGGTGGCCTCGAAGGGCGGCTTCCCGCAGAACCCGTCCTGGTACTCCAACCTCAAGGCCGACCCGCGGGTGGAGCTCCAGGACGGCCCCGACCGCCGGGCCATGACGGCGCGTGAGCTCACCGGGGACGAGAGGGCCCAGTGGTGGCAGCGCGCGGTCGCCGCGTATCCGCCGTACGCCGAGTACCAGGAGAAGACCCAGCGCGTGATCCCGGTCTTCGTGCTCGAACCCAGGTAGCGGAACGTGTCGGGCGGCCCGTGCGGGCTCGCCCGGCACCTCCGCGCATCCGGAGTCGTCCAGCGTGAGAAGTCGGCCTGGCCGACTTCTCACGCGGTCGGCTCACGCGGTCAGCGGCGCCCCGGGCAGCCGGGCCCGGCGGTGCTCCGGGCCGGGTCGGCGGCAGCGGCGGCCGCGACGGCGGTGGCCAGGCAGGCGAGCAGGCAGCGGGTGACGGGGTGGCGTACGGCGCGCAGCAGGGCGTCGTCCGGACGCCGGGGGGGATCCGTTCACCTGAACCCGTCCGCCCCGCCGCCGGCCCCCTCCCGCCCGGCGGCTACCGTGACCGGCATGCCCACCGACCCGCACCGCCGCCTGCTCGCCGCCCACGCCACCAGCCCCTCGTACCCCGAGGTGGGCGCCACCCGGAACGGGGGCGGGAGACTGCCGGACGGCTACGCCCACCTGCGGCGGCGGGTCCACCTCGGGCACGGGCGGGAGGCGCTGGAGCGGGCCGGGCGGTACGTGCTCGGCTGGGGCAGCCAGCTGGGCACCGGCTTCGCGGTGTTCCCGGCCGGCCCCGCCCGGCACGGCGAAACGGTACTGCTGCGGCTGAACCTGCCGGGGATCCGGTGGCCGCGGCTGGTGATCCCGTGCCGGGTGGTGTGGACGGTGGACGAGCCGGACCGGATCGGATTCGGGTACGGAACCCTCCCGGGGCACCCGGAGTGCGGCGAGGAGGCGTTCCTGGTGTCGATGGACGCCGCCGGTGAGGTGTGGTTCGAGGTCACCGCGTTCTCCCGGCTGTCCGCCTGGTACGCCCGGCTGGGCCGCCCGGTGGCCCTGCTCTGCCAGCACCTGGCGATCGAGCGCTACCTCGCCGCGGTGGCCGCGCACGTCCGCTGAGTCCGCCGCGCGGGCGGCGTCAGCCGCGCCGCTCGGGCGTCAGCCGAGGAAGGACAGCCGGACGGTCCGGCGCGGGTTGTCCCCGTTGGTGTCGACCAGCACCACCGACTGCCAGACGCCGAGCGCCAGTTGGCCGCCGAGCACCGGCAGGGTGGCGTGCGGGGCGACCAGCCCGGGCACCACGTGGTCCCGGCCGTGCCCCGGGCTGCCGTGCCGGTGGCGCCAGCGGTCGTCGGCCGGGAGCAGGTCGCGCAGGACGGCGAGGAAGTCGTCGTCGCTGCCGGATCCGGTCTCCAGCACCGCGATCCCCGCGGTGGCGTGCGGGACGAAGATGTTGAGCAGGCCGTCGCGCCCGACGGCCCGTTCGTCGAGGAACGCGGCGCAGCGGTCGGTGATGTCGAGCGCGACCTCGCGGGCGCCGGTGGTGATCTCGAAGGTGCTGCTCTGGAAGGTGGCCGTCGGGTACGGGCCGGGCTGGGTGGAGTGGTTGTTGTCCGCCATGGCGCCATCCTGTCCCAGGCCGGCGGGCCGGGCGTACTCCCTCGCCGTCTCGCCGTGCCGGAGGGGCGAACTCGCGTAGGGTGAAAGGTTCAGACCACAGCACCCCGGGCACCGGGGGTACCCACCCGGGCACGGCCAGGGCACGCCCCGGGCACACCGAAGACCCGGCGGACCGGATGGTCCACCGGGTCGGTTGCCGACCGGGCGGCGGGGAGGGACCCGTACCGCCGACCGGACCAGGCTCTAGCCGCGCCCGCCGAAGAGGCTCCGACGCAGCCGACGCAGCGGCGTCAGCAGCGAGATCCTGGTGTGGCGACGGCGGATCGTCGGGACCTCGGCGCCGCGCGGCGTGAGTTCCCTTATCAGCCCGAGCGCCTCGGCGGTGTCCACCGCCGGGAGTGCGGGCGCGCCGAGCACGGCCAGGTGTCGGTCGATCCGGCGGCCGGTCGTGCCGACACCGCACTGGATCGCCGGCACGCGGGGCCGAGTCCGCACTTGCATGTGTTCCATCAGTTTTCCCACCCCTACGAGGCGCCAGGGCCGTGAGGCGAAGACTATCCGTGACGGACGGCCTTCGCGCAACCGTCCTTGGTGTTGTGCCACCGTACCGTGCGGCGTCAACTGACGAAGCACCAGGGGCCGCCCGGCCGGTCACGACTAGGCATCAATGATGGTGCACGACCAGCCGCCCGTCACCAGGGACGGCCGATCCGGCTGCGGCGACGCCGCGCACGGCACCCGCCCGGCGCCGCCCCTCGGCCCGCGCCTCCACCCGCGTCTCCGTAGTAGGGGACGGCCGCCACGGACAAAGTGATCATCGAGGCGTCCGCCGAGCGGCCCGGGGCCCGCCCGGGGGGCGTCATCGGCCCCTGACCGCCCGACTTCAGGAAGTGAACACATTCGAGGGATTGACTCCCGTCAAACCTCCAAGCAGTATTCTGATGCACGCGCCAGTGCCCGCACCGCACTCAAGCGCGTGTTCGAGTGGTGAAGAACTCCGGCTCCCCGCGAGCCACTGCCCGGCCGCCTCGACGCTGCGGCGGCCAGGCTCGCGCGGTGCCCGGACCGGCGGTCGGCCGTAGAGGGTCGGCCGGACCGCCACCTGACTGCCGGTGCCGCCCCGCACGGGGCCCGGCACCGGCGGTTCCGGGTCCACCACGGACGCCCGCCCCCGGACTCCCGCCCACGGGCCCGCCACAGCCGCTGGTCCCCACCGCGCCCGCATCGGCCTCCAGGGCCCCACAGCGCCCGCACCGGCCGTCCGCGCAGGTCGCACCCGGTGGATCGGTACACTCGGCCAGCGTGTCCCTCCTCCTCAGCATCGTGCTCCCGGTCCACGGCGTGGAGCGGTACCTCCCGCGCTGCCTCGACTCGATCCTCGGCGACACCCCCGCCGCCGAGACCCGTTTCGAGGTGATCGCGGTCGACGACCTCTCCCCCGACGGCTCCGGCGCGATCCTGGACGCCTACGCGGCCCGCGACAGCCGCCTGCGGGTCCTGCACCTCACCGAGAACCAGGGCCTCGGCGGCGCCCGCACCGCCGCCCTGCCGCAGGCCCGTGGCGAGTACGTCTGGTTCGTGGACAGCGACGACTGGGTGCCCGAGGGGACCGTCGGCGCCCTCCTGGACGAGCTGACGCAGGAGAGCCGCCGGGACACCCCCGCCGACGTGCTGATCACCGACTTCACCCACGTCTACCCGGACGGCGGGACCGAGCCCAACCCCTGGCGCCACGTGCTGACCGGCTCCCCGCTGGTCGAGGGCTGCACCCTGGCCGAGCACCCGGCGCTGTTCCAGACCGTGATGTCGGTGTGGAACAAGCTGTTCCGCCGCGCGTTCCTGGACGGCCTCGGCGTCTCCTTCGGCCGCGGCTACTACGAGGACATCTCGGTCACCTACCCGGCGCTGCTGGCCGCCGAGCGGCTGCGCTACCTCGACCGCCCCTGCTACTTCTACCGGCGCGGCCGGGACGGCGCGATCACCGCCACCGCCTCCCCCAAGCACGCCGACGTGTTCGCCCAGTACGACGCGATCTTCGCATTCCTGGACCGCCCGGACCGCCCCGGCCGACCCGTCCCGGACCCGCTGCGCACCCTGGTCTTCGACC
Source organism: Kitasatospora sp. NPDC032121 (assembly GCF_055580145.1). Taxonomy (NCBI): domain Bacteria; kingdom Bacillati; phylum Actinomycetota; class Actinomycetes; order Kitasatosporales; family Streptomycetaceae; genus Kitasatospora; species Kitasatospora sp. NPDC032121. Next base: position 9,080 of record NZ_JBVILX010000003.1, on the reverse strand, counting down.
GGACCGTCCGCCAGGCGCTGAACGTCTACGACACCCCCGGGCTGGTCCCCACCGACCTGCGCAGGGACTTCTTCCAGCGGATCGCCCGGCACTTCGACCGCCACCGCCCGGCCGACTACCGCTTCCCCGGCGGGGTGCGCGGCGTGCAGTACCGGCTGGCCGCCCGCGGCGCCCGGATCGCGTACGCCGAACTGCGCCGCACCGGCCGGCTGCCGCGCGAACTCAAGCGCGGGGCGAGGGCGGTGGCGCCCGCGGTGAAGAAGGGGATGCGCAGCAGCGCCCGGTTCACCGCGTACAACGCGTTCCGCCGGCTGCCGCTGGACGAGAACCTCGCGGTCTACGCCGCGTACTGGCACCGGGGTTACGCGTGCAGCCCGGCGGCGATCTACGAGAAGGCGAAGGAACTCGCGCCGCGGATCCGGGGCGTGTGGGTGGTGGAGAACCGCGCCCAGGCCGCCACGCTGCCGCCCGGGGTGCCGTACGTGATCGTCAACACCCCCGCCTACCTCAAGGCGATGGCGACCGCCAAGTACTTCGTCAACAACGTCAACTTCCCCCGCACCATGACGAAGCGGCGGGGCACGGTGCACGTCCAGACCCAGCACGGCACCCCGCTCAAGGCGATGGGCATGGACCTGCGCGACCACCCGGCGGCGGCCGAGGGAATGGACTTCGAGGCACTCCAGGAGGCCGTCGACCGCTGGGACTTCCTGGTCTCCCCCAACCCGCACACCAGCGGGCACTTCGCCCGCGCCTTCCCCGGCCGGTACGAGATGCTGGACACCGGCTACCCGCGCAACGACCGGCTGGCGAACGCCACTTCGGACGAGGTCCGGGCGATGCGCGAGCTGCTCGGACTGCGGCCCGACACCCGGACGGTGCTGTACGCGCCGACCCACCGCGGCAGCAAGGGCGGCTACGTGCCGCTGCTGGACGTGGCGGAGCTGGCCCGGCGGCTGGGCCCGGACTTCACGCTGCTGGTGCGCACCCACTACTTCCACACCGGTGGTCCGGGCGACCTGGCGGAGGCCGGGGCGGAGTCGGCGCGGATCGTGGACGTCTCGGCGCACCCCACCGTCGAGGACCTCTACCTCGCGGCGGACGTGCTGGTGACGGACTACTCGTCGATGATGTTCGACTACGCGGTGCTGGACCGGCCGGTGGTGATCTTCGCCCCGGACTGGGAGGAGTACCAGCGGGAGCGCGGCGTCTACTTCGACCTGTTCGCGGAGCCGCCGGGCGCGGTCACGGTGGACGCGGACGGGCTGGCGCGGGCACTGCTGGCGGGCGACCCGGAGCCGGCCGCGCGGGCGCGGTTCCGGGAGAAGTTCTGCGTCTGGGACGACGGCGGGGCAGCGGAGCGGGTGGTGCGCCGGGTGTTCCCGGTGGAGAAGTAGCGGTTCACGGCGGAGGAGCAGCGGTTCGCGGCGGAGGGGCTGTAGGCCCGCGCGAGGACGGGCCTCCGGACGGGGCCGGTGCCGCCGGTACGGCGACCGGCCCCGTCGGCGCGGGCTCAGCGCCGGCGGGCGGCCAGGAACTCCTCGAAGGTCAGGACGCCGTCGTGGTTGGTGTCCATGCTGTGGATCAGCGCCTCGGCCATCGAGAGGGTGACGTCGTGGTCGCCCATCTCGTTGGCGGCCAGGGCGTACTCGGCCGCCGTGATCTTGCCGTCGCCGTCCTTGTCGAAGCGGTCGAAAAAGGCCTTGATCGCCTCGGTGGTCTCCATCGTGCCCTCCTGGGTACTGCGCGGTGTTGCTCTGTTCCGACGGCCGTACCCTACCCGGCCGTGGTGCGCGCCACGGTCGCCGGGAGTGGACGTGCGCGGGGGTGGGTGTCGTAGTCTGCGGATCTGATTGCGGGCCCGGGCTCCTCCCGGGCGGTCGTTCGTCCAGGGAGGGAATCGTGCTCGACCTCGTCACCAAGTTGGTGCTGAAACCGGTCTCGCGGGGGATCTGGCGGCCGGCCATCGAGGGAATCGAGAACGTGCCGCGCAAGGGCGGGGTGATCCTCGCCAGCAACCACCTGTCCTTCATCGACAGCGTGGTGATCCCGCTGACCGCCCCGCGCCGGGTCCACTTCCTGGCCAAGGCCGAGTACTTCACCGGCACCGGGCTCAAGGGCCGGCTCTCCAAGGGCTTCTTCGAGGCCATCGGCGCCGTGCCGGTCGAGCGCGGCACCTACCGTTCCGCCCAGGCCTCGCTGGAGTCGGCGCTGGAGATCCTGGAGGACGGCAAGGCCTTCGGCATCTACCCCGAGGGCACCCGCTCTCTGGACGGCCGCCTCTACCGGGGCAAGACGGGCGTCGCCTGGCTCGCGCTGACCGCGGGCGTGCCGGTGGTGCCGGTGGCCCTGGAGGGTCCGGAGCAGATCCTGCCGGTGGGCAAGCGGGTGCCGCGGCTGAAGAAGGTGACGGTGCGCTTCGGCGAGCCGCTGCACTTCGACGAGCTGCACGGGCAGGCCCGCTCGCTGAAGGCCCGTCGGCAGGTGACCGACGAGGTGATGGCGGCGATCCAGCGGCTCTCCGGCCAGGAGGTCGCCGGGAGCTACAACGAGGTCCCGAAGGCGGCCTGATCGGCGGCCGCTCGCCGGCGTCGGCGGTCCGTCGGCGGCCTGGCCGATCGGTCGGCGTGGCCGGTCCGTCGGCGTGGCCGGTCCGTCAGCGTGGCCGGTCCGTCACACGGGCTCCGGCGCGGCCGCTTCGGGCTGCCCGGCGGGCTCCGGCGCGTCGGCCCGGACGGCGGCCTCCGGCACCTCCCGGCGCAGCAGTGCCGCGTACCGGCCGTCCAGCGCCACCAGCTCGTCATGGGTGCCCAGTTCGACCACCTCTCCGCGGTCCAGGACGGCGATCTGGTCGGCAGCGCGGACGGTGGAGAGCCGGTGCGCGATGGTGATGGTGGTGCGGCCGGCGGCCAGGGTGTCCACAGCCTGCTGGACAGCGCGCTCGGTGCGGTTGTCGAGCGCGCTGGTGGCCTCGTCGAGGATCAGCACCGGCGGGTTGCGCAGGATCGTCCGGGCGAGTGCGAGGCGCTGCTTCTCGCCGCCGGAGAACCGGTAGCCACGCTCGCCGACCAGGGTGTCGTAGCCGTCCGGGAGGGCGGCGATGGTGTCGTGGATCTGCGCGGCCCGGGCGGCCTCGACCAGTTCGGCGTCGTCGGCGCCGGGCTTGGCGAAGCGCAGGTTCTCGGCGACCGAGGCGTGGAAGAGGTAGGTCTCCTGGGAGACCACGCCGACCGCCCGGGACAGCGTGTCGAAGGACAGTTCGCGCACGTCCACACCGTCCAGGCTGACCTGTCCGCCGGTCACGTCGTACAGCCGCGGGACGAGGTAGCTGAGGGTGGTCTTGCCCGAGCCGGTCTCGCCGACCACGGCCAGCGAACTCCCGGCCGGGACCGTCAGGTCGACGCCGGACAGGGTCGGCCGCTCCTGCGTCGGGTCGTAGCGGAAGTCGACGTCCTTGAAGCGGACCTCGCCGCGGATGTCGGTCAGGGTGATCGGGTCGGCCGGCTCGTCGATCTCCACCGGCAGGTCGAGGTACTCGAAGATGCGCTGGAAGAGCGCGAGCGAGGTCTGCACGTCCACCCCGGTGGAGAGCAGGCTGACGGTCGGGCGGAAGAGGCCCTGCTGGAGGGTGACGAAGGCGACCAGGGTGCCGACGGAGACGATCGGCGCGCCGGCGGCGGAGGTCAGCCCGGCCGCCCAGTAGATGAGCGCGGGCATCGCGGCCAGCACGATCTGGATGGTGTTCATCCGCCAGCGCCCGGCCATGCTGGCACGCACCTCCAGGTGGGCGAGCTGGTCGGACTGCCCGGTGAACTCCCGGGCGAGCGAGTCGGAGCGGCCCATCGTGCGGCCGAGCAGGATGCCGCTGACCGAGAGCGACTCCTGGACCGCCGAGCTCATCGCGGCCAGCTGCTTCTGCCGCTCGGTGGTGATCTTCTTGCGTTCCTGGCCGACCCTGCGGCTGATCCAGACGAAGAGCGGGAGCAGCAGCAACGAGACGACGGTCAGCCGCCAGTCGAGGGCGACCATGGCGAGGACGGAGGCGACCACCGCGGTCAGGTTGGAGACCAGGCTGGTCGCGGTGGAGGTCACCGTGGACTGCATGCCGCCGATGTCGTTGGCGATCCGGGACTGGACCTCGCCGGTGCGGGTGCGGGTGAAGAAGGCCAGCGACTGCCGCTGGAGGTGGCCGTAGACGGCCGTGCGCAGGTCGTGCATCACGCGCTGGCCGACGGTGGTGGAGATCAGCGTCTGGAGGACGTTGAAGACGCTGTTCACCACGGCGGTGAGGATCATCCCGAGCGCGAGCAGGCTGAGCAGTCCGGTGCGGCCCTGCGGGATCGCGGTGTCCAGGACGGCCCGCAGCAGGAACGGCGACACGACCGAGACCACGGCGGAGGCCGCGACCAACAGCCCGACCACGGCCAGACGGCCCCGGTACGGGCGGAAGAGGGCGAGGATGCGGCGCCACTGCGCGGGCGGGCGGGGCTCGCCCTCGGCGCGCTCGGGCGGGGTCCAGTCGATGGCGGTGGGCCTCAAGGACGGGCCTCCCTGGGTGGGGGGGTCGGGCGGACGGGCGGGTTGGGGGGTGTCGTCGACATAGCGAGGATAGCTCATAGTTAGACAAGCTAATAGTGAGGGCGGCTCTATTCCTCAGCCCTAGCCCCTCGGCCCTCGGCCCTCAGCGCTCGGCCCTCAGCGCTCGCTCCCGCCCCTCCGGGGGGCCTCGCTGACCCGCGCCGGCCCGCGCCGGCCCGCGCCGACCCGCGCCCGACCGCGCCGATCGTCAGTTCGTCCGGTAAGTGCGCGCCGCCTTCGAGGAGAGCCCGCCGAGCTTCCCGGAGGGCAGCACCCGGGCGATGGCCACGGCCATCTTGTACCGCTTGCTCGGCACCGACACGGACCGGCCGCGCGCCAGGTCGCGCATCGCCTCGTCCACCACCCGCTCGGCGGAGAGCCAGGACCAGGACGGGATGTTGCCCGTGCCCATACCGGCCCGCTGGTGGAACTCGGTCCGGGTGAAGCCCGGGCACAGCGCCATCATCCGCACACCCGTACCGCCGAGGTCGCGCATCACGCCCTGAGTGAAACTCACCACCCAGGCCTTGCTGGCGCCGTAGGTGCCGCGCGGCAGGAAGGCCGCCACCGAGGCGACGTTGACGATCGCTCCGCGGCCGCGCTCCCGCATGCCGGGCAGGGCGGCCGTGGTCAGCCGCAGGATCGCCTCGATGTGCACCTTCAGCATGGCCAGCTCGTCCTGGAGCGGGACCGTCCCGAAGGCGCCCTTGTTGCCGAAGCCCGCATTGTTGACCAGGAGGTCCACCGGGCGGGCCGAGTCGGCGAGCCGGGCCTCCACGGCGCCGATGCCCTCGTCGGTCGCGAGGTCGGCGGTCAGCACCTCCGTCTCGATGCCGTACCTGCCGTGCAGGTCGGCGGCTGCGCGCTCCAGGCGCTCGGTGTCCCGGGCCACCAGGACGAGCCGGTAGCCGCTGCGGGCGAGCCGGCGGGCGAAGGCGGCTCCGATGCCGGCGGTAGCGCCGGTGATCAAGGCTGTGGTCATGCCCCGACCGTACCGACTCGTCGCACCCGAGCACACACCCAGGGCGATCCCACCTGCTCAGCGACCTCCGGATGCAGGCCCCCGGAGGTGCTCGTACCGTCGAACGGGGGCATCGCCCGACCGGGCGGTGAAATCCATTTGAGGAGGCACATCTGATGCTTACTCAGTTCCGGACCGAAACGGCTTCGACGTCGCACAGCGCGACCCTGGAGGCCGAGACACTCGCGAGCCTGATGGTGGAGGACGAGGCCGTCGTGTCCGACGCGCCCACGTATCTGCCCGAGGCCGCCGGCGCGGTGCTGCTGGCCGCGCTCCTGCTCCTCTCGCCGAAGGGTCCGAAGGAGAAGCCGACCCGGTAGGACGGCTCCTCCCCCGTCGGGCCACGCGCCCGTGACCACTCCCTCCTGAAGGGGGACCCGATCACCATGCCAACCGCCGAGACCCCTCTCCGTGACGAGTTCGCCGCGGCGGTCGAGCGGGTGGCGGACCGGACCCTCGCCGCCCTCCAGGACGGCGGGGGCACGGCCGCACTCGCGGACCCCGACAGCCTGGTACCCCGCCCCCTGCTGGCCGCGGTACGGGTGCTCGGCGCGGACCTGTTCGCGCCGCAGCTGCTCACCGGCGCGGAACCCGACGGCACCGCCGCCGCCCTGCTGTCCGAGGCACGCGTGGCCTTCCCCGCACCCGCCCCCTCCTCCGCGGAGGCCGCGCTGGTGATCGGGTGGCAGGACTGGGCGGCCGGCCGGCTGCTCGCCCGCACACCGTACGGGGCGGACGTGACACCACCGCCCGCACCACTGTCCGACCCGGAGACCGTCGGCTGGCAGGCGTGGTCGAAGCGGATGGCCCAGCTGTCCTCGCTGGCACTGCCTACGCTGGACGGCCCGATCCACGACGCCGCCCGCGCCCACACCCTGGACCTCGCCCGCGGCACCGTCCGCTGCATGCTCCGGCGCGACCCCACCACCGCCGTCCGGCTCGCCCGGTGGCTCGCCTGGGCCCGGGCCGACGGCCGACCGCTCCGACTGGAACTCGAACCCGTCCTGGATCGGATCCGCTTCTCCGGCGACGGAACCGCCCGGTCGGCGCTCGAACTCGCCATCGCGCAGCGCCTGTTGAACGGACTGCGCGGTGCTGGCGACCCTGACGGCTCCGATGGCTCCGACGGAATGAACGGCCCGACTGGCTCCACTGGTTCGAACGGAGCGACGAGATGACGACCGACACCGAGGTGCTCGCCACCGCCCAACAGCTCGGCTCCCGGTCACTGGCCTGGTTGCACGACGGCTACCAGCGCGGCTACAACCGATTGGAGGAGAGCACCATCGTCGACCTGGCCGACCCTGAAGACGTCTACAAGCCTCTCTGCGAGGCCGCCTTGGCGTCCTCCCTGGTCCTGCGCGACGGCGTCACCGGCCCTCACGGCGCCAACCTCGCAAGGGAGTTGCTCGAAGCCGCGTGGTCCCAGCTGGGCGAGGGAGACCTGCTGCTCGAACGGCAGCTGCGTCACGTCACCCTCGTCGACCCGCTGGAGACGTACGGCCACTTCGCCCGGTCCGGATACCGCCACGCCGCCATGGAGGAACTGCTCACCTCGATCGGCCGGCTCCGGGCCGTGCACGCCGTCGAGATCCAGGGCAGCCGCCACCTCGCCCTCGCCAACGCCCGGCGGATCGCGGGCCTCGAACCCCAGCCGGACTGGCCCAGGCTGGCCCGGAACACCTGGCTCGGCGCCCTCGCCGAACCCTGGACCATCGCCTGGGTGATCGCCTACCAGGTCACCCACACCGTCTTCCACCTCACCGACTGGGGCGCCCGGCCCGAGTGCCTGCCCGAGCCGATGCGCGACTACCTGCGCGACTGGCTGCCGGTCTGGCTCGACATCTGGCTGGAGATCGAACAGTGGGACCTGGCCGGCGAACTGCTCATCGTGGACTCGTGCATCGGCGAGCCGGTCACCGGCCGGGCCGGCTGGGAGGCGCTGGCCGCGGCCCAGGAGGCGAACGGGATGAAGGTGCGAGGGCTCCGCACCCGACAACGACGACCCGGAGGAGGACTTCCGCCAGCACTGCCACACCGCGGTGGTCGGGGTGGTGGCCGCCACCGTCACGCTCTCCCGGGCGCTCGGCGGCACACCGGTGGGCCCTTGAACGGGTCCAGGCTTCGGGGTTCGACGTGAGCGGCCTGGACGCCGCGGTCACGGCGGTGGTTCGGGCGGCACGGCCCCACGCCACCGCCGTGACGGTCGCCCTGGCCGTCCGGGACCAGGCCGACGTGCGCTGCTTCGGACGGATCGGGAGGGGACCGGCCGCCGCCCCCTGCACGCCCGACACCGTCTTCGAACTCGGTTCCGTCAGCAAGACGTTCACCGCACTGCTGCTCGCGGAGATGGCCGCCCGCGGTGAACTCGCCCTGGACGACCCGGTCGAGGCCCGGCTGCCGCACCGCTGGCGCGCGGCGAAGGTCCGGTCGACCGAACCCATCCGGCTCCTGCACCTGGCCACCCACACCTCGGGCCTGCCCGGCCTCCCCCCGGGACTGCTCACGAAGGCCGTTCCGGCCTGGTTCAGCAACCCGTACGAGACGTACGACGACGAGCAGTTGAGGGTCAGCCTGTCCCGGACCACCGTACGGGGCACGCCCGGTAGCCGGTACGGCTACTCCAACTACGGTGTCGGACTGCTCGGACGGGTGCTCGCCGAGACGGGCGGACTGCCGTACGGGGAACTGCTCGCCGAACGGGTCTGCCGCCCCCTGGGCCTGCGGTCCACGACCTGCTCCCCGGACCTGCCGGGCCGGGCGACCGGCTACCGGCGCGGTCGGGCCCTCCCGCCCTGGCACATCCCCGGACTACCGGGAGCCGGCGCCGTCCGGGCCGACGGGGCCGACCTGCTGCGCTACCTCCGGGCCCACCTGGACGGCGGACCTGCGACGGGTCCGGACGGCGGACTGGTGAGGGGCCCTGGCGGCGGACCGGCTACGGGCCCGGACGGCGGACCCGCGACGGACCAGGGCTCCGGACCGGCCACGGGCCCGGACGGCGGGCTGCGGGCCGCACTGCGGGACGTCCAGCGGCTGCGGTTGCGACTGCCGCACTCGACCGACCGGATCGGCCTGGTGTGGATGCACCGCCGCTCGGGCGACCGGGACCTCTACTTCCACAGCGGCGGCACGCGGGGCTTCACTGCCTTCGTGGGGTTCTCACCGGACGGCCAGGCGGCCGTCGCCGCGGTGGCCAACACCGCCCCGGCGCTGGACGGCCGGTTCGTCCAGGCCGGGTACGAGGTACTGCGGGCCGCCAGCCGGGCCTGAGAGCGCCGGTGTCGGCACGGCCCGGGAGGGGACGGTTCCGCCCGGGAGGGGACGGTTCCCGGCTCAGACGGCTCTACCTTCTGAGTCGGGTTGATCGAGCCATTCGTAGGGTGGGGTCACCCAGGGGTGCTGGGTGTGGCTATCAGGCGGCTGCCGTCTCGTGGCTTGCGTCGCTTCGCCGCCCGGCACCCCACGACGACTCGGCCGC
>NZ_JBVILX010000002.1:1112321-1144199 GCF_055580145.1 Kitasatospora sp. NPDC032121 | reverse complement strand
CTGAGGCCGGGGATGTCAACATATCTGGCGTTGACTTTTGGCACGCTGTTGAGTTCTCAAGGAACGGACGCTTCCTTCGGACCGCCTTCCAGCGGGCCCTCCGGGCTTCGTTCTTTCGTGTTTCCAGCTTACCAGATGTTTTCCGCTCCGTTTACCGGGGCTTCATTCATCCAATTCCCGCTGGCGGGATTTCCTGCGAACTTCGTCCCGAAGCCTATCAAGGCTTTCGGAGTGCTCAGTCCGTGGGATTTTGCTTCGTCGGAGGGCGCGCATTTCGTGAAACGCGCTCGCCTCGATTCGGCGGTGTCGTAGACACTAACGCCCGGGCCCGACTGTTGTCCAGTCAGTCCCAACCGTTCAAACCTACTAGCCCACCCGCACCACGTCAATGGTTTGGCCGGGGTGAGAAGAAGAGTAGCAGGTCAGGAGCCTGTTGATCACATCGGGCTCAGGCCGCGACGGGCTGGAGATCCGCCCGATCGGCCGCGTCCAGATCACCGGACTCGCCGTCCGCGGCGGCCTTTCGGCCCAGCACCAGGGCGTAGACGAGGAAGGCCGCCTCGGCGAGCACGCCGATGGAGATGCGGGCCCAGGTCGGCAGGCCGGACGGGGTCACGAAGGCTTCGAGGACGCCGGAGACCGCCAGCACCGTCGCCAGGCCGATCGACATGCCGATGATCGCGCGGCCCTGTTCCGCCAGCGCCACCGAGCGGGTCCGCGGGCCGGGGTCGATGACGGTCCAGCCGAGGCGCAGGCCGAGGCCGCCGGCCACGAAGACCGCGGTCAGTTCCAGCAGGCCGTGCGGGATGAGCAGGCCGAGGAAGACGTCGAGGCGACCGGCCGAGGCCATCAGCCCGACGCCGACGCCGAGGTTCACCGCATTGGTCCACATCACGTAGAGCACCGGAATGCCCAGCGCGATCCCGAACAGCAGGCACTGCACGGCGATCCAGGCGTTGTTCGTCCAGACCTGCGCCGCGAAGGAACTGGCCGGCCGGTCCGAGTAGTACGTCTCGTACTGGCCGCCGGGGCGGGTCAGCTCCTGGAGGTGCTCGGGTGCGACCAGGCTGTTGCGGACCTCCGGGTGGGTGGCCACCCACCACGCGAGCAGGACGGTGGCGACCATCGAGACGATCGCCACCGGCACCCACCAGCGGCGCGCGCGGTACAACGCGGCCGGGAAGCTCACCGTGTAGTAGCGGGCGACGTCCTGCCAGCCGTTGGTCCGGGCTCCGGTCACCGCGCTGCGGGCGCGGGAGACCAGGCCGGTCAGTCGGCTCACCAGGGCCGGATCGGGCGCGGCGGCCTGGACCTTGGCCAGGTGTCCGGTGGCGCGCTGGTAGAGCGTGACCAGTTCGTCGGCCTCCTCGCCGCTGAGCCGGCGCCGCCGGGCGAGGGCGTCCAGCCGGGCCCACTCCCCCTGGTGGGTGGCGACGAAGACGTCCAGGTCCATTTCGGCGGCTCCATGATCGGCGGCGGGCGCGGACGTGCGCGGGCGGGCGGGTGGGTCCAGGCTGGCGGTCCGGGCCGGCGGGTCCGGGCGGACGCGTGCGGCCCAGCATGCCAGCAGGGACTGCCGCCCGGGCCGTCGGGATCTCACTTCCCGTGCGCCCGCCGGGCCCCGTATGTTGGCGGCTGCGGATCAGACTGCGGAGAGCGGGTCACGGGGGGAGCCGGTCCGGGGTGACTGCCTCCCCCGGGTGCAGCCGCTGTCCCAGGGGTGGATCTCCATGGGCGAGCCGTACGGGCTCCAAGAACGTGAACGGACAGGTGTCTTGAGCGACCTGGTGACGGGTGAGGCGGTCGTTCTCGGCCTCCAGACGGCGAAGCTTCCGAGCAGGGCCCTGGCGATCGTGATCGACCTGTTGGTGGAGTTCGCCGCCCTGCTGGTGTTCACGCTGGTGCTGAGCGTCGCCCTGATCGGCCTCGACAACGCCGCGCTGGCCGCCACGATGATCGGCCTGACGGTGTTCTTCCTGGTGGCCGTGCCGGTGATGATCGAGACCCTCACCCGCGGCCGCTCGCTCGGCAAGGCCGCGCTCGGTCTGCGGGTGGTGCGCACCGACGGCGGGCCGGTGCGGTTCCGGCACTCCCTGGTGCGCGGGCTGGTCGGCTTCTTCGAGATGATCATGCTGACCGGCGCCCCGGCCGTGATCACCTCGGCGGTGCACTCGGACGGCAAGCGGCTCGGCGACATCTTCGCCGGGACGGTGGTCGTCCGCGAGCGCACCCCGGGTGCGGGCGGTTCCGCCGCCCCGCTGCCGCCCGTGCACCCGCAGCTGCTGCAGGCGATGGGCCACGAGCTGGTCGCGATGGACCTGTCCGCCGTGCCGGAGCCGCTCTGGCTTGCCATCCGCCAACTGCTCGGTCGGGTCGGCCAGTTGGACCCCGCGGTGATGAACCAGATGTCCACCCGGCTGGCCGGGGACCTGTCCGCCAAGATCGGCCACCCGGTCGCACCGGGGCTGCACCCGGCGGCGTACCTGGGCGCGGTGCTCACCGAGCGCCAGCGGCGCGAGTGGACGCGGGCCCGGGAGCAGCAGTGGGCGGCCGGGCCGATACCCGCCGGGGCGCTACCCGCTCAGCCGGTCCCCGTCCAGGCCCCGGCTCCCGTGCCGGCTCCGACGGCCCCGGCCGGTCGGCCCACCCGGGTCCTCGGTCTGCCGCCGCAGCAGCAGCCCGCTCCCATGCCCCCGGCCGTACCCGCGGCCCCGGCCGCGCCGGCCCCGCCCGCCGCACCGACCGCCCCGTCCCTCGACAAGCCCGCCGACACCGGCTTCGCCCCGCCCGCCTGAAGCCGGCTCGCCCCGAGCCCCGCCCGCCCGAGGCCCGGCCACCACGGCCGTACGGGCCCGCTACTCCTCCTCCGCCCCCACCCGCCAGGCGTTCGGCGGCGACTCCAGCTCCTCCAGCTCGATCCCCTCCGCCGCCAGCACCACGTCCCCCGCCAGGTGCACGACCTGCTGCTCGCCCGTCTCCAGGTCCGCCACCTGGTACCGCTCGACCAGCAGCGGCCCCGAATCCGTCTCGTGGGTGTCGACGCCCTCCAGCAGCCACCCCTGGTCGAGGGTGCGCGGCGCCAGCACCGGCTCGGTGAAGGCCACCAGCCGCACCCGCGCGCTCGCCCCCTCCCGCAGCCGCAGCAGCCGGGCGGTGGCGACGAGGAAGCCCGGCGAGCGGCCGGTGAAGGCGTGCGCCCGGTCGTGGCCCTCCACCGCGTGCTCGCCGCCGGGGTCGGCCGCGTCGGTACGGACCCAGGCCACCCCGTCCACCGCCCCGCCGCGCACCTGCCAGCCGCCGGCCCGCAGTTCCATCCGCACCGGCCGGGCCCGCGAGTCCAGCGTGAGGTCGGTGCTGCCGAGCACCCGGCCGTCCGGCGCGTAGGTCTTGGAGACGTACCGCCAGCCGGCCGCCCCGGGGGCGCAGCTGAAGCGCTCCTCCCCGAGCAGGACGTGGTCATGAGGGTCATGGAGCGAGTACCGGCCGTTGGGCATGCCGGAAAGCCTACGTGCGCCGTGTGCGCGCTCCGCGTGCAACCTTCCGGCCGGTGCCCGCATTAGAGCGGCGGACGGCGCGGCGGCGCGTCGCCACCACGACGAGAGGGGGTGCGGATGGCGAAGCAGACGCGCGACGTGGAGTTCACGGAGTACGTGGCCTCCAGGAGCGGCTGGCTGCGCAAGGTCGCCTATCTGCTGTGCGGGGACTGGCACCGGGCCGATGACCTGGTGCAGGAGTGCGCGACCAAGCTGTACGTGAACTGGTCACGGGCCGGCCGGGTGGAGAACCTGGACGGCTACGCCCGCAGGGTGCTGGTCAACACCTTCCTCGCCGAGCAGCGCACCTCCTGGTGGCGGCGGATCTCGCGGACCGCGACGCCGGTGGACGTCGCGTCGGTGGCCGCCGACCTCGACGCCAACCTGGACCTGCGCGAGGCGCTGGCCGCACTGCCGCCCAGGCAGCGGGCCACCGTGGTGCTCCGGTACTACTGCGATCTCACGGTCGATCAGACCGCCGATGCGATGAGCTGCTCCTCGGGCAATGTGAAGAGCCAGACCTCACGCGCTCTCGCCACCCTCCGGACGACCCTCACCCCTCGTCCCACCACCGCCGAGAGGACGCCATGAGGACGCACGAGCAGCGTGATCTGACCGCCCGGCTGAGCGCCCTCGCCGAGGCCCCGGCACCGCCCCCCGCACTCGACGCCTCGGCCGTGATCGCCCGCGGGCGGGTCCGGCTGCGCCGCCGACGGCAGGCCCTGATCGGCGTGGTGGCCGGGTCGACCGCCGCCGTCCTGGCCGGGGTGCTGCTGCTGCGCCCGGCCGGGGGCCCGCCCGCACCGGCCGTCCCCGCGCCCACCGCACCGGCCTCGATCACGCCGTCCCCGACCGCCGCGCCGACCCCGGCGGCCGCCACCGGTCCGCTGACCACGGAGGTCCGCTTCGGCTGGCTGCCGCAGTGGCTGGCGCACCCGGCCGTCGGCTACGCGAACAGCGACGGCCGGTCCGTCGCGACCGCGGCCACCACGGTCGCCGTCCTCAACGCGGTCCCCGACCTGAAGCTCCAGCTGCTGCGCGGCACCGAGGAGTCCCCCGCCCCCGGTACGCACACCGCCACCGCGCCCTCGGTCGCCGGCCGGGAGGCCCACTGGCTGGTCACCGACGCGTCGGGAACCACGGTCGGCCTGCGCTGGCTGACCGACTCCGGCCGCTGGGCCGAACTGCGCGCCACGGTGTGGCTGGGGTCGAAGATCCAGGACGACCTGCTCCGGGTCGCGGCCGACGTCCGGTTCGGCGGCTCGGACGTCCCGTTCCCGGTGCGGCCGACCGGCGTGCCCGCCGACCTCAGGCTGCGGACCGCCGAGGTCCACCGGCCCACCAAGGACTCCGAGCCCAAATGGAGCGCCATCCTGTCGTACACCGTCGACGGCAAGTGGCTGAGCGTCACGGTCCAGCCGGAGGGCTTCGGGACGTTCGTGGACGGCCGGCCGGAAGGCGGCACCCCGGTGTGCCGGGTCGCGAAGGGCGTCCGGCTCTGCGCCAACGGCACCGCGGCGCAGTCCCCCTCGGTCCAGGCGGCCGGCGGGCTCGCCGGCCTGCTCGAACGGTTCGACGTGCTCGGCGCGGACGAGGCGTCCTGGGCCCGCTGACGCGCCCCGCACACGCCGACGGCCGGCGCCCCCGGAGAGGAGGCGCCGGCCGTCGGACCGTCAACCGGTCAGTAGCGGTACTGCTCGGCCTTGTACGGGCCCTCGACCGGAACGCCGATGTAGTCGGCCTGCTCCTGGGTCAGGGTGGTCAGCTTCACGCCCAGCGCGTCGAGGTGCAGGCGGGCGACCTTCTCGTCCAGGTGCTTCGGCAGCACGTAGACGCCGATCGGGTACTGCTCGGTCTTCGTGAACAGCTCGATCTGGGCGATCGTCTGGTTGGCGAAGGAGTTGGACATCACGAAGGACGGGTGGCCGGTCGCGTTGCCCAGGTTCAGCAGGCGGCCCTCGGACAGCATGATGATGGTGTGGCCGTCGGCGAAGCGCCACTCGTGGACCTGCGGCTTGACCTCGGTCTTCACGATGCCGGGCAGCTTCGCCAGGCCCGCGATGTCGATCTCGTTGTCGAAGTGGCCGATGTTGCCGACGATCGCCTGGTGCTTCATCTGCTCCATGTGCGAGGCGAGGATGATGTCCTTGTTGCCCGTGGTGGTGATGAAGATGTCGGCGATCGAGACGACGTCCTCCAGGGTGGTGACCTGGTAGCCGTCCATCGCGGCCTGGAGCGCGCAGATCGGGTCGATCTCGGTGATGATCACGCGGGCGCCCTGGCCGCGCAGCGACTCGGCGCAGCCCTTGCCGACGTCGCCGTAGCCGCAGACGACCGCGACCTTGCCGCCGATCAGGACGTCGGTGGCGCGGTTGATGCCGTCGATCAGCGAGTGGCGGCAGCCGTACTTGTTGTCGAACTTCGACTTGGTGACGGCGTCGTTGACGTTGATGGCCGGGAACAGCAGCTTGCCGTCACGGTGCATCTCGTACAGGCGGTGGACACCGGTGGTGGTCTCCTCGGTCACGCCCTTGATCGTGGAGGCGACCTCGGTCCACTTGTTCGGGGTGTCCTTGAGGGTGCGGTTGAGCAGCTCCAGGATGATCCGGAACTCGTCGTTGTCCGCGGTGGACGGGTCCGGAGCGGCACCGGCCTTCTCGAACTCGACGCCCTTGTGGATCAGCAGGGTGGCGTCGCCGCCGTCGTCCAGGATCATGTTCGGGGTCTTGCCGTCAGGCCAGGTCAGGGCCTGCTCGGTGCACCACCAGTACTCGTCCAGGGTCTCGCCCTTCCAGGCGAAGACCGGCACGCCCTGCGGGTTCTCCGGGGTGCCCTCCGGGCCGACGGCGATGGCCGCGGCCGCGTGGTCCTGGGTGGAGAAGATGTTGCAGGAGCACCAGCGGACCTCGGCACCGAGCGCCGTCAGGGTCTCGATCAGGACGGCGGTCTGCACGGTCATGTGCAGCGAGCCGGTGATGCGGGCGCCGGCCAGCGGCTGCGACTCGGCGTACTCGGCGCGGATCGCCATCAGGCCGGGCATCTCGTGCTCGGCCAGCTGGATCTCCTTGCGGCCGAACGGCGCCAGGGAAAGGTCGGCGACCTTGAAGTCACCGGTGATGTCGGTCGACATGCGTCTGCTCCTCGCTGATGGGGTGGGGCCAAAGGTCCGGGCGTGCTTCGCGCGCGTCAGGCCGTACGGGTGCACGGCCACGCCGGGACCGCCGGATCCGCGCCGGACCGGCCTCCCGTTGCGCAGCACAAACCGTCGGAGGACCTCTCTCCCTCGACCGGCGCACACCCTACGGGTGCGGACCGCCGATCGACCGCCATCAGCAGCGACGTTCTGGCTCTGGTGACGAATCTACACCGACGGCCCCGTCGGCCGTCCGCCGATGACCGATTTCGGCCTGCGGTCCGACCGGGCCCGAGCCGGGCCCGTGAGGGTCCCCCGGCCGTGGCCGGGGGACGGCTCAGTGCTCGCCGCCGGGGCCCGGGCCACCGGGCGTGGCGGCCGGGTCGTCGCCCGCCGCGGCCTTCTCGGCGCTGTAGACGTCGGGCTCCAGGTAGATCGCCCGGGCGATCGGGACGACCGCGCGCACCCGCTCCTCGGCCGCGTCGATCGCCTCCGCGACCCGGGCGGCGCTGTCCTCGGCGTTGACGGCGATCTTGGCGGCGACCAGCAGCTCCTCGGGGCCGAGGTGCAGGGTGCGCATGTGGATCACTCCGGTGACGGTCTCGCCGTCCACCAGCGCCTCCCGGATCCGGCGCACCGACTCCTTGTTCGCCGACTCGCCGAGCAGCAGCGACTTGGTCTCCAGGGCGAGCACCACGGCGATCACCACCAGCAGGAGGCCGATGCACAGGGTGCCGATGCCGTCCCAGACGCCGTCACCGGTGATCACGGTGAGCCCGACGCCGAACAGCGCCAGCACCAGGCCGATCAGCGCGCCGGTGTCCTCCAGCAGCACCACCGGCAGCTCCGGCGCCTTGGCGGTGCGGATGAACTGGGTCCAGCTCTGCTTGCCCTTGGCCTTCTCCGACTCCCGCATCGCCGTCAGGAAGGACCAGCCCTCCATGCCGATCGCGAAGACCAGCACGCCGATCGCCCAGCCCCAGGCGTCCAGCGTCTCCGGGTGGCTGATCTTGTGCCAGCCCTCGTAGATCGCGAACAGGCCACCGACGCTGAACAGCACGATGGCCACCAGGAAGCCGTACACGTAGCGCTCGCGGCCGTACCCGAAGGGGTGCTCCTCGTCGGCCTCCCGGCGCGCCCGCTTGCCGCCGATCAGCAGCAGCACCTGGTTGCCGGAGTCGGCCACGGAGTGCACGCCCTCGGCGAGCATCGAGGAGGAACCGGTGAAGCCGAAGGCGGTGAACTTGGCCGCCGCGATCGCCAGGTTCGCGGACAGTGCCGCGATCAGTGCCTTGGTGCCGCCTTCGGTACTCATGCCTCTTCTTCCTCACGGGTCGGTCAGCGTCGTCGAGCGCTTACCGTACCGGCCGGGAAGTCCCGTCCGGCCGACCGCCTCAGGACTGCGCGGCCGCGAGCCCCAGGTAGACGGCGGCGAAGTCCGTCAGCGCGACCAGGTCGGCCAGCGCGTGCAGCGCGTCCGGCCGGGCGCTCGCGTACTCGGTCAGCCGGACGTCGTGGGCGGCGGCCAGCCGGTGCGCCCGGGTGACGCCGAAGCTGCGCGGCCCGGCGTCGTCCTCCGGCACCTCGACCGGGCCGTCACGCCCCTCCTCCGCCACCGGGCCGGCCGCGCCCGGGACGTGCCGCAGTAGCAGGACCTGCAGGTACAGCGGGTCCGGCTCCTCGACCCGGTCGCGGAAGAAGTCGTCCGGGTCGGCGCCCGCGCCCAACTGCCCGGTGAACATGCCGCGGTGGGCGGTGAGCACCTGCGGCAGCGGCCCGGCCAGCGCCGGGCGCCCGGCCCGGTCGGCCAGCTGGGCGGCGAACCGGGCGGCGGCGGCCCCGGCGATCGGGCCCTCGGCCCACAGCAGCGGGACCGTCCCGGCCAGCCGCGCGGCCAGGCCCTTCGCCGGGTTGGTGTACGCGGCGGCGTCCGGGCGGCAGCGCACCGCGGCGGCGTCCAGCAGGTCGGCGACGGCCGGCAGCGCGTCGTACGGGAGCTGGGTGAGGCCGATCTTCTGGGCCAGCGCCAGCATCGGGGTGAGGTGGGACCAGAGCGCCGCCGGGTCCTCGGCCGGCAGGTCCGGCTCGGCGGCGGCCACGGGCGCGAGGTCCTCGGACAGCACCGAGGCCGTGAACGGCAGCGGCAGCGCGCGCACCTGCAGCGCGGCCTCGGCCAGCGCGCTGCCGACCGGGGCGGTGACGACGATCGCGCAGCCGCGCGCGTACGCCTGCTCGGCGAGGCTGACCAGGCCCTGCTCGCCGCCGTCGGCGGAGCTGATCACCAGCAGGTCCAGCGGGCCGGCCCAGCCGGGCAGCTGCCAGCCGAGTCCGGCGGTGAAGGCGGGCCGGGCGCCGGCCCGGTCGGTGCGCGGGGCGGCCGCCTCGGTCGGCGGCAGCGCGGTGACCAGGGAGCCCGTGCCGGCCAGCGCGGACAGCATCTCGGCGGCGGTCAGCGCACTGCCGTGCCCGGCGACCAGGACGGCGCGCGGACGGCCGTCCGGACGCAGCCGGTCGAGGCCGGCCGCCTCGGCCTGCCGCAGCGCGGTGCGGACCCGCGCGCCGGCGCCGGCCAGGGCCAGCAGGGCGCGGTCGTGGTCGGCGCGCTGCAACGCGGCCGGGTCGTCGAGCAGGGTGTCGTCGAGCATGCGGCGAACCTCCGGCTGCGGTCCTCTGGGCGCGCGCTCCGCTGCGCGCCGGGCGGTCGGGGTGGGGCTTCGCCCCCAGGATCACGCCGGGCGGCGGGCCTCGTCCACCAGGAGGACCGGAATGCCCTCGCGGACCGGGTACGCGAGGCCGCAGTCCGCACCGGTGCAGACCAGCTCGGGCTGGTCCTCGGTGCCGCCCTCGGCGAGCGCGGCCCGGCACTGCGGGCAGACCAGGATCTCCAGCAGGAAGGATTCGAGCTTCATGGGGCTCTCCAAAGTTCGGGGGTGGCACGGAGGTGCCCCGGCCGATAGGAAACCCTACCGGCCGGGGCACCGGGGCCCGTGGTCAGGCGCGGGGCTCGGACCGTGGCCCCCGGGCCTCGGGGCTCAGCCGCGGACGACGGCGAGCACGCCGTCGCGCAGCTCGGCCATCTTCGCCGGGTCCTTGGCCTCGACGTTCAGGCGCAGCAGCGGCTCGGTGTTGGAGGCGCGCAGGTTGAACCACCAGTCCGGGCCGGCCACGGTCAGGCCGTCCAGCTCGTCCACCGTGGTGCCCTCGCCGCCGGCGTACGCGGCGCGGACGGCGGCGGTGCTGGCGGCCTGGTCGGCCACGGTGCTGTTGATCTCGCCGGAGGCGGCGTAGCGGTCGTACTCGGCGGTGAGCGCGGACAGCGTGCCCGGCTGCCCGCCGAGCGCGGCCAGCACGTGCAGCGCGGCGAGCATGCCGGTGTCGGCGCGCCAGAAGTCGCGGAAGTAGTAGTGGGCGGAGTGCTCGCCGCCGAAGACGGCGTCGGTCTCAGCCATCTCCTGCTTGATGAAGGAGTGGCCGACCCGGGTGCGCACCGGCTTGGCGCCGAGCTCGCGGACCACCTCGGGGACGGTCCAGGAGGTGATCAGGTTGTGGATGACCGTCGGCTCGGCCTCGCCGGCGGCCTTGGCGCGGGCGACCTCGCGGACGGCCACCAGGGCGGTGATCGCCGACGGGGAGACCGGCTCGCCGCGCTCGTCCACGACGAAGCAGCGGTCGGCGTCGCCGTCGAAGGCCAGGCCCACGTCGGCGCCGACCTCGCGGACCTTGGCCTGGAGGTCGACCAGGTTCTTCGGGTCGAGCGGGTTGGCCTCGTGGTTCGGGAAGGTGCCGTCCAGCTCGAAGTACATCGGGACGAGCTCGATCGGCAGGCCGTCGAAGACGGTCGGCACGGTATGGCCGCCCATGCCGTTGCCGGCGTCCACCGCGACCTTGAGCGGGCGGATCGCGGTGAGGTCGACCAGGCCCAGCAGGTGGTCGGCGTAGCCGCGCAGGGTGTCCTGGGCGGACAGCGCGCCCGGCTTCACGTCCTTGGCCGGGACGGTGACGGTGTCGTCCTCGGCGGTCCAGGACTCGACCAGCTCGCGGATCTCGGCCAGGCCGGTGTCCTGGCCGACCGGGGCGGCGCCGGCCCGGCACAGCTTGATGCCGTTGTACTGGGCCGGGTTGTGGCTGGCGGTGAACATCGCGCCGGGCAGGTCGAGCTTGCCGCTGGCGTAGTACAGCTGGTCGGTGGAGCACAGCCCGATCTGCACCACGTCGGCGCCGTAGGCCGCCGCGCCCTCGGCGAAGGCCAGGCTCAGCGACGGGGAGGAGGGCCGCATGTCGTGCCCGACCACGATCGCGGACGCGCCGGTGACCTGCACGAACGCGGCACCGAAGGCCCGGGACAGGCTCTCGTCCCACTGGTCCGGGACGACGCCCCGGACGTCGTACGCCTTCACGAGCTGCTTGAGGTCGCGCACTGCGGCTCCACCCTGGTCTTAGGACTGATCACGATACGTCTGGGCCACCGCGCGTCCGGTCGACGGGCGCGGTGACGGTAGACGGGCAGCGTACCCGGGCCGGACGAACGCCCCGTGCCGGGTGAGGGCTCAGTTGTCGGGCGAGCGCAGGACCCGGAGGTGGCCGCGGCGGCCGCCCTCGGTGGACTCGCCCTCGGGGACCCGGCCCTGACGGTGGGTCTGCGGGCGGGCGGCCTCCCGCACGGCGTTGGCCAGCGCCTCCAGGTCGTCGCTGCTGCGGCGCAGCGGCCCGGCCTCCGCGGCGAGCCGGACGACCTCCCAGCCGCGCGGGGCGGTGAGGCGCTCGGCGTGCTCGGCGCACAGGTCGTAGCAGTGCGGCTCGGCGTAGGTGGCGAGCGGGCCGAGGACGGCGGTGGAGTCCGCGTAGACGTACGTCAGCGTCGCGACGGCCGGCCGGCCGCACGCGGTCCGCGAACAACGACGTACAGAGCTCACGAGGGTGGACGGTACCGCACTCCCCGCCGGGGAGCGAAGACCGGCTGCCCGGAGGGGGTGCCGTGTCGCCCTCCGGGCGCCGGGGCCGCGGATCCGGCGCCCCGCGTGATTCCCCGTCGGAGTGGTCCACTTCCGACCGTCCAAGGACTACCCTCGGCAGTGATATGGACAGCTCCGCACCGCAGTCATCGACAGGCCCGGCGCGCCGCCCCCGGCACCGCGACCGGCACGGGCGGGGCCTGCGCGGCCCACTGGCGCCGCCCCAGGTGCCGATCTCGCTCACCCGCTCCGAACTGTTCGACGACTACGTGCGCGAGTCGGTGGAGCGCCTCGAGCGGCGTTGGCCGCAGCTGATCGAGGTGGAGTTCGCCGTGCAGGAGGTGCCGCTGCACGAGCCGGACGGCGCCGACCCCGAGGACGGCGTGCCGCTCGGGCGGGTGTCGCCGGGCGGGCAGGGGCGCAAGAGCCAGATCGTGGTGTACCGGCGGCCGGTGGAGATCCGGGCGAAGACCCGGGAGGACCGGGCGGCGCTGGTGCACGAGATCCTGATCGAGCAGGTCGCCGAGCTGCTGGGGCTGTCGCCGGACGCCATCGACCCGCGCTACGACGAGGACTGAACCCCGACGGGGGCGGCATCCGGTGGTGCCGCCCCCGTCGTCCGCCCCGAGCGGGACGGCTCAGCGCAGGACGACGCCCGGGTCCTGGCCGGCCTGCGGGACCTTGACGGTGCTGCGGTCGTCGCGCAGCGCCTGGACGGTGAACATCGGCACGTCCTTGGCCGGCAGGGACAGCATCCGGGCGGCCACCACGGGGCCGCCGGAGACGGTCTCCACGGTGAGCGCGAAGGTCCCGTTCAGCCCGGCGGGCTCGGGTGCCGGGAGGGCGACCGTGCCGCCGGCCGGGACCTGGACCTCCTTGGTGGCCGGGGTGCCGCCGCCGCTGCCGGCCGAGGCGGTGACCCGGACGGTGGCGGCGTCGCCGCTGGAGGTCAGGTAGAGCGTGGAGGCGCCGGCGCGGTTGTCGGCGACGGTGGCGCGGGCACCGACCGGGTTGCTGCCGGCCAGCCAGGCCGCGTCGGTCTTGCCGTTGGCCGCCGCCCGGTCGACCCGCAGTCCGGCCACGATCGGGGTGCGGTGCTTGTCGTCGCTGGGCGACAGCCGCAGCCCGGCGACCTCGTCCCGGGTGACCTTGCCGAGGTCGACGGCGGCCACCATGCCCGCCTTGACGTGGATCGACTCGTTGCCAGCCGGGCTGAACCAGCCGTTCTTGCCGGACAGCTGGATCTTCAGGTCGGCGTCGTCCTCCGGCGGCGCCCAGACCACCAGGCGGGCCGAGGCGGTGTCGGCGGGCAGGCCGGGCAGCACCTGGACGGGGGCCGGGTCGGCCGAGGCCGGGACCCAGTCGGCGCCCTTGCCGCTGTCGGCGGCGTGCAGCGCGGCCCCGACCCGCCCGGAGCGCGCCACCACGTGCACCGCGAGGTCGGCGACCGCGCCCTTGCTGATGGTCGACAGCAGGATGGCCTGGGAGCTGCCGGGCGGGACGGTTATCCCGTTGGCGGCGTCGTTGTCGATCAGGCCCTTGTCGCCGTACAGCTTGATGTCCACCACCGCGGCGGAGGACTCGGTGTTGACCAGGCTCACGTAGTCGACCCGGTCGGCGGCGGTGCTCGCCCCGGCGAACCAGAAGCCGGTCCCGGCCGGGGTGCAGGTGAGGCCGGACAGGCCGAGGCCGCGCGGCTCGGTGACCACCGTGGTCTGGGTGACGGTGAAGCCGGGGGCGAGGACGCCGGTGGCGACGGCCCCGGTGCCGGGCGCGGCGTCGCCGTTGGCGGCCGGGCCGGTGGCCGGGGTGCCGGGCTTGGGCACGGTCAGCCGGGCGTCGGCGGGCGCCGCGTTCCTGTCCTGGACCGGGGCGGCGGGGGTGCCCGAGCCGGTCGGCGCCGGGGTGGCGGGCGCCGCCGGAGCGGTGGTCGGCTGGGCGGCGGGCGCGGCGGGCGCGGCCGCGTCGGAGAGCCAGCCGGCCCCGCCGGTGGCGGAACCCGTCCCGGGCGGGGTGTAGGCGGTGAGCGTGGTCGAGCCGGTCAGGCCCTGGAGCGGCTGCGGGCAGACCGCGGACGTCCGCTCCACCTGTGCGGTGGTCGGCGCCACGCCGGCGGCCGCCTTGGCCGGAGCGGCCGGCGGGCGCACCTCGGCGATCCCGAACACCGCCGCCAGCACCACGGCCGCGGCGAGCAGCGACGGGGTGGTCCTGGCCGCGCCGCCGGCTCCGGCGGCGAACCGGCTGCGGCCGGGGCGGGCCGCCGGGGCCGGCCCGGACGGCTCCGCCGCGAAGGCGGGCCCGGCCGGCTCGGCGGCCGCGTCGGGGCCGGACTTCTTCCTGAACGCGGGCTTCTTCATCGCGGGCTTCTTCATCGCGGGTCAGCTCCCCGATCCGTGCTGGTGCGGGTACCGGCCGGGGCCGTTGGGGTCGTTCGGGTCGTAGTAGGGCTCGGGCTGCTGCCGGCCGGGCTCCCAGGACTGCCCGTCCGGCTGCGGCTGGTGCCCCTGGTACCCGTGGGCGTCGTAGCCGTACGGCTGCTGCTCGGGCTGGTACGGCTGCTCGTAGCCCTGCTGCTGTTGCTGGTAGCCGTCGTACGTCTGTCCGCCGTACGGTGCGGCGACCGGCTGCTGGGCCGCGTACTGGTCGTAGCTGTACGGGTCGGCCTGCTGGTACGCCTGGTACGGGTCGCTGTACTGCTCGGCGTCCTGGACGGCGGCGGCCGCCTGGACGGCTCCGGTCAGCGGCTCGGCGGTCGGCTGGGCCGGGATCGCGCCCGGCCTGTCGTACACCCCGGACTCCTCGGCGCCGCCCTCGGTGCCCTCGCCGGCCTCGGCGCGCTCGGCCATCCGGCGGGCCCGGCGGCTGCCGGGCGCGGGGGCCTGCGTCTGGGCGGCGGCCAGCGCGGCGGCGGCGACCACCTCCTCGGGCAGGTCGTCGTCCTTGTGGCTGCGGCGGCCGGGCAGGGCCAGCACCAGGATGGTGAGGCCGAGCAGCACCTGGGCCCCGATCCAGCCGGTGTGGGCGGCGCCGCCCTCCCGGGTGACGGCCAGCTTGCCGCCGGCGGCCGGGAGCTTGAAGCCCTGCGCCCAGCCGTCGACCGTGGTGGGCTCCAGCGCGGTGCCGTCCACGGTGGCCTTCCATTCCGGGGCGGCGGACTCGGCGAGCCGCAGCACCCGGCCGTCCGGGCCGGCCGGGACGGTGGTGGACAGGTCGCGGGCGCCGGACGGGACGACCACCGGGGTGGCGCCCGGGGCGGTGATCACCGCGCGGACCGCGGGGGTGCCGTTGACCTGCCAGAGCGCGGCGGCGCCGTCCTGGTTGGCCTTGACCAGGCCGGGGGTGGTGTCCAGGACGTCCTTGTAGACGTCGATCACCGGCTGCTGGACCAGCACGTAGGCGATGCCGTAGCCGGCCAGGGCGCTCGCCTGGTCGGCGCCGGAGCCGGCCAGCAGGCTGCCGACCATCCGGTTCAGACCGTCCTGGGTGCCGGTCGCCGGGTCGACGGTGGACTCGGCCTGGCCGAGCGTCAGCCCGGCGCCGCGCAGCACGGTGTAGCGGACCGCGCCGCCGTTGCTGTCACCGGTGACGACGAGGGTGCGGGCCCGGTCGGTGGTGCCGGCCTCCTCGGCGATGAAGGCGGGGACCTGGTCGGCCTGGCCGCGGTGCAGCGGACCGCCGGCGCCGGTCAGCGCCCACCACAGGCCGGTGCCGAGCGGGGCCAGGACGGCCGCGGCCACCACCAGGGCGGCCACCGGCTGGCGCCAGCCGAAGGCGATCCCGGCGACGCGGGCGTTGGCGCCGTCGGCGCCGATCGCGGCGGCGGCCAGCAGGGCGATCCCGGCGATCAGGGTGGCCGGTCCGGCCCAGGCGGGCACCGCCGGGCCACCGGAGGCCGGGGTGACGGAGGTGCCCGCCACCGCGACCGCGAAGACCAGACCGGCGCCGGCCGCGCCCCAGGCCACGAGCACCGCGCGGCGGCGGTCGGCGCGCAGCAGCGCGGCCAGCGCGGCCAGCACGACACCCGCCGAGAGCCAGATCGGCGGCACTCCGGCGCCGCCCGGGTTGACCAGCAGCAGGCCGGCCGCGCTCGCGCCGGTGCCGTGCAGGCCGGGCAGCCCGGCCTCCAGCAGCAGCCACTGCGGGTGCGACAGCACCTTGAGCGACCACGGGGCCAGCACCGCGACCGGCACCGCCAGGATCACCAGGACGCGCAGGCCGAGCAGCCGCAGCGCCGCGCCGCCGGAGCCGAAGGCGCCGCCGCGCACCACCGCGACGACCAGCATCGCCAGGCAGAGCGGCACCGCGAGCGCCCACGTTATCGGGACGAACGCGGTGGCCAGGGTGAGCAGCAGGACGGTCATCCAGACCGGGCGCCAGCCCGGGCGGGCGCCCTTGGCGGCGCTCTCGTCCCGGATGCCGAGGCCGGCCGCGATGGCGGCGGCGCGGGCCAGCGGCGGCAGCAGCACGGCGAGCACGGCGGTGCCGATCCGGCCCTGGGCGAGCGCGCCGGTCGCGGCGGGCAGCAGGGCGTAGGTGGCGCTGGCCCAGGCGCGGACCAGCTTGGAGTCCAGCAGCGGCCGGGACACCAGGTAGGCGCTGACCGCGGACAGCGGGACGGCGAGCACCACGAGCAGGGTGAGCGCGAGGTCGGCGTGGTCGAACAGCAACCACGAGAGCACCGCGAGCACGCCGAGGTACGGCGGTGCGGCGGCGGTGGAGCCGGTGCCGACCGGGTGCCAGGAGTCCGCGTACATCGACCAGAGGCCGCCGGCCCCGTCGGCCGCGGGCAGCAGGGCGCCACCGAACAGTTCCCCGCCGGCGAGCAGGCCGCGGCAGGCGATCAGGGCGAACACCAGCAGGGCCGCGAACAGCACCGGCGCCGGGCGCCGGGCGAGCTTCTTGAGCAGCGTGAACTGCTCGACGACCAGGTCCTCGGCGTCCTCGTCGCCGCCGGCCTCGGCCGAGCCGTGCCGGCCGCCGGTGTCGTCGCCGCCCCCGATCCCGAGCGAGCCGATGACGCCCTCGACCGCCAGCCGGGTGGTGGCGCCGGGGGCCGGGAAGAGCGTGCGGTCGTCCAGGGCGTCCGCCGACCGGGTTTTGGCGCGGCGTTTGCGCGCGGCCAACAGCCGTGGGAGGCGGACGAGTTCGTGGCCGAGGCCGGCGAGTTCGTCGAACGCCTGGCGCGGGTCCTTGCCGAGCAGGTTGGTGACGGCCCGCACCAGGGTGCCGAGCACCAGCCGCAGCAGGACGTAGGGGAAGAGCGCGCCCTTGCTGTTGGCGAGCAGGGTGTAGACGGCGCCGGCCTTGTCCACCCGGTGCGGGTGGGAGGGGCCGCAGTCGATCGCCCGGCGCTCGCGGGCGGCCGCCTCGGCGTGCCGCAGCACGGCGTCGGGGGCGACCACCACCCGGTGGCCGGCGGCGTTGACCCGCCAGCAGAAGTCGGTGTCGTCCCGCATCAGCGGGAGGGCCCGGTCGAAGCCGCCGAGCTCCTCGAAGACGTCCCGGCGCACCAGCATGCCGGCGCTGGAGACGGCGAGCACCGGGCGGACCTGGTCGTGCTGGCCCTGGTCCTGCTCGCGGCGGTCGAGGCCGGTCCAGCGGCGGCCGGAGCGGGCGATGGTGACGCCGACCTCCAGGAGCTGGCGGCGGTCGTACCAGCTGCGCAGCTTGGGGCCGACCACGGCGGCGCTGGGGGTGGAGTCGGCGACCTGGAGCAGTCGGCGCAGCGCGTCGGTCTGCGGCTCGCAGTCGTCGTGCAGCAGCCAGAGCCACTCGACCGGCCGGGTCTCGCGCGGGCCGCCGCGGCCGAGGTCGTCCTCCTGGGCGAGCGGGTCGCCGAAGTCGTCCCAGCCGCCGGTGACCGGGTCGTAGCCGGAGGGGTCGAGCCGGTACGGCAGGTCCTCCGGGCGCAGGGGCGCGCTGCCGGCCACGGCCTCGGCGACGGCGGTGCCGAAGCCGGCCCGGCGGCCGAGGACCAGCGGGCCGCTCTCGGGCAGCCAGTCGGCGAGGGTGTCCGCGAGCAGTTGCGGAGAGTTGTCGGTGGACCCGGTGTCGACCGCGAGGATCCGCTGGACCTGGCGGTCCTGACCGAGCAGGCCGGCCAGGGCCTGCGGGAGCCAGCGGGCGCCGTCGTGCGAGACGACCACGGCGGTGACCAGGTGGCGCGGGTAGGCGGGCGGCCGGGAAGCGGTGAAGCCGCTCTGGTGGCTGTAGACGGTCATCGAGTGCGCGGGCCCCAGTTCTCGGTGGACACAGCCGGTGAACGGCAACCGGATGGCGCACCACACTAACGGCTCCTGATGACCGCTTCGTCCGGGGTGTGCGTGCGGGGACGGTGAAAGGGGCCCCGGGAACGCGAAAGCGCCCCACCACCGCGGTGAGGCGCCCGTACAGCTGTGCGGTTGTCCGCCGTTGTCGAAGGGTCAGCGGGGGCCCGGGGCCGTCCGGTCAGACCGCGCTCTTCTTGAGCCGCCGGCGCTCGCGCTCGGAGAGGCCGCCCCAGATGCCGAAGCGCTCGTCATTGGCGAGGGCGTACTCCAGGCACTCCGAGCGGACCTCGCAGGCGAGGCAGACCTTCTTCGCCTCGCGGGTCGAGCCGCCCTTCTCGGGGAAGAAGGACTCGGGGTCGGTCTGCGCGCACAACGCACGCTCCTGCCAACCGAGTTCCTCCTCGTCCTCCGCGATGCCGTCCCCGATCAACAGCTCAAAGAGCTCGCTCATATGGCGCGCCTCCTCTGCCCCTACTTGGCGTCCCCGTGGTTGCCGTTGCCTCCTGCGGCTGACGACACGAGTGAAATTACAGTTGCGTCACTCTGGCCCAGTCAAGCCGAGCTCTGGTATTGGGGCCGGGATTCACTCCCTGGCACCAAGCCGTTACGAATAGTGTACATATCCGGACACATCGGACCTTCCGCCTCAAGGTCCTGAACGGTGCCCAACCATCCGCAACCACTCGCCGGGTGACGCACGATCACCGCCACAAGGCCGGTCATCGGCCTGCCTTCCCGGCGATCTTCCCATCGAAACATAGAGAGTGATGAATCACCCCATCAGGGAAAGATCCGGACCTAACCCACTCGAATGCCGCATCACTGCGTTTGACACCGGCCCTGCGAATGCGGTGTCCTTGCTGCTATGTCAGAGTTCGCCAGCCCCCGGAGCGGTTCCACCCTCCGCCGTGCCGTGAACTCCTGTTGTCGCCTCTGTTCCTGCTGTATCTAGGCGCCCGCGTCCCACCGCGCGCCGCCCCCAGGAAGCACAGAGGCCGCCCGCGATTCCCGTCCCAGGACATCCCGGATCCGGCTGATCCCGACACACCA
Source organism: Kitasatospora sp. NPDC032121 (assembly GCF_055580145.1). NCBI lineage: Bacteria > Bacillati > Actinomycetota > Actinomycetes > Kitasatosporales > Streptomycetaceae > Kitasatospora > Kitasatospora sp. NPDC032121. The sequence continues at coordinate 1,125,262 of NZ_JBVILX010000002.1, read as the reverse complement.
GCCGACTCCTCCGAGGACGACTCCCGTGCGCATGATCCGCATCCGCGAGCGGAACCGCGACCGCAACAAGCTCGCCCGCCGCAGCCCCGCCACCGTCCGCACCGGCACCCCCGCCGACGCCCGGACCCGCCAGTGGGCCGACGGCCTCAGCGACGTCTCCATCGCGGGCGACCCGCTCGCCTTCCCGCACCTGGCCCGCACCGACCTGCCGGCCCACCCCACCAGCGTCGCCGAGTACGCCCGGCTGGTGCGCGAGATCGCCGCCGACCGCGCCCGCTGGGAGCCGCTGGTCCGCTACGACGCGCTGACCCGCTGGTACGCCCGGCTGGAGACCGGCCCCGGCTACGAGGTCTGGCTGCTCAGCTGGCTGCCCGGCCAGTCCAGCGGCTTCCACGACCACGGCGAGTCCTCCGGCGTGATGAGCGTCGTCCGGGGCGAGCTGGTCGAACGCTCCCTCACCCCGACCGGCGAGAAGACCCGGGAGCTGCGACCGGGCGGGCAGCGGGTGTTCTCCTCCGGCTACCTGCACGAGGTCGTCAACGGCGCGCTCGAACCCGCCGTCTCCATCCACCTCTACGCCCCGGGCCTGACCGAGATGAACCAGTACGGCGCCACCGCCGTCCCCGAGCAGCACCCGGAGCGGCAGGCGCAGGCCGGATCGCACTGAACCCGGCTGACGGGAAGTCCGACCGTGGCAGGATGAGCCCCATGCGCATCGTGGCACTGGCAGGCGGAATCGGCGGAGCGCGCTTCCTGCGCGGGCTCCGCGCGGCAGTCGGACCGCAGGACGAGATCACCGTCATCGGCAACACCGGCGACGACATCCACCTCTACGGCCTCAAGGTCTGCCCCGACCTCGACACCGTGATGTACACCCTCGGCGGCGGCATCAACGAGGAGCAGGGCTGGGGCCGGACCGACGAGACCTGGTCCATCAAGGCCGAGATGAAGGAGTACGGCATCGGCCCCGAGTGGTTCGGGCTCGGCGACCGGGACTTCGCCACCCACCTCGTGCGCAGCCAGATGCTCACCGCCGGGTACAGCCTCAGCCAGGTCACCGAGGCGCTGTGCGTGCGCTGGAAGCCGGGCGTGCGGCTGCTGCCGATGAGCGACGACCGGGTCGAGACCCACGTGCGGATCACCGACGAGCAGGGCACCCGGGCGATCCACTTCCAGGAGTACTGGGTCAAGCTGCACGCCGCGGTGGACGCCGAGGCGATCGTCGCGGTCGGCGCGGACACCGCCAAGCCCGCGCCCGGCGTGCTGGAGGCGATCGCCGAGGCGGACGTCATCCTCTTCCCGCCGTCCAACCCGGTGGTCTCGATCGGCACCATCCTCGCCGTCCCGGGCATCCGGGAGGCCGTCGCCGCCGCGCCCGCCCCGGTGGTCGGGCTCTCCCCGATCGTCGGCGGGGCGCCGGTGCGCGGCATGGCCGACAAGGTGCTCGCGGCGGTCGGCGTCGAGGCCACCGCGGACGCGGTCGCACTCCACTACGGCTCCGCCCTGGTCGACGGGTGGCTGGTGGACACCGTGGACCAGGCCTCGGTGGCCGCCGTCGAGGCCGGCGGGATCGCCTGCCGGGCCGTCCCGCTGCTGATGACCGACGTCGAGGCCACCGCCGAGATGGCGCGCGCCGCGCTGGCCCTGGCGGAGCAGGTGCGCAAGTGACGCTGGAGATCCTCGGAGTCGACGGCATCCCGGAGGTCACGGCCGGGGCGGACCTGGGCGAGCTCATCGCCAAGGCGGGGACGTACCAGGACGGCGACATCCTGCTGGTCACCTCGAAGATCGTCAGCAAGGCCGAGGGCCGGCTGCTGCACGCCACCGACCGGGAGGCCGCGATCGACGCCGAGAGCGTCCGGCTGGTCGCCCGGCGCGGGCCCATCCGGATCGTGGAGAACCGCAACGGCTTCGTCATGGCCGCCGCCGGCGTCGACGCCTCCAACACCGCCCCCGGCACCGTGCTGCTGCTGCCCGAGGACCCGGACGCCTCCGCGAGGGCGCTGCGGGCCCGGCTCCAGCAGCTCACCGGCCGCCGGCTCGCCGTCCTCCTCACCGACACCTTCGGACGGCCCTGGCGCGACGGGCTGACCGACGTCGCGATCGGCGCCGCCGGGCTCGGCGTCCTGGACGACCACCGGGGGCGCGTCGACGGCCACGGCAACACGCTGGAGTCGACCGTCGTCGCGACGGCCGACGAACTCGCCGCCGCCGCCGACCTGGTGAAGGGCAAGACGACCGGCGTCCCGGTGGCGGTGGTGCGCGGACTCGGACACCTCGTCACCGCCGAGGACGGCGAGGGTGTCCGGCCGCTGGTGCGGCGCTCCGCGGACGACATGTTCCGGCTCGGCACCTCCGAGGCGCTGCGCCAGGCCGTCACCCTGCGGCGCACCGTCCGCTCCTTCACGGCGGAGCCGGTCGACCCGGGCGCCGTCCGGCGGGCCGTCGCCGCCGCCGTCACCGCGCCCGCCCCGCACCACACCACGCCGTGGCGGTTCGTGCTGCTGGAGTCGGCGGACACCCGGGTACGGCTGCTCGACGCGATGCTCGCCGCCTGGCAGCGCGACCTGCGCGAGCTCGACGGCTGGGACGAGGAGCGGATCGCCCGGCGCACCGCCCGCGGCGACGTCCTGCGCGACGCCCCGTACCTGGTGGTGCCCTGCCTGGTGACGGACGGCTCGCACGACTACCCCGACCGGCGCCGGGCCACCGCCGAACGGGAGATGTTCACCGTCTCGGCCGGCGCCGCCGTGCAGAACCTGCTCGTCGCGCTCACCGGCGAGGGCTACGGCTCCGCCTGGGTCTCGTCCACGATGTTCTGCCGCGACACCGTACGAGCGGCCCTGGACCTCCCGGACGACTGGGACCCGATGGGCGCCATCGCCGTCGGCCGCCCCGCCGAACTCCCGAAGCCCCGCCCGGAGCGCAGTGCCGACGCCTTCATCGAGGTGCGGTAGGGCCCGTCGCGGCGGAAGCGGACCGGCTCAGCGGCGGCGGTGGTCGTTGGGGGCCAGGCGGGGGCCGTAGCGGGGGGCCCGGGCGCCGGCGGCCAGCAGGAGGCGGCAGAGCCGGTGGCGCTGGGGGCGGTAGGGCTCCAGCAGGGCGAGCATCTGGGCGTCGTCGCTGCGGGGGCGGCCGGCCAGGGCCCAGCCGACCAGGTTGGGCAGGTGGAAGTCCCCGACCGAGACCGCGTCCGGGTCGCCGTTGCTGCGCTGCAGCGTCTCGGCGGCCGTCCAGACCCCGATGCCGGGGACGGCCGTGAGACGGGCGAAGGCCTCCTCGTGGCCCATCGCCGAGGACTCCTCCAGCCGCGGCGCCAGCCGGACCGCGCGGATGACCGTCGCGGAGCGCTTCGGGTCCACGCCCGCCCGGTGCCACTCCCAGCTCGGCACCAGCGCCCACTCGCGGGCCGACGGCGCCACCCACATGCCCTCGGCCGGGCCCGGCGCCGGGGTGCCGAAGTCCCGCAGCAGGATGCGCCAGGCGCGGTAGGCCTCGTCGGTGGTGACCTTCTGCTCCAGGATCGCCGGTATCAGCGACTCCAGCACCAGCCCCGTCCTGGTCAGCCGGACCCCGGCGGTACGGCGCTGGGCGTCCCGCAGCGGACCGGGCGGCAGGACCAGCGAGTCCGGGGCGTCCTCGGCGCCGAGCAGGGCGGGGACGCGGTCGAGGAGCCAGTCCGCGCCCGGACCCCACGCGCTCGCCTCGACCTCGCCGGTGGCCGGACGCGGCAGCACCCGCAGGGTGCCGACACCGGCCGGGGTGCGGGAGGCGCGCCAGACGGCGCCGTCGCCGGTGCTGCGGTACGCCGGGTCGGCGGGGCCTCGGCGCAGCGGGAGCAGGGTGCGGGCGACGTCCAGCGGGAAGCCCGGGCGCCAGCGCCGTACTGCCTCCACTGCCGTCGCCTCCTGTGTCGCCTCCTGGTGTCGCCCCCGGATATGAACGATACGCGCGGGGTCGGACAGGCCAGGAGGGATGCCGGACGAACGCCGCGCGGCACGAAGCTCCCGCGCCCCGAAACGGGACGCGGGAAGAGGAGGGGGACGGGGAGAGCGGCGGGTCAGGGGGCCTGGAGCCGGGCCCCGGCCGCGCGCAGGGCGGGCAGGCGGGCGTAGAGGGCGTCGCCGGGGCACTCGGTGGCGACGCCGTCGCGGTGGCCGGAGATGGCGTCGAACTCGACGACGGTGCCCAGGGGGTAGCGGCTGGCGCTGGAGCCCGAGGTGAGCTTGGTGCGGCCGTCGGTGGCGCGGCCGGTGAGGCCGAGCTTCCAGGCGGAGATGGCGGCGAGGCCGTCGAGGAGGGGCTGGGGCGGCTGGTCGTCGACGTAGGTGCCGATCGCGGCGACGCCGGAGGTGTCGGTGTTGAAGCCGAGGGTGTGGGCGCCGTGGACGGGCTGCTCCACGCCGCCGGCCCGGCCCTCGTAGACGGTGCCGCAGCGGTCGACCAGGAAGTTGTAGCCGATGTCCCGCCAGCCGTTGGTCTTCACGTGGTACTGGTAGATCGCCCGGATCATCTGGGGTGCGTCGGCGCAGTCGTAGGCGGTGGTGGTGGCGGTGTGGTGGATGAAGACCGCGCGGACCGGGCCGGTGTAGTCGAAGTCCTTCCCGCGCAGTGACTCGTCGGCGCCCCAGCCGGCCCGGGTGACGATCGCCGGGCGCGGGGCCTGGCCGGTGAGGAGCACGCTGGGCGGCCCGACGGAGGACCCCACGGGCGGCTCCGCGGGCAGGGTCCGTACGGCGGCGGAGGCGGCGCCTGGCCCCGGGTCGACCAGGTCGACCCGCAGCCCGGGCGGCACTCCGGCGGGCCCGGGCCGCAGTTCGACCGCGACGCCGTCGCTGCGGCCGGTCCAGAGCGGGGCGGTGGCGCCGTGCGCCGGGTGGTCGGGGCCGTCCCCGGCGTCGGCCTCCAGCCGGTGCCAGTCGCTCCAGCGGCCGGTGGCCGCGTCCCTGGTGCGGACCCGGGCCACCGCGCCGGCGAGCGCGTCGGCCGGGCCGTCCCAGCCCAGGCCGAGGAGTTCGAACGGCGGGGTGCCGCGCGGGGCGAGTCCGGCCCCGGCGGGCAGCGGGAGCGTGGTGGTCGAGCCGCCGCCGGCGAAGTCGTGGCGTTGTGGGGCGGGCGAGGAGGGCGAGGGGGCCGCGGTGGCGGCGGGTTGGAGGAGGAGGGCGGCGGTGCAGCCGGCGAGCAGGGCGGCCGGTAGTGAAAGGCGCATGAAACGGATCGTCGCCGCAAAACGGACCGCCCGCCACGCCGCTGCGCGCCCGTTCGGCCGCCCCTCCCTGCCTCCCACCCGAAGGCCGTAGGCTGGGGCGCACCATGACTGCGCCTTTCGCTGCCGATGCCCGCACCCCCGTCGAGCTGCTGCACGCATTCCTGCGCGGCGGCACCCCTTCGGTCGATCCCGCGGCCCCGCTGGTCACCTTCTACGACGACGCCACCGGCGAGCGGGTGGAGCTGTCCGCCCGCACCTTCGACAACTGGGTGGCCAAGACCGCCAACCTCCTCCAGGACGAGCTGAACGCCGGTCCCGGCGACCGGGCGGCGCTGCTGCTGCCCGCCCACTGGCAGAGCGCCGTGTGGCTGCTGGCCTGCTGGTCCGTCGGGGTGACGGCGGTGCCTGGCGGCGACCCTGCCGCCGCCGATCTGGTGGTCAGCGGCCCGGACGGGCTGGAGGTCGCCCAGGCGTGCGAGGGCGAGCGGGTCGCGCTCGCGCTGCGCCCGCTCGGCGGCCGCTTCCCGCAGCGTCCGGACGGCTTCCTCGACTACGCCGCCGAGGTGCCCGGCCAGGGCGACCGCTTCGCGCCGTACTCCCCCGTCGCCCCGGACGCGCCGGCCCTGGAGACCGCGGTGGACGGACTGCCGCTGAAGCTGACGGGCGAGCAGACCGTGGCACTGGCCAGGGAGGGCGCGGTCCGGCTCGGTCTGAAGCCCGGTGACCGGGTCCTGTCCACCCTGTCCTTCGACGACTGGGCCGGTCTGGAGGCCGGTCTGCTGGCGCCGCTGGCGGCCGGCGCCTCGGTAGTGCTGTGCCGCAACTCGCAGGGGCTGGACGCCGGGCAGTGGGAGAAGCGGACCGAATCCGAACGGGTGACACTGCGCCTCGGCTAAGCCCCGGGCCGGGCCTGGCGGGTAGGGATCGCTGCCATGGCCGAGGACGACACCGAGCACCCCCCGACCGCCACTCCCCCGACGAACGGCCCCGCACAGGAGGGCCGGTCGACGGACTCCCCTCCGGACGGAACGAAACGCCCGCGCAAGCGCCGGCGGTGGCTGATGATCACCGCCGGCGCCGTCGCGTTCCTGCTGGTCGCCACCGGGGCGCTGCTCTGGATCGCCTACCGCAAGCTGGACGGCAACATCCGCACCGACTCGGCCACCGACCGGCTGCTCGCCAAGCTGGAGGCCGAGCGGCCGAGCCGCACCGCCGGGGCGCGGGGCGCCGAGAACATCCTGCTGATCGGCAGCGACGACCGGTCCGGCGCGAACGGTTCGTACGGCGGCGAGGCCGGCAGCCAGCGCTCGGACACCACGATCCTGCTGCACCTGGCCGCCGACCGGAAGCACGCGACGGCGGTCTCCGTCCCGCGCGACGTCATGGTCAGCGTGCCCGCCTGCGAGAAGCCGGACGGCACAAGCAGCCGACCGGCGCTGATGCAGTTCAACCAGGCCTTCGAGACGGGCGGTCCTGCCTGTTCGATCCGGACGGTCGAACAGTTGAGCGGCATCCGGATCGACCACTACGTCATCCTCGACTTCAGCGGCTTCAAGACGATGGTGGACTCGATCGGCGGGGTCGAGGTGTGCGTGCCGCAGCCGATCCACGACAAGGACGCCAGGCTCGACCTGCCCGCCGGCCGGCAGGTCCTGCACGGCGAGCAGGCGCTCGGCTACGTCCGGGTCCGGGAGAGCCTGGGCGACGGCAGCGACACCCAGCGCATGGGCCGCCAGCAGCAGTTCCTGGCCTCGCTGATCCGCAAGGTGCAGTCGCAGGGCGTGCTGCTGAACCCGGCGAAGCTGTGGCCGGTGCTGAACGCCGCCACCTCCTCCGTCCGGGCGGACGGCGGGCTGTCCTCGCTCGGCGCGCTGTACGACCTCACCCAGGACCTGCGCGGTGTCCCCTCGGCGAACGTGGTCTTCCTGACCGCGCCGCGCCGCCCGTACCACTACGACTCGGACCGGGACGAGTTCGTGCAGCCGCAGACCGGCCAGCTGTTCGCGGCGCTGCGGGACGACCGGCAGGTCGCCGTACGGCCGCCCGCGTCCGCCTCCTCGCCGGGCCCGGCCGCGGGGACGGGCCCCACCCCGGCGCCGGGCCAAGGAGCGGGCACCGGGACGAACCCGACGGCCGGCGCGGCGGCGCTGGCGGACACGTCGCCCTCGGCGAGCGCCGCACCCACCTTCGAGGGACGCACCGCCGACGTGGACGCCTGTGCCCCGCACTGAGCCCGGCACCCGGGACCGGCCCGCCCGCCGATCGGGATGCTTCCGCAATTGCTCGGCCGCGAGCGGTATTTGGCTCCGCCCTGCCGGAACGTGGCGGAGATCACACCGGGAACGACTCCTCCGTTCGGCTCGTCTAGTGTGTCCGGATCGGCCCGTCCGCGCGGGCGGTCCGTAGCCGTGACCGGTCGAAGGTAGGGAACCCCGTGCACGAGGAGCAACCGGAAGCCGGACGGTACCGGGTGGAACCGCCCCCCGGCCTCCCCCGGCAGCGCCTCCGGGCCGCCGAGGCACCGACCGCACCGACCGCACCGACCACGGAGGGCCGCCGGGACAGCCGGCGGCGGGCGGCCGCGCTCGCCAAGCGCAGCCGGCGCCGACGGGCGCTCAAGTGGACGGCCGGGGCGGGCGCCCTGGTGATGGTGGCGGGCTGCGGCGGGGCGTACTACCTGTACCGGCACTTCAACGACAACCTGACCTCGGTCAAGGTCCAGCTGGGCGACGAGTCCGAGCGCCCGGCGGCCGCCGGGGACGCGCTGAACGTCCTGGTGATCGGCACGGACAGCCGGGAGGGCCTCGGCCGGGAGTACGGCGACGAGGGCAGCACCGGGCACGCCGACACCACGCTGCTGTTCCACATCGCCAAGGACCGCTCCAACGCGACGGTGGTCAGCCTCCCGCGCGACCTGATGGTGCCGATCCCGGAGTGCCAGAACGCCCAGGGGAAGAAGATCCCGGGCTCGACCCGGAGCGAGTTCAACAACAGCCTCGGCCAGGAGGGGCGCGACGCGGGCTGCACCTGGAAGACCGTCGAGAAGATCACCGGCGTCCGGGTCGACCACTTCGTGCAGGTCAACTTCGAGGCGGTGAAGACCCTCTCCACCGCCGTCGGCGGGGTCGAGGTCTGCGCGGCCAAGGACATCAACGACTCCGGCTCCCACCTCAAGATGACCAAGGGCCGGCACGTGGTCCAGGGCGACGAGGCGCTGGCCTTCGTCCGCACCCGGCACGCGGTCGGCCAGGGCGGCGACCTCACCCGGATCCCGCTCCAGCAGCAGTTCATCAGCTCGATGATCCGCAAGATCAAGAGCGACGACACCCTGACCAGCCCGAGCAAGCTCTACAAGCTCGCGGACGCCGCCACCAAGGCGCTCACCGTGGACTCCGGCATCGGCAGCGTGGACAAGCTCAAGGACCTCGCGCTGGACATCAGCAAGGTGGACACCAAGAACATCACCTTCACCACCGCGCCCGTCCTGGACGACCCCAAGGACAGCGACCGGGTGATCCTCAAGCAGCCGGACGCCGGGCAGCTGTTCGCGATGATCGCGGGCGACCGCTCGCTGACCGGGACCACCGCGCCGCCCACCCCCGAGGCCCCGGCCACCGACGCCGCGTCGCCCGCGCCGCAGGCCCCGGCCGCCACCGCGCCGGCCACCACGCCGACCGCCGCCCCGGCCCTGCCCGCCAAGCTCGTCCAGCTGACGGTGCGCAACGGCAGCGGCACGCGCGGGCAGTCCGGGCCGACCGTGGAGAAGCTCCGGGCGAAGGGCTACGACAAGGCCGCGGTGGGCAGCGACGCGCCGCCCGCCGACACCACGACGGTGTCCTACCCGTCCGGCCGGGAGGCCGAGGCCCAGGCCCTGGCCGCGGCCCTCGGCCTGCCCGGCGACGCCGTCCGGCCGGCCGAGAAGGCGGACCCGAAGGGCGGCCTGCTGCTGGTGCTCGGCAAGGACGTGCTGGCCGCCCCGACCGGCCCGGCGGCGGCGCCCACCGAGGCACCCGAGGACCTCCAGCGGGTGCAGGCGGACAACACCGACGTCTGCGCCAAGTAGCCGCCGGAGTACGGGGGTTCCCTGCTGCGCCCATCGCCGCTCCGCGGTTCGGGGGCACTGCCGGCCACGGTTCGGGGGCACTGCCGCTCGGCGGTCCGGGGGCGCCGCCGGCCGCGGCGGGGCCGCTCCTCGACGTCCGCACCCGGCTCGGTCCCGGCCCCGGCCGACCCGCCGTCGACTGCCGTCCTGCGCACCGGCGGCAGCGGGGCCGACGCCGGTCACGAGCGGGTGGCGAAACGAATCAGCGGGTTTGCGGCTCGGCGGTGTGCGGGTCAGCCGGCCTTCGAGAGCACGTCCTTGGCGGACGGGCCGACGCTGGCGATCACTCTGCGGGCCAGCGAGCGCGGCGAGGTCAGGAAGCCGAAGCCCCAGCTGAGGTGCATGGTCGCGAGGGCCACCGGCAGCAGCGCCTTGGCCTTGAACGACAGGCCGCGGCCCTCGACCGCCGCGCCGCCGAGGATGCCCAGCAGGTACGCGCCGGGCACCGCGAGGAAGGCCGGGTGGACGGCCGCGCCGAGCACCACCCCGAGGACGACCGCGGCCAGCGCGGCCGGCGGGGCGAGGTAGCGCATGTTGACCGAGCCGCGGTGGTAGCGGGTGACCACCCGGCGCCAGCGGCCGTAGTCCTTGTACTGCTTGGCCAGCGCCCGCACCGAGGGGCGGGGCCGGTACGTCACCTTGAGCTGCGGGGTGAACCAGACCAGTCCGCCGTCCTGGCGGATCCGGTAGTTCAGCTCCCAGTCCTGGGCGCGGATGAACTCCTCGTTGTAGCCGCCGAGCTTCTCCAGCACCTTGCGCCGGAACACCCCGAGGTAGACGGTGTCCGCCGGGCCGGCCAGGCCGCCGGTGTGGAAGGCCGCGTTCCCGACGCCGATCTTGGAGGTCATCGCGGCGGCGACCGCGTGCTCCCACTCGGTCTCGCCCTCGGCGTGCATGATGCCGCCGACGTTGGCCGCGTCCATCTCGCCGAGCAGCCGGACCGCCGTGGTGATGTAGCCCGGCGTGAGCAGGCCGTGACCGTCCACGCGCACGACTATCGGGTGCCGGGAGCCCCGGATCGCGGCGTTCAGCCCGGCCGGCGTCCGGCCGGTGGGGTTCGCCACCGTCCGCACCCGCGGGTCCTCCGCCACCAGCTCGGCCGCGATCTCCGCGGTGCGGTCGGTGGAGGGCCCCAGGGCGATCACCACCTCCATCGGGCCGGGGTACTCCTGGTCCAGGATGCGGCGGACCGCCGTGCGCAGGTGACGTTCCTCGTTGAGCACCGGCATGATCACGGAAACAGCCGGCAGCTCCTCAGCAGCCTTGGTGTTCATCGGGGCCAACCGTACCGGTGCGGACACGTCCCCGTCTTGTCCCGGTCAGGGCCTTCCGGGACGCCTCGCGGCGCGACACCGACGCTGTGATCAAGAACACCGTACTCCCCCTCGGAGGCGGGCCGGAAGCGGTGTGGATCCGGTGTCGGTCCGGGGCGGGTTCAGAGTGCGTAGTGGACGACGGTGAACACCGCGTAACCGGTCAGCGCGAGCCGGTTGACCAGGTGCTGGGGGCCGCCGAGGCGGTCCGGCAGGGCCTGCACCGGGCGCAGGTCGGGGCGGTGGGCGGCGGTGGCGACGGTCCTGGCCAGCGCCGCCGGGTCGTACCGGCCGCCGAAGAACGCGGCCAGCCAGACCGTCGGGCGGTTGAAGAAGGAGAACTCCCGGCCGCCGCGCACCCGGATGGTGAGCAGGTCCCGGTGCACCGCCGCCGCGGTGATCTCCGCCCACCGGTAGTCGCGGGTGCGCAGCGCGGTGGCCACCCGCAGACCGTCGCGGTCGGCCACCAGCTGCCAGGAGAGCGCCTGGGCGCAGGCGAGGATCGCCAGCGAGCCGATCCACAGCGGGCGCAGCAGCCCCTCCCACCAGCCGTCGTCGTCGAGCAGCACGACGGCGGCGGCGACCAGCAGCGCCGCCAGCGGCCCGGCCACCGCCCGCAGCGGCAGCGGCATCTCCCACCGGCGGGCCGCGAGTGGCTCGGTGTCCGGACCGGGTTCGGGGGCGGCGGCGACCGTCTCGGCGGTCAGCGCGGCGACGGCGAGCTCGCGCTCGCGGTAGCGCCCGGAGCGCCGGCCGAGGCGCGGGGCCCGGGCTGCGGGGGCGACCACGGCCGCCACCCAGTGCGGGTCGCCGTCCAGCAGGCCGGGGCGGACGAGGAGCTGGTGGTCGGGGCCGTCGGGGCCGACGTAGAGCACGGCGGGCACGCTGCGCCCGGCGCGGGCCAGCCACTCGGCGGCCTCGGCCGGGGTCGCCCGGTCGAACAGCTCCTCGTACTCCTCCTCCTCCTGGTCGTGGTCGAGGACCGGGTCGGGGTAGTCGGCCTCCTCGTCCTCGGTCGCCCGGTGCTCGGGCACCCAGGCCGGGGACTCGCCGTCCGGGGCGGCGGCGCGGGCCCAGCGGTAGCGGTCGCGTTCGACCAGCCGCCAGAGCCCGGGGCCGTCCGGCGGGCCGTCCAGCGGCAGCACCAGCAGGTCGCCGCGGGCGTCGGCGCGCACCCGTACGGCGAGCGCGGGGGCGGCGCCGACGAAGGCGGGCCTGCTCCGGCGGGCGCTCGCCGCGGCGGCCGAGCCGAGCAGCACCAGGCCGGGCAGGGCGATCAGGCCGCCGGCGGCCAGCTGGCCGGAGACCTCGTAGTCGTCGCCGAGGGCGCGCACCGACTCGCCGTTCACCAGCAGCGGGACGGGATCGCCGGAGCGGGGGCGGTGCTGCCACCAGACGTCCAGGTCGGCGGTGCGCTCGGGGCCGCCGCCGGGCGGCTGGAAGCGGACGGTGAGCACGCCGTCCCGGCCGTCCCCGTCCACGGTGCCGGTCACCCGGGTGGCCAGGTCGGTGGCGGCGGTCTCCCGGGCCTGCGCCCAGAGGCCGTACACCGGGAAGGCCGCGGCGACCACCAGCAGCAGGACGCCGAGGGCGCGGCGCAGCACGGGTGGGCCGTCCGGTTGGACGGGCGAGGGCGCGCCGGCGGCCGCCCAGGGGTAGGGGACGGGCGGGGCCATCAGCTCGTCCAGCTGCCGGCGGGCGCGGCGGCGGCCGGCCTCGGCGCCGAGCAGGACGGCGGCGAGCAGCACGTGGACCAGCACCGCCGACCAGCGGGCGAGCGGGGTGACCAGACCCTCCGGGAGGTACCAGAGCAGGGCCAGGACGACCGGCGGGACGAGCACCCGGATCCTGGCCCTGGTGGCCAGCAGGACGATCTCGGCCAGCGCCGACCAGGCGGCCAGCCCCGAGCCCCAGGTGTCCCGGCAGATGTTCTGGGCGTTGCACAGGCCCACGTCCGGTTCCACCACGCTCGCCAGGATCACGAACCCGAGCGGCACCAGCGCGAGCCGGCGGCCGTCCAGCCGCCAGGCGGTCCGGGCGGCTCGCCAGCGGGCGGCGGCGGCGCCGGTGAGGGGCGCGGCGCTGGGGAGGGACGGGGCGTCCGAGGGGAACATCGGACGATCATCTCAGCACTCCGGAGAGCGGACGCCGCTCGGGCGGAACCGTCTTGCGGGGGCGGGGAACGGGGGCGGGGAACGGCGCCGGGGGGGGGGGGGGGGGGGCGGCCCCCCCACCCCCCTCGCCCCCCCCCCCCCCCCCCCGACCCCCCCCCCCCCCCCCCCCCCCCCCCCCCCCCCCCCCCCCCGCCCCCCCCCCC
>NZ_JBVILX010000002.1:1039388-1112311 GCF_055580145.1 Kitasatospora sp. NPDC032121 | reverse complement strand
TGGAACGCTCTCCTCACCACTCGGGAGGATGGATGCTGTTGGGGGGAACCTTTTTGGGGGGGGGGGGGAGGGGGGGGGGGGAATGGCGCGGGGGCGGGGTGTTGTCGCGCACCCGCCCCCGGTCCCCCGTGCCCCCGTTTCCCCCGTGGGCTCCCCCGTTTACCCCGTTTCCCCCGTGGGCGTCCCCGTCCCCCGTTCCCCCGTGGGACCGCCCCGTTTCCCCCGTTTCCCCCGTGGGCGTCCTCGTCCCCCGTTCCCCCGCGGGACCGCCCCGTTTCCCCCGTGCTCCGGACCCGGCGCCCGCCGGCGCCGGCGCCGGCGCCGGGTCAGTCCGTCGCGATGGCCGCGAGGACGTTCATCCGTCCGGCCCGGAAGGCCGGGACGAGGGCGGCGAACAGGCCGATCAGCACCGAGGCGACCAGCGTGATCGCCACCGTGGCGGTCGGGACGGAGAGCGTCCCGAGGCCCTGGTCCCGCAGCACCCGCTGGGCGGTGACGCCCCAGGCGAGGCCCAGCCCGGTCCCGAGGACCGCGCCGAACACCGCGATCACCACGGACTCCAGCCGGATCATCCGGCGCAGCTGGCGGCGGGAGAGCCCGATCGCCCGCAGCAGGCCGATCTCGCGGGTCCGCTCGACCACCGACAGCGCCAGGGTGTTGACCACGCCGAGCACCGCGACCGTGATGGACAGCGCGACCAGCCCGTAGATCAGGTACAGCAGGGTGTTGATCTGGGACTGGGCGAGCTCCTTGTAACCGGCCCGGTCCTTGATGGTCAGCTGCGGGTACTCCTTGAGCCCGTCCTCCAGCGCGGCGAGCGTCTTCTCGACGTCGGCGCCGGAGGAGGCCTTGGCGAAGAAGGTCCACACCGGCGGCTGCTCGGCGGCCGGGACGGCCTTCTCCATGGTGTCCATGGCCACGAAGGAGCCGTCGCCGAACAGTTCGCCCTTGCCGAGGACCGCGCCGACCGGCAGCGCCTGGGTGCGGCCCTGGCCGTAGTCGACGGTGACCTGGTCGCCGACCTTCAGTCCGTGGTCCTTGGCGAAGGCGGCGCCGATCGCCAGCGAGCCGCGCTGGAGCGAGTCCACCGCGCCGGAGTCGACGGTCGGCCGGAAGTCGGTGCCGAAGAAGGCGGGCGGCACCGCGGTCAGCTGGGTCTTCGCCTGCTGCCCGTCCGACAGCCGGACCTTCGCGGTGAAGAAGAACCGCTGGATGGTGATGTGGTCGATGCCCTGGGTCCGCTTGACCGCGTCCATCATCTCGGGGGTGACCGCGGTGCGGCCGCCGGAGACGATGTAGTCCGCGCCCACCGACTTGTCGATCTGCGCGCTGGTCGAGGTGACGGCCGAGGAGCTGAACACCGCGGAGGCGATCACCAGCGCCAGGCCGATCATCAGCGCGGCGGCGGTGGCGCCGGTGCGGCGCGGGTTGCGCATCGCGTTGCGCTGGGCGAGCCTGCCGGACGGGCCGAACAGCGCCGGCAGCAGCGCGCCGAGCACCCGGACGACGGCCGAGGCCAGCAGCGGGCCGAGCACCACGAAGCCGACCAGGGTGAGCACCACGCCGAGGCCCAGGTACCGGCCGCCGGTGGCGGCCTTCTCCGCCCCCGCGCCGAGCACCAGCACCGCGCCGCCGCCCGCCGTCAGCAGCAGGCCGAGGACGGTCCGGACCAGGTTGCCCCGGGACTCGGCCGGGGTGCCGTGGTCGCGCAGCGCGGCCATCGGCGAGATCCGGCTCGCCCGGCGGGCCGGGAGCCAGGCCGCGGCCAGGGTGACCACGATGCCCAGCGCGTACCCCGCGACGAACACGTCCGGCCCGATCTGCAGGTCGGCCGCCTCGAGGTCCATGCCGATCGCGGTCATCAGCTTGATCAGGCCGACCGCCACGCCCAGGCCGGCCGCGACCCCGAGGGTCGAGCCGAGCACGCCCAGGATCAGCGCCTCGACCAGCACCGAGCGGTTGACCTGCCGCCGGCTGCCGCCGATGGCGCGCAGCAGGCCGATCTCCCGGGTGCGCTGGGCGACCAGCATCGAGAAGGTGTTGACGATCAGGAAGGCGCCGACGATCGCCGAGACGAAGGCGAAGCCGAGCATCGCGTACTTCATGAAGCCGAGGCCCTTGCCGACCTGCTCGCTGCGGTCGGCCTTCTGCTCGGCCGCCGTCTTCACCTGGTAGCCGGTGCCGAGCCCGGCCAGCGCGTCCGCCTTGAGCCGGTCGTCGCCGCGGCTGCCGTCACCGTACGCCTCGACGGTGGTGAAGGCCTGCTCGCCGAGCAGCGTGCGCTGGGCGGTCGGGGTGTCCAGGAAACCGAGCGCCGCGCCCGGGTTGGTGGTGGTGAAGGTGGCGATGCCGACGATGGTGAAGTCCTGCCGGCCGAGCGGGTTCTCGACCCTGAGGGTGGCGCCGAGGCCGAGCTTGGCCTTCTTCGCGGTGTCCGCGTCCAGCACCAGCTCGGTCGGGCCGCTCGGGGTGCGGCCCGAGGTGATCTTCACCGGGTTGCTCGGGGTGTCGATCCAGTTGCCGAGCAGGGTGGGCGCGCCGGTGGTCGGGCCGACCAGCTTGTTGGTGGCCGGGTTGATCAGGACGGCGTTCTCGACCAGGACCTGGCCGACCGCGCGCTTCACCCCGGGCAGCCCGGCGACCCGCTGTTCCAGCGCGACCGGGACGGTCGGCGGCTTGACGGCGGCCTGCTGCATCTCGTCGTCGGAGGGCTTGGGCGGCTGGACCGAGATGTCGGAGGCGGTCGCGGCGAAGAGCTTGTCGAAGGTGCCGGTGGCCGTGTTGGAGAACACCAGGGTGCCGGAGACGAAGGCCACCGACAGCACGACGGCGATGAGCGAGAGCGCCATCCTGCCCTTGTGGGCGAAGAAGCTCCGCAGTGAGGTCTTGAGCAGCATGATGGTGTCGCCCCGCCGCTCAGCTGGTGCGCTTGCCGTCGAAACGGCGCATGCGCTCGAGGACGGAGTCGGCGGTGGGCGCGTACATCTCGTCCACGATCACGCCGTCGGCGAGGAAGAGCACGCGGTCCGCGTAGCCGGCGGCGACCGGGTCGTGGGTGACCATCACGATGGTCTGGCCCAGCTCGTCCACCGAGCGGCGCAGGAAGGTCAGCACCTCGGCGCCGGAGCGGGAGTCCAGGTTCCCGGTGGGCTCGTCGCCGAAGATGATCTCGGGGCGGGCGGCCAGCGCCCGGGCCACCGCGACGCGCTGCTGCTGGCCGCCGGAGAGCTGGGTCGGGCGGTGCTTGAGCCGGCCGGACAGGCCGACCGTCTCCACCACCTGGTCCAGCCAGGCCCGGTCGGGTCTGCGCCCGGCGATGTCCATCGGGAGCGTGATGTTCTCCAGCGCGTTCAGGGTCGGGAGCAGGTTGAACGCCTGGAAGATGAAGCCGATCTTGTCGCGCCGGAGCCTGGTGAGCTGCTTGTCCTTGAGGCCGGTGATCTCGGTGTCGCCGATCCAGATCCGTCCCGCGCTGACCGTGTCCAGGCCCGCCAGGCAGTGCATCAGGGTGGACTTGCCGGAGCCCGAGGGGCCCATGATCGCGGTGAACCGGCCGCGCTGGATGTCGACGTCGACCGCGTCGAGCGCGGTCACCCTGGTCTCGCCCGAGCCGTACGCCTTGGTGACCTGACGGGCCGACGCGGCGACGGCGGACGCTCCGCCGGGAAGCTGGGGGTCGTACACGGCTGCTGGTGCCGTCGTCACTGGAGTCTCCTCAGAAGATGCGCTCACCCGTTGGCCCCCAGCCTCGCGGGCCCGCCCGCCGCGCGACATGGCGCAGGCGGTAGTCCTCGACCGGGAGTTGGCACCACCCTCCCGGTGGAGCCGGCCACCGGACCCGGCATGGCCGGACCGCTTCCTGACGGGCGGGGATGTGAGAACCACGTTAGGAGTCGGCGCCGGACGGCTCGTCATCCGCCGGAATGACCCCTCCCAACCAAGGTTCTACGGGCCCCGGAGCGCATCCCCCTAGGGGTCGCCGCGGCCCGTCTCGGGGACGCCCCGTACGGGCCGCGGCGACGGGGCGTCAGCCCGCCAGCGCGGGTGCGGCCAGCCGCTCCAGGGCCGCGGCGAAGCCCGCCACGACCGGGGCCAGCAGCGCCTCGGTCTCGCGCTCCACCAGGGTCGTGCCGTCCTCCCGGGCGGTGATGTGGCGGTCGAGCACGAACCAGCCCTGGGTGATGTGGTCGGCGCCCATCGAGCTGAGCACCGGGCGCAGCGCGTAGTCCACCGCGAGGACGTGCGCGGGCGAGCCGCCGGTGGCGAGCGGCAGGACGGCCTTGCCGGCCAGCGCGTACTGCGGGAGCACGTCCAGCAGGGCCTTCAGCAGGCCCGAGTAGGCGGCCTTGTAGACGGGGGTGCCGATGACGACGCCGTCGGCGCGGGCGAACAGCTCGGTGACGGCGACGATGTCGGGGTGGTCGAAGTCGCCCGACAGCAGCGCGTGCGCGGGCAGGCTGCGGGCCTCGAAGGGGACGACCCTGTGGCCGCGCTCCGCCAGCCGCGCGTCGACGTGGCGCAGCAGGCGGGTGGTGCGGGAGGTGGCGGACGGGGAGCCGGAAACGGACAGGACGACGGCCATGGGTTCACCTCTGGCTGGAAGCGGGGCGGCGCGGGCGGCAGGGCGTGGTGCGGTGGGGACCGCGCTGCGGCGGGGCCGGGACCGGGAGAAGCGGTGCCGGGGCGGCACCGGGGCCGCTACGTCGGCGGACGTGCGGGGAACGCGGGCGTACGGGAAACGTGGGCGCGCGGGGAACGCGGGCGCGCGGATCGTACGGGCGGGGCGCGCGTCAGCCGCGACAGAGCGAACAGGCCACACCGCGCCGCAGGTCGACGTGCCGCCGACGCGTGAGTGCCCAACGCTGATCCATGCCAGGAATGCAAACACGCCGTGTTCGAGCTGGTCAAGAAACGTTTCAGCAGCCGGAACGCCGGGTGTCCGGACGTTACGGCGGAACGATCCGGTACGTGCATCAAAACTGCTACAAGAGACCTGGCGGACCCCCCGGGGGGAGTCAGCCCGACCGGGGTCGGGCATCCTCGTCGGCATGAACACGTGGCAGGAGGGCCGCCCGGGGGGCGGCGGGAACCCGTACGGCGGCAACGGCGGACGCGGCACGGGCGAACGGCCGCTGCCGCCCTCGCTGAACCCGCGCGGGCCCGGGGCGGCCGCGCCGCGACAGCCGGGGCAGCCCGGGCCGTCCCGACTCGGCGGGGTCCCGCCGCAGGGGGCCGGAGCCCCCGGTGGCCGTCCGGGCGAGCCCGGAGGCCACGGCGGTCCCGGTGGTCCGGGTCGTCCCGGTCCCGGCGGTCCGGGCGGGGCCGGTCGTCCCGGCGGTCCTGGCGGGCCCGGCGGCAGCCGCCCGTCCGGTGCCCAGGCCCGGCGCTGGCCGCGGCGGCGGATCGTGAAGTGGTCGGTCTTCGGCCTGCTGATCGCCGTCATGGTGACCGCCGTCTCCACCTGGTTCTGGGCGGACTCCAAGCTCAACCACGAGAACGTGCTCGCCGACTACCCCGGCCGCCCGGCCGCGGGCAAGGGCACCAACTGGCTGATCGTCGGCTCCGACAGCCGCCAGGGCCTCACCGACGCCGAGCAGGACGACCTGCACACCGGCCACGACACCGAGGGCAAGCGCAGCGACTCGATGATGATCCTGCACGTCGGGGACAACGGGAACACCCTGATGAGCATCCCGCGCGACTCCTGGGTGCCGATCCCCGAGCACCCCGGCAGCAACGGCAAGCCGGTCAAGGGCACCACCGCGAAGATCAACTCGGCCTTCGGCAACGGCGGCGGCCGACTGCTGGTCCAGACCGTCGAGCAGACCACCGGCCTGCGGATCGACCACTACGCCGAGATCGGCTTCGGCGGCTTCGTCGGCATCGTCGACTCGATCGGCGGCGTCGAGATGCACATCGACCAGGACGTCAAGGACAAGGACTCCGGCCTCGATCTGAAGGCCGGCGACCAGACCCTCAGCGGCAAGCAGGCCCTGGCCTTCGTCCGCCAGCGCCACCAGATGGCCGACCAGGACCTCGGCCGGATGCGCAACCAGCAGAAGTTCCTCGGTGCCCTGGCCCACCAGGCCGCCTCGCCCGGCAACCTGATGAACCCGTTCACCTTCTACCCGCTGGTCGACTCGGCGCTCGGCACCCTGATCGTCGACGAGGACTGCGGGCTGACCGACCTCGGCTCGCTCTTCCTCGCCATGAAGGACGTCAACGGCGGCGACGGCAAGTCGCTGACCGTGCCGATCGGCAACCCGGACTTCCGGACCAAGACCGGCGAGTCCGCCGTGCTGTGGGACACCAACAAGTCCAAGCAGCTCTTCGACGCCTTCAAGAACGACACCGCGGTGCCGGAGTTCAAGTAGTCGGCCACCTGGTGTGACCGAGCCGCCACAATGGGTGGATGTCACTCGTCACCGCACTGATCCGCCACCGTCGCCACCGCCTCCTGGGCCGCCTGGTCCAGGAGGCGCTCGCGCTCTACGGGATGGAGGTGCCCGCCGCCTGCGAGATCGGGCCCGGGCTGCTCGTCTACCACCGCGGCTTCGGCACCGTGCTGCACCCGTACACCACCCTCGGCGCGGGCGTGACGCTCTACAACGGCGTGACCATCGGCCGGGCCGACCCGTGGGTGCCGCAGGAGGAGAGCGCGATGCGGCGGGTGGTGGTCGAGGACGGGGCGGTGCTGTGCGCGGGCGCCAAGGTGGTGTGCAAACAGGGCGTGCTGACCGTCGGCGCGGGCACCGTCGTCGGGGCCAACGCGGTGCTCACCCGCTCGACCGGGCCCGGGGAGATCTGGGCCGGCGCACCGGCCAGGAAGGTGGGGATGCGGGCGGGCGACTGGGGGCCGTCGCCGGTGCCGGCCCAGCCCGCCCCGAGCCCCTCCTGAGCGGGCCGGCGCCTTCCCGGAGGGCGGACGGCCCCCTCCCGGACGGACGGCCCCTCCCAAGCGGACGGCCCCCTCCCGAGCGGACCCGATCAGACGAACGGCAGCAGGCCGGTGCCGCACTCCGGGAAGCGGACCAGCCACTCCCCCTCGCCGCCGGCCGCCTCGGTGGCGCCCGCGAAGCCGTAGTGGATCGGCTGCCCGTCACCGCTCAGCCACCTCGCGTGGGTGAGCTGCACCGACAGCGCGGCCGGGCGGAGCGGGGCGGTCGCCCGGGCGGTCGGGGCCGGCTGCTCCAGCACCAGTTCGTGCTCGGTCTCACCCGGCCGGAAGGTCACCACGGTCTCGGTGCCTGGGCGGCGCGGGAGGGCGCCCGCCGGGTCCGTCCAGTACGCGGCGACCATGACCGCGAGGGTGCCGTCCAGGCTGCCGGTGTCCGGGTGCACGTACTCCTCGTCCGCGACCCAGCGGGAATGGTGGCGGACCTCCTCCGGGCCCCACCGCTCGTCCCAGCGCACCCAGTAGCCCGCCACCCGCTTGACGGTCATGCCCTCGCGGACGACCCGGACGGCGAACCGCGCCGGGCCGACCGGCTCGCAGCCGACCAGGGAGACCACCGTCACCTGTTCGTAGGTCACCTCGCCGTCGTCGGCGCCCTGCTCCATCATCGGTCAACCACCTTGCCGCTGAGTCCAGTTCGGCCGCGGATGGGGCCGCGTCCGATTCGAGCGTAGGGCCCCGGCCAAGGACGGCCACCCGATTGCCCGGTTCCGGCCCGGAGAGCGGCGCTCCGGGCTACCCTGCCCGCCGCACCGCGACCGGCCACGCCGGGAGGCACGAGGCCGGGTGCGCGGGCGGGTGCGCGGCCGGGCACGAAACCGCCCCGGAGCGGGGCGCCGGAACTCTCCGACGTCCCGCTCCGGGGCGGTGCGTGCCAGGTGGCGGCGGTCGTTACTTGACGTCGCCGACCACGCCGGACTTGGCGATGGTGATCTTGGCCGAGGTGCGGCCGCTCTGCGAGCCGAGGCCCTCGATCTTCTTGACCAGGTCCATGCCCTCGACGACCTCGCCGAAGACGACGTGCTTGCCGTCCAGCCAGTCGGTGACGATGGTGGTGATGAAGAACTGCGAGCCGTTGGTGTTGCGGCCGGCGTTGGCCATCGACAGCAGGCCCGGGCGGTCGTGCTTGAGCTGGAAGTTCTCGTCCGCGAACTTCTCGCCGTAGATGCTCTTGCCGCCGGTGCCGTTGTGGTTGGTGAAGTCACCGCCCTGGAGCATGAAGGCCGGGATCACGCGGTGGAAGCCGGAGCCCTCGTAGCCGAAGCCGTTCTGGCCGGTGGCCAGCTCGCGGAAGTTCCGGGCGGTCTTGGGGACGACCTCGTCGAACAGCTTGAAGACGATCCGGCCGGCCGGCTCGTCGTTGATCGTGATGTCGAAGAAAACGTTGGAAGACATGCAGGCGATGATGGCACGATCACCTGCCCGGCGCGCGGCGCCCCCCGACCGGGCGGGGCCGGGCACGGCCGGGCCACCCGGTCGCGCGGCCCGGCTCCCGCGCCCCACCGGCCGCAGCCGCGGAGGCTAACATCGTTGCCGGATCCAGGACTTGGCACGGCACGACGACCGGGACGGCGGGGTGGACGGCATGCGGATCGGCGAACTGGCCCGGCGGACGGGTGTGAGCGAGCGCTCGCTGCGCTACTACGAGCAGCAGGGCCTGCTGGCCGCCCGCCGCACCGAGGGCGGGCACCGGGAGTACCCGGAGGCCGCCGTCGACCGGGTGGTGCACATCCAGGAGCTGTTCGCGGCCGGACTGCACAGCCGGACCATCTACAAGCTCCTCCCCTGCATGCGGGACTCCGACGGCGGCCCGAACGAGATCGCCACCCCGTTGCTGGTCGAGGAGCTCACCGCGCAGCGCGAGCGGATCGACCGGACGATCAACGACCTGCTGCGCTCCCGCGAGGTGCTGGACGAGGTGATCGCGACCGCCGCCGGGCAGCCACCGACCGCCGCCGGGAGGCCACCGACCGCCGCCGGGCAGCCGGCGGCCCCCTCCGAGGCCGCGTAGGGAGCCCTCAGCCCTTCGGCTTGCGGGCCGGCACGTACGCCTGCGGCCGAACCGCGCGGGCACGGCTGCGGGGCGCGCGCCCACGACCTCCACGTGGCGGCGCCGCTCAGCCGAGCGGCGGGAGGTCCCGCTCGGCGACGGCCTGGTCGCCGCTGGTCTCCCCGGTCGGCCGGAAGCCGAGGCGGGCGTAGAACTCCGCCGGGCCGTCCGGACCGGGGTGGTAGGTGACCGTCGCCCGGGTGCCGCCGCGGCGGCGGATCTCCGCGCAGACCTGCTCGACGGCGAAACGGCCGTAGCCGCCGCGCTGCCGCTCGGCGTCGACCAGCAGCCGCCACAGGCCGGAGCGTGGGAGGTCGCCGGGGCGGTCGGGGTAGAAGGTGATGTCGAAGAAGGCCATCACGAAGCCGACCGGTCGCCCGCCGTCCAGGATCAGCCGGGGCCAGGCCGTCTCCCCGTACGCGTACGCCTCCGCCAGCGACTTCACCACCGGCGCCACCAGGCCCTCCTGGCCGGGGCGGACCCGCAGCGCGAGGGCGGCGTCGATGTTCTCCGGGGTGATGGGAGCCAGGCTGAGCGCGGGCGGCGTGATCGGCATGGCGGGCAGCCTAGGGATCACGGCCGCCCGCCGTCGCGCGGTTTTCCGGGCGCCCCGGCGGGCGGGGCTACGGCCCGGGGCTACTGCCCGGCCGGGAAGTCGGTGCCTCGGCCGACCTCCGCCCAGGCCTCGGTCTCCCGCCGCGCCTCGTCGAGGGCGCCGAGGACGCCGTCCACCGCGTCGCCGCCGAGCGCGAGCCGCAGCGGGGTCCGCTCGGCGGCCAGCGCGGTCAGGATCGCCTCGGCGGCCTTCACCGGATCCCCGGCCTGCTTGCCGTCGGAGTCCGGCAGCCCGCTGCGGACCGGGCCGACGATCGGGTCGTACGCCTCGATCGGGGCGGAGTGGGCGAGCGCGTCGCCGCCCGCGAAGCCGGTGCGGAACGCGCCGGGCTCGACGATCAGCACCTTGACCCCGAAGCCGGCCACCTCCTTGGCCAGCGCCTCGGACAGCCCCTCCAGGGCGAACTTGGTGGCCGAGTAGGCGCCCACGCCGGGGAAGCTGAAGCGGCCGCCCATGCTGCTCATCTGCACCACCGCGCCCGAGCCCTGGGCCCGCAGGTGCGGCAGCACGGCCCGGGTGAGGGCGGCCGGGCCGAAGAAGTGCAGCTCCATCAGGTCCCGCAGCTCGCGGTCGGTGGACTCCTCGACGGCGCCGATCAGCCCGCGCCCGGCGTTGTTCACCAGGACGTCGATCCGGCCGTGCCGCCGGACGGTCTCCTCGACGACGACCGGGATCCGCTCCTGGTCGGTGACGTCCAGCCGGACCGGGAACAGCTTGCCGGGGTGCCGGGTGGCCGCCACCTCCAGCGTCTCGGGGCGCCGGACGGCCGCCACGACGGTGTCGCCGGCCGCCAGCGCGACCTTCGCGATCGCCCGGCCGAAGCCGGAGTTGGCGCCGGTGATCAGCCAGACCTTGCCGGCGGGGTCCTGCTCGGGAGTGCTGCCCATGATCGTCGATCACTCGCAATCGTCGCGTGCTGCCCATGAATTGACGATCATTTATGACACCGGCACGGGCGCCGCGTCCAGGACGGTTCGATGCCGGACGACATACGGCCCCCGACCGCGGACGGGCGGTCGGGGGCCGTCGGAGCAGGTCAGGGCACGGTTACGGGAGGTTGCGGGCCATCACGATCCGCTGGACCTGGTTGGTCCCCTCGTAGATCTGCGTGATCTTCGCGTCCCGCATCATCCGCTCCACCGGGTAGTCCCGGGTGTACCCGTACCCGCCCAGCAACTGCACCGCGTCCGTCGCGATCTCCATCGCCGCGTCCGACGCGTAGCACTTCGCCGCCGCACCGAAGAACGTCAGATCCGCGTCCCCCCGCTGCGACTTCGCCGCCGCGACATACGTCATCTGACGCGCCGCCTCCAGCTTCATCGCCATGTCCGCCAGCATGAACTGCACACCCTGGAACTCCGCGATCGCCTTCCCGAACTGCCGGCGCTCCTTCACATACCCCTTCGCGTAGTCCAACGCCCCCTGCGCGATCCCCACCGCCTGCGCCGCGATCGTCACCCGGGTGTGGTCCAGCGTGCGCATCGCCGTCTGGAAACCCGTCCCCTCCGCACCGATCATCCGATCCGCCGGAATCCGCACATTGTCGAAGTACACCTCACGCGTCGGCGACCCCTTGATCCCCAGCTTCTTCTCCGGCGCACCGAACGACACCCCCTCGTCGCCCTTCTCCACCACGAACGCCGAGATCCCCTTCGAGCGCATCGAAGGATCCGTCACCGCCATCACCGTGTAGAACTCGGACACACCCGCGTTGGTGATCCACCGCTTCACACCGTTCAGCACCCAGAAGTCCCCGTCCCGCACCGCCCGGGTCTTCATCCCCGCCGCGTCCGAACCCGCCTCCGGCTCCGACAGGCAGTACGAGAACATCCCCTCACCACGCGCCAGCGCCCCCAGGTACCGCGCCTTCAGCTCCTCCGAACCCGACAGCTGCACCGGCAACGACCCCAGCTTGTTCACCGCCGGGATCAACGAGGACGACGCACACACCCGCGCCACCTCCTCGATCACGATCACCGTCGCCAGCGCGTCCGCCCCCGCACCGCCGTACTCCTCCGGCACGTGCACCGCGTGCAGGTCATTGCCCTGCAACGCGTCCAACGCCTCCTGCGGGAACCGCCCCTGCTCGTCCACCTCCGCCGCGAACGGAGCGATCTTCGCCTCGGCCAGCGAACGCACCGCCTCACGGAGCATCTCGTGCTCCTCGGAGATCCGGAAGAGATCGAAGTCAGCCGCCCCTGCGCTGCCCGCCATGATGCCTGCCTCGTCGTTCAGTGACCAACGCCCGAGCGAGGTCCGATCGACGCCCGGTGCGAGTCGAATCCGCGGTTAACTACCGTTCAGTAGAGATCCTAGGGCGCGGGCCTGCGGCTGCCTAGCGTCCCAGCCGTGCAGGTGATCCGTGTGCGCTCCCCGCGGACGGATAGCATCAGGGCATCTGTACTGGTCGCGTCCGCATCGCAAGGAGAACCCGTGACCCTCCGCATCTCCGTGATCGGCACCGGCTACCTCGGCGCCACGCACGCCGCCGCGATGGCCGAGTTCGGCTTCGAGGTGCTGGGTCTGGACATCGACCCGGACAAGATCGCCATGCTGACCGCGGGCCGCGTCCCGATGTACGAGCCCGGGCTGTCCGAACTGCTGCTCAAGCACGTGGCCGGACACGAGGGTTCGACCGGACGGCTGCGCTTCACCACCTCCGCCCAGGAGGCCGCCGAGTTCGGCGATGTGCACTTCGTCTGTGTCAACACTCCTCAGCGCAAGGGCGAGTTCGCGGCCGACATGTCGTACGTCGACACCGCGATCGACGAGCTCGCGCCGCACCTGACCCGCCCCGCCCTGGTGGTCGGCAAGTCCACCGTCCCGGTCGGCTCGGCGGCCCGGCTGGCCGAGCGGCTGGCCGCGCTGGCACCGGTCGGCGAGGGCGCCGAACTCGCCTGGAACCCGGAGTTCCTGCGCGAGGGCTTCGCCGTGCAGGACACCCTGCGGCCGGACCGGATCGTGGTCGGCGCCCAGAGCGAGCGGGCCGAGCGGCTGCTGCGCGAGGTGTACGCGGAGCCGATCGCGGCCGGGGTGCCGTTCATGGTCACCGACTTCGCGACGGCGGAACTGGTCAAGGCGGCCGCCAACTCCTTCCTGGCCACCAAGATCTCCTTCATCAACGCGATGGCCGAGGTCTGCGAGGCGGCCGGCGCGGACGTCACCCAGCTCAGCAAGGCGCTCGCCTACGACGAGCGGATCGGCGGCAAGTTCCTCAACTCCGGCCTCGGCTTCGGCGGCGGCTGCCTGCCGAAGGACATCCGCGCGTTCATGGCCCGGGCCGGCGAGCTCGGCGCCGACCAGGCGCTGACCTTCCTGCGCGAGGTCGACTCGATCAACATGCGGCGCCGCTCCCGGATGGTGGAGCTGGCCCGCGAGCAGTGCGGCGGTGGCTTCCTGGGCCGCCGGGTCGCCGTCCTCGGCGCCGCCTTCAAGCCCAACTCGGACGACATCCGGGACTCCCCCGCCCTCAACGTGGCCGCCCAGATCCAGCTCCAGGGCGCCCAGGTCACCGTCTACGACCCGAAGGCCGTGGACAACGCCCGCAAGATGTTCCCTTCCCTCACCTACGCCCACTCCGCCCTGGAGGCCGCCGAGGGCGCCCACGTCGTCCTCCACCTCACCGAGTGGTCCGAGTTCCGCGAGCTGGATCCGGCCACCCTCGGCTCCGTGGTCGCCGAGCGCCGCCTGCTCGACGGCCGCAACGTCCTGGACGCCGACGCCTGGCGCGCCGCCGGCTGGACCTACCGCGCCCTGGGCCGCCCGAGCTGAGCGCCCTTCCGCGTTCCCTGGCCCTAGCCGAAGCGACCGGCCCGGCCGAGGCGGGGAATCTCGATGGCGGGGCATTTGTCCATCACCATCGAGAGCCCCGCGGCCCGGGTCCGCTCGTACGCGGCTTCGTCCGTCACACCGAGCTGGAACCAGACGGCCTTGGCGCCGATCGCAGCCGCCTGGTCCGCGACCTCACCAGCGAGGTCGGACCGGACGAACACATCCACCACGTCCACCTCGAAGGGGATGTCCGCCAGGGACGCGTACCCCTTCTCGCCGTGCACCGTCTCGGCCTTCGGGTGCACGGGCACGATCCGCTTGCCGAAGCGCTGGAGCACCTCGGCGACGCCGTAGGCCGCTCGTCGCCGGTTGGACGAGAGGCCCACGACGGCCCAGGTGTCCCCTGCCTCGGTCAGGATCTTCCGAACCGTCTCCGGGTCGCCGTACATGCCCTGCCTCCTCGCAGCCGAGAGCCGAGAACCCACCTCACCCCAGCGCCACCGCGATCCCGGCCATTCCCGACCGGGATCCGCACCGGCGGACCGGGGACGCCGGACCGGCCGTGGTGACGGACCGGCGCCCGGCCGTCGAGATCCCGCGGCTCGGCTGAGGCTCAGCCGTCCAGCCGCGCGATGGTGGCGATGGACGGGCGCCGCTCGGCGCGCAGCCGGGCGGCCACCGACTCGGCGTCGCGCAGGACGCGGACGGCGTTGTGCCAGGTGAGCTTGGCCAGGTCGGCCTCCGACCAGCGGCGGTCGAGGAGTTCGGCGACCAGGTTGGGGTAGCCGGCCACCGAGTCCAGGCCGTCGGGCAGGAAGGCGGTGCCGTCGAAGTCGCCGCCGATGCCGATGTGGTCGATGCCGGCCACCTCGCGCATGTGGTCGAGGTGGTCGGCGACGGTGGCCGGGGTGGCGATCGGGCGCGGGTTGGCGGCCTCGAAGGCGCGCTGGCGCTCCATGGCCGGCGGGGTGGTGTCCAGCGGGTGGAAGCCGTGGGCGCGCATGTTCTCGTCGGCCTCCCGGGTCCACTCGATGGCGGCGGGCAGGATGAACTTCGGCACGAAGGTCGCCATCGCCACGCCGCCGTTGGCGGGCAGCTGGGCGAGCACGTCGTCCGGGATGTTGCGCGGGTGGTCGCAGACCGCGCGCGAGGAGGAGTGCGAGAAGACGACGGGCGCCTCGGTGACCCGCAGGGCGTCGCGCATGGTGTCGGCGGAGACGTGCGAGAGGTCGACCAGCATGCCGAGCCGGTTCATCTCCCGGACGACCTCCTCGCCGAACCGGGTCAGCCCGCCGGCCACCGGCTTGTCGGTCGCGGAGTCCGCCCACGGCACGTTGTCGTTGTGGGTGAGCGTCAGGTACCGCACGCCCAGTTCGTACAGGGCGCGCAGGGTGGCCAGCGAGCAGTCGATGGAGTGGCCGCCCTCGGCGCCCATCAGGGAGGCGATCCGGCCCTCGGCGCGGGCGGCCTCCATGTCGGCGGCGGTACGGGCCAGGCGCAGCCGGTCCGGGTAGCGCTCGACCAGGGCGTGGACGAAGTCGACCTGCTCCAGGGTGGCGCTCACCGCGTGGTCGCCGGCCAGCGAGGAGGGGACGTAGACGGACCAGAACTGCGCGCCGACCCCGCCCTCCGCGAGGCGGGCGAGGTCGGTGTGCAGGCGGTCGCTCTGGTCGGCGGCGAGGTCGAGCGCGCCGAGGTCGTACCCTGCCTGCTCGCGCATCGCCCAGGGGAGGTCGTTGTGGCCGTCCACCACGGGGGCGGTGCGCAGCAGGGCACGGGCGCGGTCGAGCGGGGTGGGGGAGGAGTCCGTCCGAGAAGTCATACGGGCTGTTCTACCCCACCCCCACCAGCGGGATTACTTGCCGAATCCGAAGGAGGAGGAACCGGCCACCTTGGCGCGCAGCTTGGCGCCCTTCTCGGTGGCCTGGTTGTTCAGCTCGGCCTGGAAGTCGGTCATCTTCTCGGTGAGCTCGGGGTCGAAGGCGGCGAGCATCCGCACCGCGAGCAGGCCGGCGTTGCGCGCGCCGGCCACCGAGACGGTCGCCACCGGAACGCCGGCCGGCATCTGGACGATCGACAGCAGGCTGTCCATGCCGTCCAGGTAGCGCAGCGGCACCGGCACGCCGATGACCGGCAGCGGGGTGACGGAGGCGAGCATGCCCGGCAGGTGGGCCGCGCCGCCGGCGCCGGCGATGATCGCCTTCAGTCCGCGCTCGTGGGCCCGCTCGCCGTACGCGACCATCTCGCGGGGCATCCGGTGGGCGGAGACGACGTCCACCTCGTAGGGGACCTCGAACTCGTCGAGCGCCTGGGCGGCGGCCTCCATGACCGGCCAGTCGGAGTCCGAGCCCATCACGATGCCAATGAGCGGAGAGGTCATTCGGTGATCGTTCCTCGCAGGTAGGCGGCCGCGTGGCGGGCGCGCTCGCGGACGTCTTCGAGGTCGTCCCCGAAGACGTTGACGTGGCCGACCTTGCGGCCGGGCTTCACGTCCTTCCCGTACATGTGGATCCGCAGCCCGGGGTCGCGGGCCATGCAGTGCAGGAAGGGGTGGTACATGTCGGGGTAGTCGCCGCCGAGGACGTTGACCATGACGGTCCACCTGGCGCGCGGGCGGGGGTCGCCGAGCGGGAGGTCGAGGACGGCCCGCAGGTGGTTCTCGAACTGCGAGGTGACGGCGCCGTCCTGGGTCCAGTGCCCGGAGTTGTGCGGGCGCATGGCCAGCTCGTTGACCAGGATGCGGCCGTCCCGGGTCTGGAACAGCTCGACGGCGAGGTGGCCGACGATGCCGAGGTCGCCGGCGATCCGCAGGGCGAGCTGCTGGGCCTCGTCGGACAGGGCCGGGTCGAGGTCCGGCGCGGGGGCGGTGACCTCGGCGCAGACGCCGTTCTCCTGGACGCTCTCCACCACCGGGTAGGCGACGGCCTGGCCGCTGGGCGAGCGGACCACGTTGGCGGCCAGCTCGCGGACGAAGTCGACCTTCTCCTCGGCCAGCACCGCGACGCCGGCCAGGAACGGGGCCTGCGCCTGCTCCTCGTCGTCGACGACCCAGACGCCCTTGCCGTCGTAGCCGCCGCGGACGGTCTTCAGGACGACGGGGTAGCCGGAGCCCTCGTTCGCGAAGGCGGTGACGTCGGCCGGGTCGGCGACGATGCGGTGCCGGGGGCAGGGCACGTCGATGGAGT
The DNA here is from genome assembly GCF_055580145.1 of Kitasatospora sp. NPDC032121. Classification (NCBI taxonomy): domain Bacteria; kingdom Bacillati; phylum Actinomycetota; class Actinomycetes; order Kitasatosporales; family Streptomycetaceae; genus Kitasatospora; species Kitasatospora sp. NPDC032121. Next base: position 1,095,734 of record NZ_JBVILX010000002.1, on the reverse strand, counting down.
CCAGCTTGGCCCGCATCACGCCCTTGTCCTGGGCGTTGACCAGCGCGTCCGGGCCGGGGCGGACGGCGATGCCGTCGGCCTCCAGGGCCCGTAGGTGCTCGGTGGGGACGTGCTCGTGGTCGAAGGTGATCACGTCGCAGCCGGCGGCGAAGGCGCGCAGGGTGTCGAGGTTGCGGTAGTCACCGAGGACGACGTCGGAGACCACCTGCGCGGCGGAGTCCTGGGGCGTGTCGGCGAGGAGTTTGAACCTGACCCCGAGCGGGATGCCCGCCTGGTGTGCCATGCGGGCCAGCTGCCCGCCACCGATCATGCCCACCACTGGAAAATTCACATTGCCCGGGGAAGTCACGCGGCCCAGGATATCCGGGCCGGTCGGGGGCGGTGGAGCCGCCGGTGGGGCCTCCGGAGCGGACGCGCGTAGATGTCAACCCCCACCCCGGACGGCTGAGCCGTTCGATGGAAGCGGGTAGCCTGAACGGCCAGGTCCTCGTCCGCGCGGTCGGATCATGTGCGTGCACGCAGGGCTCAAGGGGTGTCCCCGGCCCAGTGGGACACCGCTTTTCCCCGCAGGTACATGGAGGCCACCCGGTATGGCGACGACCGCAGCTTCGAACCCCTCGCTCATGCAGAAACTGCGTGGGCTCAGGGGTGAGGTGGTGAAGTTCGCCATAGTCGGCGTGACCGGCGTGATCGTCAACGCCGGGGTCTTCTGGGTCTGCCTCAAGACGACCGGTCCGATCAACTCCTTCTCGGGCTACATCGCCACCAGCGTGGCGATCGGCACCAACTACCTCGGCTACCGCTACTGGCTCTACCGCGACCGGGACGCGGCCTCGCGCAAGCGCGAGATCACCCTCTTCCTGATCTTCAGCGGCATCGGCATGCTGATCGAGAACGGCATCAACGCCTTCTCCGTGCACGTGCTCGGCTACCACTCGCCCACCAGCCAGCTGATCGCCAAGAACGTGATCGGTCTGATCGCCGGCACCACCTTCCGGTTCTTCTCCTACCGGACGTGGGTCTTCAAGGCACTGCCGGAGACCGAGCAGGAGGTCACCGCCGACGGCCGGGAGCTGGCCGCCCAGGCCGAGCTGATGCTGGCCGCCGAGCGGATCCGCTACGCCCAGGCCGAGTAGCCGGCCCAGTAGCCGCCCCTCCCCTCCCCGCCGGCCCTCGTCGTCAGTCCTCGTCGTCAGTCCTCGTCGTCAGTCCTCGTGGCTGCGCCCGAGGAAGAGCGCGAACACCGGCGGCTTCAGCGAGAGCAGTTCGAGCCGCCCGCCGTCCGCCTCCGCGAGGTCGCGGGCGACGGCCAGCCCGATGCCGGTGGAGTTGCGCCCGCTGACCGCGCGCTCGAACACCCGGTTGCCGAGGTCCGGCGGCACTCCCGCGCCCTGGTCCTGGACCTCGACCACCACCGAGGTGCCGGACGGCCGTACCCGCAGGGTGATCGTCCCGGCGCCGTGCATCAGCGAGTTCTCGATCAGGGTGGCCAGCACCTGGGCCACCGTCCCCGGGGTGCCGACCGCGGTGACCCCGTGCAGCCCCTCCAGGGAGAGCACCCGGCTCTGTTCCCGCAGCGTGGGGCCCCACTCCTCCACCTGCTGCTTGATCACCTCGTCGAGGTCGAAGGCGACGGCGGTGGGGCTGCGCGGGTCGCGCTGGGTGGTGAGCAGCCGCTGGACCACGTCGGTGAGCCGCTCGACCTGCTGGAGGGCGATGGTCGCCTCCTCCTTGACCGTCTCCGGCTCCTCGGCGAGGGCGGTGATCTCCTCCAGCCGCATGGAGAGCGCGGTGAGCGGGGTGCGCAGCTGGTGCGAGGCGTCGGCGGCGAGCCGGCGCTCGGCGGTGAGCATCCGGGCGATCCGCTCGGCGCTGGTGTCCAGCACCTCGGCGACCCGGTCGAGTTCGGGAACCCCGTAGCGGCGGTCGCGCGGGCGCGGGTCGCCGGAGCCGAGCCGCTCGGCGGTCTCGGCGAGGTCGGTGAGCGGCCGGGCGAGCCGCTTGGCCTGCCAGACGGCGAGCGCCACCGCGGCCTGGACGGCCAGCAGGGCGACCACGCCGAGCAGCAGCAGGTTGTTGGCGATCTCGTGGTCGACGTCCTCGCGGGACTGCTCGACGGTGACGGTCTCGCCGCTGTTGCCGCGCTCGACGGCCTTCAGCAGGTGGTTCCCGGCCGGGCGCTCGCCCGCGGAGACCACCGGCTGACCGGGCACCTGCACCTCGACGTAGCTGCCCTCGGTGACCTGGCTCTCGAAGGCCCGCCCGGTGACCGGCTCCCCCGCGGCGAGCCGGCTCTCGACCAGGGCGAGCACCCGGACGGCGGCCGCGTCCACCCGGTCCTGGGCCGAGTTGACGATGGTCCGCTTCTCGACCAGGGCGATCGGCACGCAGAACACCACGACCACCACCAGGACGACGCCCAGCAGCGAGTTGATCATCCGGCGTTTCACGCTGCCGCTCCCCGAGGTGTTCCGCTGCCGCGGGCCGAGGGCCCGCCTGGGGGCCCGATGTCGTCAGGCGCTAATTCTTCTCGAACCGGAACCCGACTCCGCGCACGGTGGCGATGTAGCGCGGGTTGGCCGCGTCGTCGCCGAGCTTCTTGCGGAGCCAGGAGATGTGCATGTCCAGGGTCTTGGTGGAGGTCCACCAGGTGGTGTCCCAGACCTGCCGCATGATCTCCTCGCGGGTGACCACCCGGCCGGCGTCCCGGACCAGGACCCGCAGGAGCTCGAACTCCTTGGCAGAGAGGGTGAGTTCCTCGTCGCCGAGCCAGGCTCGGTGGGACTCGATGTCGATCTTCACCCCGTGCGCGCCGGTGGTGAGCTGGTCGACGTTGCCGCGGCGGAGCAGGGCCCGGACGCGGGCGAGCAGTTCGGCCAGGCGGAAGGGCTTGGTGACGTAGTCGTCGGCGCCGGCGTCCAGGCCGACCACGGTGTCCACCTCGTCGGCGCGGGCGGTGAGCACCAGGACGGGGCAGCTCTTGCCGTCGGCGCGCAGGCGACGGCAGACCTCCAGGCCGTCCATCTCGGGCAGGCCGAGGTCCAGGACGACGAGGTCGACCTCCTCGGTGAGGCCGGCGGACAGTGCGGTCGGACCGTCCTCGCGGACGAGCACCTCATAGCCCTCGCGTCGCAGGGCCCGGGCGAGCGGTTCGGAGATCGCCGGATCGTCCTCGGCGAGCAGCACACAGGTCATGTGGTGATGGTAGTCCGCCCGGGTAAGGCCGTACGCCCTGTGAGGTAGTTCACAGAGCGTGATCGTTATACAAGTCCTTGATCACGCCCAACACGCCAGGGCGGACCGGCCGTTCAGCGAAGAATCCTCGCCTGCATCTTGAATCCGAAGGAAGACACGCCCATCTACCATCGATAGATCGGGAAGATCTGTTGCCAACATGGCCATTCCCACATCTGATTCAAGGCTTTTGTCATCTGATAAAGCCAAATGTCGCCACGTAGAGTGGTTTCGTCCACGTCCGCCGCCACCCCCCTAGGCGGACGCTGTCAGGCAAGGAACAACTACTCATGGCGTCGAAGACCCTGGACGCCGACAAGACGTCGGCATCTCCCAGCGGCAAGACCTTCCTCGGTCACCCCCGAGGTCTCGCCACCCTGTTCATGACCGAGATGTGGGAGCGCTTCTCCTACTACGGCATGCGCGCCCTGCTGATCTACTACCTGGTCTCCGGTGGCGCCGACGCCGCCGTGGGCAGCCAGGGCGGCGGCCTCGCCATGACGGCGACGACGGCGACGGCGATCTACTCCGTCTACGTCTCGATGGTCTACCTCATGGCCTACCCCGGCGGCTGGTTCGGTGACCGGGTCTGGGGCGCCCGCAAGACGGTCGCCATCGCCGGGTTCGTGATCATGTCCGGCCACATCGCGCTGGCGATCCCCGGCCAGGCCGCGTTCTTCCTCGGCCTGCTCATGGTCGCGCTCGGCTCCGGGCTGCTGAAGGCCAACATCTCCACGATGGTCGGCCAGCTCTACAACGGCCCCGAGGACCCGCGCCGCGACGGTGGCTTCACGGTCTTCTACATGAGCATCAACCTCGGTGCCTTCGTCGCCCCGTTCGTCATCGGGACGATCGGCAAGGAGTACAACTGGCACCTGGGCTTCGGGCTGGCCGCCGTCGGCATGGCCGTCGGCCTGGTGCAGTTCCTGCTGGGCAGCCGCCACCTGAGCCCCACGAGCAGCAAGGTCCCCAACCCGCTGCAGCCCGCGGAGCGCAACAGCCTGCTGGTGAAGGCCGGCCTCACGGTCGTCGGTGCGGCCGTGTTCTACGCCGCCATCATCGCGATGGGCGTCTACACGCTGAACTGGGCCCTCGTCCCGCTGACCCTGGCCGGTCTGCTCATCCCGATCACCGTGCTGATCCGGATCAAGCGCGACAAGAGCCTGAGCGCCGGCGAGCAGTCCAAGATGTCCGCCTACATCTGGTTCTTCGCCGCGGCCGCCATCTTCTGGATGATCTACGACCAGGGCGGTTCGACCCTCTCCCTGTTCGCGGACAAGAAGACCGCGGACAACCTGTTCGGCTTCGGCTTCTCGGCCACCTGGTACCAGTCGCTGAACCCGCTGTTCGTGATGGCGCTCGCGCCGGTGTTCGCCTGGCTGTGGCTGTGGCTCTCCCGCCGCGACAAGGAGCCGAACACGATCGTGAAGTTCTCGATCGGCCTGCTCCTGGTCGGCGCCTCGTTCTTCATCTTCATCGTCCCGATGACCATGGCGGACAACGGCACCATGGTCTCGCCGCTGTGGCTGGTCTCGATCTACCTGATCCAGACCATCGGCGAGCTGTGCCTCTCCCCGGTCGGCCTCTCGGTCACCACCAAGATGGCGCCGCAGAAGTACGCCTCCCAGATGATGGGCGTCTGGTTCCTCGCCGTCACCGCCGGTGACTGCACCACCAGCCTGCTCTCGCTGGCCGGCATCAGCCTCGACGGCACGGGCATCATCGCGATGCAGGCGTCGCTCGCGGTCCTCGCCGGACTCGCCATCTTCGGGTACCGCAAGCGGGTCCAGGCCCTCATGGGCGACGTGCACTGACCGACCCGCCTCCGGCTCACGACTCCGGGGCCGCCGTGGATTCCTGAGATCCGCGGCGGCCCCGGTCGTCATTTCCGGCCCGGCCGCCCGGGCGTCGGGTGCTCGGGCATCGGGTCCTCGGGCGTCGGGTGCTCGGGCGTCGGGTGCTCGGACGTCGGACGCTCGGGTCGGGTGCTCGGACATCGGACGCTCGACAGGGCCCCGGCGGCCGTGCCTATGGTGCCCGGCATGACGACCCCCTCCTTACCCCGTCAGCTGGCCCGCACCCGGCGGTTCACCCTCGGCGTCCCCGTCCAGCCGGAGCCCTCGCCGGACGGCACCACCGTGCTCTTCCTGCGCGGCCGGACCGGCACCGACCCACTCGCCTGCCTCTGGGCCCTGGACACCGCCACCGGCGCGGAACGGCTGGTCGCCGACCCGGCCGCCCTCGGCGCCGACGAGGGCATCGCCGCGTACAGCACCGACGCCGCCGGGACGCTCGCCGCCTTCGCCCTGGCCGGCGCCCTGTGGCTGGCCGACACCGCCGACGGCACCGTCCGCGCCGTCCCCGTCCCCGGCCCGCCGCGGGACCCCAGGCTCGACCCGACCGGCCGCCGGATCGCCTACGTCCTCGGCGGCGCCCTGCGGGTCGTCGGCGCCGACGGCACGGACGACCGCCCGCTCGCCGAACCCGAGGCCGAGGACGTCGCCTACGGGCTCGCCGAGTACGTCGCCGCCGCGGAGATGTACCGCGACCGCGGCCACTGGTGGTCCCCCGACGGCACCGCGCTGCTGGCCACCCGGGTCGACGACCGCCCGCTCACCCGCCTCTTCCTCGCCGACCCCTCCGACCCGCACCACCCACCGCTCGCCGTCCGCTACCCGCTGGCCGGCACCGCCAACGCCGAGGTCTCGCTGCGACTGCTCGGCCTCGACGACACGGACACCGAGGTCCGCTGGGACCGCACCGCCTTCGAGTACCTCACCGCCGCCGGCTGGGACGCCCACGGCCCGTACGCCGCCGTGCAGAGCCGCGACCAGCGCACCGTCCGCACCCTGGCGATCGGACCGGACGGCGCCACCCGGGTGCTGGACGAACGGCGGGACGCGCACTGGATCGAACTGCTCCCCGGCCTGCCGTCCCGCACCGCGGGCGGCGCCCTGGTGGACACCGCCGACCTGGGCGACACCCGGCACCTGACCGTCGACGGCGAGCCGGTCACCCCGCCCGGGCTCCAGTTGCGCGCCGTGCTCGGCACCGACGGCGAGCAGGTGCTGTTCACCGCCTCCGACGAGCCCACCGAGACCCACCTGTGGACGTACGGTCCCGACACCGGCCCCCGACGGCTGAGCAGCGGCCCCGGCCTGCACACCGGGGTGCGGCGCGGCGGCACGCTGGTGCTCACCACCCGCTCCCCGGGCCACCCCGGCGGCCGCTCCACCGTCCTGCGCGAGGGCCGCCCGGCGCTCCCGCTCGCCTCCCGCGCCGAGCCGCCGGTCCGCACCGCGGCACCCGAACTGCTCCGGCTCGGCCCGCGCGAACTGCGCGCCGCGCTCTTCCTGCCCGCCGGCCACTGCCCCGGCGACGGCCCGCTGCCCGTCCTGCTCGACCCGTACGGCGGGCCCGCCCTGCAGAAGGTCACCACCGGCGGACTCTGGTGGGACCAGGTCTCGCAGTGGTTCGCCGACCAGCGCTTCGCGGTGCTGGTCGTGGACGGCCGCGGCACCCCCGGACGCGGGCCGCGCTGGGAGAAGGCCGTCTACGGGGACAAGGCCACGCTCCCGCTGGCGGACCAGGTCCACGGCCTGCGGGCGGCCGACCGGCTGCGGCCCGGGCTGCTCGACCTCGACCGGGTCGGCATCCGCGGCTGGTCCTACGGCGGCTACCTCGCCGCCCTCGCCGTACTGCGCCGCCCGGACGTCTTCCACGCCGCCAGCGCCGGGGCCGCCCCCACCGACTGGCGGTTCTACGACACCCACTGGCAGGAGCGCTTCCTCGGCCACCCCGACGAGCACCCCGAGCACTACGACAGCGGCTCGCTGATCGCCGAGGCGCCGAAGCTCAGCCGCCCGCTGCTGCTGATCCAGGGGCTCGCCGACGACAACGTCCACCCGGCCCACACCCTACGGCTGTCCGCCGCCCTGCTCGCCGCCGGCCGCCCGCACGAGGTCCTCCCGCTGCGCGCCACCGGCCACCGGCCGACGGACGAGGCGGTGGTGGAGAACCTGCTGCACCACGAACTGCACTTCCTGCGGCGGTCGTTGGGCGTGGAATGATCCGGTCGCCGCGCAGAAGCGCCTGAACGCGCAGGAAGTCGGCCCAGCCGACTTCCTGCGCCAGGCAACCGGGCCGACCTGTCCGTGGCCAGGGCCTTCAGCAACGGGCACCTCGCGAACGGTCACGCACGACTCGCCGTCGTCGTCCACTCATCGGGATCGGACCCCGAGTAGGCCGGTGAGCGGAAGGTGCGACGGAAAGCCTCGGGACCGTGCCGCTGGTCGAGCCAGCTCGAAAGACCGAACAAATCGCCGCTGATCATCGCCGCGATGATGAGCCCGGGGTCTATTGCCACCCGTGTTCTTTCACGTAGTCCATGAACGGCACGGACTCGGCCACGGCGATCCGCCGCCATTCCCGGTACTTCTCGACCTCACCCTCGACAAGCACGCGGTTGATCTGCGTCCCGTTGGGCTCGTAGTTCATCAGGACCACAGTTGAGTCATCGAAGGCCCAGAAGTCCTGGTCCGGAAGGCCTGGGTTCGACCTGTCGGTCAGGTCGAGAATGCGGATGTCCTCGCCGGCCTTGGCATGCGGCGCGTAGTACATGAACTCGTACCGCAGATAGTCGCTCAGCGGCCGGGTAACGATGTGCACGCGCTGAACCGTGCGACCGGCTGCGGCATGCGCCCTGAGCCTGTCAGCCCAGCCGGACGTGTAGGTATCGGGGTCGATCCGATACCCGTTCAGGAATTCCTCGATCTCTTCGGCCTCTCCCGCGACCTTGTACGCGGGCAGGGTCTCAAGCCGGAACGCCGACCGCGAGAAGCCGTGTAGAACCCTCTGCCAGTCCTCACCATCCAAGAGCACGGATGGCCTCCTTTACGGCGTGCTCGGGCAGTTCCACGGCGCCTTCGTGTGGCGGTACCGCCAGCTCTGCGTACGGGTCCCCCTGGAAGACGAGAGTGCCCCGGTCCGTGAGGTAGACGTTCGGGCAGTCTCCGTCCTTGCAGTCGCCGGCGCCGGCGCCAGTGAGCCGCTGGTGAGCCATGGCCAACCCCCTTCAGCTCGGCCTTGGTTGGACCGCCTGGGCGAAACCGTAGGGAAGGGGAACGTGGCCTGTCCACACGGTTCGGGCACTATTCCCGTCCTGGACTAATGATCACGGCCTCGCAGAGCAACTCGGCCCACACGGGAATCAACCCTCCCGTAGTTTCAACTGCCTTTTTTGATGGGACAGTTGAGTGCTAGCGTTCTCCTCCTTCGCTCCGACGAATGCGATGAGGTGCACTTCATGAATCAGGCAATTCCTCGTCTGAAGAATCCCCTGGCCCCCCGGTTTCAGGCGGCGTTGCGACCTGCAGAGTTGCCCGACCACGACTTTGAGGACGACGCCACGATCAAAGGCAGGCGATACAGCGGACTGAGCCTTTCCGGTCGCGCAGGCGAAGCGGTCGAAGTCGAGCAATGCGCCTTTGAGAACGTCCGATTCACCGGGATGCACCTGGTCCGGTCGGTGCTTGCTCACATCACCTTCGAGACCTGTGACTTCGCCACGGTGCGAACGCAGGACGTATCCATCCTTCGCAGCACGGTGATCGGCTGCCGGCTCACCGGGTCGTCCTGGAGCAACGGCAACTTCCGCGATGTGCTTGTCGAGGGAACCCGGACGGACAGCACGCTGTTCCGCTACGCGAAGTTCAAGACGGTGGTCTTCAGGGACTGCAATCTCTCCCGTGCCGACTTCCAGTTCGCCGAACTCCGCGACATCCGGTTTGAGAAGTGCGACCTCACCGGAGCACAGTTCGCCAACGTCGCCATTCAGTCCGGTGTCAGCTTCGACAACTGCACGCTGGTCGACGTCGGAGGCGCCGCACACCTCAAGGGCGCCACTGTGCGAGGCCCAGGATCCATGGAGCTGGCCCTGAGTCTCGCCAGGGAGGCCGGCATCCTGTTCGAGCCCTAAGCGGCGACAGGCAGCTCGTAGTGCGCGAACTCCTGGCCCGAGATCGACCGGATGACGAGGTCGAAGTCGATCGTCTCGGCGAAGGCCGCGAGCTCGCGCACCATCCCCTGGCCGTACGGCGTGAACAGGTCCAGTTTGCCGAGCAGGCCGTCCGTGCACTCGCGGATCGAGTGACGGAACTTGTCCACCAACTCGGTCTCACCCCTCAGGTGCTGCATGAGCATGAGGGGCGGCGCCACCACCGCGCTGTGGAACGCCTTGTCGAGCGGGCGCATCTGCCCGAACTTCACCGCGGACACGACCCGGTGCTCGTCGGCCCCCAGTTCCTTGGCCGGCCTCGTGTAGAGGCGGTACACCATGTCCGCCAGGAAGACGTTCAGGTGTACGGTTTCGTGTACCAGGGACTCGGCGTAGTCGTGGGGCCGCCACTCGTCCCCGGGGCTCATGCTGACCAGGCCCGGAAGCGTCGAACCGGTGCCGCCGCCCTTGTTGGTCGAGCTGAACATCACGACGTCGGTGACCACCAGATCCACGAGCGCCCCGAGGTCAGGGACGAGGCCCCTGGTGTGCAGGAGCGCTGAGGAGAGATCGCGCTTCCACCGCTCCCTCAGGTCGGCCGAAGTGCTCTCCAAGCCCTCGAAGATGTTCTCGAAGGTCCTGTTCTCAATCAGGTAGCTGCCCCACTCGCTGTCCTCGAAGGACAGCGTGATGCCCTCGCCCTCGACCGGCAGAGGGCGGAGGGCGGAGACAACGCTCCGGTATGCAGCCGGGAGGGCCGCTGCGGTCGGCGGGGGCTGCTCGTTGACCGCGCTCACGAGTCGGCCGATCGTCTCACGGGCGTGGTGGATGTTGAGGAATCGCATGGACGTACACTCCTTTGCTGGAATGCTTGGGAACCACGCGCCCGGCCCCAATTGAGGTGGGGCCGGGCGCGCGAATACTTCAGACGCTCAGACCGACCGTCAGTTGGTCCAGCCGCCCATCATCGAGGTGTTGTCCTCGCCCAGGAACGCCCGGACGTTGCCCCGGATGGCGTCCGCGGCGCTCTCGTCAAGCGTCACGACCTCGGTCGCCTCGGTGCTCTCGGCGTCGCTGGTGATCACGGACATTGCGATCTCCCTTCACTGGATGGATGGAGCAACCTCCCCGGGAGGGGAGGAACTTGTGGAGGTCGGTGACCCGCATCAGCTGCGTGAGCGGGTGGGCCGTCGGACGGGGCGAACTGGCACTCGGCAGGGCGGGCTTCACGTCGCATTCAGTGAGCATGCAAGCCGTGATCCGGTGGACTCGCCGTAGGTCCCCCCGCCGCCTGCTCACCGATACTGGCGAGGCTACGGAGGGCGAGGCATCCATCTCTACGAACTTGCATGAGCTTGCACACCAATTACTCGTCCAGACAGCCATGTTGACTGCACATCCGCTGCTCAGACAAGCTTGTGCAAGCCCGAGCAAGCGCCTAGACCAGGGAGCCGGCCATGGCCGTAGAGTTCGTTGGCATCGACCCCAACACCGATCGGGACCACTGCCCGACCGTGTGGGTGGACCCGGAGGCTCAGGAGATCCTCTTCCAGGGGTGGAACCCGCGCCCCAAGACTCAGGCGGAATGCGAGGGGAGCAGCCCCGCGAACGGATCGGTGCCCGACAATGAGTCCATTGTCAGGCTTCCGGCCCGGATGGTGCCCATGATCAGGGAGGCATGTGATGCCATCGAGCGTGCCCAACTTCGCTGAACTGCTTGAACGGTGCCAGCGATCCGCCGTCCATCTGGAGCTGCGGGACTCATACGCCCCGACGGAGCGATTCGAGGCATGGCAGCGCGGCGAGCGGATCAACTGGGAGGATCACGAGTCCTGGTGGCATCCCTACGACCAGTTGATCACGGACACCGTGGCTCGGGGTGTGGTCATCCGTCGAGCTCGCATCGTGTCCGAGCCCGTTTCCGAGTACATCCGGTGGGAGCACTACGTCACCCACGCCAATGTCACGGCGGGTGAGGATGTCCGCTGGCTACCACGGCGACGGGCCACGAACATCCCCCTGCCGGGGAACGATTTCTGGCTGTTCGATGGTGCGCTGCTTCGGGTGCACCACTTCTCCGGCGACGGCGCGGTGGTCGAGGACGAGATCAGGGCAGACTCGGAAACCGTGAAGCTGTGCGCCACTGCGTTCGAAGCAGTCTGGGAGCGCGCGATCCCGCACCACCTGTACGAAATCTGACGAAAGCCAGCTCCATGCCCGCGCACCCCTCCGAGAGCGTTCAGAAGGCTCGCGAAGCCCTTGCCAGTCGGCTGAGCGAGATTCGGAAGGACGCAGGGATCAGCGGGCGGGAGTTGGCCGTCAGGTGCGGCTGGTCGGAATCGAAGTCATCCCGGATCGAGAACGCCAAGACACCTCCCTCCGACGCCGACATCAGGGCGTGGTGTCAAGGTTGCGACGCCGACGATCAAGTCCTGGACTTGATCGCCGCCAACCGGCAGTCCGCCGACGCACATGTGCAGTGGAGGCGACTCCAGCGGAGCGGGCTACGCCGCCTACAGGAGTCCACCGGGGACCTGTACCAGCAGACCAAGGTGTTCCGGGCCTATGTCTCCGACGTGATCCCGGGATTCCTTCAGACGCCCAGATACGCCGCCGCCCTGCTGTCGTCCATCGCGGACTTCCGGGGGACCCCGAACGACGTGAGCGATGCCGTAGCCGCCCGCATGAAGCGCAACGCAGTGCTGAGCAATGCCACTCGACGGTTCTCCTTCGTACTGGAGGAGTCCGTCTTGCGGTACCGCGTGTGCAGCGCGGAGACCATGGCGGCGCAACTCGGCCACCTTCTCGGAGTCATGGATCTTTCCAACGTCGCCGTGGGTATCATCCCATTCGCAGGCCAACGGACCGTGTGGCCCATGCCTACGTTCACGATCTTCGATAACACCAGGGTCCACGCGGACACCCTGGACGCTGCTTCGACACTCACACAGCCCAGCCAGGTCGACCTGTATGCCCGCGCCTTTGACCGACTCTCGCAGGGGGCAGTGCGGGGCGCAGCGGCGCGTTCGCTGGTAGCGGGTGCCTTGGCTTACCTGGATTGATACTTGGGAACGTCACACAACCGCGCAGGACGCACGGGCGCCTGCGAGGCCTCGCCCGGGGTGGGCGAGGCCTTCGCGTGGTTCAGCGTTGGTCGTCGCGGTCCTCGGGGCGGGGGATGTCGAGGGTCGCGATGGCGCCGAGGGCGACGGTGGCAATGGCGAGCAGGGCTACGAGGATCGCACCGACGAAGAACGTCACCGGTGCCACTCCTCGTCGTCATCGTCCAGGTCGCGGAGCAGGTGGAGGAGGTTGAGCAGAGTGCTCACCGGCGCATTCCCGAAGTCGATCAGGATGCGGCCGTCGATGGTGGTCTCGCCCGGCGAGGCGGACCCCCAGAGGAGCCCGCGCGGCAGGCCGCGCCGGTGCAACTCGCCCAGTAGGGCGATGAGTTGGGGCTTTGTGTAGTCGCGCATCCGGGGGTCCTCCGGCAGGATGGGGCCGCGGGTCACGCGAGGGAGTCCAGCTCGTACCAGATGCTCTTGCCGCGCTTCTGCGGGTCGACGCCCCAGCGGTGGGTGAGCCCGGCGACGAGCTGGAGGCCCCGGCCGGACTCGGCGGAGTCGGCGGGGGTTCGCTGCTGAGGGAGGGCGTCGCTCTCGTCGGAGACGGTGACCCGGAGGGTACGGCCGAGGACGGAGAACCAGACGACGGGCGCGGGGGTGTCGCCGTGCCGCCAGGCGTTGACGACGAGCTCCATCAGGGCGAGCTCGGCGTTGAAGATGGCGTCGCCGTCCCACCCGCCGCTGCGGGTCATGGCGTCCCGCAAGGCCTGGCGGGAGAGGGTGAGCGAGGGGGTGTTACGGGTACACACGGGAACCTCCGTGAGGCTGTGGTGTGGGAAGAGGTGATGACGGTCGTCACCGTGAGCCAGGCCGTGGTGCGACTGCTCTGCGGCGCGTGGGCAGCAGGCGCCTACTGCCATGGATGCAGGCATTACTGACGATCCGTCGGATCGAGCCGTGAACGACGATAACTCAGATCCATGACAAAATTTCCATGGAATCCAAATATTCCCTCGATCGTGGCTGGCAGCTTCAGATGGACCCAGGTCAGGCCAGCGCGGCAGACTGGAACCACCCTCGCCCCGGAAGGAACCATGGCTCGCACGAACCCCACACTTCGTCAGCGCAGGCTGGGAACAGAACTGCGGAGGATGCGAGAGCAGGTCGGCCTCGGCGGCAGCCAGCTCGGCCGAGCGGTCGGCATGAATCCGGCCCAGGTGACGCAGATGGAGGCGGGGAAGATCGGAATCAGCGTGGAGCGGTTGCACACGATTGCCACAACATGCATGTGTTCCAACCAGCCGCTGATCGACGCGCTCGCCGACATCATCACCGAGCGAGGCAAGCCAGGGTGGTGGGAGGAGTACCGAGAAACCCTGGCAACGGACTTCCTTGACATCGCCGAACTGGAGGGCCACGCCCGCCGGCTCTCGGTCTACGGAACCACCTTCGTGCCTGGCCTGCTCCAGACCGGCGCCTACACGGCTGCGTTGTTCGCTCAGGCCTACCCGCCACCGCGGCGTCACGAGGTCGATCTCAAGACGGCCTTCCGCATGCAGCGACAGCGCATCATCCGATCTGGAGCGACGCCGTATTCTGCCTTCATCCACGAGGCAGCCCTGCGCATGCAGTTCAGCGATCCGAAGGTCAACATCGAGCAGATCGGCGCACTCATCGCCGACTCGGAGCAGCCCAGCATCTCGGTCCGAGTCGTACCGTTCGCTGCCGGCGCTGTCCCGAGCCCGTGCGAGAACTTCACCTACGCCGATGGGCCGATAACGGACCTGGACGCGGCACAGATGGACACAGGCCATGGTGGCCAGCTCTTCGACAGCCCAGCCCACCTCACAAGGTTCCGCGCCCTCCTTGCCATGATGGACTCCACAGCGCTCTCCGAGGAGAAGTCGCGTGACCTCATGCAGTCGATCAAGGATGAAATGGCAGGCAAGTATGTCTAGCTCCGCGTGGCAGAAGTCCAGCTACTCGGCCTCAAGCGACAACTGCGTCGAGGTGCGTTCCGTCGACGGTTTGGTCGAAGTACGCGAGTCCGACGACGCGGACATCGTCGTCCGCACCACCCGCCTCAAGTTCGCCAAGTTCCTCCAAGGCGCCAAGGCCGGCGAGTTCGACCACCTGATCGCCGACGCCTGAGCAAGAAGCCCCCGCGCCCGCCACCAACGGGGAGCGCGGGGGCCGTCCACAACCCCGAGGCTCAGACCTCGCGGACGCCCGCGCGCCAGACCGCCGCCGTCAGCGGCACGCCCGGGCGGTACGCCAGGTGGACGTGTGAGGGGGCATCCAGCAGCAGCAGGTCCGCCCGGGCGCCGGGGGCGACGACGCCGACATCTGTGCGCCGCAGCGCCTGGGCGCCCCCCGCCGTCGCCGCCCAGACCGCCTCGTCCGGGGTCATCCCCATCTCCCGCACCGCGACCGCGATGCAGAACGCCATCGAACTGGTGAAGCTGGAGCCCGGGTTGCAGTCGGTGGACAGCGCCACCACCGCGCCCGCGTCCAGCAGCCGGCGCCCGCTCGGGTACTCGGCCCGCGTCGAGAACTCCGCCCCCGGCAGCAGCGTCGCCACCGTCGCCGAGCCGGCCAGCGCCGCCACGTCCTCGTCCGTCAGGTGGGTGCAGTGGTCCGCCGAGGCGGCCCCCAGCTCCACCGCCAGCTGCACACCGGGCCCGTACGTCAGCTGGTTGGCGTGCACCCGAGGGGTGAGGCCGCGCTCGATGCCGGCCCTCAAGATCGCCCGCGCCTGGTCCCCGTCGAAGGCGCCCTTCTCGCAGAACACGTCCACCCAGCGGGCGTGCGGCGCGCAGGCGTCCAGCATCTCGCCGGTGACCAGGTCCACGTACCCCGCCGGGTCCTCGGCGTACTCGGGCGCGACCACGTGGGCGCCCAGGTACGTCGTCTCCGGGGTGTGCTTGGCCGCGATCCGCAGCGCCCGCGCCTCGTCCTCGACCGTCAGCCCGTAGCCGGACTTGCACTCGATCGTGGTGGTGCCCTGGCGCACCGCCTCCCGGACGAACCGGGCCAGGTTGGCGTCCAGTTCGGCGTCGCTCGCCGCCCGGGTGGCCGCCACCGTGGTCCGGATGCCGCCCGCCGAATACGCCTGCCCGGACATCCGGGCGTTGAACTCGGCGGTGCGGTCTCCCGCGAACACCAGGTGGGCGTGCGAGTCGACGAAGCCGGGCAGCAGGGCCCGGCCCCCGGCATCGAAGCGCTCGTCCGCCGACGGGGCCTGCGCGGCCGGGCCGACCCAGGCGACGGTGCCGCCGTCGACCACCACGGCCGCGTCGGTCAGCAGGCCGAGCGGCCCGGTGCCCTGCTCGGGGTCGTTGGTGACCAGGCTGCCGATTCCGGTGATCAGGGTGCTCAAGACAAGGCCTCTCGGAGGAAGGTGGGGGGAGGGGTCAGCAGCTCAGCGCGCTGATCGAGCGCCGCAGCGCGCCCGGCACGTCGGCCACCAGCTGGTGCACGCCGTCCCGGACGACGTGCCGCCCGCCGACCACCAGGTGCCGGACGTCCGCCGCCGAGGCCGCGAAGACGGCGATCTCCGCGCCCAGCCGGGGCGGCGGCCCGGCCGTACGCACCGTATCCAGCGCGATCACCGTGAAGTCGGCGAGCGCCCCGGCCTCGATCCGCCCGGCTTCCGGCCAGCCGAGCGAGGCGTGCCCGTCCTCGCCGCCGGCCCGCAGCAGGGCGCCGGCCGTCCAGTGGCCGCGGGTCCGGGTGCGCAGCCGCTCGTCCAGCTCCAGCGCCCGCGCCTCCTCGAACGGGTCGATCACCGCGTGGCTGTCGCTGCCCAGGGTGATCGGGGCGCCCGCCGAGGCGAGCCGGCGGGCCGGGCCGATGCCGTCCGCGAGGTCCCGCTCGGTGGTGGGACACATGCAGACCGTGGTGGAGGATTCGGTGAGCAGCCGGACGTCCTCGTCGGTCAGGTGGGTGGCGTGCACGGCCGAGGTGCGCGGGCCGAGCGCGCCGTGGTCGGCGAGCAGCCGGGTCGGGGTGACGCCGTGCGCGGCCAGGCAGGCGTCGTTCTCGGCGGTCTGCTCGGACAGGTGGACGTGCAGCGGCGCCCCGCGCGTCGCCGCCCAGTGCGCGACGGTGCCCAGCTGCTCGGCCGGGACGGCCCGCACCGAGTGGATGGCGGCGCCGATCCGGGCGTGCTCGCGCGGCTTGAGCGCGTCCGCCCGGGCCGCCCAGGCCTGCGCGTCGCCGTCGCTGAACCGCTGCTGCGGCTTGGTCGGCTCGGCGCCGAAGCCGGAGGAGAGGTAGCAGGTGTCCAGCAGGGTGATCCGGATGCCGGCCCGGGCGGCGGCCTCGATCAGCGCCTCGCCCATCGCGTTCGGATCGGTGTACCGGGCGCCGCCGGGCGCGTGGTGCAGGTAGTGGAACTCGCCGACGGCGGTGATGCCGGCCAGCGCCATCTCGGCGTAGACGGCGGTGGCGAGTTCCAGGTAGCGGTCCGGGTCCAGCGCGCCGGCGAACCGGTACATGGTGTCGCGCCAGGTCCAGAAGGTGCCGGAGCCGACCTGGACGTGCCCGCGCAGCGCCCGGTGGAAGGCGTGCGAATGGGCGTTGGCCTGGCCGGGCAGGAGCAACCCGTCGAGCCGGACGGCGCCGGGCGGGCAGGGGCCGCTGTCCGGGGTGACGGCGGCGATCGTCCCGCCGGGGCCGGTGGTGATCAGCACGTCCTGCTCGACCGCAGGCCCGTCGTCGTGCGGCAGCCAGGCGTACTGCGCCCAGTACGTCGTCGTGGTCAATGACACGCCAGGTCCTCCAGTACGTCGGCGAGGGCGGCGACCCCGGCCAGGCAGTCGGCCGGTTCGGCGTGCTCGGCCGGGGAGTGGGAGACGCCGGTGGGATTGCGCACGAACAGCATGGCGGTCGGGATCGCCGAGGCCAGGATGCCGGCGTCGTGTCCCGCGCCGGTGGGCAGCACCGGGGCGTCCAGCAGCTCGGCCAGCCGGTCGCGCAGCGGCCCGTCGAAGTCCACCACCGGGGTGTAGGACTCGCGGGTCAGCTCGACCCGGACGCCGTCGCGCCCGCCGCGCTCGGCGGCGGCCTGCTCGATCTCGGCGACCAGCGCGGTGAGGGTGCGCTCGTCGGCCGCCCGGGAGTCCAGCCAGCCGCGCACCAGCGAGGCGATCGCGTTGGTGCCGTTGGGCTCGACCGCGACCTTGCCGAAGGTGGCCAGCGCGCCCGCCTGCTTGGCCTTCTTGCGGGCGGCGAGCACGGTGTTGGCGTACGTCAGCATCGGGTCGCGGCGGTCCTCGATCCGGGTGGTGCCGGCGTGGTTGGCCTCGCCGTGGAAGTCGAACCGCCAGCGGCCGTGCGGCCAGATCGCCCCGGCGACGCCGACCGGCTGCCCCTCGGCGAGGTGGCGGCCCTGCTCGACGTGCAACTCGACGAAGGCGCCGATCCGGGCCAGCCGCTCGCGGTCCGCGCCGATCGCGGTCGGGTCGTAGCCGGCCTTCTCCATCGCGTCGGGCAGCCGCAGGCCGTCCGCGTCGCGCAGCTCGTACGCCTGCTCGCGGCCGAGGACGCCGGCGGTCAGCCGGGAGCCGATGCAGGCCACGCCGAACCGGGCGCCCTCCTCGTCGCCGAAGTTGACGATCGCCAGCGGCTTGGTGAACTCGGCGCCGCGGGCGCGGAGTTCGTCCAGCGCGGCGAAGGAGGAGACCACGCCGAGCGGGCCGTCGAAGGCGCCGCCGTCCGGGACGGAGTCCAGGTGCGAGCCGGTGACGACCGCCCCCGGCGCGGTCGGGTCGCCCAGCCAGGCCCACTGGTTGCCGTTGCGGTCCAGCTCGTACGTCAGGCCGCGGCTACGGGCCTGCTGCTCGAACCAGGCGCGGCACTCGGCGTCGGCGGAGTTCCAGGCGAAGCGGCGGTAGCCGCCGGAGGCGGCGGAGCGGCCCACGGGGAGCAGCTCCGCCCACATCTCTTCGAACGACGAGGTCACAGCTCACCCATCGGGACGCGGACCCCACGCTCGGCGGCGACCTCGGTGGCCCGGTCGTACCCGGCGTCCACGTGCCGGATGACGCCCATGCCCGGGTCGTTGGTGAGCACCCGGCGGATCTTCTCCCCGGCGAGCGCCGTGCCGTCGGCGACGGTGACCTGCCCGGCGTGGATCGAGCGGCCGATGCCGACACCGCCACCGTGGTGGATGGAGACCCAGGAGGCGCCGGAGGCCACGTTGACCATGGCGTTGAGCAGCGGCCAGTCGGCGATCGCGTCGGAGCCGTCCAGCATCGCCTCGGTCTCCCGGTACGGGGAGGCGACCGAGCCGCAGTCCAGGTGGTCGCGGCCGATGACGATCGGGGCGGACAGCTCGCCGGAGGCGACCATGTCGTTGAAGCGCTCGCCGGCCTTGTCGCGCTCGCCGTAGCCGAGCCAGCAGATCCGCGCGGGCAGGCCCTGGAAGTGCACCTTCTCCTGGGCCATCTTGATCCAGCGGGCCAGCGACTCGTTCTCCGGGAAGAGGTCGAGGACGGCCTTGTCGGTCTTGTGGATGTCCTGCGGGTCGCCGGACAGCGCCGCCCAGCGGAACGGGCCCTTGCCCTCGCAGAACAGCGGGCGGATGTACGCCGGGACGAAGCCCGGGAAGGCGAAGGCGCGGTCGTAGCCGGCCAGTTGGGCCTCGCCGCGGATCGAGTTGCCGTAGTCGAAGACCTCGGCGCCGCGGTCCAGGAAGCCGACCATCGCCTCGACGTGCCGGGCCATCGACTCGCGCGAGCGCTGGGTGAACTCGGCGGGCTTGGCGGCGGCGTAGTCCGCCATGTCGTCGAAGTCGACGCCGACCGGCAGGTAGCTGAGCGGGTCGTGGGCGCTGGTCTGGTCGGTGACGATGTCGATCGGCGCGTCCATCGCGAGCAGCTGCGGGACCAGCTCGGCGGCGTTGCCCAGCACGCCGATGGACAGCGGCCGCCGCTTGTCGCGGGCCTCGGTGGCCAGCTCCAGCGCGTGGGCGAGGTCCCGGGCCTCGACGTCCAGGTAGCGGTGCTCGATCCGGCGGGAGATCCGGGACGGGTCGCAGTCGATGCAGATCGCCACTCCGCCGTTCATGGTGACGGCCAGCGGCTGGGCGCCGCCCATCCCGCCGAGGCCGGCGGTGAGGGTGATGGTGCCCTCCAGCGTGCCGTTGTACCGCTTGTTGGCGACGGCGGCGAAGGTCTCGTAGGTGCCCTGGAGGATGCCCTGGGTGCCGATGTAGATCCACGAACCGGCGGTCATCTGCCCGTACATGGTGAGCCCGAGGCTCTCCAGCCGGCGGAACTCCTCCCAGTTGGCCCAGTCGCCGACCAGGTTGGAGTTGGCGATCAGCACGCGCGGCGCCCACTCGTGGGTCTGCATCACGCCGACCGGGCGGCCGGACTGGACCAGCATGGTCTCGTCCTGCTTCAGCCCCTCCAGCGTGCGCACCATCGCGTCGAAGGACCGCCAGTCCCGCGCCGCCTTGCCCGTCCCGCCGTACACCACCAGCTTCGACGGGTGCTCGGCCACCTCCGGGTCGAGGTTGTTCATGAGCATCCGCAGGGCCGCCTCCTGCTGCCACCCCTGCGCCGTCAGCCCCGTCCCCCGCGCCGCCCGCACCTCACGCGGCCCACTCGCCTGCTGCTGCACCATGTCCCGGCCTCTCTGCGGATGGATTCATTCAAACCCTGTCCGGCTGAATATAACTAGACAATCGACTTTCGACCAGACCCCGAAACAATCCGATCAGCCACGGCACCCGCCGACTTGGCGCGCTAGCCTGAACCCGGCGAACACCAGCCACTCGGCCCAGCGCCAAGGAGCGGAGGACACGATGACGGCCATCACCGTGCGGCCCGGCAGACTCCGGGATGTGGCGGAGGAGATCGAGCACAGCACGGGGCTTCGCGTCCAGATCATCGGAGGAACCCTGGTGATGGCCTCATCCCCCGGCTGCCCGAGGATCTGCGCGTCTACGAGAACTCGTCGATCCGCATGCCGGACGACGACGACGACTACGTCACTCCCGACCTCGTCGTCTTCCCGAAGGAGTGGGGCGCCGACGACGAATGGCTGGCAGACCCGGACGACGCCGTCCTCGCCCTTGAGGTGATCTCCACGTCCGAGCGGACCACTGGCATCGCCGCCAAGACCGAGTGGTACGCCATCGCGGGTGTAGCCGTCCTGATCGCCGCCGACCCGCGCGACGGCACCTGGACGCTCTACACGCGCCCACGCGACGGCGAGTACCAGGGCGTGCTGCACGGCAAGTACGGCGAGCCCATCCCGCTCACTGCTCCGCTGCCCGCCGAACTACAGACCGACGAACTGCCGATCTACGCCCCGCGCCGCTGAGTCAGGCCGCCGCGCCGCCGTCCCAGTCGATGCCGATCTCGGCGAGCCAGCGGCGGTCGTCGGCGTCCGGGGCGGGTGGGGACGGCGGGCGGGGGATGTTCTGGACGGGGCCGAGGCCGTACTTCTCGGCCGCCGCGGCGGCGCGGGCGTCGGGTTCGATGACGCCGACGTGGACGGCCGACTCGTCGCCCGGGTCGAGGACGGTCAGTTCGGGGTCGGGCAGGCGCCGCAGGGTGACGCGGCGGCCGCAGGTGGGGCAGGACCACTCGTCGGCGCCGGAGGACAGGCGGGCGACGAACTTCATCTCGTGGATCACGCGCATGGGTGACACCCCCTGTAGGAGGGGATGCCCGGGTCCGTGACGGCTACTCCCCCGCCCCGCCACTACTCCAGGAACAGCCCGCGCGCCGCCGCGGACTGCTCGATCGCCTCCAACCTGGCTTCGGCGCCCGGGAGTTCGTCGCACATGGACTGCAGCAGCACCCGGCCGAGCATCATCGGCGCGCACGCGGTGTCGAAGACCAGCCCGGTGCCGACGGCGGCCGGCAGCATCAGGTCGGACAGCTTGGCGACCGGCGCGAAGGCGCTGTCGGCCACGGTGAGCACCGTCAGCCCGCACTCGCGGGCGACCGTCAGCGCGTCCATCAGCTCCCGCGGGTAGCGCGGCAGCGCGAAGCAGAGCAGCGCGTCGGCCCCGGCCGCCCGGGCCTGTTCCAGCCGGTCGGCGAGCATGCTGCCGCCCTCGTCCAGCAGCCGGATGTCCGGGTGCACCTTGGACGCGAAGTAGGCGAAGCCGCGCGCCTGCGCCGAGGCGGCCCGCAGTCCGAGCACCGGCAGCGGGCGGGAGGCGGCGAGCAGCCGGGCGGCCCGGGTGATCGGCTCCGGGTCGGCGAGGAGTTCGGCGAGGTGGCGCAGGTGGGCGATCTCGGCGAGCACGGCCTGCTGGTGCTCGTTGCGCACGGCGTCGTCCGGGCTCTCCGGCGCGCCCTGGTCGCCGCCGCCGAGTTCGCGCAGTTGCTTGCGCAGCGCGGGGTAGCCGTCGTACCCGAGCGCGACCGCGAAGCGGGTGACGGACGGCTGGCTGACGCCCGCGAGTTCGGCGACCTCCACACTGGACAGGAACGGCGCCTCGGTGGCGTGCCGCACCAGCGAGTGGGCGATCCGGCGCTGGGTCGGCGTCAGCCGGTGCCCTTCGAACAGCTGGAGCAGCCGCGCGGATGGTCCGACGCTGCCGGTCTCGTCGGTGGCGGTCATCAGCGGTACCTCCGGGTGCGAGCGGTTCGGACGACGACTGTGCAGGAGCGGGCCGCGACTGGCAAAGACGTCTCGTACGGCGGGACGTCCGGTGAGACGTCCCGCGGTCGGGTCGGTTCGGTAGCCGCGGCGGTCCGGCGGCCCCGCCGGGTTCGGGGCACCCCTTGGGGGAACCCTGATTTGTCCCTGAGCCCGCCCGGATTCCTCCCGCGAACGGATGGACCGGACGTCCCGGCGGCCCCACGCTTGCTCCATGGACACTCGTCAGGACGAACTGCGGCGCGACCTCGACGCCACCCTCCAGGCCCGCAAGGAGCTCGGCAAGGAGTACGAGGACGCACTCGTCGACTCCTTCGTGAAGCGGCTCGACGCCCGGCTGGACGCCCGGGTCGACCGGTCGGTGGCCGAGCGGATGGACGACTACGAGCCGTCCTACCGGGGCCGGGGCGGGCGCCGGGACCGCGACCGCCCGTCGGCCTCCGGCCGGGCCGGCAACCGGCTGGCGGTGGTCTCGCTCGCTCTCGGCATCCCGCTGACCGCGATCGCCGGCAGCCCCGAGACCGGTGGCTTCGCCGGCCTGCTGGTCTGCTGGGCGGGCATCGTCGGGGTCAACTTCGCGGCCGCGCTGGGCAACCGCCGCGACCGCCGGGACGAGCGGGACCGCCGCCCGCGGGGGGACTGGGACTGAGCCCCAATCACCCCGCGGCGGCGGCACCGGCTCAGGCCAGCGGGCCGGTGACCCGCTCGACCGCCCGCACCAGCCCGCCGGAGGCGACCAGCTCGGCGGCCGCCTCCAGGTCCGGCGAGAGGAAGCGGTCGCGGCCGGCGCCGCCGACCCCCGCCTCCCGGGCGGCGGCCAGCGCGGCCGCGGTGGCCGGGGCGAGCCGGGCGACCCCGTCGGCCTGCTGACGGATCTCCAGCGCGCGGGCGGACGCGGTGAGTTCGACGGCCAGGATGCGGCCGAGGTTGGTCACGGCCTGGCGCAGCTTGCGCGCGGCCGACCAGCCCATCGACACGTGGTCCTCCTGCATCGCGGAGGAGGGGATCGAGTCGACCGAGGCCGGGACGGCGAGCCGCTTGTTCTCGCTGACCAGCGCAGCCTGGGTGTACTGGGCGATCATCAGGCCGGAGTCCACGCCCGGGTCGTCGGCCAGGAAGGCCGGCAGGCCGTGCGAGCGGGCCTTGTCGAGCAGCCGGTCGGTGCGGCGCTCGGAGATCGAGCCGAGGTCGGCGGCGGCGATGGCGAGGAAGTCCAGCACGTACGCGACCGGGGCGCCGTGGAAGTTGCCGTTGGACTCCACCCGGCCGTCCGGCAGCACCACCGGGTTGTCGACGGAGGCGGCCAGCTCGCGGTCGGCGACCAGCCGGGCGTGCGCCAGGGTGTCCCGGCCGGCGCCGGCGACCTGCGGGGCGCAGCGGATCGAGTAGGCGTCCTGGACGCGCGGGGCGTCGTCCTGATGGTGGCCGGTGAGGCCGGAGCCCTTGAGGACGGCGAGCATGTTGGCGGCGCTGAGGGCCTGGCCCGGGTGCGGGCGGATCGGGGCGTGCAGTTCGGGGGCGAGCACCTTGTCGGTGCCGAGCAGCGCCTCCAGGCTCATCGCCGCGGTGATGTCGGCGGTGGTGAACAGCCGCTGGAGGTCGGCGATGGCCATCACCAGCATGCCGAGCATGCCGTCGGTGCCGTTGATGAGGGCGAGGCCCTCCTTCTCCAGCAGTTCGACCGGCGCTATCCCGGCGGCGGCGAGCAGTTCGGCGGCGGGCTTCTCCACGCCGTCCGGGCCGGTGGCGGTGCCTTCGCCCATCAGGACCAGTGCGCAGTGCGAGAGCGGCGCGAGGTCGCCGGAGCAGCCGAGCGAGCCGAACTCCCGCACCACCGGGGTGATGCCCGCGTTGAGCAGGGCGGCCATGGTCTGCGCGACCAGCGGCCGGACGCCGGTGCGGCCGGAGGCCAGCGTCTTCATCCGCAGGAACATCAGCGCGCGGACCACCTCGCGCTCGACCGCGGGCCCCATGCCGGCGGCGTGCGAGCGCACCAGCGACCGCTGCAGCTGGGCGCGCAGCTCGGGGCTGATGTGGCGCACGGCGAGCGCGCCGAAGCCGGTCGACACGCCGTAGACGGGACGCGGCTCGGCCGCGAGGGCGTCGATCCGCGCACGGGCGGCCGCCATCTCGGCCTGCGCGTCGGGACCGATCTCGACCCGGGCGTCGCCCCGGGCGACGGACAGGACGTCCTCGGCGCTGACGTCGGCCTTGCCGACCAGGACCAGCGGAGCGTCGGGGGCCACAGCACTGTGCATATCCATATACACCATCACATCAGGTGAATGAAGATATGACAACAGGTGCTCGCCATCCGGATTCTCCGCCCTCCGGATCGATGTCGCACGCCGCGGCCCCCGTCGGCCCCCCACTCACTTCACGAGTTCCGCCTCGATCAGGTCGACCGCCCGGACGGTCCCGCCCTCGGCCCGTCCGGCGGCGGACAGCTCCCGCAGCCGCTCGGCCACCGCCGGGTCGCCGACCAGCTCCAGCAGCGCCGCGCGCAGCGCCTCCGGGGTGGCCTGCTCGGTGTCCAGCCGGCGGGCGACACCGAGGCCCACCAGCGCGTCCGCGTTGGCGAACTGGTCGACGGCCTGCGGCACCGCGATCATCGGCACCGCGTGGAACAGCCCCTCGCTGGATCCGCCCATGCCCGCGTGGGTGACGAAGGCGTCCGCCTGGGAGAGCACGGACAGCTGCGGCACCCAGCGGTGCACCTCGACGGTGTCCGGCACCTCGCCGAGCTCGGCCGGGTCCGTGTGCGCGCCGATCTGCAGCACCGTGTGCCAGCCCGGCAGGTCGCCGAAGGCCTGGACGCAGGCGCGGTAGAACGCCGGGTGGTGGGTGAACGCCGAGCCCAGCGAGACCAGCAGCACCTTCTCCGCGCCGGCCGGCCGCTGCCACCGCCCCTGGTGGGCGCGGTCGCCGAAGCAGGGCCCGACGAAGCTGATCCGCCGTTCGTCGACCCGGTCGGCGTTGGGCTGCAGGGCGCGCGGAACGAGCGCGATCGCCCGCTCCGGACGACCCTTGAAGGCCTCCACGTCGCGCTGCACCGCGCCGGCCTCGACCAGCCAGTCGGCGAACCGGCGGTAGTGCTCGGGGCCGCCGGGGCCGGTGCGGATCGCCTCGAAGACCTCGGCCATGTCCTCCTCGGCGCCCTCCCAGCCGACGAAGGTGGGCGACAGCTGCACCACCGGCACCCCCAGCCGCTCGCCGAGCGCCCGGCCGGCGAAGCCCGCGATGTCGTAGAGCACCAGGTCGGGGCGGTCGTCCTCGAAGGCCTCCAGCAGGACGGACCACGCCGCCAGCGTGTCGTCCAGGAAGACGTCCTGGATCGCCACCGGGTCCGCCGGCCAGCCGCCGGGGTCGTCGGTGAGCGGCAGCTTCGTCGGGTACGGGACGAGGGCGGCCCCGGTGGACTCGACGGTCTCGCGGAAGGAGGGGTCGTTGAGGTAGCTGACCCGGTGGCCGCGGGCGACCAGCTCGGCGATCACGGCGAGGCTCGGGTTGACGTGCCCGTGGGCCGGTACGGAGACCATCAGGATGTGTGCGGGGCGGTTCACGGGCACCTCCGGGGGTAGCGAATGAGACGAGACGTTCCGTCTCGCATGTCTTGAGAAGACAATACGTCTCGTCTCGTCATTCCGCATAGACTTTTCCCCATGGCTTCCAGAACCGCCCCCGACCCCGCCCGCCGCAGCGAGCGCGCCCGCGCCGCCGTCCTCGCCGCCGCCACCGAACTCGTCGCCGAAGTCGGCTACGGCAAGCTGACCATCGAGGCGATCGCCGCCCGGGCCGGCGTCGGCAAGCAGACCATCTACCGGTGGTGGCCCTCGAAGGGCGCCGTCGTCTTCGACGCCTTCCTCGCCGCCGGCGAGCACGACGGCGGCCTCGCCCTCCCCGACACCGGCGACCTCGCCGCCGACCTCCGCGCCGTCCTGCGCCCCACCAGCGACGAGCTCCGCGACCCGGGCACCGACCGCACCTACCGGGCGATCGTCGCCGAGATCCTCAACGACCCGGCGCTGCACACCGAGTACCGCACCCGCCTGCTGGACCCCCTGCTGGAGGTCACCCGCGACCGTCTGCGCAGCGCCCGCGAGGCCGGCCAGATCGCCGCCGACGCCGACCTCGACCTGGCCGTCGAACTGGTCTACGGCCCGATCTACTACCGCTGGCAGTACCGGCTCGGCCCGCTCACCCACGAGCACGCCGACCGCCTGGTCGACGCCGCCCTACGGGCCCTCAACCCGCCTGCGAACGGAGCCGGTTCCGACGCCTGAACCAGAACACCGCCGGCACCACGGTCAGCACGCAGAGCAGCAGGGCGACGCCGAACCAGGTGAACAGCCCGCCGAATCCGCCGTGGGAGCCGTGCCGCACCGTGCGCCTCCTCGACTTCGACGCGGACAGCGTGGACTCCGTGATCCGGTGCGCCCCCTCGGAGGCCCGCGGCTGAGGCGCCCGCTCGGGCGCCGTCCGCACCACCCCGACCGCCCGCACCGCCCCGACCGTCCGCACCGCCGGCACCGCCGCCGCCGGGGCGGCCCCCGCCACCGCGCCCCCGAGCACCAGCACCCCGGCCACCGCCGCACCCGCCCACCGTCCACCCACGGCCGAACCCCCCGTTCCCCGGAAAACCGTCGCCCCACCTTCCACCACCCCGCCCGCCCCCGGCATCCCCCGGACGCCGACCGCGACCCGCCCGGGACACCCCCGTCACCGAATCCGCACACGGCGGCGGCCGGACCCGGGTCGGGGCCCCCGCCGACGGGCCGACAGGCCTCCGACCGGCCCTGGGCGCAACTCCCGCCTCACACCACCGGCGGCGAGGCCGGCCCCGACAGGGCGACCGAGACCAGGGCGCGCATGGCGCAGGCGGCCTGGCCCAGCGGCAGGGTGGCGTCGTCGGCGAAGAGCTCCACCAGCCAGCCGCCCGCCGCGTTCTGGCCGCCGGCGGCCACCATGCCCCGGTAGCCGGAGACGACCAGCATCGCCTCCTCCGCCGGGTCGTTGCCGGCCGCGCCCGCCCGCAGGGCGAAGGCGCCGCCGCGGACGGCCCGGCGGGTCATCGGGTAGTGCCGGAGGTCGAAGACCGCGTCGGGGGCCTCGATCTGGGCCCGCTGGGTCTCGGCGCGGACGCTGCTGGGGCCGCTGGTCATCCGGTAGACGGCGTGCTGGGAGGTGCGCATCAGATGGGAGCCGGGCGGGACGTACGAGACCCACCAGCCGACGGCGTCCAGCAGCCGGGCGGAGGCCTCGGCGACCACGACCAGCTTGCCGAGGGTGTCCGCCGGGTGGACGGCCCGGGTCAGGGCGGCCTGGTCGAGGGAGGCGAGCACCGCGGTGAGCAGCTGCCCCGGGTCGGCGCTGCGGGCGGCGCCCCGGAACCGCCGCCGGTCGCCCGCGCCAGCCCGGCCGCCCGGCGCGCGCCGCCCGTCCGCCCGGTGGTGCGGGTCGGCGGCGTCGGCGAGCAGCACCGTGGGGTCGGGCGAGAAGCCGGGGCCGTGGCTGCGCCCGGCGACCACGGGGTGGGCGGCCCGGGCGGCCTTGGCCCGGTACTGGGCGGCGTCGGCGAGCCGGAACAGCCGGTCGGGGGTGGTGACGGGCCCGATCGAGTCCCCGGTGGAGGCGACGCCGCAGGCCACGCCCTCGCCCTCGGAGAGCGCGAGCGCCCGGGCGCACATCTCCTCGGCGACGGCGACCACCTCGTCGGCCTTCTGACCCTCCACCAGCAGGCAGAACTCGTCGCCGCCGAGCCGCGCGGCGAGGCTGCCGGGGAGCTTGGCGGCGGCCAGCGAGAGCTGGTGGGCGAACCGTTCCAGCAGCCGGTCGCCCATCTCGTGGCCGAGCTGGTCGTTGACCCGCTTCAGCCCGTTGACGTCGCAGACCACCAGCGAGACCACGGTGCCGTCCCGGTTGTGCGCCTCCAGCGCGCTCTCCAGCCGGGCGTCGACGGCCCGCCGGTTGGCCAGGCCGGTGAGCGGGTCGGAGAAGGCGAGCCGGCGCAGGTCGGCGAGGCGCTCGGTCTGTGCCAGCCCGGCCGAGACCTGGGCGGCGAGCAGCGTCGCGTAGTCGGCGTCGGCCTCGGTGAACTCGGGCATCCCGGCGGACCGGGCGAGGTACAGCTCGCCCCAGGCCTGGCCGTGCAGCACGATCGGCGCG
Organism: Kitasatospora sp. NPDC032121; assembly: GCF_055580145.1. NCBI lineage: Bacteria > Bacillati > Actinomycetota > Actinomycetes > Kitasatosporales > Streptomycetaceae > Kitasatospora > Kitasatospora sp. NPDC032121. The sequence goes on along the minus strand of NZ_JBVILX010000002.1, from coordinate 1,067,648 downwards.
ACCACGCAGCAGGCCCGCCCGCGCCGGCGCAGCGCCGCGGCGCGCTCCTGGCAGTACGCGCCGGCGGTCGGGTGCGCGTGCCCGGCGTGCGGCTCGCTGTTCTCGGCGCTCTGCAGCCAGGCGCGCGGCAGCCGCCCGGTGGTCCAGCGCTCCTCCAGGTACGTGACGATCTCGGGGAAGTCGGCGACCGGGTACGACTCGTCCTCGGGCAGCTCCTCCTCGCCCGGGGCGAGCTCGCCGTGGTTGACCAGGACCCGCAGCCGGCCGGACTCGCGGTCCCAGACTGAGACGGCGGCCATGGTGGCGCCGAGCGCCTCGGTGGCACGGGCGGCGGCGGCCCGGACGGCCTCCAGCGGGGTGAGTGCGGCGGCCATGTCCTGGGCCAGCTCGACCACGGACTGCAGCCTCAGGTCGGGCAGCGGCTCGGGGTGCCGCGGCCCGCCGCGGCCGCAGTCGCAGTCGCGGTCCGTCATGATCGCCTCACTGCTCACCGGCTCGCCTCGCTCCCTGTGCTCGGTCCTGCCGGACCCCCGTCGGCCGGCCGCACCCGACCGGCCGCTTGCACCAAGACTATGGCGGTTTCATTCGGTTATGCCCTGTTTGCCCGGACGGACCGCGGCGCCGTCAGGGCGCCCGCCGCCCGGCCCCACCCGTACGGCGCCCGGAGGACCGAACCCACCACAGGGAGGCGCACCCGCGAACGACCGCACCGCGGACGGTTTCCTCCACCTGCACGCCTTCCCCGCCGGCGGGCCGCTATTCGGCCTTCAGCCGCCGGGTGAGCAGCCACGGCTCGACCAGCCCGAGCCCCCGCACCGGCCGCCGCCACATCGGCTGCAGGTGGAAGCGGGCCCCGGTGTCCGGGGCCGGCATCGGCAGTCCGGAGGCGGGCATCCCGGCCGCGGCCGACAGCGCCTCGGCCAGGCCGGGCCCCTCCGAGTCGGCCGGGGCGACGCTGCCGTTCTGCTCCAGCGCGGCGGCGAACTCGCCGTCGATCAGCACGGCGTCCTTGGGCGCGATCGAGGTGAGCCGGCTGGCCAGGTTGACGGTGGTGCCGAAGACGTCGCCCATCCGCGAGGTGACCGTGCCGAAGGCCATGCCGACCCGCAGCGGCGGGATGGTGTCGTCCCCGGCCAGCGCGTCGATCAGGCTCAGCGCGATCTCGGCGGCGGTCGCCGGGTCCTCGGAGACGTAGAGGATCTCGTCGCCGAGGGTCTTGATCACCCGGCCGCCCTGGCCGGCGATCAGGTCCGAACAGGTGTTCTCGAAGGTTTCGACCAGCTCGCCGAGCTCCTCCTCCTCCAGCCGCCGGGACAACCGGGTGAAGCCCACCAGGTCGGCGAAGCCGACGGCGAGCCGCCCGCTGGTGATCTCGTTGTCCTCGGCGGCCTGCACCACCCGGCCGGTGACCGCCGCCAGCTGGCGCCGCCAGACGTACACCAGGAACTGCTCCAGCTCCGGCAGCAGCAGCTCGACCAGCGGGTACGCGACGTCGGCGCGGGTCAGCCCGGGCTCGACGGACTGGGTGAGGTTCTCCAGGAAGGTGTCCATCTGCCAGCCGGCCAGCCGGGCCGTGGTCTGGCCGGTGGACCGGGCCACCTGGATCGCCATCGACTCGCTGAGCAGCCCGGACTCCACCAGGCCCGCCAGGCGCCGCAGCGCGATCACGTCGCCGTCGGTGAGTGCCCTGGACTGGCCGATGTCGGGGAAGCCCATGGCGCGCCAGAACCGGGTGGCCAGCTCCATCGGGACGTCGGCGGCGCGCGCCGCCTGGTACGGGGTGTAGCGGCGCGGCGCGTCCAGGATCAGGCGTTCCAGTTCGAGCGCGACCGTGGGGTCGTTGCTGCCCGCCGTCGCGCCGCTGCTGCCGTCCTCTGCCACCGGTCCGTCCCCGTGCGCTCGCCGCACTCGCCTCGTGTCCTACGTGTCCGGGCGCGCCGTCCGCCACCCTGGCGGGCAGTGGCGCGCCTCACACCGCTGCCAGGTGGAATGTTCGCACGGAATCGTCGGATCCGGGGCATCAGCCCGGGTCAAGGGGAGGTGAAGACTGCCGTTCAGCGGGGCTCGGGGCGCACGTGGACCACGTCGCCCGCGCCGACCGCCCGGCGTACGCCGTCAGGCGTACGGACCACCAGCCGCCCGTCGCCGTCCACCGCCACCGCCTCGCCGACCAGCTCGCGGTCGCCCGGCAGGTGCACCTTCACCTGGCGGCCCAGCGTGCTGCAGCGGTCCACGTAGGCGCGCAGCAGGTCGCTGGCGTGCGGGTCGCCCGCGGCGGCCGTCCAGTCCCGGTAGAGCTCGGCGAACTCGCGCAGCAGGGCGCGCAGCAGGGTGCCCCGGTCGGTCGTCGAGGCGCCGGCCAGCGCGAGCGAGGCGGCGGTGGGGACGGGCAGCTCCGGCTCGCGCAGCGAGACGTTGAGGCCCATGCCGACCACCACCGCGCCACCGGCCAGCTCGGTGAGGATGCCGCCGAGCTTGCGCTCCGCGCCGTCGATCTCCACCTGGAGGTCGTTGGGCCACTTCAGCCCGACCTCGACCCCGGCGACCCGGCCCAGCGTGCTCGCCGCGGCCACCCCGACCAGGATCGGCAGCCAGCCGTACCGCTCGACCGGCACCTCCTCGGGGCGCAGCAGCACGGACAGGAACAGCCCGGAGCGGGGCGGGGCCGTCCACCGCCGGTCCAGCCGGCCGCGGGCGGCGCTCTGCGCCTCGGCCACCAGCACCGCGCCCTGCCCGGCGCCCGCCGCGGCGCGGGCGGCGAGGTCGCTGTTGGTGGAGCCGGTCTCGGAGACGACATCCAGGGAGGTCCACAGGCCGCCCGGGACGAGCAGGTCGTGGCGCAGCGCCTCCTCGTCCAGCGGCGGACGGTCCAGGTCGGTCCAGGGCGACGGTCCGGCGTGGCCGAAGCCGCGCAGCCCGCTACGGCGGGGGGTCTCGCGATCGGTCATGGGGAAACCCTAGATCGGGTACGGGACGCAGGCCGCCCCATCGTCCCGCAGAACGGGCGGGGACACACTGTGTTGATGGCCATAACGCCAGGACATGACGCATCGCCCTGCGCGCTGGCTACGCTACCCAGCGGTAGTTCGTAGCGCCGCCCTGCCCTCATGCGCGGGCCCACCACCCGGCCCCGCGCGCACTCGAACAGGTCGCGGCCATGGATCAGGGAGAGCCACCGGATGACCGAGGCGCCGTACGACCCCCACACCACCGCCGGCAAGCTCGCCGACCTGCGGCGCAGGCTGGACGAGGCGGTGCACTCCGGCTCCGCGAAAGCCGTGGAGAAGCAGCACGCCAAGGGCAAGCTGACCGCCCGTGAGCGGGTCGTGGAACTGCTGGACGAGGACTCCTTCGTGGAGTTCGACGAGTTCGCCCGGCACCGCTCGACCAACTTCGGCCAGGAGAAGAACCGGCCGTACGGCGACGGCGTGGTGACCGGCTACGGCACCGTGGACGGCCGCCAGGTCGCCGTGTTCGCCCAGGACTTCACCGTCTTCGGCGGCTCCCTCGGCGAGGTCTTCGGCGAGAAGATCGTCAAGGTGATGGACTTCGCGCTGAAGACCGGCTGCCCGGTCATCGGCATCAACGACTCCGGCGGCGCCCGGATCCAGGAGGGCGTGGTCTCGCTCGGCCTGTACGGCGAGATCTTCCGCCGCAACGTGCACGCCTCCGGCGTCATCCCGCAGATCTCGCTGATCATGGGCCCCTGCGCGGGCGGCGCGGTGTACTCCCCCGCGATCACCGACTTCGTGGTGATGGCCGACCGGACCTCGCACATGTTCATCACCGGCCCCGACGTGATCAAGACCGTCACCGGCGAGGACGTCGCGATGGAGGAGCTGGGCGGCGCGCGCACCCACAACACCAAGTCGGGCAACGCCCACTACCTGGCCGCGGACGAGAAGGAGGCGATCGAGTACGTCAAGAGCCTGCTCTCGTACCTGCCCTCCAACAACCTCAGCGACCCGCCGTCCTACCCCGAGCAGGCCGACCTCACGGTCACCGAGGAGGACCTCGAACTCGACAGCATCGTGCCGGACTCGGCGAACCAGCCGTACGACATGCGCAAGGTGATCGAGCACATCGTCGACGACGGCGAGTTCCTGGAGACCCAGCCGCTGTACGCGGGCAACATCATCACCGGCTTCGGCCGGGTCGAGGGCCAGTCCGTCGGCATCGTCGGCAGCCAGCCGATGGACCTGGCCGGCTGCCTGGACATCAACGCCAGCGAGAAGGCCGCCCGCTTCATCCGCACCTGCGACTCCTTCAACGTCCCGGTGCTGACCTTCGTGGACGTGCCCGGCTTCCTGCCCGGCACCGAGCAGGAGTGGGACGGCATCATCCGGCGCGGCGCCAAGCTGATCTACGCCTACGCCGAGGCCACCGTCCCGCTGATCACCGTGATCACCCGCAAGGCCTTCGGCGGCGCGTACGACGTCATGGGCTCCAAGCACCTGGGCGCCGACCTCAACCTGGCCTGGCCGACCGCGCAGATCGCCGTGATGGGCGCGCAGGGCGCGGTCAACATCCTGCACCGCCGGGAGATCGCCGAGGCCGAGGCGGCCGGCACCGTCGAGGAGAAGCGGGCCGAGCTGATCGCCTCGTACGAGGACACCCTGCTGAACCCCTACCTGGCGGCCGAGCGCGGCTACGTGGACGCGGTGATCGCGCCGAGCGAGACCCGCCGGCACATCGTCCGCGGCCTGCGGGCGCTGCGCGGCAAGCGCGAGGTGCTGCCGCCGAAGAAGCACGGCAACATCCCCCTGTAGGCCCCGTCCCTGTCGGGAGAGAACCAGCCATGTCCCCGATCCACGTACTGCACGGGCAGCCGACCCCCGAGGAGCTGGCCACCGTCCTGGCGGTGGTCCAGGCCCGGGCCGCCGCCGCGCAGGCCGCCGCCGAGGCGGCGCGCCTGGCCGGTGTCGGCCCGGCCTCCCCCTGGAGCGACCGCGCCCGCCTGCTGCGCCCCGCCGTCCGCCCGGGCGTGAACGCCTGGCGGACCTCGGGCTGGGCGCACTGACGTCCGCCGCGCGGGGCGGGAAGCCGGTCGGCTTCCCGCCCCGGCGCGCTGTCCGGCGCCCGCTTTGCCCGGAACCTGAGTACGGATACTCAGGCGCCCGCACCCCCGTGCGACGCACCCTGGACGGGTGCTCTGGTCAGATCCCCGTGACGAGCCCTCGCCCGAGGCCCGTCGGATGCAGGCGCGGATGCAACGGGCCGGCAAGGTGCTCGCCGCGCTGGTGCTCGTCGGCGCCGTGCTGATGATGCTCTCCCGCCCGTTCAGCTGAACCGTTCACCCGAACGGCGGATAGCGGCACCCCCTAGGCTGGTGGGCATGACCGACCAGCGCGCCCTCGTCCTCGCCTCCGCCTCCCCCGCCCGCCTCGGGCTGCTGCGCCAGGCGGGCCTCGACCCGCGCGTGGTGGTCAGCGGCGTCGACGAGGACGCGATCACCGCCGCCACCCCCGCCGAGCTCGCGCTCGTCCTGGCCGAGGCCAAGGCGAAGGCCGTCGCCGCCGAACTCGCCGACGGCGAGCTGGTGATCGGCTGCGACTCCGTCCTGGAGCTGGACGGCCTGGCCCTCGGCAAGCCCGCCGACGCCGACGAGGCGCTGGCCCGCTGGCAGTCGATGCGCGGACGCGCCGGGGTGCTGCGCACCGGCCACTGCGTGATCGACACCGCGACCGGCCGGCAGTCCTCGGCCACCGCCTCCACCACCGTCCGTTTCGGCACCCCGGACGACGCCGAGATCGCCGCGTACGTGGCCTCCGGCGAACCGCTGTACGTGGCCGGGGCCTTCACCCTGGACGGTCGCTCGGCGCCGTTCGTCGACGGCATCGACGGCGACCCGGGCAACGTCATCGGCCTCTCCCTGCCGCTGCTGCGCCGGCTGCTCGCCGACCTCGACGTCCGCATCACCGACCTCTGGACCCGTACCGGGAGCTGACCGGACGGTCCGGATCCGACAAAATCCGTGCGGCAGACCTGGGTCAACCGACCGACGACAGCCGTATCCCTCCCCCATAAGCTGGCCGAGGTCTCGGACAGGGAGGAGGACGGCGATGACCGACAGCGTGCTCAACGTGGTGCTCGGCCTGGTGGCCAGCGCGATCAGCGCCGCCCTCGGCTGGCTGGCCCAGGTGCTGCGGCGGCGCCGCAGGACCGAGCGGGTTCGGGAGTTCTTCGGGCTGCCGGGTGGCAGCGAGTGCCTGATCGTGGTGCCGCGCAGCATCGGGACGGGCTCGCACGAACACACCGTCACCCGGCGCGACGCCTACGCGCTGATGTGGCTGGCCGGGCTGGTCGAGGAGTGCGGGGCGCGGCCCGAGCTGGTCGCCCACGACGCCGCGCACCGCGGCCTGGGCGCCAAGACCGAGCTGTGCCTGGGCGGTCCGGTCAGCAACGAGCGGATGGCCGCGCACGTGGCGTGGGGTCTGCCCGGTGTGCTGATCACCTCCGGTCCCGAGCGGGGCAGCAACGTGATCGTGGTCGGCGAACGGGACTTCACCGCCGACCGCGACCAGACGCACACCCTGCTCGCCCGGCTCGCCACCCCGGACGGCGGCCGCCCGGTGTTCCTGGTCGCCGGCCAGACCGGCATCGCCAACCAGGCGGGAGTGCGCTACCTGGTCGCCCACCACCGCGAACTCGCCCGGAAGTACGGGCAGGACGGCACCTTCGCGCTCGTCCTACGGGTGGTCAACCCGGAGGCGTACGGGCCGGACATGGTCGAGGTGGCGGCGGACGTGACGGCCGAGGCGCTGCGGCGGCCGGCCGCCCGTTCCGGCGCCGCTTGAGCGGTCCGCGCGAAACTGTGTCCCATGACACTTCCCGCCACGCCGCCGCCCGGTCACCCGCCGTGGCCCCCACCGCTCCGGCCGGACCGGCGCCGACCTGCGGCGTCGTCCGCGGGGCCGCCCGCCGGGCCTCGGCAGCCATCACCGAGCGTGTGGGATAGTTCACAACCTGGGGCTACTCGCCGGTACTGCCCGGGAATCCATAAACTCAACGAGGTTCAAGAAGGGAGCCACAGTGCGCAAGGTGCTCATCGCCAACCGCGGGGAAATCGCCGTCCGCGTCGCCAGGGCCTGCTCGGACGCCGGTATCGCCAGCGTCGCCGTCTACGCCGAGCCGGACCGGGATGCGCTGCACGTCCGCGCGGCCGACGAGGCTTACGCGCTGGGCGGTGACACCCCCGCTACCAGCTACCTGGACATCGCCAAGGTCCTGAAGGCGGCCGCCGACTCCGGCGCCGACGCCGTCCACCCCGGCTACGGGTTCCTGTCGGAGAACGCCGACTTCGCCCAGGCCGTCATCGACGCGGGTCTGATCTGGATCGGCCCGCCGCCGCAGGCCATCCGCGACCTCGGCGACAAGGTGACCGCCCGGCACGTCGCCCAGCGCGCCGGCGCCCCGCTGGTCGCCGGCACCCCGGACCCGGTCTCGGGCGCCGACGAGGTCGTCGTCTTCGCGCAGGAGCACGGCCTGCCGGTCGCCATCAAGGCGGCCTTCGGCGGCGGCGGCCGCGGCCTCAAGGTCGCCCGCACGCTCGAGGAGATCCCCGAGCTGTACGAGTCCGCGGTGCGCGAGGCCGTCGCCGCGTTCGGCCGCGGCGAGTGCTTCGTCGAGCGCTACCTCGACAACCCTCGGCACGTGGAGACCCAGTGCCTGGCCGACAAGCACGGCAACGTGGTCGTCGTCTCCACCCGTGACTGCTCGCTGCAGCGCCGCCACCAGAAGCTGGTCGAGGAGGCGCCCGCGCCGTTCCTGACCGCCGAGCAGAACGCCGAGCTGTACCGCGCGTCCAAGGCCATCCTCAAGGAGGCCGGCTACCAGGGCGCCGGGACCTGCGAGTTCCTGGTCGCCGTCGACGGCACGATCTCCTTCCTGGAGGTCAACACCCGTCTGCAGGTGGAGCACCCGGTCACCGAGGAGGTCACCGGCATCGACCTGGTCCGCGAGATGTTCCGCATCGCCGACGGCGAGGAGCTCGGCTACGACGACCCCGAGGTGCGCGGCCACTCCTTCGAGTTCCGCATCAACGGCGAGGACCCGGGCCGCAACTTCCTGCCCGCCCCCGGCACCGTGACGCTGTTCGCCCCGCCGTCCGGCCCGGGCGTGCGCCTGGACTCCGGTGTGGAGTCGGGTTCGGTCATCGGCCCGGCCTGGGACTCCCTGCTGGCCAAGCTGGTCGTCTCCGGCCGCGACCGCAAGCAGGCCCTGGAGCGGGCCCGCCGCGCGCTGAGCGAGTTCAAGGTGGAGGGCATGGCCACCGCCATCCCGTTCCACCAGGCCGTCGTCACCGACCCGGCGTTCGCGCCCGAGGTCCACGGCAGCGACGAGCCGTTCTCGGTCTACACCCGGTGGATCGAGACCGAGTTCGACAACACCATCCCGCCCTTCGCCGGCACGGCCGGTGACGGCGAGGAGGCCGAGACCCGGGAGACCGTGGTCGTCGAGGTCGGCGGCAAGCGCATCGAGGTCTCCCTGCCGTCCTCGCTCGGCGTCGCGGCCGCCCCGGCCGCCGGTGCGGCGGGTGCCGCCAAGGCCAAGCGCCGGGTCGGCGCCAAGAAGGCCGGCTCGGCCGTCAGCGGTGACACCCTGGCCTCGCCGATGCAGGGCACCATCGTCAAGGTCGCCGTGGAGGAGGGCCAGGTCGTCGCCGAGGGCGAGCTGATCGTGGTCCTGGAGGCGATGAAGATGGAGCAGCCGCTGAACGCCCACAAGGCCGGCACCGTCTCCGGCCTCAAGGCCGAGGTCGGCGCGAGCGTCAGCAGCGGCGCCGCGCTCTGCGAGATCAAGGACTGACACCAGCCCTGACCCTCGGACCGGTCCGTACGCCCTTCGGGGGCGTGCGGACCGGTCCGCGTTTCCGAGGCCGTCCTGCGAGGGCGGTACGGGCTCAGCGCCCGCGCGGCAGGCCCATCTCGGCCAGCCGGGCCGGCATGCCGCCCGGGCCGGCCGGACCGCCGTGCGCGCCGGGGCGGCGCTGGCCGGGCAGCGGGGCGCCGCCGGGGGGCGGGCCGCCGCGGCGGGCCATCGGGCCCGGCTGGGTCTGGTGCACCGGGCCGCTGCCGGTGCCGTGCACCGGGGCGTCGCCGCTCGGGCCCGCGCCCAGCGGGGCCAGGTCGACCTGCACCCCGCAGTCGGCGAGCGCGTCCAGTTCGCGGACGGTGTCGTCGTCCGCGGTGGCCTGCTCGTCGGTGACCAGCCGGGTGATGGTCTCGGTGGCGACGGTCTGGAACATGCCGGCCGCGCCGAGCTTGGTGTGGTCGGCGAGGACGATCACCTCGGCGGCCGCCAGCACCATTGCCCGGTCCACGCTCGCGGACAGCATGTTCGCCGTCGACAGCCCGCGCTCGGCCGTCAGCCCGCTGCCGGAGATGAAGGCCTTGGTGACCCTCAGCCCCTGCAGCGACTGCTCCGCGCCGCTGCCCACCAACGCGTAGTTGGAGCCGCGCAGGGTGCCTCCGGTCATCACCACCTCGACCCGGTTGGCGTGCGCCAGCGCCTGGGCGACGAGCAGCGAGTTGGTGACCACCGTCAGCCCGGGCACGCGGGCCAGTCGGCGGGCCAGCTCCTGGGTGGTGGTGCCGGCGCCCACCACCACGGCGTCGCCCTCCTCCACCAGGCCGGCGGCGAAGTCCGCGATGGCGCTCTTCTCCGCCGCGGACAGATGGGTCTTCTGCGGATATCCGGGTTCGCGGCTGAAGCCGCCGGGGAGCACCGCGCCGCCGTGCCGGCGGTCGAGGAGCCCTTCTGCCTCCAGCGCCCGCACGTCACGGCGCACGGTCACTTCGGAGGTCTGGACGACGCGGGCCAACTCCCGGAGCGAGACGGCTCCGTTGGCGCGCACCATTTCGAGGATCAACTGGCGACGTTCTGCAGCAAACACAGAACCGACGGTAACCTGCGTGACCGTCTGCTTTCAGGCGTTTGCAGCTGGTAGCGGGAATTGCTCACGCACGAGCGGCGCGTGACCGTACAATACGCGCCGTCGACGCCCCCGGAACTGCGCCCGCCGTCCGGGTGACGGCCGTGCCCACGCGAAGGGCGGCCGCCGATCGGCAGCCGCCCTCAACTGTGCGCCGAACGCTCAGGATTCGCCGTCGGCCCGCTTGCGGACGTGCAGCTGCCGGGCGGCCTCGGCGGTCGAGCCGGAGACGGACGGGTAGACGGTGAAGGCGCTGGCCACCTGTTCGACCGTCAGATTGGCGTCCACCGCGAGCGCGATCGGGTGGATCAGCTCGCTGGCCCGCGGGGCGACGACGACGCCGCCGACCACGATGCCGGTGCCCGGGCGGCAGAACAGCTTCACGAAGCCGTCGCGGATGCCCTGCATCTTCGCCCGCGGGTTGCCGCGCAGCGGGAGCTTGACCACGACGGCGTCCATCTTGCCGCACTCCACGTCGGCCGCCGTGTAGCCGACGGTGGCGATCTCCGGGTCGGTGAAGACGTTGGAGGCCACGGTCTTGAGGTTCAGCGGCTGCACCGCGTCGCCGAGCGCGTGGTACATCGCGATCCGGCCCTGCATGGCCGCCACCGAGGCGAGCATGAAGACGCCGGTGCAGTCGCCCGCCGCGTACACGCCGGGGGCGGTGGTGCGGGAGACCCGGTCGACCTGGATCTGGCCCCAGTCGTTGAGCTTGACCCCGGCCTCCTCCAGACCCATGTCGGAGGTGTTGGGGATCGAGCCGACCGCCATCAGGCAGTGGGTGCCCTCGATCACCTTGCCGTCGGCCAGCATGACCTCGACCCGGTCGCCGATCCGCTTGACGCTCTCGGCGCGCGAGCGGCCCATCACGTTCATGCCGCGGCGGCGGAAGACGTCCTCCAGCACCTCGGCGGCGTCCGGGTCCTCGCCCGGCAGCACCCGGTCGCGGCTGGACACCAGGGTCACCTTGGAGCCCAGCGCCTGGTAGGCGCCGGCGAACTCGGCGCCGGTCACACCGGAGCCGACCACGATCAGCTCGCGGGGCAGCTCCTCCAGGTCGTACACCTGGGTCCAGGTGAGGATCCGCTCGCCGTCCGGCTGGGCGTCCGGCAGCTCGCGCGGGTGGGCGCCGGTGGCGATCAGCACCGCGTCGGCGCGCAGCGACTGCACGGTGCCGTCGGGGGCGTCCACCAGCACCTCGCGGGAGCCGTCCACGGCCTGCCCGCCGCCGCCGAGCCGGCCGCGGCCGCGCAGCACGGTGACGCCGGCCCGGGTGACGGACTGGGTGATGTCGTGGGACTGGGCGATGGCCAGCCGCTTCACCCGTCGGTTGACCTTGCCCAGGTCCACGCCGATCACCCGGGCGGCCTGCTCGACGGGCGGGGTGTCGTCCGCGACCAGGATGCCCAGTTCCTCGTACGAGCTGTCGAAGGTGGTCATCACCTCCGCGGTCGCGATCAGGGTCTTCGACGGAACGCAGTCCGTGAGCACCGCCGATCCGCCCAGACCGTCGGTGTCGACGACGGTCACCTCCGCGCCGAGCTGTGCGGCGACCAGGGCCGCCTCGTAGCCGCCGGGTCCGCCACCGATGATCACGATCCGAGTCACGTTCCCCATTGTCCCGCACGCCGGGACCGCCGCCACGCCGGGGTCCGGGCTTCCGCACCTTCGTCCACTGGCCGCGGCCCGCCCGCCGCCCGGGCTACGCTGGCCCCCATGCCCCTTTACGCCGCGTATGCCACCAACCTCGATGCCCGGCAGATGACCCGCCGAGCCCCGCACTCCCCGCTGCGCGGCACGGGGTGGCTAGCCGGCTGGCGGCTCACCTTCGGCGGCGAGCAGCTCGGTTGGGAGGGCTCGCTGGCCACCGTCGTCGAGGACGAGAAGGACCAGGTCTTCGTCTCGCTGTACGACGTCGCGCCGATGGACGAGGAGGGCCTGGACCGCTGGGAGGGCGTCCAGCTCGGCATCTACCGCAAGATCAAGCTGCGCGCGCAGACCCTGGACGGGGACATCCCGGTCTGGACGTACGTGCTCAACGACTACGAGGGCGGCCTGCCCGCGGCCCGCTACCTCGGCCTGATCGCCGATGCCGCGGAGAGCGCCGGCGCCCCGCACGACTACGTGATGGACCTGCGCCGCCGCCCCTGCTGAGGGAGTGCGGGTACGGAGGGTGCGCAACACCGTCCGTGGGGAAACCGAAGGACCGGCCGGCCCGGAACCACCGCCGAGCTGTGTTTTCGGGCCAACCGGGTAACGATCCGGCATGCCGCGGCCGAATTTCTACGCGCGTAGCCGATTCCCGTCTATCCTCGGACCCGTGAACGCTTCTCCTCAGTCGGTCGTCTCCGCCGACCCCTACGCCGCCGCCCAGGCCGCCGCCGAGCGCCTGCGCGAGCTGACCGGTGCCGAGCGGCACGACGTCGCCCTGGTGATGGGCTCCGGCTGGGTGCCGGCCGCCGACGCCCTGGGCGAGACCGTGGCCGAGTTCCCGGTCACCGAGCTCCCTGGCTTCCCCGCCCCCGCCGTCGCCGGCCACGCCGGCAAGATCCGCTCGGTGAAGATCGGCGACAAGCGCGCCCTGATCTTCCTCGGCCGCAACCACTACTACGAGGGCCACGGCGTGGCCACCGTCGTCCACGGCGTGCGCACCGCCGCCGCGGCCGGCTGCGGCATCATCGTGCTGACCAACGGCTGCGGCGGCCTGCGCCACGGCTGGACCCCGGGTCAGCCGGTCCTGATCAGCGACCACATCAACCTGACCGCCGACTCCCCGATCGTCGGCGCCAACTTCGTCGACCTCACCGACCTGTACTCCAAGCGCCTGCGCGCGCTGTGCCGCGAGGTCGACCCGTCGCTGGACGAGGCCGTCTACGTCCAGTTCCGCGGCCCGCACTACGAGACCCCGGCCGAGGTCAACATGGCCCGGGTGCTCGGCGGCGAGCTGGTCGGCATGTCCACCACCCTGGAGGCCATCGCCGCCCGCGAGGCCGGCGCCGAGGTGCTCGGCATCTCCCTGGTCACCAACCTGGCCGCCGGCATGACCGGCGAGCCGCTCAACCACGCCGAGGTGCTGGAGGCCGGCAAGGCCTCCGCCGAGCGCATGGGCGAGCTGCTGGCGAAGGTCCTTGAGCGGATCTGACGCCCGCGAGGCGCAGAATCATGGCTGACGGGGCCCACGGGCGGCGTGATCCGCTGATCACGCCCTCCCGTGGGCCCCGTCCGCATGTGCGCCCCCCTTCCGTACGGAACCCTCCGGTCACAGCTGAAACCCCGATGGAGCTGGCATGACGCAGGCACTCAACCCCGACCTCCTCGCCCGGGCCCGGACCTGGCTGGCCGAGGACCCCGACCCGCAGACCCGCGAGGAGCTCACCGCCCTGCTGGCCCGGGCCGAGGGCCCGGAGGCCGAGACCGACAGCAAGCTCGCCTGGGCGGAGATCGCCGAGCGCTTCTCCGACCGCCTCCAGTTCGGCACCGCCGGCCTGCGCGGTGAACTCGGCGCCGGCCCGATGCGGATGAACCGCGCCGTGGTGATCCGGGCCGCCGCCGGCCTGGTCGCGTACGTCAGGCAGCAGGGCCTGGGCGACCTGGTCGTCATCGGCTACGACGCCCGCCACAAGTCGTACGACTTCGCCCGCGACACCGCCGCCGTGGTGGTCGGCGCCGGCCTGCGCGCCGCGCTGCTGCCGCGCCCGCTGCCGACCCCGGTGCTCGCCTTCGCCGTCCGCCACCTGGGCGCGGCCGCCGGCGTCACCGTGACCGCCAGCCACAACCCGCCGCAGGACAACGGCTACAAGGTCTACCTGGGCGACGGCTCGCAGATCGTCCCGCCGGCCGACGCCGGGATCGCCGCCGAGATCGACGCGATCGGCTCGCTGGACGAGGTCCCGCGCGCCGAGGAGGGCTGGGAGGTGCTCGGCGAGGACGTCGTCGAGGCGTACCTGGCCCGGGCCGTCTCCATCGTGGACCCGCACAGCCCGCGCGACCTGGACGTCGTCTACACCCCGATGCACGGCGTCGGCCGCGACACCCTGGTCGCCGCCTTCCGCCGGGCCGGCTTCCCCGCGCCCACCGTGGTCGCCGAACAGGCCGAGCCCGACCCGGACTTCCCGACCGTGGCCTTCCCCAACCCGGAGGAGCCGGGGGCGATGGACCTCGCCTTCCGCACCGCCGCCACCGTCGGCCCGGACATCGTGATCGCCAACGACCCGGACGCCGACCGCTGCGCGGTGGCCGTCCCCACCAACGGCAACGCGGCCGGCGGCGGCCGGGGCGCGGCCGGCTGGCGGATGCTGCGCGGCGACGAGGTCGGCGCGCTGCTCGGCTCGGCCCTGGTCGCGAAGAAGGCCGAGGGCACCTTCGCCACCACCATCGTCTCCGCCACCCTGCTCGGCCGGATCGCCGAGGCCGCGGGCCTGGACTACGCCGAGACGCTGACCGGCTTCAAGTGGATCTCCCGCGCCGAGGGCCTGCGCTACGGCTACGAGGAGGCGCTCGGCTACTGCGTCGACCCGCAGGGCGTGCGGGACAAGGACGGCATCACCGCCGCCCTGCTGGTCGCCGAACTCGCCGCCACCCTCAAGAGGTCCGGCCGCACCCTGTCCGACCTGCTGGACGACCTGGCGCTGGAGCACGGCCTGCACGCCACCGACCAGCTCTCCGTGCGGGTCCAGGACCTCTCGCTGATCGCCGACGCCATGCGCCGCCTGCGCGAGCAGCCGCCGACCGTCCTGGCCGGTCTGCAGGTCACCCGCGCCGACGACCTGTCGGCCGGCTCCGCCGACCTGCCGCCCACCGACGGCCTGCGCTACTACCTGGCCGGCGAGGGCGTCCGCTCCGCCCGCATCGTGGTCCGTCCCTCCGGCACCGAGCCCAAGCTCAAGTGCTACCTGGAGGTCGTCCTCCCGGTCGCCTCGGCCGCCGACCTCGCCGCCACCCGCGAGCGCGCCGCCGAGCTCCTCGCCACCGTCAAGCGGGACCTCGCCGAGGCCGCCGGCATCACCGCCTGAGCCCGCGTACGCCGAGGGCCCGCCGGTCACGACCGTCGGGCCCTCGGCGTACGTGCCGCGGCGTCAGACCGCGATGACGGTGACCAGCGCGACCAGGCCGAGCAGGGTGGGGGCGATGCCCCACCAGCACCAGCGGACCTCGACCGGGCCGGCCGCCGTGGGCCGGGCGGCGTTGCGCTCGGCCATCTCCTGGAGCACGGCGGTGACCTGGTCGGACCAGGCGCGGGTGGGGTCGGGCGAACCCTGGACGACCGGGTTGGTCCGCTTGGCCATGCCCAGCCCCAGGCCGGTCCTGGCGGCGTGCTCGGCGGCACCCGAGCGCTGCGCCCGGGTGGCCCGCTTGCGCTGGCGCAGCGACACCGGCACCGCCCAGACCTGGTACTTCTTCCCGCCGGCGAGCAGTTCGACCGAGTACCCGGCGCGCAGCGCGTCCACCGAGGCCCACGGCGCCACGACGGTCCGCCACGGGTTGCGCACGACCAGCCTGTCGCGGCCGGCCGTCACGACCGGGCGCAGCGTGTACGCGATCACCGGGAAGGCGAACACCGGCACCGCCGCGAGCGCGACGTACGGGGTCTTCCCCGTCCCGCTCACCACCGCGTCGCCGATCAGCCAGGCCGCGACGAGCAGCAGCAGCACTCCGGAGATCACACCGGGGACAGAGCGGTACACGCGGTCCGTGTACGCGGGCTCCCCGTCGGGGGCGGCCGGGCCCTGGTGGGGCTTGCCGTCGGAATCGGTCATGGCGTCGATTCTGCCCCATGCCCCTCGCGCCGAGGTCTCGGTCCGGCCACGAATGGCAGGCGCTCTGGCGGCCCACTACGCGCGTAGATATGCTGGTCTGGTGACTATGTCCACTGTTGCAGCCAATGCCCTCGGCGTTGCGGGCAGCGGCCTTCAGGACGTTGCGGCGTCCGAGGCCTCGCTCCGCCGGTTCCTGCACGGCCTGCCCGGCGTCGACCAGGTCGGCCTGGAGGCGCGTGCCGCCGCTCTCGGTACCCGCTCGATCAAGACCACGGCGAAGGCGTACGCCATCGACCTGGCGATCTCGATGATCGACCTGACCACGCTGGAGGGCGCGGACACGGTCGGCAAGGTGCGCGCGCTGTGCGCCAAGGGCAGGACCCCCGACCCGACCGACCCGACCACCCCCCGCGTCGCCGCCATCTGCGTCTACCCGGACATGGTCGCCACCGCGAAGGCCGCCCTGCAGGGCACCGACATCCAGGTCGCCTCGGTGGCCACCGCCTTCCCGGCGGGCCGCGCCGCCCTCCCGGTCAAGCTGGCCGACACCGCCGACGCGGTGGCCGCGGGCGCCGACGAGATCGACATGGTGATCGACCGCGGCGCCTTCCTCTCCGGCCGCTACCTCGACGTCTATAACGAGATCGTGGCCGTCAAGGAGGCGTGCAAGCGCCCGGACGGCACCTCCGCCCACCTCAAGGTGATCTTCGAGACCGGCGAGCTGCAGACCTACGACAACGTCCGCCGGGTCTCCTGGCTGGCGATGCTGGCCGGCGCCGACTTCATCAAGACCTCCACCGGCAAGGTCGCCGTCAACGCGACCCCGCCGGTCACCCTGCTGATGCTGGAGGCGGTCCGCGACTTCCGCGCCGCCACCGGCGTCCAGGTCGGCGTCAAGCCCGCCGGCGGCATCCGCACCACCAAGGACGCCATGAAGTACCTGGTGATGGTCAACGAGACCCTCGGGGACGACTGGCTGACCCCGCACTGGTTCCGCTTCGGCGCCTCCAGCCTGCTCAACGACCTGCTGATGCAGCGCCAGAAGCTGGCCACCGGCCGCTACTCCGGCCCCGACTACGTGACGGTGGACTGATCACCATGGCCAAGAAGAAGAACACCGAGGAGCCCGTGGCCAAGCCCGCCGGCGGCCTCTTCGCCTACGCCCCGGCCCCGGAGTCCCCGGCCGCCGCCGGCGACATCGCCACCTCCTACGGCCACTTCATCGGCGGCGAGTTCGTCGACTCCTCCGGCAACGAGGCCCTGAAGACGGTCAACCCGGCCACCGAGCAGGTGCTCGCCGAGTTCGCCCAGGGCACCGAGGAGGACGTGGACCGCGCGGTCGCCGCCGCCCGCAAGGCCTTCGCCGACTGGTCGGCGCTGCCCGGCAGCGAGCGCGCCAAGTACCTGTTCCGGATCGCCCGGATCATCCAGGAGCGCAGTCGCGAGCTGGCCGTGCTGGAGTCGATCGACAACGGCAAGCCGATCCGCGAGACCCGCGACGTCGACCTGCCGCTGGTCGCCGCGCACTTCTTCTACTACGCGGGCTGGGCCGACAAGCTGGACTACGCCGGCTTCGGCGCCGCCCCGAAGCCGCTGGGCGTGGCCGGCCAGGTCATCCCGTGGAACTTCCCGCTGCTGATGCTGGCGTGGAAGATCGCGCCCGCGCTGGCGACCGGCAACACGGTCGTGCTGAAGCCGGCCGAGACCACCCCGCTGACCGCGCTGCGCTTCGCCGAGATCTGCCGCCAGGCCGGTCTGCCGAAGGGCGTCGTCAACATCGTCACCGGTGACGGCCGCACCGGCGCCGCGCTGACCTCCCACCCGGACGTCAACAAGGTCGCGTTCACCGGCTCCACCTCGGTCGGCCGCGCCATCGCCAAGCAGCTGGCCGGCACCCGCAAGAAGCTCTCGCTGGAGCTGGGCGGCAAGGCCGCGAACATCGTCTTCGACGACGCGCCGATCGACCAGGCGGTCGAGGGCATCGTCAACGGCATCTTCTTCAACCAGGGCCACGTCTGCTGCGCGGGCTCGCGCCTGCTGGTCCAGGAGTCGGTCCAGGACGAGCTGCTGGACGCCCTCAAGCGCCGGATGGCCACCCTGCGGGTCGGCGACCCGCTGGACAAGAACACCGACATCGGCGCCATCAACTCGGCCGAGCAGCTGGCCCGGATCACCGCGCTGACCGAGGCCGGCGAGGCCGAGGGCGCCGAGCGCTGGTCGCCGGCCTGCGAACTCCCCGGCACCGGCTTCTGGTTCAAGCCGACCCTGTTCACCGGCGTGAGCCAGGCCCACCGGATCGCCCAGGAGGAGATCTTCGGCCCGGTCCTGTCGGTGCTGACCTTCCGCACCCCCGCCGAGGCGGTCGAGAAGGCCAACAACACCCCATACGGCCTCTCCGCCGGCATCTGGACGGAGAAGGGCTCGCGCATCCTGTGGATGGCGAACCGGCTCCGGGCCGGCGTGGTCTGGGCCAACACCTTCAACAAGTTCGACCCGACCTCGCCGTTCGGCGGCTACAAGGAGTCGGGCTACGGCCGCGAGGGTGGCCGCCACGGTCTGGAGGCCTACCTCGATGTCTGATGTCGCAACGCGTCTTGACGTCCTCAAGACCTACAAGCTGTACGTCGGCGGGAAGTTCCCGCGCTCCGAGAGCGGGCGGGTGTACGAGGTGACCGACGCAAAGGGCGAGTGGCTCGCCAACGTCCCGCTGGGCACCCGCAAGGACGCCCGCGACGCCGTCGTGGCCGCCCGCAAGGCGGTCAAGGGCTGGTCCGGCACCACCGCGTACAACCGCGGCCAGGTGCTGTACCGGGTGGCCGAGATGCTCCAGGGCCGGCGCGAGCAGTTCGCCGCCGAGGTGTCCGTCTCCGAGGGCATCGGCCCGAAGAAGGCCGCCGCGCTGGTGGACGCCGCGATCGACCGCTGGGTCTGGTACGCGGGCTGGACCGACAAGGTCGCCCAGATCGCGGGCGGCGCCAACCCGGTCGCCGGGCCGTACTTCAACCTCTCCACCCCGGAGCCGACCGGCGTGGTCGGGATCGTCGCCCCGCAGGCCGGGTACGGGCACTCGCTGCTCGGCCTGGTCTCGGTGATCGCCCCGGCGATCGCCACCGGGAACACGGTCGTGGTCGCGGCCGCCGCGGACGCCCCGCTGCCCGCGCTGTCGCTGGGCGAGGTGCTGGCCACCTCGGACGTCCCGGGCGGCGTGGTCAACATCATCTCGGGCCGGACCGCGGACATCGCCCCCACCCTGGCCTCGCACCAGGACGTCAACGCGGTGGACCTCACCGGAGCCATCGCCGTCGACGGTCCCGGCGCGGCGCAGGCGCTGGAAGCCGCCGCCGCGGATACCCTGAAGCGGGTGGTCCGTCCGGTACTGGACCCGTTCGCCCAGGACTGGACCGATGCACCCGGTACCGACCGGCTACTCTCGTTCCTGGAGACGAAGACGGTCTGGCACCCGATGGGGATCTGACCTCCCCGCTCCGAGTAACAACTCCACAGACTGGCCGTCCCCAGTGCCCTCACCCCCCCAGGGCCCGGACGGTCACAGGACGGACCCGCGCCTCTCCCCCCCTGGCGCGGGTCCGTCGGCGTTCCGGCGGTTCCCGCCGCGGGAGTTGCGGACCGACCGGTTTCGGCAACCGGCCGGGATGCGTCAGACTGGTGTCCCGTGAGTGACTCCCCCATGAACCCCGCACCGACCGGGCATGCCCGGGTGATCCTGCTCTCCGGGCCCTCCGGGTCGGGGAAGTCCTCGCTCGCCGAGCGCAGCGGCCTGCCGGTGCTCCAGCTCGACGACTTCTACAAGGACGGGGACGACCCGACCCTGCCGCGGCTGCCGGACGGCGCCGTCGACTGGGACTCCCCGCTGGCCTGGCACCGCGACCAGGCGCTCGCCGCGATCCGCGCCCTGCACGAGCGGGGCCGCGCGGACGTCCCGGTGTACTCGATCCCGGACAACGGCCGCACCGGCACCCGCGGCCTGGAGCTGGGCGGGGCGGCCGCGTTCATCGCGGAGGGCATATTCGCCGCCGAGATCACCTCCGACTGCGCCGACCAGGGCCTGCTCGGCGACGCCCTGTGCCTGCGCAACGGCGCGCTGACCACGGCCTGGCGCCGACTGCGCCGGGACGTCCGGGAGGGCCGCAAGTCGCTGCCGGTGCTGCTGCGCCGGGGCCTGCGGCTGATGCGGGCCGAGCGGTCCATCGTCGGCCGGCAGGTCGCCCTCGGCTCGTACGCGTGCGCCGGCCCCGAGGCCGAACGACGGATCCGCGCCGCGGCCAGGACGACGGAGCTCTCCGCCGCCTGACCCCCGGTACGCCCCGGCCCCGGACACGACGCGGGGCCCGGTGCGTCTCCCCCGCACCGGGCCCGCGCCTTCCCCGAACGATCCTCGGCTCCCCCACGGGCGTGCTCCCCCGAGCTGCCGCCCCCGGACCGTGACCGTCCGCTTCCCGTCCCCCGACGGGAGTCCTCGTTACGCGACCAGCTCGCCGAACGCCCGGACGGTGTCGCCCGACTTGTTCAGGTGCTCGTCCTCGCGCAGCCGGCGCAGGGCGCGCCAGATGCTGCTCTTGACCGTGCCGACGCTGATCCCCAGCACATCGGCGATCTCCGGGTCGGTCTTGCCCTCGTAGTACCGCAGCACCAGCATGGTGCGCTGGTTCTCCGGCAGCTTCGCCAGCGCCTGCCAGAGCACGGTGCGCAGCTCGGTGCCGCCCATCGCGTCGGTGTCGCCGGCCGTCTCCGGCAGCTCCTCGGTCGGGTACTCGTTGACCTTGCGGCGCCGCCAGGCGGAGATGTGCAGGTTGGTCATGGTGCGGCGCAGGTACCCGCCGACCGCGGCCTTGTCGGTGATCCGGCCCCAGGCCCGGTAGGTGCTGAAGAGCGCGCTCTGCAGCAGGTCCTCGGCCTCGTAGCGGTCACCGGTCAGGTGGTACGCCGTGGCGTACAGGGAGGCGCGGCGCTCGCGCACGTACGCGGTGAACTCCTTGATGTGGTCCTCCGCGACGGCCGGGTGCTCCCCCTGCGCGCCTCCCTGCCCGGCCTCGGTGGTGCGGGCCGCGGCGGGGTTCAGCCGCAGCAGCGTCGCACCGGCGGCCTCGCGACCGGTCGGCTCCCCCGAACCGACCGTCCGCAGACCGTTCCCCCCGGTACCCCGGTTGTTCCCCGGGACGTCCTTGCCCTCGACGCGGACGGGGAGGATGCCCCGCAGCGTGAGGGTGTTGGAGGAGTCGGCCGAACTCCCCAGACGGCCGATCCCGTACAGCTCCCCCGTCCTGCCGCCGCCGCTCACCCGACGGGCGCCAGGGTTTCCACCGGTGCTGTGCGCGCACCCCCGCACGGTCACGGCACCGGAGTTCTCGTCGGTCCTGACCTCGTACCGGGTCCGGTGGGACGTGGCTGACGAACGCGCGGTGCGGACAGCCGGGTTGGTCCGGGTCTGAAGCATGGCGTTCATCGTGCGCCCCCTGGGTCGGTACGAGCGGTTCCGGTAGCCGCCCTTCAGCCGGCCTTGCGGCCCGCTGTCCTGCGGCGACACGGAAAATCCTGCCCGCCGGTTGTGATGGCGCTGTCCGCCGACTGTCACAGGGGTGTCACAGGAGCGGGCCGAATGTCCCGGTCCGCCTCCCTCCGTACCGGACGCCGGTGGCGCGCGTTCCGGTTCCCAAGGGGACGGCAGGCCCTCCGGGGGGTGATTCGGGGCTGCCGGTGGGCCAAAATGGGGCCGTGCCTTTCCTCCTACTGATCGAGGACGACGACGCCATCCGCACCGGCCTCGAACTCGCCCTCACCCGCCAGGGCCACCGCGTGGCCACCGCCGCCTCCGGCGAGGACGGCCTGAGGCTCTTCAAGGAGCAGCGGCCCGACCTGATCGTGCTGGACGTGATGCTGCCCGGGATCGACGGCTTCGAGGTGTGCCGCCGGATCCGCCGCACCGACCAGCTGCCGATCATCCTGCTGACCGCCCGCTCGGACGACATCGACGTGGTGGTGGGCCTGGAGTCCGGCGCGGACGACTACGTGGTGAAGCCGGTGCAGCCCCGCGTGCTGGACGCGCGGATCCGGGCCGTGCTGCGGCGCGGCGAGCGGGAGAGCTCGGACTCCTCGGCCTACGGCAGCGTGGTGATCGACCGCGCGGCGATGACCGTCACCAAGGACGGACAGGATCTCCAGCTCACCCCGACCGAGCTGCGGCTGCTGCTGGAGCTCAGCCGCCGCCCCGGCCAGGCGCTCTCCCGCCAGCAGCTGCTGCGGCTGGTCTGGGAGCACGACTACCTCGGCGACTCCCGCCTGGTGGACGCGTGCGTGCAGCGGCTGCGGGCCAAGGTCGAGGACGTGCCGTCCGCGCCGACGCTGATCCGCACCGTCCGCGGGGTGGGCTACCGGCTGGACCCGCCGGCCTGACCAGGGGCGCCCTCGCCCCGCCCCTCCCCCGACCTCTGAACTCCCGTACCACGACAGGCTCTTGTGACTGACCATCAGACGACTGCCCGGCGGTTCTCGACGGGCCGGTGGCGTCGGCTGCGCTCCCTGCGGGTGCGGCTGATCGCGGTGTTCGCGGCCGTCGCGCTGCTCGCCGCCGTCTCGGCCTCCGGCATCGCGTACTGGCTGAACCGCGACGCGGTGCTCAAGCGCGCCCAGGACACGGCGCTGAACGACTTCAGGGTCTCGCTCACCCGCAACGTCTCCGAGCTGCCGCTGAACGCGAGCTGCCCGGAGCTGGCGACGCTGGCGTCCAACGTGGCCAGCTCGGGGCTGACGTACGACGTGGTGGTCGTCGACCCGGCGCACCCGGAGTGCCCGGCCTCCTCCGACCCGGCGAACTTCACGCTGGCGGACGTCCCGGCCGCGCTGCAGTCCACCGTGGCCAAGCCGCGCGAGGTCACCGAGAACAACCCGTACCCGTACCACCTGTACTGGCAGCGGCAGAACCTGGAAGGCCGGCCGTTCGTGATCGGCGGCACCAAGGTGGTGCCGAACGGCCCGACGGCGTACATGTTCAAGTCGCTGGAGAACGAGCGGGCCGACCTCAACACCCTGGGCTGGTCGCTGGCCATCGCGACGCTGCTCGCGCTGATCGGCTCGGCGCTGCTCGCCCAGGCCGCCTCGGCGACGGTGCTGCGGCCGGTCAAGCGGCTCGGGGACGCCGCCCGGCGGCTCGGCGAGGGGCACCTGGACACCCGGCTGGAGGTCGAGGGCTCGGACGAACTCGCCGACCTGGCGCGGACCTTCAACCGGGCCGCGGAGTCGCTGCACGAGCAGGTCGAGGAGCTGAGCGCGCGCGAGGCGCAGAGCCGGCGGTTCGTCGCCGACATGTCGCACGAACTGCGCACCCCGCTGACCGCGATGACCGCCGTGACGGACATCCTGGAGGACGAGGCCGAGTCGCTGGACCCGATGATCGAGCCGGCCGTCCGGCTCGTGGTCAGCGAGACCCGCCGGCTGTCCGACCTGGTGGAGAACCTGATGGAGGTGACCCGCTTCGACGCCGGTACCGCCAAGCTGGTCGCCGACGAGGTGGACATCGCCGACCTGATCATGTCCTGCATCGACGGGCGGGCCTGGTACGACGCGGTCGAGGTGGACGCCCCGCGCGGCATCCTGGCCGTGGTCGACCCGCGCCGGCTCGACGTGGTCTTCGCCAACCTGATCGGCAACGCGCTGAAGCACGGCGGCTCGCCGGTGCGGGTGAAGGTCCGCCAGGACGGGGAGTCGGTCGTGGTCGAGGTCTCCGACAGCGGCCCGGGCATCCCGGAGGACGTGCTGCCGCACGTCTTCGACCGCTTCTACAAGGCGGACCGGGGGCGGGCGCGCTCGGAGGGCAGCGGCCTCGGGCTGTCGATCGCGATGGCCAACGCGCAGATACACGGGGGAACGATCACGGCGGCGAACGGGGAGGTCGGTGCGGTGTTCACCCTGACCCTGCCGTCGGCCCCGCCGCCTCCGCCGTCCGCGGACGAGGCCGAGGGCGGCCCCGCCGGCGACGCCGCCCAGGACAAGGACGCCACGTGACCACCCCCACCGACACCGCTTCCCTCCGCACCGTCCTGCGCCGCGGCGCCGGCGTGCTGCTGCTGATCGCCCTGGCCTCCGGCTGCGGCATCCGGCCGACCGCCGTACCGGTCGACGCCGGCGCGCCCGCCAGCCGGACGGCCTGCCCGACCACCCCGCACATACCGGCGGCCCTGGCCACCCCGCCGGGACCGGCCCCGACCATGACCCCGGCCCGTGGCGGCAAGGCGTCCGTGAGCCCGAGCCCGTCGCCCACCCCGGTGACGCCGGGCAGCCCGCCGCCGGACAACGTGTTCGGCGCGGTGCCGACGGCCTCGCCCTGCAAGTAGGCCGCCGGGAAGGGCGCGGAGAGGGGCGGGGAGCGAGCTCAGGGGCGCGTTTGGGAATGTTCACGCCGGGTGTGGAACCGACGTGGCGTCGGACCACGTCCTTCCCCCCGTGCAGCGAGATGGCACCAGGACACGCGACGAGCGTTCCGGCGCGGGGAACGAGAAGAGCCCGGCGGCGGCCGTCCACCGTCCCCTCCGGTGGGCCGGGCTGGCGGGCCTCACCGGCCATCTGGCGCTGGTCCTCTGGCTGGTGCTGAGACCGCTGCCGGTGGCCTGGGTGTACGACGCCAACCTGACGCCGCTCGCCTCGCTCCGCTCCTCCAGCGGCTGGCAGGTGGTCGGCGAGCTCCTGCTGCTGGCCCCGCTCGGGGTCCTGCTGCCGCTGGCCGGCGGCCGGCTCCGGGCCCCCTGGCTGCCGTCCTTCCTGCGCACCACCGGCGTCTCCGCGCTGCTGGCGACCGCGCTGGAGTTCCTCTCCTCCTGGGCGCCCGGGCACGTCCTCAACGTGGACCACATCCTGCTCGCCGTGGTCGGCGTGGCCGTCGTCCACCTCGCGCTCGTCCCCGGCCTGCGGCACCTGCTGCGGGACCGGCGGCCGCGGGCGCCCCGGCTGACGGTGCTCTCCGTGCCGCCGGTGGCCGCCGCGTCGGCCGTGGCCGTGGCCCCGCTCGCGGCCGTCGCGCCCGCCGCCCGCCGACGCGCCTACGCGGAGCCGACCCCGCCGGTCGGCTGAGCCGGGCGCGGGGCGCGGACCACCCGGCCGCCGACCTCGACCAGCCCGCCCGGACGCGGTCCGGCCAGCAACTGCGAGCCCCGCCCCTGGGTGACGGTCAGCGCCCGGCCGAGGCGCGCGGCCAGCAGCAGGGCGGCCGCACCCGTCGCCTCGTCCTCGTCGATCCCGTCCCCCCGCCCGGGGAAGGCCCGGGCCCGCACGGTACCGGCCGTCTCGTCCTGCCAGGCCCAGGCGTAGACCCACTCCCCCGGCGGCGGCACCTCCAGGGCCTCCACCTCGGCCGCCGAGCCGTACTGCCGCAGCGTGCGCGGCGGGGCCCACTCCGGGCGGGCCTCGATCCGGGTCAGACCGCCCTCGCGCCGCACCGCCACCTCGCCGGCCGCCGTGACCAGCCGGTCCACCCCGAGCAGCCAGGCGGCGCCCACGCACGGGTGGCCGGCGAACGGCAGCCGCACCGACGGGGCGTAGATGTCGATCTCCCCGCGCTCCGGGTCGTCGACGAACACCGTCTCGCTGAAGCCGAGTTCGTGTGCGATCCGCTGCCGGTCCGCGCGCTCCGGCACGGCGGCGCCGTCGCGCACCACTGCGAGCGCGTTCCCGTGACTCCCGTCCGGCCCGCAAAAGACCCGCAGCACCTCAAACTCCGTCATTTCCCACCTCGTCCACTCCCGTTCCGGCACAGCGCAATGACACCGTGACACAAAGGCTGAGGCGAATGTCGGCCGCCTCCAGTACTGTGCGCTCTCGTCCCCGAACGGTGCCCGCCGTTTTCCGTCTTCCCCTCCCCAGGAAACCCCCTTGAACAATCTCGACTTCAGCGCCGAACCGCTCTTCTCCTGGTACGTCGTGCTGCTGGCGCTCAGCGGCGTCATCATGGTGGCCCTCGGGGCCGTCTCCGGCGGACTGAAGGTCGGCCTGCGCATCCTCAACGTGGTCATCGGCCTCGGGCTCCTGGGGTACGCCTACTACCTGGCGTTCGTCTTCGAGGGCGGCACGTACACCATCTTCTTCAAGGTGTTCATCCTGCCGATCGGCATGGTCGTCGCCTCGGTGAAGGCGATCGTCGAGCGCAGCAACGCCAAGCAGCAGCCCGCCCAGGCGGCGGCCCCGTTCGACCCCAACGCGCCGCAGGGGGCGTTCAACCCGGGCGCGCCCTTCAACCCCAACGCCCCGCAGGCGCCGTTCAACCCGGGCGCCCAGCAGGCCCCGTTCAACCCCAACGCCCCGCAGGCGCCGTACGCCCAGCAGCCGGGTGCGCCCGTCCCGCCGGTCGCGCCGCAGGCCGCTCCGCCAGTCGCGCCGCAGGCCGCCCCGCCCGCGCCGCCGCAGGTCGGCTCGCCGTACCAGCCGGGCGTCCCGCCGCAGCCGGTGGCGGACAACCCGTACGCCCAGCCGCAGCCGCCGCAGAACCCGGTCGGCTGACGCGCCGCACCCTCCGTACGTCTTCGGGTCAGTTCCCGGAGCCGCTCCGCACGCGGTTGCGGCGCCACGCCACCACCAGGATGCCGAGGCCGAGGGCGATCGCGGTCGCACCGGTGATCGCCATCGGCTCCGTCGAGCCACCGCCGGTGGAGGCCAGCCGGGGGTCCGCGGCCGGGGCCGCGGCGGCGACCACCGGTGCGCCGACCGCCGCCGGGCTCGGCGCCACGGCGGTGGCCTGGGCGACCGGGAGGACCGGGGCGCCGGCGGTCTCGGACTCGGTCGACACCGGGGCGACCGGGGCCGCGGAGGTGGGCCCCGGCGTCTGGGTGGCACTGGGAGCCGCCGCGGTCACGATCGTGAAGTCGGCCTTCCGGCTGGACACCACGGTCGCGCTCTCGCCGGGGCCGGGCAGGCTGCCCGCCATGGCCACCAGCGACTCGAGACGGGCCGACGCGTCCCTGGTGAAGGACAGCCGGACGTTGATCGTGTGGGTACCGCCCTTCGGCAGGGTGAACTCGTCCGAGCTCGTGTCGCCCGGCCGGAGGTTCATGTAGAGCCAGGTCGGGTGCTCCGAGTTGCCGCCGGGGCCGCCCGGCAGCCAGGTTCCGTCCGGCCCCTGGTACTCGAACCCGACCGTCTCGAAGGGGAGTTCGGTCACCCCCTGGAACACGACCGTGGGCATGACCCGGAGGTCCTTGCCGCTGGTGTTGGTGAAGACCAGCTTGAACGGCTTCGCCTCGCCGCCCGCCGTGAAGGTGGTGGGCACCCCGACGAGCCTGACGTCGGCCGCGGCGGCGGGTGTGGGCGCCGGCGTGGTCGGCGTCACCGCCGGAGCGATCACCGCGTTCGTCCGCTCGCTCTGGGCGAAGCTGCTCCGCTGCTCCCGCGGCAGGGTGGGGTCATCGACGTCGGCGTTGAAGCCCAGGCTCACCCGGCCGGCCGGGGCCTCGGCGGCGACGGTGAGCCGCAGCCGGTAGACCGCCTCGGCGCCCGCCGCCAGGTGCAGCGTGGCCGACCGGTCGATCTCCCAGAAGGCGCCGACGCTCGCGGCGTTCACCGTGGCGTCCTGCCACTGCGCACCGCCGGGCGGCTGGTACTCCAGCTTGAAGTGGCTCTGCCTGGTGCCGGCGCCGGTGTCGCCGACGACGAAGGCGGAGGACAGCACGTCCACCTGGTGGTCGGCGGTGTTCCCGAGCCTCGCGGTGAACTCTACCGGCGCGCCACCCGCCTTGACGGTGGCGGGCGCGCCGCCGAGCACGACCGTGACCGGCGAGGGCTGGATCCGGGTGCCCCGCACGAGCGCGACGGCCTCCGAGGCGGCGAAGGCGGCCGGGGCCTCGACGGCGGCCAGGCCGGAGGCCAGCGAGACGGCGGCGGCCGCGGCCAGGAATCTGCGATGCCGCATGCGAAATCCAACCTCACGAGAGAATTCGGACAGAACCCAACAGGACGTGAAATCGCTTGCAGGAGAGGTTTTTCCACAACAAAGTCGGGCTTTTCGTCCGCCCCCCGGCCGACCGCGATCGGCAGCATCCTACCGAGCCCCGTCCGGGGGTCCGGACGGGCCCGGCCGGATATTCGGCCCGCCCCTCGGGGTGACCCTGAGGACGACCCCGACTTCCGGCTACGACTCCCCGGTGACCCTTCGGGGTGGGGAATCACCTGCCGGGCGGAGGATCGGGGGCCGCCGGCGGCGGAGTATGGAAACAGCCCACCGGACCGGCCGGACCGGGCCGCCACCGTAGGGAGACCGTCATGAGCGCCCGCCTCGCCCGTCCCCGCCACAACCGTGTCATCGCCGGCGTCTGCGCCGGGATCGCCGAACGCTTCGGCCTGACCCCGTGGACCGTCCGGCTGATCTTCCTGCTCTCCTGCCTGCTGCCCGGCCCCCAGTTCCTGCTCTACCTGGCCCTCTGGGTGCTGCTCCCCCAGGAACCGTGACACACGGCGACGGGCCGCCCGCCCCGGAGTTCCCGGGGCGGGCGGCCCGGTGTCGTGTGGTGTTTTCGCCGGGCGAGACTGGGGGGGCAAGGGGGGGGTTGGTTAGCCCCACGAGCAGGGTTTTGT
>NZ_JBVILX010000002.1:1002529-1039381 GCF_055580145.1 Kitasatospora sp. NPDC032121 | reverse complement strand
CGTTCCCCCCCCCCCCCCCCCCCCCCCCCCCCCCCCCCCCCCCCCCCCCCCCCCCCCCCCCCCCCTCCCTCCCCCCCCCCCCCCGTGCGGTGCTTCAGCCGGCCAGGCCGGGGAGGGCCGGGAGGGCGCCGGTCAGCCCGCCGAGCGGGGTCTTGTCCAGGCCCGGGACGGTCGGGAGGGCCCCGCGCTGCTGGGTGACGCCGGCCAGCGGGGTGTCGCCGGCGGGGACGGCCTGGCCGACGCTCGGGGCGAGGGTGCCGAGCGTCTCGGTCACCTTGCCGGTGGCGGGCAGCTTGGCGGCGGTGTCGGCGACCGCATTGCTCACGGCCGGGTTCGTCAACACGCCGGTGGGCAGCCCGAGGCCGCCGGCCGCCTGGCCGTCGACCGCGGAGGCGGTACCGGCGCCGACCGCCGCGATGGCGATGCCGAGCGCCGCGGTGCCCGCGGCCTTGAGAGCCTGCTTCATGGTTGGTCCCCTTTGGGTCCTCGGTGGCCGACTGCACGCTCGGAACCGGCGAACGGTTGACCGCCGCCGTGACGTGTCGGCAATGACGGGCACACCGTAGTGAGCGGGTCGCGTGGGAACCAAAGGGCGTTCACTCACCCGAGTGAGTAGTCGGATGAACGCCAACTCCCTTGAGGAAGCGGGCCGTTCATCCGACCGACCGCGCCGGAGCGTCGCCCCGACGGCTCAGTTGCCGCCGGTGCCCGCGCTGAACAGCCACTCCGCCTTCAGCTCGGCGTAGCCCGGCTTGATCACGTCGTTGATCATCGCCAGCCGCTCGTCGAAGGGCAGGAACGCGGACTTCATCGCGTTCACCGTGAACCACTCCAGGTCACCCAGGGTGTAGCCGAAGGCCTCCACCACGTGGCCGAACTCCCGGCTCATGCTGGTACCGCTCATCAGCCGGTTGTCGGTGTTCACGGTGACCCGGAACTTCAGCCGGCTGAGCAGCCCGATCGGGTGCTCGGTGTACGAAGTGGCGGCACCGGTCTGGATGTTGGAGGTCGGGCACATCTCCAGCGGAATGCGCTTGTCGCGCACGTACGCGGCCAGCCGGCCGAGCTCGACCGTGCCGTCCTCGCCCACCGTGATGTCGTCGACGATCCGCACGCCGTGGCCGAGCCGGTCGGCGCCGCAGCACTGCAGGGCCTCCCAGATCGACGGCAGGCCGAAGGCCTCGCCCGCGTGGATGGTGAAGTGGTTGTTCTCGCCCTTGAGGTAGTCGAAGGCGGCCTGGTGGCGGGTGGGCGGGTAGCCGGCCTCGGCACCGGCGATGTCGAAGCCGACCACGCCCCCGTCCCGGTGACGGTTGGCCAGTTCGGCGATCTCGGTGGAGCGCGCGGCGTGCCGCATCGCGGTCAGCAGGGTGCCGACGCGGATCCGGTGGCCGGCCTCACGGGCGTTGGCCTCGCCGAGGCGGAAGCCCTCCTGGACGGCCTCGACGACCTCGTCCAGGCTCAGTCCGGCCTCCAGGTGCTGCTCGGGGGCGTAGCGGACCTCGGCGTACACGACGCCGTCGGCGGCCAGGTCCTCGGCGCAGTCCGCGGCGACCTTGACCAGCGCCTCACGGGTCTGCATCACGGCGCAGGTGTGCGCGAAGGTCTCCAGGTAGCGGACCAGCGAGCCGGAGTCGGCGGCCTCGCGGAACCACTCGCCGAGCTCCTTGGGGTCGGTGGTGGGCAGGCCCTGGTAGCCGCAGGCGGCGGCCAGTTCGACCACCGTCTCCGGGCGCAGCCCGCCGTCCAGGTGGTCGTGCAGGAGGACCTTCGGCGCGCGGCGGATCTGGTCGGCGGTGGGGATGCGCGGGCCGGTGCCCGCGGTGGTGACGGGGATCTGCTGTTCCATTGCGGAAATATAGCCCCTACGCGCGTAGACCGACCACCGCGAACACCGCCGGATGGTCCAAACTCCATCCGGAATTCCACCGGCCGGTCCATACGATCCACCAAAGCGCCACGCCACCGCGGCGACGGCGTCAGTCGTGCTGCAGCAACCGCCCGCGCCGGGACAGCACGAAGTCCCGGAACGCCCGGGCCGGCGGGGTCAGTGGCCGCCCCGCCGCCCAGGCCAGCCCGACCGCCCGCCGGGGGCGCGGCGCCGTCACCTCCAGCTCCACCACCCCCGGCCGCGCCACCAGGGCCGGCGGCAGCAGCGCCACCCCCAACCCGGCCGCCACCAGCCCGCGCAGCGTCTCCGCCTCCTCCCCCTCGAACGCCAGCCGGGGGACGAACCCGGCCTGCGCGCAGAACCCGTCCGTGAGCACGCGCAGCCCGTACCCCGGCTCCAGCCCGACGAACGGCTCCTCGGCCACCTCCGCCAGCCGGATCCGCCGCCGTCCGGCCAACCGGTGGTCCGCCGGGACGACCAGGTGCAGCAGCTGCTCGTCCAGCGGGCGGGCGGTGAACGCCGGGTCGTCCGGCGGCGGCGCCACCAGGCAGAGGTCCAACTCCCCGGCCTGCAGCCGCTCCAGCATCGCCGCACCGTAGTCCTGCACCAGCTGGAACCGCACCCGCGGGTGCGCCGCGCGGAAGCCGCGCAGCAGCGCCGGCACCGCGTCCGGCCCCATCGTGTGCAGGAAGCCGAAGGCCACCAGGCCCACCTCCGGGTCCGCCTCCGCCCGGGCCGCCGCCGCACCCCGCTCGACCTCGGCCAGCGCCCGTTCCACCGAGGCCAGCAGCAGCCGACCCGCCCTGGTCAGCCGGACGGTACGGCCCTGACGGGCCAGCAGGTCCACCCCCAGCTCCTCCTCCAGTCGGGCCACCGCGCGCGACAGCGTCGGCTGCGGCACCCCGAGCAGCGCGGCCGCCTGGGTCACGTGCTCCAACCGGGCCACCGCCGCGAACTGCGCCAGCCGGGGCGCCAGCAGCACGGCCGGCTCCTCCGGCCCCAACTCGGCCACCCGGTACCGCTGCTCGCCACCGTCCACCGCCTCCGGACCGGACATCCCGCCACCACCTCGACTCATGCACCAGTGCATCGATCATCCACGCTTCATGCATTGGACGCATCAACGACGGCAGGCCTACGGTCGACGTCATGCAGCCCTCCGATACCAGGGCGTCCGTGACCTCCCCGGACGCCCCCGCCACCGCCCCCTCCCCCGCCGCCACCGCGGACGACCGCCACCGCCCCGGCCAGCGCGCCTTCCGCCGCGCCAACCTCGCCCTGTTCGCCGCCGGGGTCGCGACCTTCGTCCTGCTCTACTCCACCCAGGGCCTGCTGCCGGTCCTCTCGGCGGACCTCGACCTCACCCCCGGCCAGGCCAGCTGGACCGCCTCCGCGGCCACCCTCGGCCTCGCCCTCGGGCTGCTCCCGGCCAGCGCGCTCTCCGACCGCCACGGCCGCACCGCCGTGATGACGGCCTCCACCCTCGCCGCCTCCGCGCTCGCCCTCGCTCTGCCCTTCGCGCCGGACCTCACCACCCTCGTCACCCTGCGGGTCCTCCAGGGCGTCGTCCTCGCCGGGCTCCCGGCCACCGCCATGGCCTACCTCGCCGAGGAGGTCCACCCCAGCGCGCTGCCCTCCGCGATGGGCCTGTACGTGGCGGGCAACAGCATCGGCGGGATGGGCGGCCGGCTGCTCTCCGGCTGGACCGCCGCCGGGCTGGGCTGGCGCTGGGGCCTCGCCGCCTCCGCCGTCCTCGCCCTGCTCGCCACCCTCGCCTTCCGGCTGCTGATCCCCGCCGCCCGGCACTTCACCCCGGCCCCGGTGGACGCCCGCGCGCTCGCCCGGACCGTCGGACGGCACCTGCGCAACCCGCTGCTGGTGCGGTTGTACGCGCTCGGGATGCTGTTCATGGCGGTGTTCGGCGCGGTCTACAACACCGTCGGCTACCGGCTGATCGCCGCGCCGTTCCACCTGCCGGAGTCGATCGCCGCCTCGATCTTCGTGGTCTACCTGGTCGGCACCGGCACCTCCGCCGCGGCCGGACGGCTCTCCGGCCGGCTCGGCCGGCGCGGCGCCCTCTACGTCTCCATCGGCGTCACCACGGCCGGCCTGCTGCTCTCCCTCGCCGGGTCCCTGCTCTGCGCGCTGCTCGGCCTGGTCCTGATCACCGCCGGCTTCTTCGCCGGCCACGCCACCGCCTCCTCCGCGGTCGGCCGCACCGCCACCGAGGGCCGCGCCCAGGCCTCCGCCCTCTACCTGATCGCCTACTACCTCGGCAACAGCCTCGGCGGCACCCTCGGCGCCGACGCCTACCACGCCACCGGCTGGCCCGGCGCCGCCACCGTCGGCCTCGCCGCCATGGCCCTCGCCACCGCCGTCACCCTCCACGCCACCCGCCGGGCCCACACGGCCCGCCGGACGGGAGAGCTGGGCAGACTTTCCGCCAGGTAGATCTCCCCATGGCAGACAGGGCCGTCCGGACATCCGGGAGATGGCCTGGGCCCCGGACGGCCGGGCGACCTCCGGCTACGGAACCCCGCTCCAGGACCACGAGCCGCGCATCGTCTGGCGCCGGATCGGCACCGCGACCTCTTCGACCGCCCCTGACCGGTGAAGACAACGGGCCGCCCGCCGGTGCACCGGCGGGCGGCCCGTTCACGACCACCCTCAGGCGATGCGGTCGAGGACGATCGGGTTCGGCGTGAACGCCGTGCCCGCCGGGGCGACCTCGATGCCGCCGGCCAGGGCCTCGACGGCGTAGTCGAAGCGCTCCGGGGTGTCGGTGTGCAGGGTCAGCAGGGGCTGGCCGGCCACCACGGTGTCGCCGGGCTTAGCGTGCATCTCGACGCCGGCGCCGGCCTGGACCGGGTCCTCCTTGCGGGCCCGGCCGGCGCCCAGGCGCCAGGCGCAGACGCCGACGGCGTAGGCGTCCAGCGTGGTGAGCACGCCGGAGGCGGGCGCCGGGATGACGTGCTGCTCGCGGGCGACCGGGAGCGGGGCGTCGACGTCGCCGCCCTGGGCGGCGATCATGCGGCGCCAGTGGTCCATCGCGGAGCCGTCCCGCAGCGCGTCCGCCGGGTCCTTGCCCTGCACGCCGGCCGCGGCGAGCATCTCGCGGGCGAGCGCGAGGGTCAGCTCGACGACGTCGGCCGGGCCGCCGCCGGCGAGCACCTCCAGGGACTCCCGGACCTCCAGCGCGTTGCCCGCGGTGAGGCCGAGCGGGGTGGACATGTCGGTGAGCAGGGCGACGGTGTTGACCCCGGCGGTGGTGCCCAGGCCGACCATGGTGCGGGCGAGTTCGCGGG
Organism: Kitasatospora sp. NPDC032121; assembly: GCF_055580145.1. Classification (NCBI taxonomy): domain Bacteria; kingdom Bacillati; phylum Actinomycetota; class Actinomycetes; order Kitasatosporales; family Streptomycetaceae; genus Kitasatospora; species Kitasatospora sp. NPDC032121. The sequence continues at coordinate 1,034,185 of NZ_JBVILX010000002.1, read as the reverse complement.
CGTCGTCCAGGTTCTTCATGAACGCCCCGGAGCCGACCTTGACGTCCAGGACCAGCGCGCCGGTGCCCTCGGCGATCTTCTTCGACATGATCGAGGAGGCGATCAGCGGGATGGCCTCGACGGTGCCGGTGACGTCGCGCAGCGCGTACAGCTTCTTGTCGGCCGGCGCGAGGCCGTCGCCCGCCGCGCAGATCACCGCGCCGGCGTCGCGCAGTACGTCCATCATCTCGTCGTTGGAGAGCAGGGCGCGCCAGCCGGGGATGGACTCCAGCTTGTCCAGGGTGCCGCCGGTGTGGCCGAGGCCGCGCCCGGAGAGCTGCGGGACGGCGGCGCCGCAGGCGGCGACCAGCGGGGCGAGCGGCAGGGTGATCTTGTCGCCGACGCCGCCGGTGGAGTGCTTGTCGCTGGTGGGCAGCGGCAGCGAGGAGAAGTCCATCCGGACGCCGGAGCGGATCATGGCGTCGGTCCAGCGGCTGATCTCGCGCGGCTGCATCCCGTTCAGCAGGATCGCCATCGCCAGCGCGGACATCTGCTCGTCGGCGACCTCACCGCGGGTGTAGGCGTCGATGACCCAGTCGATCTGAGCGTCGCTCAGCTCTCCGCGATCGCGCTTGGTCCTGATGACGGAGATGGCGTCCATGCGTGCTCCAAGAGGGGTTTCAAAAGCGAAGAGTGTCGCGAGATGACCGGGTTCCGGCCCACTCGCGACACTCTACGCGCGTAACAGAAAGGGAAGCTAGAGCCGCTCCGGCCCGAACGCGTCGGGCAGGACCTCGCTCATCGGCTTGATGCCCGAGGGCAGTTCGATCAGCAGCCCAGGACCGCCGTGCTCGTACAGCAGCTGACGGCAGCGCCCGCACGGCATCAGCAGTTCGCCGGCGCCGTCCACGCAGGTGAAGGCGACCAGCCGGCCGCCCCCGGAGGAGTGCAGCGCGGACACCAGCCCGCACTCGGCGCACAGCGCGAGCCCGTACGAGGCGTTCTCCACGTTGCAGCCGGTGACCACCCTGCCGTCGTCCACCAGCGCGGCCGCGCCGACCGGGAACCCGCTGTACGGCGCGTACGCGTGGCCCATGGCCTCGCGCGCCGCCGAGCGCAGCAGCTCCCAGTCGATCGCGGACGGCGCCGCGGCCGCGGAGGCGGTCACTTGCCCTGGCCCTTGCGGTAGATCTGGCCGTCCGCCTTCGGCATCCGCAGTCGCTGCGAGGCCAGCGAGAGCACCACCAGGGTGATCACGTACGGCGTGGCGACGATCAGCGGGCGCTGCACCTCGTCGGTGAGCGAGTACCAGGCGATCAGGCCGCCGGCCACCACGAAGGAGATCACCGTCGCGGTGTACTTGCGGCGGTACAGCTGCCACAGCGCGAGCAGGATCATCGCGATGCCGACGGTCAGGATCAGCACGTGCACCGACTCCGGGTCGCGCAGCTGGAGGCTGTCGGTGAAGCCGAACAGGCCGGCGCCCATGGCGAGGCCGCCGGGCATCCAGTTGCCGAAGATCATCGCCGCGAGGCCGATGAAGCCGCGCCCGAGGGTCTGGCCGTCCTTGTAGAAGTGCGCCGCGACCAGCGAGAGGTACGCCCCGCCGAGGCCGGCGAAGGCGCCGGAGGCGACGACCGCGAGGTACTTGTACTTGTAGACGTTGACGCCCAGCGACTCGGCGGCGGTCGGGTTCTCACCGCAGGAGCGCAGCCGCAGGCCGAACACCGTGCGCCAGAGCGCGAAGTAGCTGACCACGATCAGCGCGCCGGCCAGCAGCACGACCACCGAGATGTTGGTGACCAGGCCGCCGAGCACGCCCGCGACGTCCGAGACGAAGAACCAGTGGTGGCTCTCGATGTCCTTCAGCCAGGAGGACAGGCCCGGGATGGTGATGTACGGCAGCGGGTCCGCCGGCGGGGACTGGTTCTGGCCGGCACCGGCCGAGATGTAGTCCTTGTAGTAGATCCGGTTGACGTACGCGCAGATGCCGGGGATCAGCAGGTTGATGCCGACGCCGGAGACGATGTGGTCGACGCCGAAGGTGACGGTGACGACCGCGTGCAGCAGACCGCCGAGCGCCCCGCCCAGCATGCCGGCCAGCAGGCCGACCCACGGGTTGACCAGGTAGCCCGCCCAGGCACCGCAGAAGGTGCCGGCGACCATCATGCCCTCGAGGCCGATGTTGACCACACCGGCCCGCTCGGACCAGAGACCGCCCAGACCGGCCATGCCGATCGGCACGGCGGCGCTGAGCGCCGCGGTGACCTGCCCGGAGGAGGTCAGCGAGTGGTTGCCGGTGGCCATGCCCACGGCGGAGAACAGCACCAGGGCGCCCGCGATCAGCAGGAGCACCACCGGCCAGGACAGCTTGTGCTTCTTCGCGGGTGCGCCCGACGCCTTCGGACGGGCAGCCGTTGCCGTGCTCATGCGGACACCTCCTTCTTCTCGTTGGCCGCGGCAGCCTGGGCGGCGAGCTGGGCGCCGACCTTCTGCTGCTGGCGCTTCAGGCCGTAGCGGCGCACCAGCTCGTACGCGACGACGACGCAGATGACGATGGTGCCCTTCATGACGTCGACGATCTCGAAGGGGAAGCCGCCCTTGAGCGGCAGCTGGGAGCCGGCGGCGTCCAGGAAGGCGAACAGCAGCGCCGCGAAGGCCATGCCGATCGGGCTGTTGCGCCCGAGCAGGGCGATCGAGATGCCCAGGAAGCCCAGGCCGGGCTGGAAGCTCTGGCCGAAGTAGTACGAGTTCTGCATCAGCTCGGGCAGGCCGATCAGACCGGCGATCGCGCCGGAGACCGCCATCGAGATGATGACCATCTTCTTGACGTTGACGCCGGAGGCGGTCGCGGCGGACTCCGAGCGGCCGGTGGCGCGCAGGTCGAAGCCGAAGCGGGTGCGGGTCAGCACGACCTGGAAGACCACGCCGACCAGGGCGGCGATGAAGATGAAGCCCCAGAGGGTGCCACCGTTCGTCTCGAACGCGAAGAAGTGGCTGGACTGCGAGATCGGCTCGGTCTGGACCGAGTTGCTGGTGCCGCTGACCTTCGGCGCGAAGATGCCGGGGACGAGCAGCAGACCGATGATCGCCACCGCGATGGAGTTCAGCATGATGGTCGAGATGACCTCGCTGACGCCGCGGTAGACCTTCAGCAGACCGGCGATGCTCGCGTACAGGCCGCCGACCAGCATGGCGGTGACCAGCAGCAGCGGGATCTGGAGGAAGGCCGGCAGGTCGAGCTGGGCGCCGACGAAGGCCGCGAACAGCGCCGCGACCTTGTACTGGCCCTCGACGCCGATGTTGAACAGGTTCATCCGGAACCCGAACGCGGCGGCCGCGGCGGCCAGGTAGTAGGTGGTGGAGCGGTTGAGGATGTTCACCTGGCCGTCCGCCTTGGTGGCGTACGTGATCATCACGTCCCAGGCGTCGAACGGGTTCTTGCCCGAGGTCGCCAGCAGGACGGAACAGATCGCGACGGAGAGCACGACCGCGAGCACCGGCGCCGCCAGTGCGAGCACGATCCGCTCACCGCTGAACCGCTGCGCCAGGCCGGGCTTGGCCGCGGCGGGGTTGGGACTGGTCATGGGTTACTCCCCCGCCTGCGGGTCGTCGGCGGTGTCGGTGTGCTGGTGCCCGGCCTCGGCCTCGGTGCCCTCGGCCGCGACGGCCTGCGCCTCGGCGACGGCCTCCGGCTCGGACTCCAGGTGGCCGCTGGCGGCACCGGTCATCGCGGTGCCGAGGTCCTCGGCGGTGACGGTGGCCGGGTCGGCGTCGGCGACCAGGCGGCCGCGGTAGATCACCCGGATGGTGTCGGACAGGCCGATCAGCTCGTCCAGGTCCGCGGAGATCAGCAGGACGGCCAGGCCGGCCCGCTGGGCGACCCGGATGTGCTCCCAGATCTGCGCCTGCGCGCCGACGTCCACACCGCGGGTGGGGTGGGCGGCGATCAGCAGCTTGGGCTGGTGGCTCATCTCGCGGCCGATGATCAGCTTCTGCTGGTTGCCGCCGGAGAGCGAGGCCGCGGTGACCTCGATGCCGGGGGTGCGGACGTCGTACTGCTGGACGATCCGCCAGGTGTCCGTACGGGCGGCGGCCGGGTCCAGCAGCACGCCCTTGGAGTTGGGCGCCTCGGTGACGTGGCCGAGGATGCGGTTCTCCCAGAGCGGGGCCTCCAGCAGCAGGCCGTGCTTGTGGCGGTCCTCGGGGATGTAGCCGATGCCGGCCTCGCGGCGGGCCCGGGTCAGGCTGCCGGAGAGGTCCTTGCCGTCCAGGGTGACGGTGCCGGCGTTCAGCGGCAGCATCCCCATGACGGCCTCGACCAGCTCGGCCTGGCCGTTGCCCTCGACACCGGCGATGCCGAGGATCTCGCCCTTGTGGATGCGCAGCGAGATGTCGTCCAGGACGACGCGCTCGATGCCCTCGGCGTCGGTCTTGGCGATCCGCAGGTTCTCGACGTCGAGCATCACGGTCTCGGTGACGGTCGACTCGCGGCTCTCCGGGGAGGGCAGCTCGGCGCCGACCATCAGCTCGGCGAGCTGGCGGGCGGTGACGGCCTTCGGGTCGGCGTCGCCGACCGTGGTGCCGCGCCGGATGACGCTGATCGCGTCGGCCACCGCCAGCACCTCGTGCAGCTTGTGCGAGATGAAGATGACGGTGACGCCCTCGGACTTGAGGTCGCGCAGGTTGTCGAAGAGCGCGTCGACCTCCTGCGGGACGAGCACGGCCGTGGGCTCGTCGAGGATCAGGATCTTGGCGCCGCGGTACAGCACCTTGAGGATCTCGACGCGCTGGCGGTCGGCGACGCCGAGGTCCTCGACCAGGGCGTCCGGGCGCACGCCCAGGCCGTACTGGTCGGAGATCTCCTTGATCTTCGCCTTCGCCTTGGCGCCGATGCCGTGGAGCTTCTCGCCGCCGAGGACGACGTTCTCCCACACCGTGAGGTTGTCGGCGAGCATGAAGTGCTGGTGCACCATGCCGACGCCGCGGGAGATGGCGTCACCGGGGGTGTTGAACTCGCACAGCTCGCCGTTGATCGCGATGGTGCCCTCGTCCGGCTTCTGCATGCCGTAGAGGATCTTCATCAGCGTCGACTTGCCGGCGCCGTTCTCGCCCATCAGGGCGTGCACGGTGCCGGTGCGGACGGTGAGGTTGATGTCGTGGTTGGCCACGACACCCGGGAAGCGCTTGGTGATGCCGCGCAGTTCGACGGCCGGTGTCGCCGTCCCCGCGCTGGGGGTGCCGTCCTTGCGCAGGGGGACGGGGTCGGATGCGGTGATGGCGATCTCCTGGTGGTCTGGAGGCGCGTCGTTGCGCACGGAGGGCCAAGGGGGAACGTGGAGACGGAACGGGGCCCGGGGGTACGCGTTGAGCGCACCCTTCCGGGCCCCTCCCGTGAACTGTGCGGTTGCACCGCGCTGCCGGGCAGGCGGCAGGCGCTGCGGCGTCCGGGACGCGCGGTCGTTACTGAGCGGCCGGCGCGGTCGGGATCGTGGTGGCGCCGGACTTGATCGCGTCGGCGGCGGCCTTCAGCTTGTCCTGGATGTCGTCGATCTTGCCGCCGGTGGTGGCGAGCGAGACGCCGTCGGCCTTCAGGTCGAACAGCTTGACGCCGGTCGGGTTCTGGCCCTGCTTGACCGACTGGATGTACGAGAACACCGCGGTGTCGACGTTCTTGACCATCGAGGTCAGGATGCTGCCCTTGTACTTCGCCAGGGCCGGCTGGCTGGCCTGGTCGGAGTCGACGCCGATGGCCAGGGCGCCCTGCTTGTTGGCGACGGCCTCGATGGCGCCGTTGCCGGAGGAGCCGGCGGCGGTGTAGATGACGTCCGCGCCCTTGTCGAGCTGGCCCTGGGCGGCCTCCTTGCCCTTGTCGGGCGAGGAGAAGCCGGTGAAGTCCGGCGGGGTGGTCAGGTAGGTGGTCTCGATCGCCATGTTCGGGTCGACGGACTTCACACCCGCCTTGAAGCCGGCCTCGAACTTCTTGATCAGCTCGGACTGCACACCGCCGATGAAGCCGACGTGCTTGGCCTTCGACTTGTTCGCGGCGGCGACACCGGCCAGGTACGAACCCTCCTGCTCGGCGAAGAGCAGCGAGGTGACGTTGGCCGGCTGGTCCTTGTCGTTCGAGTCGATGATCGCGAACTTGACGTTCGGGTTGTCCTTGGCGACCTTGTTGACCGCCGGCTGGTACACGAAGCCGACCGCGATGATCGTCTTGTAACCCGAGTCGATCAGGTTCTTGAGGCGGGTCTCCTTGTCGGCCTCGGCCTCGCCCTGCTTGGCCTCGGCCTCGGTCACGGCGACGCCCAGCTCGGACTTGGCCTTGTCGAGGCCACGGGCGGCGGAGTCGTTGAACGACTGGTCGCCACGGCCGCCGATGTCGTAGGCCATGCCGACCTTGAGCGAACCGTCGCCCGAGCCGGAGGAGGAGGTGTCGGTGCTCTTTGCGCCGCAAGCGGCGAGCGAGGCCATGCCCAGGGAACCCGAGAGCACAACCGCGGCGAGCTTCATTGAACGGCGCAAGGGGATATCTCCTTCTACACGCAACCGTTTGGCGTGGTCGGACGCCACCGTAACGCGCGTAGAACACGGTTGTGTTACGGGGTGCCAGAGCATTCGGGTTGTTATCAAACCGTGGTCTGATGTTCTTCCTGAGGCTCTATCCCATGCGCGGACGGTGATCCGGGGGGTCGGTTCGCCCAGTTTACGGAACCGTTCCTGCGCCCCCGGATCCGGCCGTTTCCGCCCCCCTCGCGGGCCGCGCCGACCCCGGATCCGCCGTCAGCTGCCGTCCGCCTCCAAGGCCAGCGCCGAGAACAGCTCCACGCCGATTCCGATCGCCCGTTCGTCCACGTCGAACCGCCCCTGGTGCAGGTCCCGGACGGTGGGGTCGCTGGGGGCGCGGACGCCGAGCCGGGCCAGCGCGCCCGGGGCGTGCTCCAGGTACCAGGAGAAGTCCTCGCCGCCCAGGCTCTGCTCGGTGCCCTCCACCACCACGGCGCCGTCCCCGCCGAAGCGGTCGTTCATCGCCTCGTCCAGCAGGGCCACCGAGACCGCCTCGTTGACCACCGGCGGCACCCCGCGGTGGTAGTCCAGCGTCCACTTGGCCCGGTAGGTCTCGGCCAGCTTGGCGATCAGCTCGTGCAGCAGGTCCGGCGCCTCGCGCCAGCCGTCCAGCTCCAGGCAGCGGACGGTGCCCTCCAGCTCGGCGTGCTGCGGGATCACGTTGGGTGCGGAGCCGGAGGCGATCCGCCCCCAGACCAGGCTGACGCCCCAGCGCGGGTCCATCCGGCGGGCCAGCGCGCCCGGGAGGTCGGCGGCCGCCTTGGCGACCGCGGTGACCAGGTCGGTGGTCAGGTGCGGACGGGCGGTGTGCCCGCCGGGGCCGTCCAGGTGGAGCACCAGGCGGTCGCAGGCCGAGGTGATCGCCCCGACCCGCAGCGCGATCCGGCCGACCTCCACCTTCGGGTCGCAGTGCACCGCGAAGATCCGCCCGACGCCCGCCATCCCGCCGGCCTTGATCACGTCCAGCGCACCGCCCGGCATGACCTCCTCGGCGGGCTGGAACACCAGCCGGACGGGGCGGCGCAGTTCGCCGGTGCGGACGGCCTCGGCCAGCACCAGCCCGGTGCCGAGCACCACCGAGGTGTGCACGTCGTGGCCGCAGGCGTGGGCCCGGCCGGGCACGGTGGAGCGGTACGGCACGTCGGTCTTGGCGTCGTCGATCGGCAGCGCGTCGATGTCGGCGCGGAAGGCCAGGAACTCCGTCCCCGGGGTGGTGCCGGGCGGGACGATGTCGACGAGCAGACCGGTGCCGCCGGGCAGCACCCGGGGTTCGAGGCCGGCGGCCACCAGCCGGTCGCGCAGCAGCCCGGTGGTACGGAACTCCTGGCGGCCCAGCTCCGGGTGCCGGTGCAGATCACGGCGGAAGGCGATCAGCTCGGGCTCCAGCGCCCGGACCCGCTCGCGCAGATCGGCGGCGGGACGTGCGACGGCGAGAGTGGCGCCCGGCTGAGCGGGCTCAGGACGGTTCATCTCCCCAATCGTAGGCCTGTTGGGGGGATTTGGCCCGACTTCCGGAAAATTAGTCCCCGGATGGGCGCATACCGGCCGGACACGTGGGTATGACATCTTGTTTCAGCCGCCTTCCCCGGGTTGCGTGCCCTGTGCAACGACCACCCGCGCCGACGGTCACGGCCACCACCCCCGGGGCGAAACCGGCAGGTTGACGGCCGTTCAGCGGGAGGTCAGAAACGCTCCACCGGGGAGTACGTCCCCCACACCCCGCGCAGCGCGTCGCACACCTCGCCGACAGTGGCCCGGGCGGCCAGCGCCTCCTTCATCGGGTACAGCACGTTCCCCGTCCCCTCGGCGGTGCGGCGCAGCCCGTCCAGCGTCCGGGTGACGGCGCCGGCGGAGCGCTCGGCCCGCAGCCGGGCCAGCCGCCGCACCTGCTGCTCCTCGATCGCCGGGTCCACCCGCAGCGGCCGGTACGGCTCCTCCGCATCCGACCGGAAGCGGTTGACGCCGACCACGGTCCGCTCCCCGGAGTCGGTCTCCCGCTGGAGCCGGTAGGCGGTGCGCTCGATCTCGCCCTTCTGGTAGCCGCGTTCGATCGCGGCCACCGCACCGCCCTGCTCCTCGATCCGGTCCATCAGCACCCGGGCGGCGGCCTCCAGCTCGTCGGTGAGCGACTCGACGGCGTAGGAGCCGGCGAACGGGTCGACGGTGGCGGTCACGTCGGTCTCGTACGCGAGCACCTGCTGGGTGCGCAGGGCGAGCCGGGCGGCCTTCTCGGTGGGCAGCGCGATCGCCTCGTCGAAGCTGTTGGTGTGCAGCGACTGGGTGCCGCCGAGCACCGCGGCGAGCGCCTGCACGGTGACCCTGGCCAGGTTGACCTCGGGCTGCTGGGCGGTGAGCTGCACCCCCGCGGTCTGGGTATGGAAACGCAGCATCTGCGAGCGCGGGTCCCGGGCGCCGAATCCGTCCCGCATGATTCTGGCCCAAATCCTGCGCGCGGCACGGAACTTGGCCACTTCCTCAAGAAGGGTCGTACGGGCCACGAAGAAGAACGAGAGCCGCGGGGCGAAGTCGTCCACGGCCATCCCGGCGGCGAGCGCGGTGCGGACGTAGGCGATGCCGTTGGCCAGGGTGAAGGCGACCTCCTGCGCGGGATCGGCCCCGGCCTCGGCCATGTGGTAGCCGGAGATGGAGATGGTGTTCCAGCGCGGGATCTCGGCCCGGCAGTACCGGAACACGTCGGCGACCAGCCGCAGCGAGGGCTGCGGCGGGAAGATGTAGGTGCCGCGGGCGATGTACTCCTTCAACACGTCGTTCTGGACCGTGCCGGTGAGCGCCGCCGGCGCCACCCCCTGGGCCTCGCCGACCAGTTGGTAGAGGAGCAGGAGCAGCGCGGCGGGCGCGTTGATGGTCATCGAGGTGGACACCCCGCCGAGCGGGATGCCGTCGAACAGCTCCGCCATGTCCTCGACGCCGTCCACGGCGACGCCCACCTTGCCCACCTCCCCGGCGGCGAGCGGGGCGTCCGAGTCGTAGCCCATCTGGGTGGGCAGGTCGAAGGCCACCGAGAGGCCGGTGCCGCCGCCCGCGATCAGCTGCCGGTAGCGGGCGTTGGACTCGGCGGCGGTGCCGAAGCCCGCGTACTGGCGCATCGTCCAGGGGCGGCCGGTGTACATCGTCGGGTAGACGCCCCGGGTGTAGGGGTACTCCCCCGGCCGGCCCAGCCGGGCGCCGGCGTCCCAGCCGGCCAGGGACTCGGGGCCGTACAGCGGCTCGATCTCGAAGCCCGACTCGGCGCGGCGCGGTTCGGCTGCCATGGGGGTCCTCCGGAGATGGGGATCGGGTCCTCGCACTATCGGGGTCCCCGCGGCGCGGAGGGCGACCGGCCCGCCGGGGCGGCGGCGCGGTTGAGATGATCGGGTGAACGACCGACCAGCCCCAGGGAGTGGCAATGACCGAGCAGAAGGTGGCCGTGGTCACCGGTGCCAGCAGCGGAATCGGCGCGGCGACCGCCCGCCGGCTGGCCGCCGAGGGCTTCGACGTGGTGCTGACCGCCCGCCGCACCGACCGCATCGAGGCGCTGGCCAAGGAGATCGCCGACCGGGGCGGGTCCGCCCGGGCGGTCACCCTCGACGTCACCGACCGGGCCGCGGTGGACGCCTTCGCGGCCGCGGTCGGCCGAGTGGACGTCCTGGTGAACAACGCCGGCGGCGCGATCGGCGCGGAGACCGTCGAGCAGGGCGACCCGGCCGACTGGCGGGCGATGTACGAGGTGAACGTGCTCGGCGTGCTGCACGTGACGCAGGCCCTGCTGCCGGCCCTGCGGGCGACCGGCGACGGCACGGTGCTGGTGCTCTCCTCGACCGCCGCGCTGGCCGCGTACGAGGGCGGCGGCGGGTACGTCGCCGCCAAGCACGCCGCGCACACCATCGCGGCCACGCTGCGGCTGGAGCTGTGCGGGGAGCCGATCCGGGTGATCGAGATCGCGCCCGGGATGGTGAAGTCCGAGGGCTTCGCGGTCACCCGGTTCCGCGGCGACGAGGAGAAGGCCGCCGCGGTGTACGCGGGCGTGGCCGAACCGCTCACCTCGGAGGACATCGCGGACACCGTGGCGTGGGCCGTCACCCGGCCGTCGCACGTGAACATCGACCTGCTGGTGGTCCGCCCCCGGGCGCAGGCCGCCAACCACAAGGTGCACCGCGGCTGAGCCGGACCGGGCGGGCGGCCCCGGGCGGGCGGCCCCGGGCCGGGGGGCAAGATCGAACACGTCACCCCTCGGTGGTACACACGTGCGATGAGAACCTTCCGGGCCGCCCGCCCACGGGTGCTGCTGACCGCCCTGGCAGCAGGCACCCTGCTCCTCACCTCCGCCTGCGACGACGCCGCCAAGCCGGCCCGGGAGCAGGCCGCCGGCACCACCGCGCCCGCCGCCGCGACCCCCGCGGCCGCCCCCACGCCGACCCCCAAGCCCACCGGCGAGGCCGACCCGGCGCTCAAGCCCTTCTACGGCCAGCAGGTCGCCTGGGCCGACTGCCCGGCCGACCCGCAGGCCCAGAAGGCCAAGATCGACATATCCGGGATGCAGTGCGGCAAGCTGCACGTCCCGCTCGACTACGCCGACCCCGCCGTCGACGCGCTCGACATCGCGCTGATCAAGTACCCGGCCGCCAAGCCGGAGCAGCGGATCGGCTCGCTGATGGTCAACCCCGGCGGCCCCGGCGAGTCCGGCGTCGGGATGGTCAAGTTCGGCGCCAAGCAGTTCGCCGGCACCGTGCACGACCGCTTCGACGTGATCGGCTTCGACCCCCGCGGCACCGGCGACAGCTCCCCGGTCGTCTGCTACGACGACAAGCAGCACGACGCCCTCAACCAGACGGACGCCCCGCTCGACCCGGCCACCCGCAGGGCCGAGCACGTCAGGCAGGCCACCGAGCACGCCGCCGCCTGCCAGGCCAAGGCCGGCAAGCTGCTGCCCTTCGTCGGCACCCGCAACACCGCCCGCGACCTGGACGTGCTGCGCGCCGCGGTCGGCGACAAGCAGCTCAACTACCTCGGCATCTCCTACGGGACGTACCTCGGCGCGCTCTACGCCGAGGAGTTCCCGAAGAACACCGGCCGGCTGATCCTGGACGGCGCCGTCGACCCGGGCCAGGACCGGCTCGACCACGGGGTCGACCAGCAGGTCGGCTTCGAGAAGTCCTTCGAGCGCTTCGCCGTCGACTGCGTGGAGAACCACGCCGACACCTGCCCGCTCGGCAAGGACGGGACCAAGGCCGCCAAGAAGGCCGCCGACTTCCTCGACGGACTGTACGACCACCCGCTGACCACCAAGGACGGCCGCAAGCTCGGCCGCGACCAGGCCTGGACGGGCACCATCTCGCTGCTCTACGGCGACGAGAAGACCTCCTGGGAGTACCTGCGCAACTCCCTCGGCTGGGCGATGATGCGCGGCAAGGGCGACTACCTGCTGGCCTTCGCCGACGACTACAACGGCCGGGACGAGAACGGCCACTACAGCCCGGTGGACGAGGCCAACAGCGCGATCAGCTGCGCCGACGCCGCCCGCCCCGCACCCACCCCCGAGCACGCCAAGGCCGCCGTGGACCGGCTGCTCGCCGAGGCGCCGCTGATCTCCAAGGGCGTCACGGTGGACGACTACAGCGAGGCCGGCTGCGCCTACTGGCCGTTCAAGACCACGGAGACGCCGCACACCGTCCGGGCCGAGGGCAGCGCGCCGATCCTGGTGGTCGGCACCACCGGTGACCCGGCCACCCCGTACGCCTCGGCCGAGGCGCTGGCCAAGGGCTTCGCCAACGCCACCCTGCTCACCCGGGTCGGCGAGGGCCACGGCGCCTTCGGCCGGGGCAACTCCTGCATCGACGAGGCCCTGGCGGCCTACCTGACCGCGGGCACGATGCCGACCCCGGGCACCCGCTGCGGCTGAGCCGGGCCAGGTGGGGGAGGGCGCGCTGACGCAAGAGCGTCAACGTCACAACTTGATAGCTCGTCCGGATGAATTCGGCGCGCGCCCTCCCCAACTGATGATCGCTCAACTACCTTTGAGGCGCTGACCGACCGACGCCCGCGCGCCCCTCGCCAGCCCCCGTTCCGCCCGTTCACCACCCCACTCCACCGGCACCTTCCCGCCCTCACGAGGAGGACCCGCTGGCCAGCGAGATCCCGTCACAGCGGCTCGACGTCAGAACCGAGCCGACACTCCTCGGGTTGCACCGCTTCAACGAAGCCGACGCCGGCGCCGCCGAGGAGGCCCTGCTGGCCTGCTGCGGCAGCCACCGCTGGGCCCTGCGCCTCACCGCGCACCGGCCCTACCCCGACATAGCGTCCCTGCTGGCCGCCGCCAGCGAGGCCTCCTACGACCTCCGCCCGGCCGACCTGGCCGAGGCGCTGGCGGACGAGAGCTGGATGCCGCAGCCGCTGGTCGGCATGCGGGCCCCCGGCAGCCAGGCCGCGCACACCGCGCTGCGGGCGGCGCACGCCGCGTACGAGGCCAGGTTCGGCCACGTCTTCGTGGTCTGCCTGGAGGGGGTCGCCCCGGAGGAGATGCTCGACACCGTGCTCTCCTCCATCCGCACCCGCCTCGCCAACGACCCGGACGAGGAGCGGCTGATCTCGGCCGACGAACTCCGCCGGATCGCCCTCAGCCGGCTGGAGCACCTGGTCGCCACCCACACGGCGGCCGCGGCCCCCTAGGACTCACCCGTCCGGGTGGCTTCGCCCGCGAATCCACCCGGACGGGTGAGTCCGGTCCTCCCGCGCCCCGCACCGCCCGGCGCGGGGCGCGATCACGTCGTCACCCATCGTGATGACCTCGGGTTTGGTTCCCGCCCCGCTAGGCCAGAAGTGCCTGATTGATCACACCTGGGGCCCCCGGAGGCGGTTCACAACGAGGCGTCGATAGGATGCTGGCGGCCGGTGGACCGTACCCGGCCGGGCTGACCGACACCGAAGCCGGCCGAGCCCCCAATCGCTTCCGGAGGGTTTTTCCGTGCCGGCTGGAACGCTGTACCGCGGCCGGGAAGGCATGTGGAGCTGGGTGGCTCATCGAGTCACCGGCGTCCTCATCTTCTTCTTCCTGTTCGCCCACGTCCTGGACACCGCCCTCGTGCGAGTGTCGCCGGAGTCCTACGACACCGTCATCCAGACGTACAAGACTCCGCTCGTGAACCTGATGGAGTACGGCCTGGTGGCCGCCATCCTGTTCCACGCCCTGAACGGCCTGCGGGTCGTCGCGGTGGACTTCTGGGCCAAGGGCCCGAAGTACCAGAAGCAGATGCTCTGGACCGTCGTCGGAGTCTGGGTCGTCCTGATGGCCGGTTCCTTCTACGGGATCCTCCAGCACACGCTGATCTCCTGGTTCGGGAAGTGAGCCGAGACATGTCCACGGAAATCTCCGACGCCATCGTCGTCCCCTCCAAGCAGGCGCACACCGGCAAGGGACTGGGCACCGGCAACCCGGCCGACGCGTTCGTCATCGAGCCTCCGCGCCAGCGGAGCAAGAAGACCCCGCGCCGCACCCGCACCAACTTCGAGATGCTGGCCTGGCTCTTCATGCGCCTGTCCGGCATCGTCCTGGTCGTGCTGATCCTCGGCCACCTGCTGATCATGCTGGTGCTCGACGGCGGCGTCTCCAAGATCGGCTTCGCCTTCGTGGCCGGCCGCTGGGCCTCGCCGTTCTGGCAGGGCTGGGACCTCCTGATGCTCTGGCTCGCCATGCTGCACGGCGCGAACGGCATGCGTCAGGTCATCAACGACTACGCCGAGAAGGACTCGACCCGGCTCTGGCTGAAGGGCCTCATGGGTACCGCCACGGTCTTCACCGTGCTGCTCGGCACCCTGGTGATCTTCACCTTCGACCCGAACATCTAATCGGAAATCGACAGAGGCCAGAGGCGAGTTAACCCCCCATGCAGATTCACCAGTACGACACCGTCATCGTCGGCGCCGGCGGCGCCGGCATGCGCGCGGCCATCGAGTCGACGCAGCGCAGCCGCACCGCCGTCCTGACCAAGCTCTACCCCACCCGGTCCCACACCGGCGCGGCCCAGGGCGGCATGTGCGCCGCCCTCGCCAACGTCGAGGAGGACAACTGGGAGTGGCACACCTTCGACACGGTCAAGGGTGGTGACTACCTGGTCGACCAGGACGCCGCCGAGATCATGTGCAAGGAGGCCATCGACGCCGTCCTCGACCTGGAGAAGATGGGCCTGCCCTTCTCCCGCACCGAGCAGGGCCGGATCGACCAGCGCCGCTTCGGCGGTCACTCCCGCAACCACGGCGAGGCCCCGGTCCGCCGCTCGTGCTACGCGGCCGACCGCACCGGCCACATGATCCTCCAGACGCTGTTCCAGAACTGCGTCAAGCACGGCGTCGAGTTCTTCAACGAGTTCTACGTCCTCGACCTGCTGATCAACGAGGGCAAGACGGCCGGCGTCGTCGCCTACGAGCTGGCCACCGGCGAGATCCACGTCTTCCAGGCCAAGTCGGTCGTGTTCGCCTCCGGCGGCACCGGCAAGTTCTTCAAGGTCTCCTCCAACGCCCACACCCTCACCGGTGACGGCCAGGCCCTGGTCTACCGCCGCGGCCTGCCGCTGGAGGACATGGAGTTCTTCCAGTTCCACCCGACGGGCATCTGGCGCATGGGCATCCTGCTCACCGAGGGCGCCCGCGGCGAGGGCGGCATCCTGCGCAACAAGGACGGCGAGCGCTTCATGGAGCGCTACGCCCCCGTCATGAAGGACCTCGCGTCCCGTGACGTCTGCTCCCGCGCGATCTACACCGAGATCCGCGAGGGCCGCGGCTGCGGTCCTGAGGGCGACCACGTCTACCTGGACCTGACCCACCTGCCGCCGGAGCAGCTGGACGCCAAGCTGCCGGACATCACCGAGTTCGCGCGCACCTACCTCGGCATCGAGCCCTACACGGACCCGATCCCGATCCAGCCCACCGCGCACTACGCCATGGGCGGCATCCCGACCAACGTCGAGGGTGAGGTCCTGCGCAACAACACGGACATCGTCCCGGGCCTGTACGCGGCCGGCGAGGTCGCCTGCGTGTCCGTGCACGGCGCCAACCGCCTGGGCACCAACTCGCTGCTGGACATCAACGTGTTCGGCCGTCGCGCGGGCATCGCCGCCGCCGACTACGCCAACGAGCACGACTTCGTCGAGCTGCCCGAGAACCCGGCCGAGAAGGTCCAGGCCCTGGTCGACGGCCTGCGCGAGGGCACCGGCACCGAGTCCGTGGGGCAGATCCGCAAGGAGCTGCAGGAGACCATGGACACCAACGCCATGGTCTACCGCACCGGCGCCACCCTGAAGCAGGCGATCGAGGACATCGCCGCGCTGAAGGAGCGCTACAAGAACGTCTCCATCCAGGACAAGGGCTTCCGGTACAACACGGACCTGCTGGAGGCCGTCGAGCTGGGCAACCTGCTCGACCTGGCCGAGGTGCTGGCCGTCTCCGCGCTGGCCCGCGAGGAGTCCCGCGGCGGCCACTACCGCGAGGACTTCCCGACCCGTGACGACGTGAAGTTCATGCAGCACACCATGGCGTACCAGGAGGTCGCCGCCGACGGCAGCACCTCCATCCGCCTCGACTACAAGCCGGTCGTCACGACCCGCTACCAGCCGATGGAGCGTAAGTACTGATGAGCACTCCGACCGTGGAGAAGCACTCGGCCGCTCTGGACGCGGTCGAAGCCGGTGCCGTCCAGCCGATCACCGTCACCTTCCGGATCCGCCGGTTCAACCCGGAGGAGCACCCGGACCCGGTGTGGGTGGACTACCAGCTGACGATGGACCCGAAGGAGCGCGTCCTGGACGCGCTCAACAAGATCAAGTGGGAGCAGGACGGCACCCTCACCTACCGCCGCTCCTGCGCCCACGGCATCTGCGGCTCCGACGCCATGCGGATCAACGGCCGCAACCGGCTGGCGTGCAAGACCCTGATCAAGGACGTCAACCCGGAGAAGCCGATCACGATCGAGGCCATCAAGGGCCTGACGGTCCTCAAGGACCTGGTCGTGGACATGGACCCGTTCTTCCAGGCGTACAAGGACGTCATGCCGTTCCTCATCACCAAGGGGAACGAGCCGACCCGCGAGCGCCTGCAGTCCGCCGAGGACCGCGAGCGCTTCGACGACACCACCAAGTGCATCCTGTGCGCCGCGTGCACGTCGTCCTGCCCGGTGTTCTGGAACGACGGCCAGTACTTCGGCCCGGCCGCCATCGTCAACGCGCACCGCTTCATCTTCGACTCGCGCGACGAGGGTGCCGAGCAGCGCCTGGAGATCCTCAACGACCGTGAGGGCGTGTGGCGCTGCCGCACCACCTTCAACTGCTCCGAGGCCTGCCCGCGTGGCATCGAGGTCACCAAGGCGATCCAGGAAGTGAAGCGGGCGCTGGTCACCCGCCGCTTCTGATCCCGGCCTGACGACGCGAAGGCCCCCGCCCGATCCTCCGATCGGGCGGGGGCCTTCGCGCGTCCCGGCGCAGGGCGCCGAGGTCGGTCGGGCCGCTCCGGCCGCCGTACCGCACCGGGTGCCGCTCGGCCGTCACCGTCGCCCGCGCCGGATCAGTCGGTGGCCGGGGTGCGGCGCGCGGCGCGCAGGCCGCGCACGCCGATGCCGCCGACGGCGATGCCGAGGACGAAGGAGGTGACGGCGAGGAGGAGGTGGATCCAGAAGAACGCCGTGGGCTGGGAGTGGTCGCCGTCGGTGAAGGCCTGGCCGCCGGAGTCCTTCCAGAGGTTCTTCACGAAGGTCGTCCAGATGATGATCGACCAGACCCCGAAGGCGGTCAGGAACCAGGAGGTGCGGCGGCTGAGCTTCATGGCGGTCCTCGGCGTGTGAAGGCGGTGTGCATCCCCAGTATGCGCGGGCCGCCGATCGGCGTAGGGCGGGCCCCTCCTGCGGAGGACGGGCCCCCGGGGGCGGGCACCGGAGGCCGGGAGTGGGTACGGTCAGCTGGTGTCCACTCCCCGACTGACGTTCGCGCGCCTGTGCGCCGCGGTCACCGCGGCCTTACCGGTACTGCTCGCCGCCCCGGCGGGCGCGGCTCCGCAGCAGCCGCCCCCGTCGGCCGCGATCGGCGGCGAGCGGCTGGGGCTCCCCGGGGTGCAGGTCGCCCCGATGGCGGGCGCCCCGTCGCTGCCCGGCGATCTCACCGGGCAGTCCTGGATCGTCTCCGACCTGGCGTCAGGGGACGTGCTGGCGGCCAGCAACCCGCATCTGCGGCTGCCCCCGGCGAGCACCCTGAAGATCCTCTTCGCGGACACCGTGCTGCCCAAGTTCGACCGCAACGCGGTGCACCGGGTGGCCGACGAGGAGATCCAGGGGATCGGCCCCGGCAGCAGCCTGGTCGGCATCAAGGAGGACCTGGACTACCGGGTCGAGGACCTGTGGCGAGGGGTGTTCCTCAGCTCCGGCAACGACGCGGTGCACGTCCTGGCGCACATGAACGGCGGCATCCGGCAGACCGTCGCCGAGATGCAGGCCCGCGCCGACGCGCTCCAGGCGCGGGACACCAGGGTGGTCTCCCCGGACGGCTACGACATGGAGGGCCAGGTCTCCTCGGCCTACGACCTGTCGCTGTTCGCCCGGGCCGGCCTGCGCAACGCGGACTTCCGGACGTACTGCGCCACCCGGGAGGCGATGTTCCCGGGCGCCGTCGACCGCGCCACCGGCCGGCGCGGCAGCTTCGGGATCGCCAACACCGACCGGCTGCTGGGCAAGTACCCGGGCCTGATCGGCGTGAAGAACGGCACCACCACCAACGCCGGCTCGACCTTCGTCGGCGCCGCCGAGCGAGGCGGCCGCACCCTGCTGGTGACGGTGATGCACCCGGCGAGCTACCAGAAGGTCTACGACGAGACGGCGGCCCTGCTGGACTGGGGCTTCGCCGCGGCCGGCAAGGTCCAGCCGGTCGGCCGGCTGGTCGACGAGGTCCCGCCCGCCGGCGCCGCGCCGACCGCTCAGGCCGGTGGCGCCGAGGAGACGCCCGCGCCGCCGCCCGCCACCGCGGCAGCCGACCCGGCGGCCGCGGCGCCCGCGGCGACGGGCGGCGGCGACGGGCTCGCCCTCGGCGGCTGGACGGTCGTGGTGCTGGCCGGGGTCGCGCTCGGGTACGGCGCGGTGGTGCTGTGGCGGCGCTCCGCCGGCTGATCCGCGGAGCCGCGAGAGGGTCCGGTCTCAGTCCTGGGGCCGGACCTCTCCGTTCGCCTTCCCGTTCCCCTTCTTCCGCCGCTCGGCCCGGGCGGCCTTCTCCGCCGCGTCCGCCTCCGCCGCCCGCTGTGCCTCGTCGGCCGCCTCCAGCAGTGCCCGCCCGTGCGCCCTGGTCCGTTCCCGGGCCGCCACCGGGTCGGCCGTCGCCGTCCAGGCCACGCAGTACATCAGCAGCCGGGAGACGAAGTTGATCCACAGCAGCAGCGCCACCGGCGTGGCGAACGCCCCGTACACGCTCCGTCCGGCGACCGAGCCCAGGTAGGAGGCGAGCAGGAGCTTCAGCAGTTCGAAGCCGACCGAGCCGATCAGCGCGCCCTGCACCAGGTCCCGGCGGCGCTGGTCGGTGATCCCGGGGAAGGGCGCCAGCAGGTAGGCGAAGAGCAGCATGTCGCACGCTATGGCGATCAGCACGCCGACCGCGGTCAGCAGGTACCCGCTGTTGAGGCCGAGCGCGTCGGCGATCCGGCCGGCCAGCGTGGTCCCGACGGCGGAGGCGGCCAGCGAGAACAACGAGACCAGGCCGAGGCCGGCCAGCACCGCCACGTCCCAGGCCTTGCGCAGCACCGGGTTGCCGTCCTCGTGGGGCAGCTGCCACAGGTCCCGGATGGAGGTGCGCATGGTGTCCACCCAGCCGAGGCCGGAGACCAGCAGCAGCGCCCCGCCGACCAGGCCGACGGTGCCCGCGTTGGACACCAGGGCGGGCAGGTCGACCGCGTCGGAGATCCCCGGCAGCTGGTCGGAGACGTGCTCCTGCAGCTCGTGCACCCGGCTGTCGCTCAGCGCCGCGGCGGCGATCGCCAGACCGACCGTGAGCAGCGGGAAGAGGGCGAGGAAGCCGAAGAAGGTGACGGCGCCGGCCAGCCGGTTGCCCCGGGCGGCGGTGAGGTACTCGTACACCAGGTACGGGCGGCTGCGCAGCACCCGGGCCACGAGCGGGCCGACGACCGGCAGGCGGGTCAGGAAGTCCACCCACCGGTTATACCGGCATGTCCCCCGAACGGGCGTCAGATCGGGTCTACCGCTTGACGAGTCGGCGGGCCTTGGCGAGGGCGCGGACCGCCTGGTACGCGCCGTAGCGGCCGTGGCTGAGCAGCTCGGTGCGCACGCCGTCCACGCCGGACGGAGGGCGGTAGCCGGCCGGCCGCAGCCGGGCGCAGTGCTCGGCGGCGCGGCGGAAGTACTCGCGGCGGTCGCCGGACGGGACCCGGCCGGGCTTGGAGACCACGGTGTTGAGGTGGTGCAGCATCCGGCCGTAGACGACCGGGCGCCAGCGCTCCAGGTCGGGGCGGCCGTCGAGGAAGGCGAAGACCAGGTCGTACTGGTCGAACACGTCGAAGTGCTTGCGGCTGGCGGTGGCCAGGATGTTGCCGCCCTCCTGGCGCTGGCGGTAGTGCACGCCGACCCGGTCGAGCAGGGTGATCCGGGCGGCGGCGAGCAGCGCCGGGTACGTCCAGGGGGTGTCCTCGTAGTAGCCGGCCGGGAAGACCAGCCGCTGCTCGGTGACGAAGCCCCGGCGGTAGGCCTTGTTCCAGACGACCTGGAGCAGGTCGAGCAGGTCGGGGCGGGCGTCGAGGTCGAAGACGTCCGGGGAGGCGGCGCCGAAGACGTGGGCGGAGGCGGCCCGGGTGATCCGGCCGTCGGCGTAGGTGCGGGCGTAGTCGTAGACCAGGACGTCCGGGTCACCCGTGGCGGTGAGCCGCTCGTCGACGTGCTTCAGCAGTCCGGGGGTCAGGGTGTCGTCGCTGTCGAGGAAGATCACGTAGTCCCCGGTGGCGACCTCCAGGCCGGCGTTGCGGGCCCGGCCGAGGCCGACGTTCTCCGGCAGGTGCAGCACCCGGATCCGGGCGTCCGCGGCGGCCGCCTCGTCCAGCATGGCGCCGCAGCGGTCCGGGGAGCGGTCGTCCACCGCGATCAGTTCGAAGTCCGGGCCGTCCTGGGAGAGCACCGAATCGAGGCATTCGCCGAGGTAGTCCTGCACCTGGTACACGGGGACGATCACGCTGAAACGGGCCACGGGCCCAGCGTAGTGGTCCCCCGGTGGGCGAGGTCCCCGGAGGTAGGATCGGGGGCGCACGTACGCACCGATCCAAGTGCGGCCAGGCCCCGTACGGGCTGCCACGCTCCTCCAGAGAAAGGCCTGCGTAGCCGATGGCTCCCCGCCTCTCCATCGTCGTCCCGATCTACAACGTCGAGCGCTACCTCGTGGAATGCCTCGACTCGATCGCCGCCCAGACCTTCACGGACTTCGAGTGCGTCATGGTCGACGACGGTTCGAAGGACGGCAGCGCGGCGCTCGCCGAGGCGTACGCGGCCAAGGACTCCCGGTTCCGGCTGGTCCGACAGGTGAACAAGGGCCTCGGCGCGGCCCGCAACACCGGCATCCGACACATCGACCCGGACTCCGAGTTCCTGTGCTTCGTGGACAGCGACGACTCGATGCCGCCGAGCGCGTACGAGCTGATGATCAACACGCTGGACGAGACCGGCTCGGACTTCTGCACCGGCAACGTGCTGCGCTTCCGCGCCGTCGGCTACTACCCGTCCACCGGCCACCTGAAGCCGTTCAAGGAGACCAGGCTCAAGACCCACATCACCGAGATCCCGGCGCTGGTCACCGACCGCACCGCGTGGAACAAGGTGTACCGCCGCTCGTTCTTCGACGCGGCCGGCCTGCTCTACCCCGAGGGCATCCTGTACGAGGACGCCCCGGTCAGCGTGCCGCACCACTACCTGGCGAAGAGCGTGGACGTGCTCTCCGAGCCGATCTACCACTGGCGCGAGCGCGAGGTCGGCGAGATGTCGATCACGCAGATGCGCACCAACCCGAAGGGCCTGATCGACCGGGTCGCCTCGGTCGAGCTGGTCCGCGCCTGGCTGCTGAAGCAGACCGAGCCGCGCTTCGCCGAGTACCTGCGCTCCTACGACGAGAACACCCTCGTCGAGGAGATCCCGATGTTCTTCTGGTCCCTCGTGGAGGGCGACAAGGAGTACCGGGACGCCTACGTCCAGCACGTCGGCCGGCTGCTCCGGGCGATCGGCGCCGAGCAGGTCGCCAAGCTGCGCGCGCCGGTGCGGCTGAAGTACCACCTGACCCTGGCGGGCCGGATGGACGAGCTGGTCGAGCAGATCACCTACGAGCGCGAGAGCGGCGGCGGCGTCCAGGCCCGCGGTCTGCTGCGCCCGTACGCCGACTACCCGTTCCTGCGCGGCGGGCGCAAGAGCGTGCCGGCCGGGGTGCTCAAGCTGGACAACTCGCTGGTCATCCGCAGCCGGCTGTACGACAGCTCCTGGGTGGACGGCAAGCTCCGGCTGACCGGGCACGCGTACCCGGAGCAGCTGGGCGCGGCCGGCAAGCACGACATGGTCCGCACCCTGGTGCTACGCGAGGCCAAGGGCCGCCGGGTCATCGCGGTGCCGATGAAGACCACGTACGCCCCCCAGGCCACCGCGAGCTGCCGGCACGACCTGTACAGCTGCGACTGGTCCGGCTTCACCGTGTCCGTCGACCCGAGGAAGCTCCGGCACCGCGGCCAGTGGAAGGACGGCAACTGGCGCGTCCTGGTGGCCGGCGCGGGCAAGGGCGGGGTCTACAAGGGCCGGATCTCGGCGGGCGAGAACGACAGCGCGCTGTTCCTGCCGTGGCACTGGGTCGAGCCGGACGTGCGGATCGTGCCGTGGGTCCGGGACAACTTCGTCTACCTCCGGGTGGAGACGGTCAAGGCCCGGGTGACCGGCCTGGCCGCGCAGGGCGACCGGGTGGAGGTCTCGGGCGCGGCCCGCTCCGGCCCGAGCTTCGCCGGGGCGCGGCTGCGGCTCACCCACGCCGAGTCGGACCGCCAGGTGACCTTCCCGCTGGAGCTGGGCGCTCCGGTCGGCTCGCTCCAGCCGTTCACCGCGGTCTTCCCGGTCGCCGAGCTGACCGCCGTCCGCGAGGCCTGGGCCGAGCTGGACCCGGTGGCCGCCGAGCGCAGCCGCGACCACTGGACCGGCGCGCTGCTGCTGGCCGACGGCAGCACCGTCCCGCTGGCCTGGGACGACCGCAACGCCCCCGAGCGGCTGCACCTGGCGCTGAACCCGCAGGCCCCGGTCGCCGAGCGCCGGGCCCTCTACTCCAAGCCCTCCCCCGAGGGGCGCCTCCAGTTCGCCGACCAGGTGCTCCAGCCGCTGGTGGACGAGGTCTCCTCGCGCGGCGCCGACGGCTTCCTGCTGAGCGGCTCGTTCCCGCTGCCCGGCGCGCACCGCTGGGAGCTGGTGGTCCGTCACAAGTGGCGCGAGGAGGAGCACGCCTACCCGGTGGAGATCTCGGACGGCCGGTTCCGCACCGCGCTGCCCGCCGTGCCGACGGCCTCCTTCGCCGGCCGGGTGCCGCTCTCCCGGGGCATCTGGCACGTCGTGTTCCGTCCGGTCGGGGTGCCGGTGCCCGAACTGCCGGACGCCGCCGCGCTGGTCACCCCGGACTGCTTCGACGCCCTGCCGGTCGCGGTGGAGTCCCGCGGCAAGCGGATACTGCTGGAGCGCCGCCGCCACGACGGCCTGTCGCTGCTGTCGGACTCGGTGCTGCTGCCCGAGGAGCGGGCCCGCTACCGCCAGCGCCAGCTGCAGAGCGTGGACTACCCGGCCGCCCGCCGGCTGCCGCTGCGCGACGCGGTGGTGTACCACACCGGCAAGTACGGCGCGTACGCCGACTCGCCCCGGGCGGTCCACGAGGAGCTGGTCCGCCGCGGCCTGCCGCTGGAGCACCTGTGGGGCACCGACGACATGCAGGCCGAGCTGCCGCGGACCGCGAGCGCGCTGCGGTACCGCGGCCCGGAGTGGTACGAGGCGCTGGCCACCGCCAAGTACATCGTGGCCGGCACCCACCTGCCCGACTTCTTCGTCCGCCGCCCCGACCAGGTGGTCGTCCAGACCTGGCACGGCAGCCCGCTGAAGCAGATCGGCTTCGACTTCGAGAAGGTCTGGTTCACCGACTCCAAGTACCTGAAGAGCCTGGCCCGGGAGGTCCCGAACTGGAGCCTGCTGGTGGCCGGCAACCGCTGGTCCGCCCCGGTGCTGCGGCGCGCCTTCGACTTCAAGGGCGAGATCCTGGAGAGCGGTCTGCCCCGGAACGACCTGCTGTTCGCGGCCGACCGGGAGAAGACCGCCGAGCAGGTCCGGGAGCGGCTCGGCCTGCCCGAGGGCAAGAAGGTCGTGCTCTACGCGCCGACCTGGCGCGAGGACCGGCGCCGGCCCGACGACGGCTACCAGATCGACCTGCGGATCGACCTGGCGGCGGCCAGGGCCGCGCTCGGCGACGACCAGGTGCTGCTGGTGCGCCGGCACCACCTGATGTGCGGCCAGATCCCGGGAGCCGGCAACGGCTACATCTGGGACGTCGGCAGCTACCCCGACATGGCGGAGCTGCTGCTGATCGCCGACGTCCTGGTGACCGACTACTCGGCGAGCGTCTTCGACTTCGCGTCGACCGGCAAGCCGATCGTGCTCTTCACCTACGACCTGGAGCACTACCGGGACAACCTGCGCGGCTTCAGTCTGAACTACGAGGCCGAGGCGCCCGGCCCGATGCCGGCCACCTCCGAGGAGCTCGTCTCCGTGCTCGGCCGGCTGGACGAGGTCGCGGCGGAGTACGCCGACCGGGCCACCGCGTTCCGCGAGGCGTACTGCGACCTGGACGACGGCAAGGCCGCCGCCCGGGTGGTCGACGCGATGCTCCGCAAGGAGTAGTCCTCCGCGTGCGCTCCGGCGGGCGCCCGGCACCGGACGGTGCCGGGCGTCGGGCCGGGCACCGTGCGCCGGACTACGGCTGCGCGGCCCGCCGGACGGCCGAACTCGGCGGGCGGGGAGGCCGGTTCACCCTCCGGCCCACACTCCGGTCCGTGCTGCGGCGCACGCCCCGGTTCACCCGAACGGGTAGCTCCGCCAGGGCCGCCAGACCTCGTCCGCACCGAAGCGGGAGAGGCCGAAGCCCGGGACCGGGAAGTCCGCCCGGAAGTCGCGCGCCTGCTCGTACGCCTGGTCCAGCACGTCGTCCGGCAGACCGTGGGCGACCGTCACGTGCGGGTGGTACGGGAAGGCCAGCTCGCGGGCCAGCGGGCCGGAGCGGATGTCCGCCTCCAGCAGCCGGCACTCCTGCGCGCCCTCCTCGACCCGGACGTACACCACCGGGGAGACCGGGCGGAAGGTCCCGCTGCCGTGCAGCAGCATCCGGAACGGCCGGTGCGCGGCCGCCACCGCCGCCAGGTGCTCCTCGATCTTCGGCAGCAGCTCGGCGGGCACCTCGGTCGGCGGCAGCAGGGTGACGTGCGTGGGTATCGACCGCGCCAGCGGGTCGCCGTGCCCGGCCCGGGCGTCCTGGATCGCCGTGCCGTACGGGTCCGGGACGCTCACGGACACGCCGATGGTGACGACCTCGGGGAGGTCGCCACCATCGGGCAGGCGTGTGAGGGGAGTCACCGCTTGGCGGCCGGGAGGAAGCCGATCCGGTCGTACACCGTCTCCAGCGTCACCGACGCCACCTCACGGGCCTTCTCGGCGCCGATCGCCAGCACCCGGTCCAGCTCCGCCGGGTCGTCCAGGAAGCTGCGGGTGCGCTCCTGGAACGGGGTCACCCACTCGGTGAACAGCTCGGCCAGCTCGGTCTTCAGGGCGCCGTACATCTTGCCCTCGAAGTGCTCGACCAGCTGGTCCACCGACTGGCCGCTGAGCGCGGAGTGGATGCGCAGCAGGTTGGAGACGCCCGGCTTGCCCTCCTCGTCGTAGGAGACGACGGTGCCGGTGTCGGTGACGGCGCTCTTGAACTTCTTGGCGCTGGCCTTCGGCTCGTCCAGCAGGCTCACCAGGCCCTTGGGCGAGGAGGCCGACTTGCTCATCTTGACGGCCGGGTCCTGGAGGTCCTGGATCTTCGCCGTCTCCTTGAGGATGTACGGCTTCGGGACCGTGAAGGTCGGGCTGTAGCGGGTGTTGAAGCGCTCGGCGATGTCGCGGGTGATCTCCACGTGCTGGCGCTGGTCCTCGCCGACCGGGACGGCGTCCGCCTGGTAGAGCAGGATGTCCGCGATCTGCAGGATCGGGTAGGTGAACAGGCCGACCGTGGTGCCCTCGGCACCGTAGCGGGAGGACTTGTCCTTGAACTGGGTCATCCGGGAGGCCTCGCCGAAGCCGGTGAGGCAGTTCATCACCCAGGCGAGCTGCGCGTGCTCGGGCACGTGCGACTGGACGAACAGGGTGCAGTTGTCCGGGTCCAGGCCCGCGCCGAGCAGCTGGGCGGCGGAGACCCGGGTGTTCTCGCGCAGCGTCACCGGGTCCTGCGGCACCGTGATCGCGTGCAGGTCGACGACCATGTAGAAGGCGTCGTTGGCCTTCTGGAGGTCCACCCACTGGCGCACCGCGCCCAGGTAGTTGCCGAGGTGGAACGAGCCGGAGGTGGGCTGGATGCCGGAGAGCACCCGGGGACGGTCCTTGACCGGACCAGTGACCGCTGCGTTGACCATGCGCGCCATTGTTCCAGTTCCACCGCTCGCTCAGGAAACCTCCGCCCCCGGAGGCTCGGCCAGTGTGACCGCACTCACCCCCACCCGGGCGATCCGCCGGCCCTCGACCTTGGCCACCGTCAGCAGCACCCCGCCGCCGCCCTCGACCGGGACGCGCACCTGGTCGCCGTCCCTGGGCAGCCGGCCGAGCGCGGCCACCAGACAGCCCGCCACCGTCTCGTACGGGCCCTCGGGCAGGACGACGCCGGTCTCCTCGGTGAAGTCGCCGAGGTTGAGCAGGCCGTCCAGCTCCATGCCGCCGCCGGCCAGCCGGCGGGTGGGGGCGGACTCCGGGCGGTCGTACTCGTCCCGGATCTCGCCGATCACCTCCTCGACCAGGTCCTCCAGGGTGACGATCCCGGCGGTGCCGCCGTACTCGTCCACCACGATGGCCAGGTGGTGGCCCTCCCGGCGCATCTCGCCCATCGCCTCCAGCACCAGCTTGGTGCCGGGCAGCAGCTTGACCGGGCGGGCCAGGTCGCGGACCTTGACGGCCTGCTCGCCGCGCGCGCCGTACAGGTCGCGGACGTGGACGAAGCCGACCACCGCGTCGGCGCTGCCCTCGACCACCGGGTAGCGCGAGTGCGGGGAGGTGTCGGCCTGGTGCCGGACGGCGGCCAGCGGGCGCTCGGCGTCCAGGAAGGTCACCTCGGTGCGCGGGACCATCACCTCGCGCAGCTGGCGCTCTCCGGCGGAGAACACGTCGGCGATCAACGCCCGTTCGTCGCTACCGAGTTCGGTGTTGGCGGCGACCAGGCCGCGCAGTTCCTCGGAGCTCATCGAGCCGCGGCCCGCCGTCGGGTCCCCGCCGAGCAGCCGGACCATCAGGTTGGTGGAGTGGCCGAGCAGCCAGATCACCGGCCGCAGCACCACCGACATCACGTCCACCACCGGGGCGGCGACGACCGAGATGGACTCGGCGCGCTGCAGGCCGATCCGCTTGGGGGTCAGCTCGCCCAGCACCAGCGAGGCGTAGCTGATCGCCAGGGTGAGGCCGACCAGGGCCACCGCGTCGGCCACGCCCTCGGACAGCCCGGCCCGGACGAACAGCGGGGCGACCTTGCCGGCCAGGGTGTCCGCGCCGAAGGCGGCGGACAGGAAGCCCATGCAGGTCACCCCGACCTGGACGGCGGCCAGGAAGCGGTTGGGGTCGGCCGCCAGGTGCGCGGCGCGGGCCGCGCGCCGGGTCCCGCGCGCTTCCAGCGTCCGGATCTGGCCCTCGCGCAGCGAGATCAGCGAGATCTCGGCGACGTTGAACAGCCCGCCCAGCAGGATGAAGACGAGGACGAGCGCGGCGTCCCCGAGTGTTTCGCTCACAGCGGGCCAGTGTAGGGCGGCCGGAACCGGCCGGGGCCGGACACGACGGCGGCCCCGGGCGGACGCGGCGGCGGATCGGGGGCCGGACACGGCGGCGGCCCGCCGCTTCCGGGAGGGAAGCGACGGGCCGCCGGTGAAGCCGTGCGGGGCGGGCTCAGATGAGGCCCAGCTCCTGGACCGCGTCGCGCTCCTCGACCAGCTCCCGGACCGAGGCGTCGATGCGGGCGCGCGAGAAGTCGGAGATCTCCAGGCCCTGGACGATCTTGAACTCGCCGTCCTTGGTGGTGACCGGGAACGAGGAGATCAGGCCCTCCGGAACGCCGTAGGAGCCGTCGGAGACGACACCCATGGAGGTCCAGTCGCCCTCGGCGGTGCCGTTGACCCAGGTGTACACGTGGTCGATGGCGGCGTTGGCGGCCGAGGCGGCCGAGGAGGCGCCACGGGCGTCGATGATGGCGGCGCCACGCTTGGCGACGGTCGGGATGAAGTCGTTCTCCAGCCAGCCCAGGTCGCTGCCGACGGCCTCGAAGGCCGGCTTGCCGGCGATCTCGGCCTGGAAGACGTCCGGGTACTGGGTCGCGGAGTGGTTGCCCCAGATGGTGACGCGCTTGATGTCGGAGACCAGGGCGCCGGTCTTGGCGGACAGCTGGCCGACGGCGCGGTTGTGGTCCAGGCGGGTCATCGCGGTGAAGCGCTCGGCCGGGACGTCCGGGGCGTTGCGCTGGGCGATCAGGGCGTTGGTGTTGGCCGGGTTGCCGACGACCAGGACCTTGATGTCGTCCGCGGCGTGGTCGTTGATGGCCTTGCCCTGCGGGCCGAAGATGCCGCCGTTGGCCTGGAGCAGGTCGCCGCGCTCCATGCCCGCGGTGCGCGGACGGGCGCCGACCAGCAGCGCGACGTTGGCGCCGTCGAAGGCCTCGGCCGGCTTGTCGGTGATGGTGATGTCGCGCAGCAGCGGGAAGGCGCAGTCGACGAGCTCCATGGCGGTGCCCTCGGCGGCCTTGAGGCCCTGCGGAATCTCCAGGAGGCGCAGGTTCACCGGCACGTCGGCGCCGAGCAGGTGGCCCGAGGCGATGCGGAAGAGCAGCGCGTAGCCGATCTGACCGGCCGCTCCGGTGATGGTGACGTTGACGGGGGTGCGAGTCATTTCTACCTTCTCCAGCAAATTCGCCAGGCGCCCCAGGCACACCGGCGCTGGAGCCAGGATGATCTCTCGACGTCGAGAGACCGGCGTCAGGTTATCGCAAAGGGAAGCGTACGCCGGGTGTCCCGGCATGGCTGATGCATCACAGAAGAAAGGCGGCCCCCGCCCGCGCCCTGGGTTTCCATGGGCGGGCGGGGGCCGTCACGGGCCCGCGGAGCGGTGCCCGGGGCCTCAGTGCCTGGGCCGGCCCATCAGCTGGCCGATGTTGTCGAGCAGCGGGATCTGCAGCCACGGGTTCGGCTGCGCCACCAGGGTCAGCAGCACGATCGAGATGCCCAGGAAGCTCAGCACGATCACGTCCGTGAAGCGGCTGCGCACCGCCAGCATCCCGACCTCGGGCAGCACCAGCCGCAGCACCGCGCCGAGCAGCACGCCGGCGCCGAGGATCAGCAGCCCGTACTTGAACCCGTCCTTGAAGTCGGCGAACCAGGTGACCGCGAGGCCGGCGCCGACGACCAGCAGGACCAGCGTGATCGGCCACTGCCGCACCGGCAGGGCGTGCTCGCGTCCGAGGGCCGCGGCCGAGCCCTCGGGCGGCAGGGTGCCGGTGGTCTTGACCGGCCTGCGGCGGGAGCCTGCCGGTCGCGGTTCAGTCATGCTCGCCGTCCCTGGGGTGTCAGATGCCGGCGCGGCGCTCGGCCGCCTCGACGATGTTGTTGAGCAGCATCGCGCGGGTCATCGGGCCCACGCCGCCGGGGTTCGGGGAGATCCAGCCGGCCACCTCGGCCACGCCCGGGTGCACGTCGCCGACGATCTTGCCCTCGCTGCGGCTGACGCCCACGTCCAGCACCGCGGCGCCCGGCTTGACGTCCTCCGGCTTGACCAGGTGCGGCACGCCGGCGGCGGCCACGATGATGTCGGCCTTGCGCAGGTGGGCGCCGAGGTCCCGGGTGCCGGTGTGGCACAGGGTGACGGTGGCGTTCTCGCTGCGGCGGGTCAGCAGCAGGCCGATCGAGCGGCCGACGGTGATGCCGCGGCCGACCACGACCACCTCGGCGCCGTTGATCTCGACGTCGTGGCGGCGCAGCAGCTCGACGATGCCGAGCGGGGTGCACGGCAGCGGGCCGTCGATGCCCAGGGCGAGCCGGCCGAGCGAGGTCGGGTGCAGGCCGTCGGCGTCCTTGTCCGGGTCCATCAGCTCCAGGACCGGGTTCTGGTCCAGGCCCTTGGGCAGCGGCAGCTGGACGATGTAGCCGGTGCAGGACGGGTCGGCGTTGAGCTCGCGGACGACGTTCTCCACGTCCTCCTGGGTGGCGGTGGCGGGCAGCTCGCGCTGGATCGAGGCGATGCCGACCTCGGCGCAGTCCTTGTGCTTGCCGTTCACGTACCAGCGGCTGCCCGGGTCGTCGCCGACCAGGACGGTGCCGAGGCCGGGCGTGACGCCCTTCGCCTTGAGGGCCGCCACGCGGGCGGCGAGTTCGGACTTGATCGCGGCGGCGGTGGCCTTGCCATCGAGAATCTGGGCAGTCATGACCCCATTCTCCCGGATCGCCGGGGGTCTCCGTACCGAGGGCGGCGGTCCGCTCCGACGAGCGGTCCGGGACGGCGGGGCGGGCCGCCCGGACCGGTACGGGAGGGCCTCCCGGCCGGGGCGGGAGGACGTCCTGCGAACGGGGCGGGAGGACGTCCTGCGAACGGGGCGGGAGGGCGTCCGGCGCCGGGGCGGGAGGACGCCCGGCGAACGGGCGCACGGGTGGGAGCGCAGGTGAACACGAGGGTGAACGGACGGGTACGAAGGTCCGCCGCACATTGCGGTTGCGCCACAGTCTGGGCCCGGCGCGCGGAACCGGCTGGACACGGCCCCGTCGTCCGGATGACGATAAGCGGGCATTCCCGCCGCGTACCGGCCCGGTGACGGGCCGACGGATCACCGCGGCGGGGCGTACCCGGGGGAAAGAGTCAGTGAGCCGATCACAGCAGAACGAGCAGTCCGACCGCGGCGGCACCGTCCCGCCCGCACCGAACCCGTCGACCGTCTCGCGCCCCTGACGCTCACCACACCGCCGAGCCGCGGCGCCCGTCACCGCCGCCGGGCTGTCACCCCGCTCCGCTAACGTCCCCTTCGGTCGGTGACCCGACCGACCGACCGCACCGGGCCGTCAGCGTCCCGTCCCCGCGTCCCCGCAAACTGCCCGGAGGCATCC
This sequence comes from Kitasatospora sp. NPDC032121, assembly GCF_055580145.1. Classification (NCBI taxonomy): domain Bacteria; kingdom Bacillati; phylum Actinomycetota; class Actinomycetes; order Kitasatosporales; family Streptomycetaceae; genus Kitasatospora; species Kitasatospora sp. NPDC032121. The sequence goes on along the minus strand of NZ_JBVILX010000002.1, from coordinate 1,003,252 downwards.
ATGAGTTACCCGCCCGACCCGAACAACCCGTACGGCCAGCCGCCGGCCGCCCCGCCCGGCTACGGCTACCCGCAGCAGGCCCCGCCGCCGCAGGCCGCCCCGGGCTACGGCTACCCGCAGGCCGCCCCGGGCTACGGGTACGCGCCGGTGGCCCCGGTGTCCATGCCGAGCCTGATGACGGCCGCCCGGGTGCTGCTGTTCATCGTCGGCGGTGTGCAGACGCTCGCCGCGTTCGGCTACGTGATCCTCGGGGCGGTCGCCAAGGACGCCACCAGCCAGGTCAGCAAGACCACCAGCGACGACTCGTTCCTCGCGCTGGGCGACGCCGTCGGCGGTGTCCTGATCGTCGTCGGCGTGGTGTTCGGCCTGTTCGCCGCGCTCTCCATCACGCTCGGCGTGAAGTTCGGCAAGGGCGGCAACGCCGTCCGGGTCACCACCATCGTGTACGGCTCGCTCGGCGGCCTGGTCGGCCTGCTGATCCTGCTGGGCGCCCTCGGCAGCGGCTCCGCGACGGGTCTGATCGCGGGCCTGCTCTGGCTGGCCGTCAGCATCATCTGGATCACCGCCATGTGCCTCCAGGACAGCGTCAAGTGGTTCAACCGGCCCCGGTACTGACCGGCCGGAACGGCAGAGGGGGGGGGGGGGCCCCCCCGGGGGGGGGGGGGGGGGGCTTTGTTTTCTTTCATCGTTTCTCCGTCTGGGGGGGGGGATGGGGAGGGGAAG
>NZ_JBVILX010000002.1:704473-1002519 GCF_055580145.1 Kitasatospora sp. NPDC032121 | reverse complement strand
CAAGGAATACCACACACCCCTAGTCAGATACAAAACAAAAAGGGAGTACCCCCCCCCCCCCCCGTGGGGGCCCCCCCCCCCCCTCTGCCGTTCCGTCACGCCGTCCCGCCGTCGGCGGGACCGGTGTCAGTGGAAGAAGTGCCGCGCACCGGTGAAGTACATGGTCACGCCGGCCTCGGCGGCCGCCGCGACGACCTCCTCGTCGCGGATCGAGCCACCGGGCTGGACGATCGCCTTGACGCCGGCCGCGATCAGGATCGCCGGGCCGTCCGCGAACGGGAAGAAGGCGTCCGAGGCCGCGTAGGAGCCCTTGGCGCGCTCGCCGGCCCGCTCGACCGCGAGCTTGCAGGAGTCCACCCGGTTCACCTGGCCCATGCCGACACCGACCGAGGCGCCGTCCTTGGCCAGCAGGATCGCGTTGGACTTGACGGCCCGGCAGGCCCGCCAGGCGAAGGCCAGCTCGGCCAGCTCGTCGGCGGACAGCGCCTCACCGCTGGCGAGGGTCCAGTTCGCCGGGTCGTCGCCCTCGGCGTGCACCCGGTCGGCGTCCTGGAGCAGCACGCCGCCGGAGATCGGGCGCACCTCCTGGCGGTTGGCCGGGGCCTCGGGGGCGAGCAGCACCCGCAGGTTCTTCTTGCGGGTGAGCACCTCCAGGGCGCCCTCCTCGTAGCCGGGGGCCACGACGACCTCGGTGAAGATCGGGGCGATCTGCTCGGCCAGCGCGACGGTGACCGGGCGGTTGACGGCGATCACGCCGCCGTACGCGGAGACCGGGTCGCACTCGTGCGCCTTGCGGTGCGCCTCGGCGACGTCGGCGCCGGTCCCGATGCCGCACGGGTTGGCGTGCTTGATGATCGCGACGGCCGGCTCGGCGTGGTCGTAGGCGGCGCGGCGGGCGGCGTCGGTGTCGACGTAGTTGTTGTACGACATCTCCTTGCCGTGCAGCTGCTGCGCGCCGGCCAGGCCGCCGGTGCCGTCGCTGTACAGCGCGGCGCCCTGGTGCGGGTTCTCGCCGTAGCGCAGCACGTTCTGCCGCTCCCAGGTCGAGCCGAGGAACTCGGGGAAGTGCGCGTCGCTCGGGGCGTAGCCGTCCTCGAACCAGGAGGCGACGGCCACGTCGTAGGCGGCGGTGTGGGCGAACGCGGCACCGGCCAGGCGCTTGCGGGTGGCCAGGTCGAAGCCGCCCTCCCGGACGGCCGTCAGCACGTCGCCGTAACGGGCCGGGTCGACCACCACGGCCACCGAGGGGTGGTTCTTGGCGGCGGCGCGGACCATGCTCGGGCCGCCGATGTCGATCTGCTCGACGCACTCGTCCGGGGTGGCGCCGGAGGCGACGGTGGCCTTGAACGGGTAGAGGTTCACCACGACCAGGTCGAAGGGCTCGACGCCCAGCTCGGCCAGCTGCGCCCGGTGCGACTCCAGCCGCAGGTCGGCCAGCACGCCGGCGTGCACGCGGGGGTGCAGCGTCTTCACGCGCCCGTCGAGGCACTCCGGGAAGCCGGTCAGCTCGGAGACCTCGGTCACCGGGACGCCGGCGGCGGCGATCCGGCCGGCGGTCGAGCCGGTGGAGACGATGGCGACCCCGGCGGCGTGCAGGCCCTGGGCCAGCTCCTCCAGACCGGTCTTGTCGTACACGCTGATCAGCGCGCGACGGATCGGACGGACGTTCTCCGAAACGGGCGTGGTGGTGGAGCTGGCACTCATGCCGGGATCCATACCTTTCGGTCCTCGATGCGGTGACCTTCGCGGGCCAGCCGGCCCACGACGTCGACGAGCAGCTTGCGCTCGACAGTCTTGATGCGCTCGTGCAGCGCGACGCCGCCATCGGCGTGGTCGGCGTCGACGACCTCGACGACGCCCTGCGCGATGATCGGCCCGGTGTCCACGCCGGAATCGACCAGGTGGACGGTGCAGCCGGTGACCTTCACCCCGTACGCGAGCGCGTCGGTGACGCCGTGGGCGCCGGGGAAGGAGGGCAGCAGTGCGGGGTGGGTGTTGACGATCCGCCCGGCGAAGGCGGCGATGAACTCGGGGCCGAGGATCTTCATGAAGCCGGCCGTGACCACCAGGTCGGGCCGGTACTCGGCGACGGAGGCGGTCAGCGCGCGGTCCCACTCGGCCCGGTCGGGGTGGTCCTTCACCCGGTGGACGAAGGTCGGCAGGCCGGCCTTCTCCGCGCGGTCCAGGCCGACGATCCCGTCCCGGTCCGCGCCGACGGCGAGGATCTCGGCGCCGTACGCCGGATCGGCCGCGGCGTCGATCAGCGCCTGCAGGTTGGTGCCGGAGCCGGAGACCAGCACCACCAGGCGGGCCGGTCCGGGCTTACGGGGCGGGAAGTGCTGGGCGGGGGCGGCGGCCACTGCGCGTTTCTCCGTAGGTCGGGCGCCGTCCGCTGGTACGTCCACCGGCGGTGGGGCCACTACGAACGGCAGGTCGAGCGAGGGGGAACTCCGGGAAAACCCGCCGCGACGCGGGCCCGGGGAACCTCTGTGGGCTGCTGACCGTCACCACGATAACGGCTGGTCGGACGGCCTCCGCACCCTCCCGGCGGCGCTACGCGCGTAGTTGAGACGGGGATCTCCTCCGGCCCGCCGCACCGGAGTTGCCCCGGCCCGCACCGGCCCGCCGACGACCCCGCCGACGGCCCCGTCCGGTCCCGCCCGGCCCTTCGACGCGGGCCGCCGGTGGCCCGGTGGACGGCTGCGGGATCATTGGGGGCGCGGGAGACCGCTCCGACGCGAGAACCTCCGAACGAGCTCCGACCGAGAAGGAATGGCTGAACCCATGAGCAGCGGCGACGACACCGGTGAGCGCAACCCCTTCGCGCCGCCGCCGGCGGATGCCCCGGACCAGCCGTGGCAGCCGCGCAGCCCCTGGGCCGGCCCGGGCCCCGGCGCCGACGGGCAGGGCGGCCCCGACGGCCAGGGCGGCGAGCGTCCGGTTCTTCCGCCGCCGTGGGGCCCAGGCGACGACGGCCGACCCGGCCGGCGGCCGCCGGCCCCGCAGCCGCCCCGGCTCGACCTCGCCGACCCGGCCCACCGCAAGGCGCGCAACGCCGCGCTGGCCGGGCCGTTCGCGCTGGTCTGCCTGTTCATGGGGTTCCACTGGATCGCGCTGCTGATCGGGGCGCTCGGCATCGTCTGGGGCGTCGGCGCGCTGCGGACCCGGCGGTCCGCCCCGGCCGCCGCCACCGTCGCCGGCCCGGGCGGCCCGCTCCCCGCGGCGCCGGCACCGAACCCGCTCACCCCGGCCGCGCTCGCCGGCATCCTGACCGGCGCGATGACCATCGTGGTCGCCACCTCGGTGATCGGCCTCGGGTACCACTACCGCGACTACGTCACCTGCGTGCAGGACTCGCTGACCAGCGTCGGCGCCCAGAACTGCGACCGGTACGCGCCGCAGTGGTACGTGGACTTCACCGGGAACACCGAGTAGCCGGGCCGACGTCCGGGGCCGGTCGGTCGTCCGGCCGGTCGGCCCCGGTCAGTCGTCCTGATCCACCCGGTCGACCGGGTCCCGCTCGTCGGGGCCCGGTCCGCCGACGCTCCTGACACCCGCTCCGGAGAGCCGCAGCACGAGGGCGTACGCAACGGCGCGCAGCGCCAGCGCACCCCGGCGGACGCGCCGCGCGAGCCGGGCATACACGCCCACGCCGTCCGCCGGGCCCAGCGTGCGGTACCGGACCAGCAGCGCGCCCGGGACGGCGACCAGCGCGATCCAGCCCGCCGCCGCCGGACCCGTCCACGGCACCGGCCCCACCCAGGCCAGCCGCTCCCCCGCCAACGCCCCGCCGGAGAGCCAGCCCAGCACCGCCGCCCCGGCCCCGACCGACAGCGCCGCCGCCAGCGCGGCCACCGCCGTGGCGGCCGGCGGCCAGGGCTCGGGCCGCTCCCCGGCCCTGCCCGGCAGCCGCCGGCCCGCCGCCGCGCGGCCCAGCAGGACCGCCGGCACCACCCCGGCCAGCAGCGGCAGGGCCGACACCGCCAGCCGCCAGCCGCCCGGGCCGTCCGCCGGCAGCAGCGCGAACAGCGGGAACTCGGGCACCGGACCCAGCGCCGTAGCGGCCGGCGACACCACCGTCCCGGTGCCGACCCCGAAACCCGGGCCCAGCGCGTACGCCGTACCCCACAGCACCGCGTTCGGCAGCAGCACCAGCGCGAGCAGCACCAGCCCCGCCAGCGCGGTGGGCCCGCTCCCCAGCAGCGCCATGCCGCGCCCGCCGCCGGCCACCGCGTCCAGCACCGCCGAGGACACCACCAGGAGGCCGCCCGCCGCGACCAGTCCGGCCCCGGCCGCCAGCGCCGCGGCCCGTACCGTCGGCACGGCGCCGACCGGACAGTACGGCGGCGGGAGGCGGTCCAGCGGGGAATCGGCCGGCCCGTCGAGGACGGCCGCCGAACGGGCCCCGGCGGCCGTCGCCAGGCCCGCCACCAGCGCCACCGCCAGGACGTCCGGCAGCACCCGGCTGCGGAACAGCCCGCCCCCCGCGCAGTGCAGCGTCACCCCGACGGCCACCGCGCAGTACCCCGCCCAGACCGCCACCGGACCGCTCCAGCGCGAGCGCGGCCCGCGCCGCGCCGCCACCCCGGCGGCCACCCGGTGGAGCCGGGCCACGGCCAGGACGCCGAGCAGCAGCGGAGTGACGGTCAGCGGGGCGTCCGTCGGGCCGCGCAGCACCGGTGCGCCGTGCCCGAGCAGCCAGAGCACCCCCGCCAACCGGGTGACAGCGGCCGCGCCGTCCTCCGCGTACGGCGACACCACCCAGAGCGCCAGCACCGGCGCCCCGACCACGGCCAGGCCGACCAGCGCCGTCCGCACTCCCGTCAACAGGTCGGCCAGCGCGGGGCGTCCACCCGATTCACCGGGCGATTGCAGGATCGGACGGCCCATCAGCTGCGTCATGGGCCACATGGTGCCAAGGCGACTCGCCATGCTCCGTGAAGCGCCAAACCGCCGCCGTGTCCCAGATTATTGGCTTATGCGCATTTTCAGACCCTGCCCCCAAGCCGCCGGTGCCCCGGCCCGGAGCGTCTGATGACCACGCCACCCACCGCCGAGTCCCCCGCACCGGAGCGCCACCGCAAGCCGGCCCGCGCCGGGACCGACGCGGGCCGCCCACCGCGGAACCTGACCCCCCGTGAGGCCCAGGTCCTGGCCCACCTCGCGGTCGGCCACGACCTCCCCCGCACCGCCGTCGCCCTCGGAGTCACCCCCACCACCGCCCGCAGCTACCTCCAGCGCGCCCTGCGCAAGCTCGGCACCCGCACCGAGGCGGAGGCCCTCGCCCTGCTGGCCGGCACCCTGACGCGCCCCGAGGAACCTGCCCCCGTCTGCGGGGCCGGGCGCCCGTCGGCCGATGTGGCAGCGGGTGGGGACGTGCCGAGGAAACGGCGCCCCTCCCGAGCCGTGAAGCCCACCCCACGCACCTCCGACGACGCCCGGAAGGCGGCCCGCCCGGCGCGGGACGCGGACGGCGGCGCGGCACGCCGGGCTTCGGCCGAGAAGCCGCGCCCGGCCTCCGGCAGGCCGCCGGCCCCCGCGAAGAGCGCCGCCCCGGGGCGCGCGCACGAGGGTCGCGCGCCCGGGGGCCAGGCCGGCGGCGCCACCGTGCCACGGGCGCCGCTGGCCGCACCGGCGACGGTCGGCGCGCGGCGTCAGCCGACCGCCGGGAGCCACGAGCCGGCGGGCCCCGCCGGCGGCGGAGGCGGGCCGACGCCTCCCGCGGCCCCCGGGAGGCGCGGCGGCGCCCCCGGCGCCGGACGGGCGCGGGCCCGGGGCGCAGACGGCGGAAGTGGGCCGACGACGCCCACTGACCCCGGCACCGAACAGGACCGGCCGGAGAACGTCCCCACCTCGAGCGGCCGCCCGTCCCCGGGCAACGGCAGCGGCGACGGCCGTGAGCCGCAGGCCCCCGCGGGCACGGCCGCCCGCCCCGGCGACACGTCACGCCGGGCCCCGGCCGCGCAGGGGTCCGACGGCAGGCAGCCACAGGCCGCCGAGCCCGACCAGGCACGGAAGGCCCCGACGGAACACGCGGGACGCGGCGCCACGGCCGGGCGGCGGGCTGACGGCGGGCGGTCGAAGGCCGCCGGCCCCGACCGGACAAGCGACGCCACCGCCACGCCCACGGCCCGCCTCCACGACCCGGCCGAGCACCTTCACGCCACGTCCCCGAGCACGGGCCCCGGGCCGAACACCCCCACGGGCGGCACCGCCGCCGACCGCGGCGAGCCCCCGTACCCCGCCGCCGCCCCGGCCGGGCCCGGTTCCGCCAGTCCCGGCCGGGTGGCGCTGGCCGCCGCGCCCTCGGTCGGGGACGACGACCTCGACGCGCAGCCCCCGGCGGTGAGCTTCGAGGAGCTGTACGAGACCGCGCACACCCGGCTGGTGCAGCAGGTGTTCCTGCTGACCGCCTGCCGGCACCGGGCGGCGCACTGCGTACGGCTGGCGTTCGGGGAGGCCCGGCGGCGCTGGGGCGCGGTGGCCGCTTCGGGGAACCCGGAGGGGTGGGTACGGGTGCGGGCCTGCGAGCTGGCACTGTCCCCGTGGCACCGGGGCGGACCCCGCCGCTCGCACCTGTGGGTGCTGCCGCACCGGCGGATCAGGGTGCGCCCGGCCGACGAGGCGCAGGCGGTGCTGCCGGACCACGACCGGCTGACCGACCGGGACCGGGCGCTGCTGAAGGCGCTCAAGCGGCTGTCCCGCCCGCAGCGCCGGGCGCTGGTGCTGCACGACGGGCTGGGGCTGCCGGCCGCGGCGGTCGCGGTGGAGGTGGAGTCCACGCGGGTGGCGGCCGAGAGCCGGGTGTGGGCCGCCCGGGCGGCACTGGCGCAGTGGGTGCCGGAGCTGGTCGGGCCGGACCCGGCGGCACCGGGCTTCGCGGACGGGCTGAGCCGACAGCTGTACCGGGCGGCGGTGCGCGGCTGCCCGCAGCCGCACCGGGCACCGGTGCCGGTGCTGCGGGCCCGGCACCGGCTCTGGACGGCGAGCCGCACGGGTGCGGCGGCGCTGCTGACGCTCGCGGTGGCCGGGGCGATGCTGGCGACCCTGTCGGGGGTGCGCCCGGCGGTGCTGTTCCGGTCGGTCGACCCGCCGGCGCCCGCGGTGTGCCTGCCCGCCGCCCGGTCCGCCGGGGCGCAGGAGGCGGAGCCGAGCGTGCCGCTGCTGCCCGGAGGGGCGCCGAACGGCATCACCAGCATCTGGTGCAGCCCGGCGCCCGGCCTGGAGGCCGTCCTGGTGGAGCCGCGGCCGCGGGCGGCCGCGCGCTGGGAGCTGCCTGCGGCGGGCCGGACGGCCGCTCCCCCGCCGCAGGGCCCGGTGGTCTGCCGGCTGTGGTCGCCGCTACCCTGCACGACGGGGCCGAGGGCGCACTGAGCCGCCCGGGGCGTGCCGGAACGGCGAGCGCCCCCGCCCGGGAAGGGCGGGGGCGCTCGTCACGCGCGGGGCGGGATCAGGCCTGGGCGGCGATGATCTCGCGGGCCAGGCGGGCGGTCTCGGACGGCGTCTTGCCGACCTTGACACCGGCGGCCTCGAGGGCCTCCTTCTTCGCCTGGGCGGTGCCCGAGGAGCCGGAGACGATGGCGCCGGCGTGGCCCATGGTCTTGCCCTCCGGGGCGGTGAAGCCCGCGACGTAGCCGACGACCGGCTTGGTGACGTGCTCGGCGATGAAGGCCGCGGCACGCTCCTCGGCGTCGCCACCGATCTCACCGATCATGACGATGAGCTCGGTCTCCGGGTCCTCCTGGAAGGCCTTGAGCGCGTCGATGTGGGTGGTGCCGATGACCGGGTCACCACCGATGCCGACGGCCGAGGTGAAGCCGATGTCCCGCAGCTCGTACATGAGCTGGTAGGTCAGGGTGCCGGACTTCGAGACCAGGCCGATCTTGCCGGAGCTGGTGATGTCGGCCGGGATGATGCCGGCGTTCGACTGTCCGGGGCTGATCAGGCCGGGGCAGTTCGGGCCGATGATGCGGGTCTTGTTGCCCTTGGCACCGGCGTGCGCCCAGAAGGCGGCGGTGTCGTGCACCGGGACGCCCTCGGTGATGACGACGGCCAGGTCGATCTCGGCGTCGATGGCCTCGACGACGGCGGCCTTGGTGAACGCCGGCGGGACGAAGACGACGGTGACGTCGGCACCGGTCTTCTCCATCGCCTCGGCGACCGACCCGAAGACCGGGATCTCGGTGCCGTCGACGTCGACCGTGGTGCCGGCCTTGCGCGGGTTGACACCGCCGACGATCCGGGTGCCGGAGGCGAGCATGCGGCGGGTGTGCTTCATGCCCTCGGAGCCGGTCATGCCCTGGACGATGACCTTGCTGTCCTTGGTAAGGAAGATAGCCATGGTGTGTAGTCCCCTTCCTTACTTGTTGGCCAGCTCGGCGGCGCGGTCAGCGGCGCCGTCCATGGTGTCCACGCGCTGGACCAGCGGGTGGTTGGCGTCGTCGAGGATCTTGCGACCCAGCTCCGCGTTGTTGCCGTCCAGACGGACGACCAGCGGCTTGGTGACGTTCTCGCCCTTGCTCTTCAGGAGCTCCAGGGCCTGCACGATGCCGTTGGCGACCGCGTCGCACGCGGTGATGCCGCCGAAGACGTTGACGAAGACCGACTTGACGTCGGGGTCGCCCAGGATGATCTCCAGGCCGTTCGCCATGACCTCGGCGGAGGCGCCGCCACCGATGTCGAGGAAGTTGGCGGGCTTGACGCCGCCGTGCTTCTCACCGGCGTAGGCGACCACGTCGAGGGTGCTCATGACGAGGCCCGCGCCGTTGCCGATGATGCCGACCTGGCCGTCGAGCTTGACGTAGTTCAGGCCCTTGGCCTTGGCGGCGGCCTCCAGCGGGTTGGCCGCGGCCTTGTCCTCCAGGGCCTCGTGCTCGGGCTGGCGGAACTCGGCGTTGTCGTCCAGGGAGACCTTGCCGTCGAGCGCGATGATCTTGCCGTCGCCGGACTTGATCAGCGGGTTGACCTCGACGAGGAGGGCGTCCTCCTTGATGAAGACGGTCCACAGCTTCTGCAGGACCTCGGCGACCTGGTCGGCGACCTCGGCCGGGAACTTCGCCGCGGCGACGATCTCGGCGGCCTTCTCCGGGGTGCAGCCCTCGTTGGCGTCGACCGGGATCTTGGCGAGCGCCTCGGGGTTCTGCTCGGCGACGACCTCGATCTCCACGCCGCCCTCGACGCTGGCCATGGCCAGGAAGGTGCGGTTGGTGCGGTCCAGCAGGAACGAGACGTAGTACTCGTCCTTGATGTCCGCGGTCTGGGCCAGCATCACCTTGTGAACGGTGTGGCCCTTGATGTCCATGCCGAGGATCTGCTCGGCCTTGGCGACGGCGTCCGCCGGGTCGGCGGCGAGCTTGACGCCGCCGGCCTTGCCTCGGCCGCCCACCTTCACCTGAGCCTTGACGACGGCGCGGCCGCCGAAGCGCTCCGCGATGGCGGCAGCGTCTGCGGCGGTCTCGATGACATCGCCGTCAAGCACGGGTACACCGTGCTTGGCGAAGAGGTCCCTCGCCTGGTACTCGAACAGGTCCACGTGTTTGTCCTTGTTCGTGGTCGCGGATTGTGTCTCTACGAGCGTGCCACGGCAGGATCTTCGCTGCGGGTCGTCGGGGCGGTGCGGGTACGCAGAGATACGGCCTTGCGGCCCACACAGCCACGGGCGCACACGTCAATCAACACGCGCGTCACGTCCGTCTGGCAGGTTATCCCCGTGGGACGGGCCTGTTCCGCCCGGGAGCCTGCCCGCCTTGGGTGAGAACCGTCACAGAATGCCCGGAAGGCCGGGGCGGGCGGCCGGTCCACCGATCGGGCGGATTACCGCGTTCGGGTGAATCCTCACGCCCTCTGGTCCGGCACGGGGATCGGACGCTTCTCGATGGCCGCCGCCATGATCTCCGGGAACGCGTCCGGGGTGCAGGCGAAGGCCGGCGCGCCGAGCGAGGCCAGGGCGGCGGCGTGCGCGTGGTCGTACGCCGGGGCCCCCTCGTCGGAGAGCGCGAGCAGGGCGATGAACTGGACGCCGGCCGCCTTCATCGCGGCGACCCGCTTGAGCATGCCGTCCCGGATGCCGCCCTCGTACAGGTCGCTGATCAGCACCACGACGGTCTCGGAGGGCCGGGTGATCTTCGACTGGCAGTAGGCGAGCGCGCGGTTGATGTCGGTGCCGCCGCCGAGCTGGGTGGCGAACAGGACGTCGACCGGGTCGGTGAGCTGTTCGGTGAGGTCGACCACCGAGGTGTCGAAGACGACCAGTCGGGTGTCCAGGGTGCGCATCGAGGCGAGCACCGCGCCGAAGACCGCCGAGTGGACGACCGAGGGCGCCATCGAGCCGGACTGGTCGATGCAGAGGATGACGTCCTTCTTCACGGCCTGCTGGGCGCGGGCGTAGCCGACCAGCCGCTCGGGGACGACGGTGCCGTGCTCGGGCAGGTAGTTCTTCAGGTTGGCCCGGATGGTGCGGTCCCAGTCGATGTCCCGGTGGCGCGGCCGGTTGACCTTGGCGCTGCGGTCGAGGGCGCCCCCGAGGGTGGCCCGGGTGCGGTCGGCGAGCCGGCGCTCCAGGTCGGCGACCACCTTGCCGACCACCGCCCGCGCGGTCTCCCGGGTGGTCTCGGGCAGCGCGTGCTTGAGCGACAGCAGGGTGCCGACCAGGTGCACGTCCGGCTCGACGGCCTCCAGCATCTCCGGTTCCAGCAGCAGCCGGTCCAGGCCGAGCCGGGTGATCGCGTCCTGCTGCATCAGCTGCACGACGGTGGACGGGAAGTACTCGCGGATGTCGCCCAGCCAGCGGGCCACCTGCGGGGCCGAGCCGCCCAGCCCGGCGCTGCGGCGGCCGCCGCGACCACCCCGGGCGCCCTCCTCGGGGGCGCCCCGGTAGAGCGCGGCGAGGGCGCCGTCCATCGCGGCGTCGCGGCCGCGCAGGGTGCAGCCGGTGCCGTCGGCCTCGCCGCCGAGCACCAGCCGCCAGCGGCGCAGCCGTTCGTCGGTCGTGGGCGCTGCCATCTCGTCCTCCTCTTCAGCGGGTCCTGCGGTGGGGCAGGCGTTCGGTACGGCGGTGCGTTCGGTGCGGCGGTGCGGCCGGCGGCGGTGCGCCCGGCGTTCGGTAGGCGGTGCGTTCGGTACGGCGGTGCGGCGGTGTCAGGTGTCGCGGCCGGCGGCCTGCCGGGGGATCGTCGGACGGAGCCCGAGCAGCAGGGCCACCACGGGGACGGCGGCGTCGGCGCGGGCCCGGTCCAGCTCGCCGGACTCGGCCCGGGCGGCCGGGAGCTCGCCGAGCGGGCCGGCCGCGACCCGGCCGCCGATGGTGGTGCGCACGCCCGCCTCCAGTCCGGCGAAGGTGCGGCGCAGCAGCGGCAGGACGTCGGTGAAGACCTCGCCGCTCACCCCGGTCAGCCACTCGTCCAGCAGGGCGAGCAGCCGGGGGTCGTGCAGCAGCAGGGCGCCGCCGCCGGTCAGGAAGCCCTCGACCCAACCGGCCGCGTCCGCCGGGGCGTTGGCGACGGAGAGCACCAGCCGCAGCCGTCGGCCGGCCTCCTCGGAGTCGAGCCGGCCGTCGTCCAGCAGCAGTCGCACGGCGCGACCGCGCAGCAGCCCGGGGGCGCCGGTGGCCGGTCCGCCGGCCGGCTCGCGGCGGGCCAGCGAACGCAGGGCGGCGGCCCAGCGGTCGGCCAGGCCGGCCAGGCCGGCCAGGCCTTCCGGGTCCGGCGCGGTGCCTTCGGCGGCCTCTTCGACGGCGGCGTCTTCCGTGGTGGCGGAGGCGGCGGGATCGGCGGCCAGCAGCCCGATCGCGCCGTGCACCTCGTCGAGCCGGCCGCGCATCGCCTCCGCGCCCTGCGCGTCCAGGCCGACGCAGGCGGGCGGCAGCCCGACGCAGATCCGCTCGGCCAGGCCCGAGGCCGCCTCGGCGAGCGCCCCGTGGTCGGTGCCGCGCACGTCGCCGTAGCGCAGCGCGCGGACCAGCGCGGGCAGCGCGCCCGCGAGGTGCGCGACATCGGTGTCCAGGGCCGCGCAGTCGGCGAGCACCCGCATCACGGCGGGCAGTGCCCCGGACAGCCCGGCCAGCAGGCAGGTCTCCACCAGGCCGGTCAGCTCGGCGAGTTCCTCGGCGGCGCGGGCGGTGCCGACGGCCTTGTTGACCGCCGCCTCCTCGACCGTGGTGCCCCACTGGGCGGCCTCGGCGATCCGGACCGCGAACTCGGGCTGCCAGCACAGCCGCCAGCTCTCCCGGAACGTCCCGGTCGAGTTCACCGAGGACCGCGCGGGCACGCCCCAGTCCACGCCCAGCAGCCGCAGCCGGTGCAGCAGCCGGGAGCGGGCCGCGTCGGTGTCCTTGCGCAGGTCGAGGTCGACGTCCTTCGGCGCGGCCTCGGGCTTGAGCCGCAGCGAGCGCTGCAGCCGGGTGAGGTCGCGCTGGAGCGGCACCGCCGGCGCGGCGTCCGGGACCTCGCCGAGCGCGTCGCCGACCACCAGGCGGTCCCGGACCAGCTCCAGGGCGACGTCCGAGCCCTCGCAGAGCACCGCGCGCACCGCGTCCAGGGTCTCGGTCAGCCCGGCGAGCGGGCGTCCGCGCAGCACGGCCAGCGTCTCGGCGAGCCGGACCGCCTCGATCACGTGCGCGGAGGAGACCGGGTGGTCCTCGGCGCGCAGCAGTTCGGCGGCCCGGGTGAGCCAGCGCGGGACCGGGTCCCCGTCGGTGGTGAACAGGTGGTGGTACCAGCCGGGCGACTGCACGCCCGCGCCGTAGCCGGCGGACTGGGAGAGCCGGCGGTGCGTCCACGGCACCCAGGTGATGTCCGTGCGCACCTTCTTGGGCAGCCCGGCGAGCAGCGCCCGGTCGTGGGCGACGGTGGGCATCCGCTCCAGCGCGGGGACGTGGAAGGCCCCGCAGACCACGGCGATCCGCCGGTGCCCGGCGCGGCGGGCGGCGCGGATCTGCTGGCGCATGTGCGCCTCGCGCAGCCGGTCCCGGCGGGACTCGCCGAGACCCTCCGCGCGCAGCGCGCCCATCGCCTCGGCGACGGCGGCGAACGGCGCCAGCGCGTCGCCGCCGGGCGCGCGGTGCTCGACCACGTCCTCCCACCAGCGCTCGGCGTCGTCGTGCCCGGCCGCCTCGGCGAGCAGCGCCAGCGGGTCGGCGACCGGCTCGGCGCCCTCCCGCGCGCCGTCCTCCTCGGTGCCCTCCGCTTCGGCGCCCTCCTCCTCCGGCGCGAAGCCGTACCCGGCGGGCAGGTCGATGAAGCGGACCGGCAGGTCGTGGTCGACGGCGTGCCGGATCGCCACCCACTCCGGGGAGAACTCGGCGTACGGCCAGAAGGCGGCCCTCGCCGGGTCGTCCACCGCGTGGGCGAGCAGCGCCACCGGCGGGACGAGGTCCTTCTCGGCGGCCAGGTGGACGATCGCGTCGGCCTCCGGCGGGCCCTCGATCAGCACCGCGTCCGGCCGCCACCGCGCCAGCGCGGCGGCCACCGCCCGGGCGGATCCGGGGCCGTGGTGGCGGATGCCCAGCAGGGCGACCTCGGACGTCACGCCGTCACCTCGCGGGCGGCGCGGTAGAAGTCCTTCCAGCCGTCGCGCTCGCGCACCACCCCTTCGACGTACTCGCGCCAGACCGCCCGGTCCGCCACCGGGTCGCGGACGACGGCGCCGAGGATGCCGGCCGTCACGTCCCCGGCGCGCAGCACGCCGTCGCCGAAGTGGGCGGCCAGGGCCAGCCCGTTGGTCACCACCGAGATCGCCTCGGCGGTGGAGAGGGTGCCGCTCGGGGTCTTGACCTTCGTCCGGCCGTCCACCGTGATCCCGGCCCGCAGCTCGCGGAAGACGGTGACCACGCGCCTGATCTCCTCGGCGCCGCCGGGCAGTTCGGGCAGGTCCAGGGAGCGGCCGAGCTGGTTGACCCGGCGGGTGACGATGTCGACCTCCTCGTCCAGCGAGCCCGGCAGCGGCAGCACCACGGTGTTGAAGCGGCGGCGCAGCGCGCTGGACAGCTCGTTGACGCCGCGGTCGCGGTCGTTGGCGGTGGCGATCACGTTGAAGCCGCGCACCGCCTGGGTCTCGGCTCCCAACTCCGGTATCGGGAGCGTCTTCTCGGACAGGATGGTGATCAGACTGTCCTGTACGTCGGCGGGGATGCGGGTGAGCTCCTCGACCCGGGCGATCTTGCCGTCGGCCATCGCCCGCATCAGCGGCGAGGGCACCAGGGCGTCCCGGCTGGGCCCGTGGGTGAGCAGCTGGGCGTAGTTCCAGCCGTACCGGACGGCCTCCTCGGGGGTGCCGGCGGTGCCCTGCACCAGCATCGTGGAGTCGCCGCTGATCGCCGCCGCCAGGTGCTCGGACACCCAGGTCTTCGCGGTGCCCGGCACGCCGAGCAGCAGCAGCGCGCGGTCCGTCGCCAGGGTCGTCACGGCGACCTCGACGACCCGGCGCGGGCCGATGTACTTGGGGGTGATCCGGGTGCCGTCGGGCAGTTCACCGCCGAGCAGGTACGTCGCCACGGCCCACGGCGAGAGCTTCCAGCGCTCGGGGCGCGGACGGTCGTCCTGCGCGGCCAGTGCGGCCAGTTCACCGGCGAACGCGTCCTCGGCGTGCTGCCGCAGAACGTCGGCCATCTCGGGCTCCTTCGGGTCGGCCCCGGGCACACGGGTGCCCCGGGCGCAATGGTGATCGGGGAGTCAGGACCTGTTGGGAACAACCCTGCACCGAGCCACTGACAACCCGGCGGGGCCCGCGGACGGCCCGTCAGCCGCTGTCAGTGCCGCCGCCTACGGTCGGTCGCATGGAGGAACGCTGGAGCACCGAACACGTCCTGTCCCTGGCACCTGACGCCGCCTCGCAGAAGGCGGCGGGCAAGCTCTCCGCGCCCGCGCCGTGGTCCGGCACCGGCACCGACGGCACCGCGCTCTGGGGCGAGTGCAAGGGCAGCGGCCGCACGCCGTACCGCACCGCGATCGAACTCGCCACGCCCGCCTACCAGTGCAGCTGCCCCAGCCGGAAGTTCCCGTGCAAGCACGCGCTCGGGCTCCTCCTGCTGTGGAGCGGCACCCCGCAGGCCGTCCCGGCCGGCGAGCCCGCCGACTGGGTCGCCGAGTGGCTCAAGTCCCGCCAGGAGCGCGCGGAGAAGCGCGCGGCGGAGCCGGTCGACCCGGAGGCCGCCCGGCGGCGGGCCGAGAAGCGCGGCGCCCGGGTCACCGCCGGGGCCGCCGAGCTGCGGCTGCGGCTGGCCGACCGGGTCCGGCACGGCCTGGCCGACCAGTCCACCGCCGGGCCCTGGGAGGAGGTCGCCGCCCGGATGGTCGACGCGCAGGCCCCCGGCCTGGCCACCCGGGTCCGCGAACTGGACGCGCTGCCGCAGGAGCGGCTGCTGGAGGAGTACGCGATGCTGCACCTGCTCGCCACCGCCGCCACCCGGATGGACGAGCTGCCGCCCGAACTGGCCGCCACCGTCCGCACCCGGGTCGGGTACCCCGCGGACGACAGCACGCTGGGGGCCGGCGTCCGCGACCGCTGGCTGGTGCTCGGCAGCCGGGACACCACGGTCGAGCGGCTCACCACCCGCCGGGTCTGGCTGCGCGGCGCCAAGACCGGCCGCCCGGCCCTGCTGCTCGCCTTCGGCCACTCCGGCCAGGCGCCCGCCCTCGCCCTGCCCACCGGCCACCTGGTGGAGGCCCAGCTCGCCTACTACCCCGGCGCCCATCCGCTGCGCGCCACCCTCGGCAAGCGCTACGGCGCCCCCGAGCCGGGCCCCGCCGGGCCGCCTGCCGGGCTGACCGTCGCCGAGGCGGTGGCCGGCTACGGCACCGCCGTCGCCGACGACCCGTGGCTGGAGAGCCGGCCGACGGTGCTCGGCGACGTCGTCCCGGTCCGCACCCCGGACGGCTGGTTCCTGACGGACGGCCACCACACCGTGCCGGTCCGCACCTCGACCGTCCCGGAGGCCGCGCTGTGGCGGCTGGCCGCGGTCTCCACCGGCCGCCCGCTCACGGTCTTCGGCGAGTACGGCCACCAGGGCTTCGCCCCGGTCACGGCCTGGGCTGCCGGCCGACGCCCGGTCGGCCTCACCAACGCTTAGGAGCACCGAGAATGACGACCACCCAGGACCCGTGGGAGACGCTGCAGACCAGCGCCCTGCTCGGGACCGACCGCCGACCGCTCCCGGCCACCGCCCTGCCGCTCGCCGACGCCGTGGACCGGGGCGACCAGGCCTCCGCCCTGCTGGAGCTGGCCGCGCTGGCCGCCGTCCGCCGCCGGGCCGGCGCGCTGCCCGTACCAGCCGCCGAGCCGCCCGGCCCGCCCGCGGCCGAGGACACCCGCCCGGAACTGCCGGAGCCCGCAGCCCGCCGCCTGGCCGTCCTGCTCTCGGGCCGGACCGGCGCCGGCGGCGGCACCCTGGCCAACCTGGCCGAGCTGCTGCCCCAGTGGCTCACCACCGCCCGGGCGAGCGGCCTGCGCCCGCCCGCCGCGCTGGTGCCCGGCCTGCTCGACGCCGCCCGCGCCCGCAGCGAACTGCGGCCCGACGCCGTGGCGTTGGCCGGTCCGCTGGGCCGCTGGCTGGCCGAGCAGAACCCCGACTGGCGGTTCGTGCTGCGCACCACCACGCCCGAGCTGCCGCAGGAGTGCGCGGACGACCGGCTCTGGCACGAGGGCCTGTTCGCCGAACGGGTCACCCACCTCGCGCTGCTGCGCCGCCGCGATCCCGCGGCCGGCCTGGAACTGCTGCGCGGCACCTGGGCCACCGAGCGCGCCGAGGACCGTCTGCTCTTCCTGGACGCCCTCCAGGAGGGCCTCTCCCCCGCCGACGAACCGTTCCTGGAGGCCGCCCTCGGCGACCGCAGCAAGAACGTCCGGGCCACCGCCGCCGAGCTGCTCTCCGCCCTGCCCGACTCGGCGCTGGCCCACCGGATGGCCGAGCGGGCCCGGGCCGCCGTCCGGCTCGCCGACACCGGCACCCACCTGCTGGTCACGCCGCCCGCCGAGTGCGACGCCCGGATGCAGCGCGACGGGATCGCCCCCAAGTCGCCCACCGGGCGCGGCGAACGGGCCTGGTGGTTCGGCGAGGTGGTGGCCGCCGCGCCACTGGCGACCTGGTCGACGAGCACCGGGCTGACGCCCGAGCAGCTGCTCGCCCTGCGGGTCGGCGACAGCCTCGACGAGACCAGCAGCAGCTGGGCCGACGACCTGCGGGAGGCCTGGGCGCGGGCGGCCGTCCGCCAGCAGGACGCCGACTGGGCCCGGGCGCTGCTCGGCCCGGCCCCGGCCCCGCCCGGACGCGGCGCCCGGACCCGCTCGCCGCGGGCCACCGGCGCCCCGGCCAAGCTGCTGGCCGTCCTCCCGCCACAGGAGCGGGCCGCCTGGACGGCCGCGTTCATCACGGTCCACGGACTGGGCGAGGCCTTCCAACTGCTCGGCGCCTGCGCCACCCCGTGGACGCCGCCGCTGTCCACCGCCGTGGTGACGGCGCTGGCCCGGGCGGCGGCCTCCGGGGCGTACCCGTGGAGCCACAGCGGGGTGCTCGGGATGACGGAGCGCGCGCTCGCCCCGGAGACGGCCGCCGCGGTGGAGGAGCTGGCCGCCGGGGCCGCCCCGGACTCCGCGTGGTCCGAGACCTTCGCCCGACTGGCCGGCACCCTGCGCTTCCGGGCGGCGATGCTCGCGGAGCTGGCGGGCTGAACCCGACGGAGCGCCGGACACGACGGAGCGGGGCGGCCCCGGGAGGGGCCGGCCCGCTCGACGCCCGGTGGCTCAGCCGGCCCGCAGGTTCGACTCGACCCAGGCGACCACGTCCCGGGTCGGCGTGCCCGGGGTGAAGATGTCCGCGACGCCCATCGCCTTGAGCTCGGCGATGTCCTCGTCCGGGATGATCCCGCCGCAGAAGACCTTGATGTCCTCCGCGTCGCGCTCCTTCAGCAGCTCCAGCACCCGCGCGCACAGCGTCATGTGGGCGCCGGAGAGGATCGACAGCCCGATGCCGTCCGCGTCCTCCTGGATCGCGGTGTCGACGACCTGCTCGGGCGTCTGGTGCAGTCCGGTGTAGATGACCTCCATACCGGCGTCGCGCAGGGCGCGCGCGATGACCTTGGCACCACGGTCGTGACCGTCGAGCCCGGGCTTGGCGACCACCACACGGATCGGCCCCGACACACTCATGACTGCCTCCTGGACATCGTCGTCCACCATCCGACCGGGCCTCGTGGGCCGTCGGCGCGGTTAACGGTCAATAACCAATCTGAGGGGAGGTTAGCGCCACCGGGCACGGTTGACCGTGCCACCCCCGAAGAGGAGGGCAAAGTCACAGCTCCGGGCCTTGCTACCAGCGGGTATACCCCTCCTTCCCGCAACCTCCGCACAGACCCCCCGGCCGCCCCCTTGACATCCGGAGGGTTTTCCGGAGCGTCGACCTTGCGGTTACAGTCACGGCTGTTTTCCCCCTCGCCCGACGACGTCCGAGGCCCACCGAGGAGGCAGCCCCCGATGGCTCCCGATGCAGCCGCCCGTCCGACCCGTGCGGAGCTGCGCCTCGCGGCCCGCGAACAGTCCCGCGCCCAGCGCCGCGGCGCCGCCAAGGCGGCCACCCGGACGGCGCTGCTGCGGGTCGCGCTGCCGTCGGTGGCGGCGCTCGGCGTGGCCGCCGCGGCGGCGGTCACCGTGCAGGGCGAGGCCGACCAGCAGCGCGCCCAGGCCGCCGGGCGAGTGCCGCAGACGGCGACGGACAACGCCCCGGACACCGCGGCCGCGCGGACGGCGGCCGCCCAGGCGGTCGCGGCCGGCGCACCGGCCCAGGCCTCGCGCGGCGACGCCCGCCAGCCGCTGGCCGGCGCCCAGCCCACCGACGCCCCCGCCGAGGCCCCCACCGCGCAGCCCACCGCCGAGCCGGCGCCCGAGCCGGTCAAGCCCAAGGTGGTCATGCCGGTCGCCCGGCACGGCCTCGGCGAGGTGTTCGGCGAGGCTGGCACCCACTGGGCCAACCGGCACACCGGCATCGACTTCCCGGTGGACGGCGGCTCCGAGGTCTACGCCGTGGCCGACGGCACCCTCCGCACCCAGTGGAACCCGTTCTACGGCTACATGACGATCATCAAGATGTCCGACGGCACCGAGGCCTGGTACTGCCACCTGCGGGCGTACAAGGTGCGCAAGGGCCCGGTGAAGCAGGGCGACGTGGTCGCCTTCGTCGGCAGCAGCGGCAACAGCACCGGCCCGCACCTGCACTTCGAGATCCGGCCGCCGGGCAGCGGGCCGATCGACCCGCTGCCCTGGTTCCTCTCGAACGGCCTGGACCCGCGCTAGAACGCCCTACAGCTTCTCGACCGGCGCGTAGCGCAGCAGCAGCTGCTTGCGCCCGTCGGTGCCGAAGTCGACGGTGGCCTGTGCCCGGTCGCCGACGCCCGTGACGGCCACCACGGTGCCCAGCCCGAAGCTGTCGTGGGTGACCCGGTCGCCGACCGCGAGCGAGACGGCCTCGCGCTCCACCAGCTGGCCGCCGCCGCGCCGCGCCGACTGCCCCCAGCCGGCCTTGGGCGACGCCGCCGACGACGAGGAGCGCGAACTCCCGCCGCCGGACGAGGACTTGCCCCAGGACGCGCCCGAGGAGTAGCCGCGCTGGACCGGCGCCTGGGCCGCCCCGGTGCGCTTCCACTCCACCAGCGCCTCCGGGATCTCCTCCAGGAAGCGCGAGGCCGGGTTGTAGGCCGGCTGCCCCCAGGCGCTGCGCAGCACCGAGCGGGTCAGGTACAGCCGCTCGCGGGCCCGGGTGAGGCCGACGTACGCGAGCCGGCGCTCCTCCTCCAGCTCCTTGACCTGGTTGAGCGCCCGCATGTGCGGGAAGATCCCGTCCTCCATGCCGGTCAGGAAGACCACCGGGAACTCCAGGCCCTTGGCGGTGTGCAGGGTCATCATCGTGATGACGCCCTGCCCGTCCTCGTCCTCGTCGGGGATCTGGTCGGAGTCGGCGACCAGCGCGACCCGCTCCAGGAAGTCGGCCAGCGAGCCGACCGGCGGCGTGCCCTCCTCCCCGGCGTCCGGACGCTCGCCCGGGTCCTGCTCGTACTCCAGGGCGACGGAGGCGAGCTCCTGGAGGTTCTCCACCCGGGTCTCGTCCTGCGGGTCCGTCGACGCCTGGAGCTCGGCCAGGTAGCCGGTCTCCTCCAGGACGGCCTCCAGCACCGCCGCCGGGCCCGCGCCCGACTCGACCACCTGGCGCAGCCCGGCCATCAGGGTGTTGAACTTCTTGACGGCGTTGGCCGAGCGCGCGGCCATCCCGTACGCCTCGTCGACCCGCACCAGCGCCTGGGCGAAGGAGATCCGCTCCCGCGCGGCGAGCGCGTCGATCATCGCCTCGGCCCGCTCGCCGATGCCGCGCTTGGGCACGTTGAGGATCCGGCGCAGCGGCACGGTGTCCTCGGGGTTGGAGAGCACCCGCAGGTACGCCAGGACGTCCCGGACCTCCTTGCGCTCGTAGAAGCGCACCCCGCCGACCACCTTGTACGGCAGGCCGACCCGGATGAACACCTCCTCGAACACGCGGGACTGGGCGTTGGTCCGGTAGAAGATCGCGACGTCGCCGGGCTTGGCCTCGCCCTTGTCGGTGAGCCGGTCGATCTCGTCGGCGATGAACTGGGCCTCGCCGTGCTCGTCGTCCGCGACGTAGCCGACGACCTTCTCGCCGTGGTCCCCGGCCGTCCACAGCTTCTTCTCGCGGCGGTTGGCGTTGCGCTCGATGACGGCGTTGGCGGCGCTCAGGATCGTCTGGGTGGAGCGGTAGTTCTGCTCCAGCAGGATCGTGGTCGCGTTCGGGTAGTCCTCCTCGAACTGGAGGATGTTGCGGATCGTCGCGCCGCGGAAGGCGTAGATCGACTGGTCCGCGTCACCGACCACGCACAGCTCGGCCGGCGGCACCTCGGCGAGGTGCGCGGCCGCCGGGTTCACGAAGTCCCCGTCCGCGGTGCGCTTCGGCGCGGCCGCGACGGATCCGCCGCTCAGCTCCCGGACGAGCATGTACTGGGCGTGGTTGGTGTCCTGGTACTCGTCGACCAGGATGTGCCGGAACCGGCGCCGGTAGTGCTCGGCGACGTCGGGGAAGGCCTGCAGCAGGTTCACCGTCGTCATGATGATGTCGTCGAAGTCCAGCGCGTTGGCCTCGCGCAGCCGCCGCTGGTAGAGCGCGTACGCCTCGGCGAGCTTCTTCTCCATCGGGTTGGCGGCCTGGTCGGCGAAGGTCTCCTCGTCGATCAGCTCGTTCTTGAGGTTGCTGATCTTCGCGGTGAAGGACTTCGGCGGGAACTGCTTCGGGTCCAGGTCGAGGTCACGGCAGACCAGCGACATCAGCCGCTGCGAGTCGGCCGAGTCGTAGATCGAGAAGCTGGAGGTGAAGCCCAGCTGCTTGGACTCGCGGCGCAGGATGCGCACGCAGGCGCTGTGGAAGGTGGAGACCCACATCGCCCGGG
This sequence comes from Kitasatospora sp. NPDC032121, assembly GCF_055580145.1. NCBI lineage: Bacteria > Bacillati > Actinomycetota > Actinomycetes > Kitasatosporales > Streptomycetaceae > Kitasatospora > Kitasatospora sp. NPDC032121. The sequence goes on along the minus strand of NZ_JBVILX010000002.1, from coordinate 981,085 downwards.
CGCGCGGGCCGACCAGCGCCTCGACGCGCTCGCGCATCTCGCCGGCCGCCTTGTTGGTGAAGGTGATCGCCAGGATCTCCCCCGGCTGCACGCCGCGGGCGCCCAGCAGGTGGGCGATCCGGTGGGTCAGCACCCGGGTCTTGCCCGAGCCGGCGCCGGCCACGATCAGCAGCGGGGAGCCCGCGTGCAGCACCGCCTCGCGCTGCGGGTCGTTCATCCCCTCCAGCAGTTGCGCCGGGTCGATCACCGCCCTGGTGGCGCCGTTGCGGTACCAGGCGTCCCGCTCCGTCTCGGCGGCGTGGTCGGTCTGGAACAGCCCGTCCGGGATGGCCTCCTCGTACGCGTCGTACGGGAGGTCGTCCTCGTACGGCGGGGGCTCCTCGTCCACGGGAGCGGCGGGCTGCTTCGACCCGGCGGCGGGGGCCTCGAAACCGGGGAGCGGAAGGTCGTCAAAGAGGCTACTCATGGCACATCGAGTCTATGGCCACCCGCCGACAAGCCCGCCCGCCCCGAAGGATCCGGGGCGGGCGGGCTTCGGCTCCCGGACCTGTCAGACCAGGCGGCGGGCGGTGGCCCAGCGGGTCAGCTCGTGGCGGTTGCTCAGCTGGAGCTTGCGCAGCACGGCGGAGACGTGGCTCTCGACCGTCTTCACCGAGATGAAGAGCTGCTTGGCGATCTCCTTGTAGGCGTAGCCGCGGGCGATCAGCCGCAGGACCTCGCGCTCGCGCTGGGTGAGCCGGTCCAGGTCCTCGTCCACCGGCGGGGTGTCGGTGGCGGCGAAGGCGTCCAGCACGAAGCCGGCCAGCCGGGGCGAGAACACCGCGTCGCCGTCGGCGATCCGGAAGACCGCGTTCACCAGGTCGGTGCCGGTGATGGTCTTGGTGACGTAGCCGCGCGCGCCGCCGCGGATGACGCCGATGACGTCCTCGGCGGCGTCCGACACCGACAGCGCCAGGAACTTCACCCCTCCCTGCTCCCCCATCACGCCGGCCGAGCGGCGCAGCACCTCGACGCCGCCGCCACCCGGCAGGTGGACGTCGAGCAGCACCACGTCCGGCCTGGTCTCGGCGACCACGCGGACCGCCGAGTCCACGTCGTCGGCCTCGCCGACCACGTCGATGCCGGTCACCTCGGTACGGCCGATCTCGGCCCTGACCCCCGTCCGGAACATCCGGTGGTCGTCCACCAGTACGACCCGTGCGGTCCTCCCCCGGCCTTCGGCTGGGGGCACCCCCATCGGAGCTGCCTCAGTCATCCGTTCTCTCCATCTCCAGCTCGACCTCGGTACCGCCGCCCGCCGCCGGCCGCACCCGAGCGGTGCCGCCGTTGCGCTTCATCCGGCCGATGATCGACTCCCGTACGCCCATCCGGTCCTCGGGCACCGTATCGGGGTCGAAGCCGGGGCCGTGGTCGCGGACGAACACCGACACCGTCCTCCCCTCCACCTCGGCGTAGACCTGGACCGGTCCCCCGCCACCGTACTTGGCCGCGTTGACGGTCGCCTCCCTCGCGGCCTGCATCTGTGCCGCGATCCTCTCGTCCATCGGGCAGTCGCCGACGATCACCAGCTCGACCTGGACGCCGTGCCGGTCCTCGACCTCGGCGACGGCGGCCCGCAGGGTCTCCGCCATGGTGTCCGGCGCGGCCTCGGCGGCGGCCTCCGGGCGGTACAGCCACAGCCGCAGCTCGCGCTCCTGCGAGCGCGCCAGCCGCAGCACCTCCTTGGGGTCCTCGGCCCTGCGCTGGATCAGGGTCAGGGTGTGCAGCACGGAGTCGTGGATGTGCGCGGCGATCTCGGCCCGCTCCTGGGCGCGGATGCGGGCGGTGCGCTCGGCCCCGAGGTCCTGCCAGAGCCGCAGGCCGTACGGGCCGAGCAGCACCAACACGCCGACCAGCACCGCGAGCGAGGCCTCGATCACCGAGCCGAGCGTGGAGCCGCTGCCCTGCATGGCGAGCAGCGCGATGGTGCCGACCACCGCGAGCAGCACGCCCGCGCCGACCCGGGTGTAGGCGCCGCGCCGCTTCTCGCCCTCCTCGATGCCGAACCAGCGCTGCCAGCGCGAGTCGTCGGCCTGCCGCCAGACCAGCGCCACGCCGACGCCGATCGCCAGCAGCGGCCAGGTGTACGGCTTGGCGGTCTGCCAGCCGAGCACGTTGAGCAGCGCGATCACGCCGATCACGGTCATCACCAGGGCGGCGAGCTGGCCGAGGCCGCCCTGCCCGGCCTTGCCGGCCGGCCCGGCCTCCTCCCCCTCCGCGGGGGCGGTCACCGGCTCGCCCTGCAGGGTGTGCTGGAGCAGCCGGCGCATCCGGCCCACCCAGCCGGTGGCCTGGCCGCCCTTGTTCAGCAGCCCGCCCTGCACCCCGGGCGAGGCCGGGACGAACGCCCCGTTGACGTACACCCACTGGGCGCCGCCGCGCTGCGAGGGCTCGCCGATGCCGATCGGCACCACGAACCAGAACGCGGCGTACAGCAGCGCGCCGATCCCCTGCGCGAAGAACAGCACGACGAAGGCGATCCGCACCCACCGCACCGGCAGCCCGAGGTGCACCGCCAGGCCGTGCGCGACGCCGCCGAGCATCCGGCCCCGCGGGCTGCGGTAGAGCCGCCGGTAGGGCGGCCGACCGCCGTCGGGCGCGCTCGGGTCGGCGCCGGCCGACGGCACGGCGTCGGGGGCGATGGTTCGGGGATCGGTACCGGGGGCTGCCACGCCACCGATGGTTCCACGCGGGCGCCCGCGGGCGCATCAGGGTGTGTCCCCATCCCGTATCAGGGACAAGTCAGGGTACGGACAGGGATCGACCCGGTTGGGCCGGGCCGTCCCCTGCCGGAAGGATGGTGCCCATGACCGAGGACCCCCGCATCGAGGAGGCCGGGCCCGCCGCCCCGCCGGAACCGGACCGCCCGCCACTGACCCGGGCCGAGCACCACCGCGTGGTGGCCGGCGTCTGCGGCGGCCTCGGCCGGCACCTGGACATCGACCCGGTGGTGTTCCGGATCGTCACGGTGGTGCTCTGCCTCTCCGGCGGCCTCGGGCTGTTCCTGTACGGCCTGGCCTGGCTGATCGTCCCGACGGACGGCGAGCCCAAGGGCCGCGGCGGGCGCACCGAGCTCCAGCGGGTGCTCACCGGGCGGGTGGACGGCCAGTCGGTCGGCGCGGTGCTGCTGACGGTGATCGGCACCGGGGTGTTCTTCTCCTCGATGGGCGACGGGGACCAGATGTTCCCGCTGCTGCTGCTCGCCGCCCTGGTCTTCCTCGCGGTGCGCTACGACCCGGAGCGCCGCCGGGGCCGGGGTCGGGGGCGCGAGCGCCGCAGCTGCGGCCCGTACGACCGCCACTTCCCCGGGCAGGAGGGCACCGGGGTCACCGGCGCCGCGAGCGCCGACGGCACCGGGGCCTACCGCTGGCCGCGGCCGGAGCAGGACGAGGCCGCCCGGCCCGCCGGGCGGACCCCCGCCGACGGCCCGGCCCCCGGCCCCGGCGGCTACCTGTGGGACCCGCGCCACCCCGAGCGCAACCCGTACGGGGGCGCCTCCCCGGCCGGCCCGACCCCGCCGTACGGCACCCCCGTGCCCCCGGCCGGCGTCCCGGCCCAGCCCTGGTGGCAGCGCGCCGACCTGCCCGAGGGCGACCCGCTGCGCAAGGAGAACGCCCAGCGCCGCCCAGCGCCCGCCGCCGTGCGGCACCCCCGGGAGCGCTCGGCGCTCGGCTTCTTCGGCTTCCTGCTGGCGGTCGGCGCCGGCGCCGCGGTCTGGGCCGCCTCCGCCGACCACCACAACCCCACCGTGCTGGGCGCGACGGTGCTGGCCACCGCACTGCTGGTGGTGGGCCTGACCCTGCTGGTCGGCGCGAAGTTCGGCCGGGCCCGCCGGCTGGCGGTGACCGGCATGCTGCTCACCCTGGCGCTGGCCTTCGTCGGCCACGCGCCGGACTCCATGCGCAACGCCGTCGGCGACCGCGAGTGGACCGTCGCCTCGGCGGCCGACCTGCACGACCGGTACAACCTGGCCGCCGGGAAGATCAACCTGAACCTGTCCGCGGTCGACCCGGCCGGGGCCACCCTCTCCACCAAGGTCGACCTCGGCGTCGGCGACATCACCGTCACCGTGCCGGACGACGTGACGGTGAACGTGGTGGCCCGGGTCGGCCTGGGCAACGTCTCCGCCCCCGACGACCGGAGCGACAGCACCGGACGGCACACCTACCTGATCGGCCCTGCCAACGGGCAGCCGGCCAAGGGCACCCTCAATCTCGAACTCGGACTCGGGCTCGGCAACATCAAGGTGGTTCAGCAGTGAGGAAGCACCGGCTCGACCTGTTCTCGCTGATCGCGGGTGCGCTGTTCACCGTGATCGCCGTGGTCTACCTGGTCGCGGCGCTCAACGACCGGTCGGTGAACGGGCGGATCGTCATCCCCGTCGCCTTCATCGTGCTCGGCGTCGGCGGCCTGGCCGGCGCGGTCGCGGCGGTGGCCCGGCGCGGCCGGCCCGACCGCGAGGACTGACCGCGAGGACTGACCGCCCCGTGAGCGCCCCGAGCGCGCCCGCCCGGCCCCGGGTCCTCAGCTCTGCTGCGGGCCCAGGGTCAGCTGGTCCCCGTTCTTGCTGACGGCGTACTTGGGCAGCGGCTTGACCGCCGGCCCGTTGACCACCGCACCGGTCGCGGCGTCGAACCTGGAGCCGTGGCAGGGGCAGTACAGCTGGCCGTTCTTCGGCGCGTCCACGGCGCAGCCGGAGTGGGTGCACACCGCGGAGAAGGCGCAGTACTGGCCGGCCTTGGGCTGCACGATGTAGACGGCGTCCCCGGTGGCCGGGTCCTTGACCTGGGCCGAGCCGCCGACCGGCACGCTCGCGGCGGGCACCGCGGGGGCCTGCGCCGGGGCGTTCGAGACCGCGGCGCCGGGGGCCGGCGCGTCGGCGACCGGGGCCGCCGACTGCTTGGCGGCGGCCGGCTCGTCCCGGCCGAAGGTACGGGTCAGCGAGCCGGTGAGCAGCCCGGCCCCGCCGATCGCGACGGCCGCGATCCCACCGTCCACCAGGGCCCGGCGCTTGACGTGGTCCTCGCCCAGCCCGCGCTCGCGGTCCCGCGCGGCCCGGCGGGCCAGGTAGCCGTCCACCGACAGGTCCGGCGTGCCGGCCAGCAGCAGCGGGGTCCAGGCCATCAGGTAGGCCAGGTCGTTGCCGAGGTAGTACGGCGAGACGCTCCAGCTGACCGTCAGCCACAGGCTGAGGTTGAGCAGCGCGCCGCCGAGCGCGGCGACCCGGCCCCACAGGCCGAGCAGGGTGCCGAGGCCCACCGCCAGCTCGCCGAAGGCCACGGCGAGCGCGAACAGGGTCGGGTGGCCGAGGGCGGGGCCGAGCAGGAAGGAGACCGGGCTGCCGCCCGCCTTGGCGGCCTGGGTCTGCGAGACGAAGGAGGCCGGGTCGCCCGCCCCGGCCAGGAAGTGGGCGTCGGAGAGCTTGTCGAGGGCGGCGTAGACGAAGGTGACGCCGAGGAAGAGCCGCAGCGGCAGCAGCGCGTACCTGGACGCTAGCGCCCTCAGCTGCGCCGCCCGGGCGGCCGGACCGGCCGCTCCCCCGCCTGCCGGCACCGGGTTGCTGGCCTCCGACATCCCTCACACCTTCCCTCGCCGCCTGCCACCGCCTGACAGGTCCGGTCCGCATTCTGCCCGCTCCCGGCCGCTTTCGGTGGGAGGTCCCTCCCGACGAGCGGCGCCCGCACCGCAAACGGCCGCGCCGTCGCTCCCTCCGTTAGGGGAACGACGGCGCGGCCGTTCAGGCATCGGCCTCAGGGACGCGGAAACCTCCCGGCGGCCGGTGGGAGTGCTACTCCCACTCGATGGTGCCCGGCGGCTTGCTGGTGACGTCGACGACGACGCGGTTCACGTCGCGGACCTCGTTGGTGATCCGGGTGGAGATCTTCGCCAGCACGTCGTACGGCAGGCGCGACCAGTCGGCGGTCATGGCGTCCTCGGACGAGACCGGGCGCAGCACGATCGGGTGGCCGTAGGTGCGGCCGTCGCCCTGCACGCCCACGCTGCGGACGTCGGCGAGCAGCACGACCGGGCACTGCCAGATCTCGCGGTCCAGACCGGCCGCGGTCAGCTCCTCGCGGGCGATCGCGTCGGCGTCGCGGAGCAGGTCCAGGCGCTCCTTGGTGACCTCGCCGACGATCCGGATGCCCAGGCCCGGGCCCGGGAACGGCTGGCGCTGGACGATCTCCTCCGGCAGGCCCAGCTCCTGGCCGACCATCCGGACCTCGTCCTTGAACAGCTTGCGCAGCGGCTCGACCAGCTGGAACTGGAGGTCCTCGGGCAGGCCGCCGACGTTGTGGTGGGACTTGATGTTGGCGGTGCCGGTGCCGCCACCGGACTCCACCACGTCCGGGTACAGGGTGCCCTGGACCAGGAAGTCGACCGACTCGCCCTGCTCGCCGGCCTCGGCGACGATCTCGGCCTGGGCCTGCTCGAAGACCCGGATGAACTCCCGGCCGATGATCTTGCGCTTCTCCTCGGGGTCGGTGACCCCCTTCAGCGCGTTCAGGAAGCGCTCGGAGGCGTCGACGACCTTCAGCTGGACGCCGGTGGCGGCCACGAAGTCCTTCTCGACCTGCTCGGTCTCGCCCTTGCGCATCAGACCGTGGTCGACGTAGACGCAGGTCAGCCGGTCGCCGATGGCCTTGTTGACCAGGGCGGCCGCGACCGCGGAGTCCACGCCGCCGGACAGGCCGCAGATCGCGCGCTTGTCGCCGACCTGCTCGCGGATCAGGGCGATCTGCTCGTCGACCACGCTGCCGGTGGTCCAGGTCGGGGCGATGCCGGCGCCGCGGTAGAGGAAGTGCTCCAGGACCTGCTGGCCGTGGTCGGAGTGCAGCACCTCGGGGTGGTACTGGACGCCGTAGAGCCGGGCCTCGTCGTTCTCGAAGGCCGCGACCGGGACCAGGTCGGTGGAGGCGGTGACGGTGAAGCCCTCCGGGGCGGCGGAGCAGGCGTCGCCGTGCGACATCCACACCGAGTGCTGCGCCGGGACGCCCTCGAACAGGGTGGAGCCGGTGCGGGAGACGGTCAGCGGGGTGCGGCCGTACTCGCGGGCGCCGTTGTTGTCGACGGTGCCGCCGAGGCTCTTGGCCATCAGCTGGAAGCCATAGCACATGCCGAAGACCGGGACACCGGCCTCGAAGATCGAGCGGTCGATCTGCGGCGCGCCCTCTTCGTAGACCGACGACGGGCCGCCGGAGAGGATGATCGCCTTGGGGTTCTTGGCGAGCATCTCGGCGACCGGCATGCTGCTCGGCACGATCTCGCTGTAGACCCGCGCCTCACGCACCCGACGGGCGATGAGCTGGGCGTACTGGGCGCCGAAGTCGACCACCAGGACGGGGTCGTTGTCCGGCGCGGACTGGACGGGAATTGCAGAGGACACAGACGGCCTTCCGGCAGCGGTATCGAGGTGTCGCGCGTGGCCGCCGCCCCGGCGGGGCTGCGGCTGCGGCGGACGGTGTGGGGTGTCTGGACACCGATTCTACCGGGCTGTCCGGTTTCACTCGTCTGCACGTCCAATGGACCGTGACCGCGCGGGGCGGCGGTTCGTTGCTTCTGACGAACGTACGGCCGCGCCGCGTCCGCCAGACGCGCCGCCGCCCCCGCGGGGGCACCGCCGTACGGCAGCAGGACCACGCGTGGAGCTTCACCCCAGTACACCGGCGCACGTGGTGCCGCCGCCCGGCCCGCCGGGCGCACGGCTCCGTGGGACCGTGCGCGGGTGCCGCGGCCGGCCAGCAGGGGACAGCGAACCCGGCCGCGACTGGGCCGAGAGGTGGGACGGCCGGGGTCCGGGGACGCCCGGGACCGGTCGTCACACCCCCGGTCCGATCCGGTGCGCGCCCGGGCGCACTCCCCCGTCCACCCAGCGCCGCTACGCGCGTCCCCGTGCGCCACAACCACCCGAACCGCTACTCACCGTGATCATCAGCGGCGGGCTCGACGGGAAATGCTCTGTGCCGAACTGTGCCGAACCGGTTGCAGAGCGAGCCCCTCGTCCAGCACGATGCTCGTTGTAAGCGGTTCTCCCGGCGCCTCACGGCTCGCCGAGGAGGCCCGCGACGGCGTTCTCCGCAGCCGCGCCGCAGGGAGGCGGCAGCGGCTTACCGCTCACACTCCGTGAGCGCGGGCCCGGCGCAGACCTGCGCACCGACCCGCCGCCCACGGACGTCCGCGCCCCGCGCGACCGGCCACCCACGCCGGAGCCGCACGGCGCACCCCGAAGCCAACCGACACGACGGCGCTCCTCCCCCGGCGCCGTCACCGCAGCACCGGCGCGGCCCTGACGCCGAGTGCTGAACGACAAAGGGCCCCGTTCCCCCGCGGGGCCCTTTGCCCTTTTCGGGGGCGCCCGGAGTGAGGGGTGCCCGGAGTCAGGGGTGCCCGTCGGGGGCGCCCGCAGTCAGGGGTGCTCGCGCCAGACGCTCGGGTCGACCGGCTCCTGGCCCGGGGGCGGCGGCACCGCGCCGGGCGCCGACGTCCCGCCGGCCGGAGCGGGCGGCGCCGGGTGCGAGTCCAGCACCTCGCTCGGCCCGCCGGACTGCGGCGGCACGCCGTGGCCCGGCGCCACCGGCGCCCCCGGCGTCGCGTACGGCACCTGCGGCGGCACCTGCGCGTACGGGCCGCCGGCCTGGGCTCCGGCCCCCTGCACGCCGGCGCCCTGGGTTCCAGCGCCCTGGGTTCCAGTGCCCTGGGCGGACGCGAACGGCGACTCGGCGTACGGCACCGCGGTCTGCGGCGCGCCCACACCCCGACCGCGGACGGCCGCCAGCAGCGGCGGCACCAGCACCGCGCCGACCACCGACCAGACCAGGTTGGCCAGCAGCACGCTGAGGAACACCAGGCCGACCGAGGTCTCCTGGGACATGTCCACGCGGGCCGAGGAGGTCCAGCCCCGCATCGACATCGTCCTGGTCATCTGCGCACCGGCCACCGCCATCAGCACGGTGAGCGCCACCCCGTACACGGCCGCCAGCCGGAGCCGGTCGGCCGCGTCCAGTCGGCGCCGGTACGCGGACCAGCCGAGCAGGCCCGCCGCGGCGAGCGCGAGCAGGCCGCACCAGCGCCAGTCCGCGGCCGCGTCGTGCAGGTCGAAGAAGGAGATCTCCGCGTCGCTGCTGCGGTCGCCCCAGCTCTCGCCCTGGCCGGACAGCCCGGAGTGCACCCGCCAGGTCGACCCCGAGCCGAAACCGAGCAGGAGGAGGCCCAGGTTGGGCAGGAACGCGAGCGAGACCGCCGTCTCCACGCCCTCCTTGCTGTTCGCCGCGACCAGCACGAAGGCCACCAGCGCGGCCAGGCCGACCGCCAGCGCCAGCGCCTGGCCCGCCGTGAGCGCGGCCACCGCCCAGCCGCGCACCGACCGGTTGCGCCAGGCCGCCCAGCGCAGGGCGTCGGTGCCGTGGACGGCGAAGGCCAGTGCGGCGGCCAGCAGGGCCGTCCACCCGACCGCCTCGACCCAGCCCGAGTCCGCGCCGAAGCTCATGCCGGTGTTCCGCAGGGGGTAGCCGGACTCGTCGTCGAACCGGTCCGCCGGCTGCCAGGTCGTCCCTCCGGCCAGCCCGATCAGCAGCGTCAACCCGGCCAGCACCACGGCGGTGCGCAGTGCCTCGCCACCGGCCTGGCCGCGGGTCAGCTGGGCGCCGGCCGCCTTGCGCCCGCGGGCCCCGGCCCGCAGGCCGAGCCAGAGCGCCAGTGCCCAGAGCACGGTGACGGTCATCGGCAGCACCCGGAACGCGAGCTCCAGGTCGTCCAGGGTGTCGCGGCCGGACGCGGGGTGCCCGGTCAGCCGGAACGGCGCGCCGAAGGCGTTCAGCGTCATCGCCAGCGCCGCGCCGAACCGGTCGCCGTAGCCGGGCGAGGCGATGAACGCGTCGTAGTCGTAGCCGCTCGGGACGGCCGTGATCAGCGCCGCCACGAGCAGCACGCCGGTCGGGGCGATCGCGGCCCGGAGCGCCGGGCGCCAGTCCGATCCGGTGAGCCAGCGCATCACCGGCGAGGGCCCGCGCCGCGGCTCGTACGGGTTCCCGCTGCCCCAGCTGCCCACCGCGGGCGGCCCGGCGACGGGCGGCGGCGGGGGCGGCGGGTACCCGGGGGCACCGGGCGGCGGACCGTACGAGGGCGGGACGGGCGGTGCGGCGGGCGGGGCGCCCGCCGGCGGGGGCGGGGGCGGCGGCGCCGACGGCCGCCCGCACGAACCGCAGACGACCGCCCCCTCCTGCGAAGTCGCGCCGCACGATGCGCAGTCGGCCATGGCCCGCGCTCCCCCCGATCGACGAGTCCCTGGCGGCCCCAGGGAGCCCGTTTATCCCATCGGACCCGAACGGCTGTCAACCGGGAACCGGGGCAGGCGGATTGGCCCGCCGGACGGGTTCAGTCGCGCTTCTTCGGGACCTCCGGGACGGGCAGCAGCGGCAGCCGCAGCGCGCCGAACGCGCCCTCCGGCACGGCCGGCCGCACCGGCGCGACCGCCGCGACCCGCCGGTACTCCTCGCCCTGGGCCGGGCGCGGGTCCGCCTCGCCCTTGTTCGGCCACATCGACAGGGCGCGCTCGGCCTGCGCGGTGATGGTGAGCGAGGGGTTGACGCCCAGGTTGGCGGAGACGGCCGAACCGTCCACCACGCTGATCCCGGGGTAGCCGTACAGCCGGTGGTACGGGTCCACCACGCCGGTCTCGGGGGCGTCGCCGATCGGGCAGCCGCCCAGGAAGTGCGCCGTCATCGGGATGTCGAAGATCTCGCCGACGGTGCTGCCGGCGAAGCCGTTGATCTCGTCGGCCAGCGCCTGGGCGCCCCGCTCGGCGGCCGGGATCCAGGTCGGGTTGGGTTCGCCGTGGCCCTGGGTGGAGGTGAGCCGGGCCTTGCCGAGCGGGCCCTTCTTCAGCGAGACGGTGATCGAGTTGTCCAGCGACTGCATCACCAGGCCGATGATCGTCTTCTCGGACCAGCGGCGCTGGTCCATCGAACGGGCGAAGGTCAACGGGTGGAGCGCCGAGTTCGCCAGGTAGCGCAGCCAGCGCGGAATCGTTCCGCCGCCCTTGACCTGGGCGATGGACAGCGCGCCCATCGCGTTGGAGCCCTTGCCGTAGCGGACCGGCTCGATGTGGGTGTTGGCGTCCGGGTGGATCGAGGAGGTGATCGCGACGCCCTTGGTGAAGTCCGCCTTGGCGCCGTAGCGCCGGTCGGTGGTCTGCGCGCCCACCAGGGCCTCGGAGTTGGTGCGGGTCAGCTCGCCCAGCCGCGCCGAGATCCGGGGCAGGTGGCCGCCGTCCCGCATCCGGTGCAGCAGCGACTGGGTCCCGTAGGTGCCGGCCGCGACGACCACCCGGGCCGCGGTGATCGTCCGCGCGCCCGCCTTCACCCGGTCGGTCTTCGAGCGCGCGTCGGTGCGGCGCACGTCCACCGCGTAGCCGCGGCTCCCGTCGGCCCCGCCGATCTCCCGGATCCGGGCCACCGTGGTCAGCGGGTGGATCTGCGCGCCGCCCTTCTCGGCCAGGTGGAGGTAGTTCTCGGTGAGCATGTTCTTGGCGCCGTGCCGGCAGCCGGTCATGCACTCGCCGCACTCCACACAGGCCTTGCGGGCCGGGCCGGCGCCGCCGAAGTACGGGTCGGCGACCTCGCCGCCGGGCGCCGCCTTGGCACTGCCCCCGGCGTCCCCGCCGTCGCCGAAGAAGACCCCGACCGGCGCCATGTGGAAGGTGTCGCCGACGCCCATCCGCTCGGCGGCCGCCTTGAGGTGGACGTCCGAGGGGGTGACGGTCGGGTTGAGCCGGACCCCGAGCATCCGCTGCGCCTGGTCGTAGAACGGCGCCAACTCCTCTTGCCAGTCGGTGATGTGGCGCCACTGCCGGTCCTCGAAGAAGGCCTTCGGCGGCACGTACAGCGTGTTGGCGTAGTTCAGCGAGCCGCCGCCGACCCCGGCGCCGGCCAGGATCAGCACGTTGGCCAGCAGGTGGATGCGCTGGATGCCGTACAGCCCGAGCTGCGGCGCCCACAGGTAGTTCGGCAGGTCCCAGGAGTTCTTGGGCAGTTCGTCCCGGTCGAAGCGCCGCCCGGCCTCCAGGACGGCGACCCGGTAGCCCTTCTCGGTCAGCCGCAGGGCCGCGACCGAACCGCCGAAGCCGGACCCGACCACCACCACGTCGTAGTCGAACTCCGCCGCACCGCCGGACTGCACCATCTGCCACCGCTCCTTCGCCGGGTGAACCTGCCTGTGGGTACCGCGAACCGGGCCCCGACCGTCCGGCGGGGCCCGGTTCGCGGTCGGGTCCTACTTGAAGCGCAGCGCCTTGAGCGCCCGCAGCCCGCCGGTCATCACGGCGGCGAACTGCTTGTCGTCCAGGCCGAACGAGGGCGCGAGCGGCACCAGCCGCTGGGTCGCGATGGTCTGCGCCTCGGTGAAGCGCAGGATGCCCTCGGCGCCGTGCCGGCGGCCCAGCCCGGAGTCGCCCATGCCGCCCATCGGCGAGCCGACCGAGCCGTACGCGGCGGCGTAGGCCTCGTTGACGTTGACCGTGCCGGTGCGCAGCCGGGCCGCGACCGTCCGGCCGCGCCGCAGGTCCCTGGTCCAGACGCTGGAGTTCAGGCCGTACGGCGTGGAGTTGGCGGCGGCGACCGCCTCCTCGTCGGTGTCGAAGCGGTAGAGGGAGACGACCGGTCCGAAGGTCTCCTCGGCGCAGACCGCCATGTCCGGGGTGACGCCGTCGAGGATGGTCGGCTCGAAGAAGAACGGGCCGAGGTCCGGCCGGGCGCGCCCGCCGGCCACCACGGTGGCGCCCGCCTTGACCGCCTCGTCCACGTGCCGGGCGGTGGTCTCCAGCTGACGGGCGGAGACCAGCGAGCCCATGTCCGCGCCGTACGCGAGGCCGCCGCCCAGGCGCAGCGCCCGGGTGCGGGCGGCGAAGCGCTCCAGGAACTCGTCGGCCACCGAGCGGTGCACCAGCAGCCGCTCGATCGAGATGCACAGCTGTCCGGCGGAGGAGAAGCAGGCCCGGACGGCGCCCGCGGCGGCCGCGTCGAGGTCGGCGTCGGCGAGCACCAGCATGGCGTTCTTGCCGCCGAGTTCGAGCGAGGCGCCGACCAGCCGGGCGGCGGCGCGCTGGGCGACGTCGCGGCCGGTGCGGGTGGAGCCGGTGAACGAGACGTAGTCGGCGTGCTCCACCACGGCGGGGCCGATCACCGGTCCGTCGCCGATCACGATCTGCCACAGGTCGGCCGGCAGCCCGGCCTCGACCAGCAGCTCCCGGGCCCACAGCGCGGTCAGCGCGGTCTGGGTGTCGGGCTTGTTGACCACCGCGTTGCCGGCCGCGAAGGCGGGCAGGGCGTCGCCGATGGACAGCTCCAGCGGGTAGTTCCACGGCGAGATGTGGCCGACCACGCCCTTGGGGCGGCGGGCCTCGACGGCGTGGGTGAGCACCGGCAGCGCGCCGCCGCGCCGCTTGTCCTTGAGGTAGCCGTGCGCGGCCCGTCCGTAGTGCCGGGCGGCCATGGCGACGGCCAGCACCTCCTCGAAGGCGTGCAGCCGGGCCTTGCCGGTCTCCGCCTGGATGAGGTCCAGCACCTCGTCCTGCCGCCTGAGCAGCAGGTCGTGGAAGCGCAGCAGGACGGCGGCCCGGCGGCGCACCGGCAGCGCGGCCCAGGCGGCCTGGGCGCGGCGGGCTAGCTGGAAGGCGACCTCGACGTCGGCCGGGGTCGACTGCGGCAGGCTGGCCAGCCGTTCGCCGGTCAGCGGGGCGACGGTCTCCACCAGGTCGGGCTCGCCGGTGGCGGTGACGCCGGCGGCCAGCCTGGCGACCAGGGACGGCGGAACGGCCGCGGTGACGGTCCGGCCGCCGCCGGGGGCCGCCGGGTTGCCGGCGCCGGGGTGTTCGGTGGCCACTACATCTGCTGTGAGGTCCGACATACGGCGCAGCCTAGGCGCTCGGCGGCCGGTCCGGTACCCGTCGGTAACAAGAATCTGCCCCAGTCGGGTGAAAGCGGGCGCCGCCCGGACCGGTCAGCGGATCGGGGTGAAGCTGTTGAGCACCGCGTAGAAGCGCTGCTCGGCCTCGTTCCACTCGCTGCCCTTCTCCGGGCTGGACGAGTAGATCGCATAGCTGGTGCCGTCCTGGCTGATGAACTCGGTCTCGATCGCGCGCCGGCGGCCGCCCTCCTTGGCCGCGTAGCTGAACTCCCAGACCGCCGCCTCCTGGCCCTTCACCGCCGTGCCGGCCATCCGGTGCTGCTTGTAGTCCTTGAGCGACTTGGAGAGGCTGGTCTCCATCTGCCGCATGTGCTCCAGCGGCTTGACCGACTGGCCGACGGTGACGGCGAACTGGAGGTAGTGCACCTTGCCGTCGGGGGTGTAGTAGATCTGGTTGTCCCCGGAGCTGATCCGCTGCCAGGACGGGGTCCCGTTCGGCAGCGGGAAGCGGAAGCCGGCCGGGTCGTCGACCCAGTGGTAGCCGTTGGGCGGCGCCACCGCGGGGGAGGCGTCGCTGGTGGGCTCCGGCCCGGTGGACTCGACCGCGGTGGGCGTCGGGTCCTCGACGGGGCCGCCGCCCACCACGTGCCGGGTGACGAGGAAGGTGCCCGCGGCGGCCAGCAGCCCGACGCCCACGGCTATGCCGACGATCTTCAGCAGGTTGCGGCGCTTGGCCGGTCCGCGCGCAGGCGCGTATGGGTGCGGCACCGGCGCGACGGGCGCGGTGTGCGCCCGGGCCGCGTCCTGTGCGCCCTCGGTGGTGTCCGGTTCGGCGGGGGCAGGAGCCTTCGGCTCGGTCGGCTCCTCGGAGCCCTCGACCGGCTCCGCGGCGGGCGTCGGCCCCTCGCTGCGGTCCACCACCGGCACCGACTGGGTGGGCGTGCGCACCGACGCCACCGACTTCAGGCCCATCGTGTGCCCGGCCTGCACCTCGGCCAGCATCCGGGCCGCCTCGTCCGCGGTCGGCCGCTCCGCCGGGTCCTTGGCCATCAGCGCGGCCAGCACCGGCCCCAGCGGCCCGGCCCGCCGCGACTCCGGCAGCGGCTCGTCCACCACCGCGGCGAGCGTGGTGATCGGCGAGTCCCGCCGGAACGGCGACTGGCCCTCGACCGCCGCGTACAGCGTCGCCCCGAGGCCCCACAGGTCCGAGGCCGGCCCAGGCCGCTCGCCCTGGGCCCGCTCGGGCGCCAGGTAGTCCGGCGAGCCGACCAGGTCGCCCGGCCGGGTCAGCTCGGTCGAGCCCTCGTACTTCGCGATGCCGAAGTCCAGCAGCACCACCCGCCCGGTGCCGCGCTCCAGCAGCACGTTGGCCGGCTTCACGTCCCGGTGCAGCACGCCCAGCTGGTGGCCGCGGTGCAGCGCCGCCAGCACCTGGCTGCCGACCTCGGCGGCGGCGCGCGGCTGCAGGGTGCCGTCCTGGCTGATCACGTCGGCCAGCGAGCGGCCGTCGACCAGCTCCATCACGATCCACGGCCGGCCGTCCTGCTCCAGCACGTCGTGCACGGTGATCACACCGGGGTGCTTGATCCGCGCGGCCGCGCTGGCCTCGCGCTTCATCCGGGTGTGCAGGATCTGGAGGTCCTCCTCGGGCAGGTGGTTGACGGTCAGCTCCTTGACCGCGACCTCCCGGTCGAGCATCCGGTCCCAGGCCCGCCAGACGGTGCCCATGCCACCCCGGCCGAGCCGCTCGCCGAGCTCGTACCGCCCGGCCAGCAACCGCTCCGCCTCGGCCGCCTCCGGCCGGTCCTGCACGCCCATCTGCGCCCGCTCCCCCACACATTCCGCCTGCCGTCACCGCGACGGAGGGCCTGGTGCAGACCACTGTTCGAACAAATCCCACGCACACATTAGGCGCACCTTGCCGCCCCCGGTAATCACGCCCACCCCCTGGACCGCAACACCGGAATCCGAGCGGATCGTCAGCCCGCGAACAGCACCACCGCGACAATTCCCAGCGCGAGCAGCACAAACACTCCGCCCACCAGCAGCGGCCCCAAGAGGGAGGGGGGTATCCGGGGCGGCTTCGCCCCGTTTCCTGCCCCGAAGTCCCCGCCGTTGCCGCCCTTTCGGGCACTCCCCCGCGCCCCGGAACGCCCGGCCCTCCCGCCCCGCACCCGCGGCTGCCGCGGCACCGCCGGCGCCGCCGGGTCCAGAGCCGCGACCGCCGCCGCCCGCTCCTCGTCGACCGGCTCCGGCGCCCCGGCCAACAGCTCCGCCAGCTCCCCACGCACCGCCTCCGCCGTCGGCCGCCGCACCGGATCGGGCTGCAGCAGCCGCTCCACCAGCGGCCCGAGCGGCCCGCACACCACCGAGGGCTCCCGCCGCCCGTCCCGTACGGCCGTCACCAACTCCGGCACGTCCCGCTCCGGGTACGGCGCACGGCCGGTGACCAGTCGCTGCGTCAGCACCCCGAGCGCCCAGCAGTCGCCCGCCGGGCCGCCGTCCAACGGCCAGCGCTCCGCCACCGGGCCGACCAGGGTGGCCCGCACCTCGTACCGCTGCCGCCCGCCCGGCCCGCCGAGCTCCTCGGCCAAGGCCTCCTCCGCCACCCCGGCGAGCAGCCCGCCGAGCATCGCCGCGCCGTCCTCGCAGACCAGCACCGACTCCGCGGTCAGGGCGCCGTGGGTCAGCCCGGCCGCGTGCAGCGCCCGCAGCGCCCCGGCCAGGTCCGCCGCCAACTCGGCCGCCCGGTACGGCGGCAGCGGTCCCTGGGCGAGCAGCTCGGCCACCGTCCACCCGGCCGGCCGCTCCTCCACCGTCCACAGCAGCTCGTCCTCGACGAACGCGCCGACCCCGCGCAGCAGCCGCGGGTGCCCGACCGGCGCGGCCGAACCGACCGCCGCCACCCGCCGCACCAGCCGGTCCGCCCGCGCGGCGGCGGCCTCGTCCGGATCCTGGCCCACCGTCAGCACCGCCGGCAGCTCCAGGGCACTCAGCAGCACCGACTCACCGGTCCGCTCGTCCACCGCGCGGGCGCGCAGCGGTTCGGGACGGTCCGTCAGCCGGTACCGCCCCGCCAGCAACAACCCGGGGCCGCCTCGCATGCCAGTTCCTCTCGCTCGCCGACCAGCCTACTGAGCGGCTCCCTTAGGCTCGATCCCATGGACTGGACCGATCTGATCGACACCGCCTTCGAGGCGTCCGGAAACAGCAGGGGCAACCGCGCCGAGGCGGTCCGCAACGTCGAGGCGAACATCATCGACGGCGAGAAGCCGGTCGCCTCGACCGCCGGGCGCCACCCCGACCACTTCCGCAAGGGAGTGCTGGTGCTGACCACCCATCGACTGCTCTTCCTGAAGGACGGGAAGCCGCCGGTCCCGGTTCCGCTCGCCGCCGTCACCGACGTCACCGTGACCCGCACCAAGCTCAACGGCGAAGTGCTCCTGGTGGTGGCGCTCACCGGCTCACACCGCTTCGAGGACGTGGTCAAGGCCGACTTCTTCGCCGAACAGCTCCGGGCCGCCGCCCGGACCGCCCGCAACACCCCGAAGGCCCTCCCCACCGCACCGGCCGCGGACGCCACCGGCGAACAGCTGATCGGCCAGCTGGAACGCCTGGCCGCCCTGCGCGGTTCCGGCGCCCTCACCGAGGACGAGTTCACCCGCGCCAAGCAGCGCCTGATCGGCTAGGGCCCGTCGTCAACCGGCCCTAGGGCGCCGGCTGGAAGCTGTTGAACACGACGTCCCGGACCGGGGCCTGCGCGGCCCACTCGGTGTCCGGGACGATCCAGTAGATCGAGTACCCGTACTTGGCCGGGGTGCCGGTCACGAAGCCGCGGTTGAGCGAGTGCGTCTTCGGCGTGCCGTTGGTCCACTCCCAGTCCGCCGCGTTGGTCCACTGCCGGTAGGTGATCGCCGCCAGGTTCAGCCGCTGGTAGTTGCTGACCTGACCGCGGACGTTCGGCTCCGACTCCTGCCAGTCCGCGACCGCGCTCGCCCCCGGCGACGTGGTCCACTCGATCCGCAGCTGGCTGCCGTCGGCCGCGTTCTTGAAGATCCGCCGGTTGGCGTCCGACCCGGTCGGCTGCAGTCCGTCCGGCAGCACGACCGAGAAGCCGCTCGGGTCCTTGTACTCGTGGTACCCGGCCGGCACCCCCGCCGGCGCGGGCTGCGCAGGTGTGGGCTGCGCCGGCGCCGGCGCCGGGGGCTGCGCGGGAGCCGCCGGCGAACCGGCGGACTGCACGGGCGCGTCCGGCACCGCGGCCGGCTCACTGGTCGGCTGGGCGGGCGCCGGCGCGGGTTCGCTCGCCGCCGGCTCCGTACCGGCCACCACCGGCGCGGTGGCCCCCGCGCTCCGCGTGGCCCCGTCGCCCGACCCGGCGTCCCCGTTGCCGACCATCCGGATCACCGCCACCACGCCCGCGATCAGCAGCAGCACCACGATCACGGTGGCGATGGCCAGCCGCCGCCGGCCGGTGCGCGGATCGGCCCCGGCCGCCTGGGTCGCACCCATCGTCCACTCGCTGGTCACCGGACGGATCGACTCCGGCGCCGGATCCCCCGACGGCTTCTCGGCGGGTTCCCCGTCCTGCGCCCGGCTACCGACCCGCACCGTCCCCAGCAGCCCGCCCACGGGACGCTTGCGGCCGTCCTCGGCCTGCTCCGGCTCCTTCTCCTTCTCCTTCTCCGCGGGCTCCGGAACCTCGACCGGCTTCTCCAACGGCACCGCGTGCTGGGTGGTCGACTCGGCCCGCGAGGTCGACTCCGCGACCACCCGCTTGAGCATCGACCGGGTCTGCGAGGCGTCCAGCCGCTCGGCCGGGTCCTTCGCCAGCAGCCCCTCGATCACCGGCAGCAGCGGCCCGGCGTTCACCGGCGGGACCAGGTCCTCGGTCATCACCGCGGTCAGCGTGGCCAGCGCCGAGCCCCGGTCGTACGGCGGCCGTCCCTCGACCATCGCGTACAGCGTGCCGCCCAGCGACCACAGGTCGGCCGGCGGCCCGGGCTTCTGCCCGCGGGCCCGCTCCGGCGAGATGTACGAGGGCGCGCCGACCAGCATCCCGGTCGAGGTGACCGAGGCGTCGCCCTCCACACTGGCGATGCCGAAGTCGGTGAGCACCACCCGGCCGTCCTCGCCGATCAGTACGTTGGACGGCTTGACGTCCCGGTGCAGGATGCCCAGCGCGTGCGCGGCGCTCAGCACGCCCAGCACGTCCAGCGCGATCTCCGCGGCCCGGCCGGGCGACAGCGGCCCATCCTCCCGCACCACGTCGGCCAGCGAACGGGACTCGACCAGCTCCATGACGATCCACGGCCGGTCGTCCTCGTCGACCACGTCGAAGACCGTCACCGCCGAGTTGTGCCGGATCCGCGCGGTCGCCTTCGCCTCGCGCAGCGTCCGGGTGATCAGCCGGTGCTTCTCCTCCTCCTCGACGCTGGCGTTCATCCGCAGTTCCTTGACCGCGACGGTCCGGCCCAGCATCTCGTCCTCGGCGCGCCAGACCGTACCCATGCCACCGCGCCCGAGCACGCCGTTCAGGCGGTAGCGGCCCGCCAGGAGGCGGCCGGTGGAACCCTGCGCCTGGGTCATTCGGAACGTTCCCCCATGTGCTGCCGGCGGTCGTGGTGACGGCGCGTCGGCCCGACCTGGGTCCCGAACGCCCAAGCCTCCATCATCCCCTGTCCCGAGGGCCCTCGACCACCCGCCCCCCGCCACAAGCCGGGACGAACCGGAACGGGTACGGCGCTCCGTGCCCGATCTGTGATCGAAAACTCGCCAAGATCTGCCCCGGTCACTGCTACCGTTCGGCAGCTCATCGTCTTTCCGGGGGGATTCGACGCCCATGACGGCACCCGCACCGGGCACTGACGGCCCATCGACCCGGCCGCGCACCGCCCAGCACTACTCGGTCGCCCCGCTCCCGGCCGCCCCCGAGGGCTACATCGCCCCCGGCATGCCCGGTGCCCACGTCCCCGGCTTCGAACCCGCCGAGCCCGCACCCCGCCCCGTCCCCCGCCGCCGCACCGCCCTGGCCGTGGCCCTGGCCCTGCTCGCCATGCTCCTCGGCGGCCTCGCCTACGGCAGCGCCCCCCTGCGCGCCGCCGACAGCCTCGGCTGGCTGGCCATCGCCCCCGCCGGCCTGGTCGCCCTCCCGCTCGGCCGCCTCGGCGGCCAGGGCCGCTTACTCCCCCCTCTCGGCGCCCTCCTCGCCGCCGGCGCCCTCCTCCTCGGCCAACTGATCGAACACCTCCGCCGCGTCCACCCCGGAGCCCCCACCCCCCACGGCCTCCTGAACGACACCCTCACCACCTGGCGCGCCGACCTCCGCCCCCTCGACGCCGCCTTCTACGCGATCGCCCTCATCGGCGGCTACCTCCTCACCCGCCGCACCGCCAACCGCAGCTGACCACCCCTCGCCCGGGGAAAGCCCACGGGCGCGCGGGCCGGAGCCCGCGCGCCCGAAAAGCCCGAAGGCCCCCACCACCGGCAGGGGCCCTCGTCACCACACCTCGACGTCAGCGGTGGTCCAGCGCCGGGTTCACCGTCACCTCGACCCGCTGGAACTCCTTGAGCTCCGTGTACCCCGTCGTGGCCATCGCCCGCCGCAGCGCGCCGAACAGGTTCATGGTCCCGTCCGGAGTGTGCGAGGGCCCGGTCAGGATCTCCTCGGTGCTGCCGACCGTCCCGAGGTCCACCCGCTTGCCCCGCGGCAGCTCCTCGTGGACGGCCTCCATCCCCCAGTGGAACCCCTTGCCCGGAGCGTCCGTGGCCCGCGCCAGCGCCGCACCGATCATCACCGCGTCCGCCCCGCAGGCGACGGCCTTCGGGATGTCCCCGCTGTACCCGACCCCGCCGTCGGCGATCACGTGCACGTAGCGCCCACCGGACTCGTCCATGTAGTCACGACGGGCCGCCGCCACGTCGGCCACGGCGGTGGCCATCGGCACCTGGATGCCCAGCACGTTCCGGGTGGTGTGGGCCGCGCCCCCACCGAACCCGACCAGCACACCGGCGGCGCCGGTCCGCATCAGGTGCAGCGCCGCGGTGTACGTGGCGCACCCGCCGACGATCACCGGCACGTCCAGCTCGTAGATGAACTGCTTGAGGTTGAGCGGCTCGGCGGCACTGGAGACGTGCTCGGCCGAGACGGTGGTGCCGCGGATGACGAAGACGTCGACGCCGGCGTCCACCACGGCCTTGGAGAACTCGGCGGTGCGCTGCGGCGACAGCGCGGCGGCGGTGACCACGCCGGAGTCGCGGACCTCCTGGATCCGCTGCTTGATCAGCTCGGCGCGGATCGGCGCGGCGTAGATCTCCTGGAGCCGGCGGGTCGCGGTGGACTCGTCGGTGATCGCGGCGATCTCGTCCAGCAGCGGCTGCGGGTCCTCGTAGCGGGTCCACAGGCCCTCGAGGTTCAGCACGCCCAGACCGCCGAGGCGGCCGATCCGGATGGCCTGCTGCGGCGAGACCACGCTGTCCATCGGGGCGGCCAGGAACGGCAGCTCGAAGCGGTAGGCGTCGATCTGCCAGGCGATCGAGACCTCCTTCGGGTCACGCGTACGCCGGCTGGGGACGACGGCGATGTCGTCGAAGGCGTACGCCCGTCGGCCGCGCTTGCCTCGCCCGATCTCGATCTCAGTCACTTCGAGCCCTTCTGCTTTGTTGCTCATGCCCACCGGGTCACCCCGGCCGCACCCCAGTATCCCGTACTACCGCTGGTCCCGCCCCGACGCCCCACGGCCCCGACAGCGCGAGGGGCCCGCCACCGCAGTGCGGCAGCGGGCCCCTCGGTCGTTCACGCCGTTCAGCGGGCCGAGTAGTTCGGCGCCTCGACGGTCATCTGGATGTCGTGCGGGTGGCTCTCCTTGAGGCCCGCCGAGGTGATCCGGACGAACCGGCCCTTGCTCTCCATCTCGGCGACGGTGGCGGCGCCGACGTAGCCCATGGTCTGGCGCAGGCCGCCGACCAGCTGGTGCAGCACGGCCGACAGCGGGCCGCGGTACGGCACCTGGCCCTCGATGCCCTCGGGGACGAGCTTGTCGTCCGAGGCCACCTCGGCCTGGAAGTAGCGGTCCTTGGAGTACGAGCGGCCCTGGCCGCGGGACTGCATGGCGCCCAGCGAGCCCATGCCGCGGTAGGACTTGAACTGCTTGCCGTTGATGAACAGCAGCTCGCCCGGGGACTCCTCGCAGCCGGCCAGCAGCGAGCCGAGCATCACGGTGTCGGCACCGGCGGCCAGCGCCTTGCCGATGTCGCCCGAGTACTGCAGGCCGCCGTCGCCGATGACCGGCACGCCGGCCGCCTGGCAGGCCAGCGCGGCCTCGTAGATGGCGGTGATCTGCGGGACGCCGATGCCGGCGACCACGCGGGTGGTGCAGATGGAGCCGGGGCCGACGCCGACCTTGACGCCGTCCACGCCGGCGTCGATCAGCGCCTGGGCGCCGTCCCGGGTGGCGACGTTGCCGCCGACCACGTCGATCTTGACGGCCGACTTGATCTTCTCGATCCAGGCCAGCGCGTTGTGGCTGTGGCCGTGCGAGGTGTCCACCACGAGGAAGTCCGCACCGGCCTCGACCAGGGCCTGGGCCCGGTCGAACGCCTCGGCGCTGGCACCGACGGCGGCGCCGACCAGCAGACGGCCCTCGGCGTCCTTGGCGGCGTTCGGGTACTGCTCGGCCTTGACGAAGTCCTTGACGGTGATCAGGCCCTTGATCCGGCCCTCGTCGTCGACCAGCGGCAGCTTCTCGATCTTGTGGCGGCGCAGCAGGGCCATCGCGTCCACGCCGGAGATGCCGACCTTGCCGGTGATCAGCGGCATCGGGGTCATGATCTCGCGGACCTGGCGGCTGCGGTCCGACTCGAAGGCCATGTCACGGTTGGTGACGATGCCGAGCAGCTTGCCCGCCTCGTCGGCGATCGGCACGCCGGAGATGCGGAACTTGGCGCACAGCGCGTCGGCCTCGGCCAGGGTGGTCTCGGGGCCGACCGTGATCGGGTCGGTGACCATGCCGGACTCGGACCGCTTCACGAGGTCGACCTGGTTGGCCTGGTCCTCGACCGACAGGTTGCGGTGCAGCACGCCGACGCCGCCCTGGCGCGCCATCGCGATGGCCATGCGCGACTCGGTGACCTTGTCCATCGCCGCGGAGAGCAGCGGGATGTTGACGCGCACGTTCCGGGAGACCCGCGAGGACGTGTCCACCTGGTTGGGCAGCACCTCGGAGGCCCCGGGCAGCAGCAGCACATCGTCGTACGTGAGCCCGAGCATGGCGAACTTCTCGGGTACGCCTGCGGCGTTGTAAGACATTTGGGGGGTACCTTCCGTGGCCGGCCTTATCCGCTCACGCCCTGAGGGTGGGGGCGCATTCATCGCTCACTCGCGCAGACCGCCGAAGCCGGGTGCAATGGGAGGATCCTCCAAGGGGACCCCGCGCGCACCCGTCAAACTTTGGCAACCCGCCCAGGCGCCGATACCCAATGGTACTGGCACCGCGAATGTGTCCTCGTGTGCCCTTGACAACATCCCCGTCCCGGGGCTCATTCCCCCCGCAACCGGAGGAACCGGCACGAACCCGGACGGCCGGACGGCTCGGGCCGCCAGGTCAGGAGGACTCCTCCGCGAGCGCCCGCAGCCGGCTGAGCGCCCGGTGCTGGGCGACCCGGACGGCACCAGGGGACATCCCGAGCACCTCCCCGGTCTCCTCCGCCGAGAGCCCGGCGGCCACCCGCAGCAGCACCAGCTCGCGCTGACGGGCCGGCAGGTTGGAGAGCAGTTCCTTCGCCCAGGCCGCGTCGCTGCTCAGCAGCGCCTGCTCCTCCGGGCCGAGCGCCTCGTCCGGCACCTCGGGCAGGTCGTCCTGCGGCACGACGGTCGAACCGGGCCCGCGCATCGCGGCCCGCTGGAGATCGGCGATCTTGTGCGCGGCGATCCCGTACACGAAGGCCTCGAACGGGCGCCCCTGGTCCTTGTACCGGGGCAGCGCGCAGAGCACCGCAACGCAGACCTCCTGCGCGACGTCGTCCACGTGGTGCCGGGCCCCGCCGGGCAGCCGGACCAGCCTGGCGCGGCAGTACCGCAGCGCCAGCGGGTGGACGTAGGCGAGCAGCGCGTCGATCGCCGGGCCCTCGCCGCGCACCGCGGCCGCGACCAGCTCGCCCACCAGCGGCGAGCCGCCCGTGCCGAGCACCGGCGGGCGGCCCGGCCCGGTTTCCCCGGCGGGACCGTCGGGATCGGCGTACGACGGATCGTGGCCCGGACCGGAGGGCTCGGCCTCCACCGGGTCCGCCTGGCCGGCCGCACCGGCGACGTCGTCACGCATCGGTCCATGGTGCCTGGTCGAGCGGGAAAACGCGGCACCGCGTCCGGAGTTGTGCACCGGAACGTTATGCGCTGCGGCACCGTCCGGCGTACCGCGCACCACCGGCCCCTCCTGCACCGTGCCGCCTCCCGCCCCGCCGCCGTCGGTGGTCCCGTCCGTCGCGCCGTCCGCCGAGTGTCCCGCGGCCGTGTGGTTCGCCGCAGTGCCTGTCCGCTGGTCCCCGAGGTGCTCCACTCCTCCATGGTGCAACCTCGGGACCGTAACGTCACACGCCCGTGCGGGACCCGCTCCGGGAACGTCCGGCGGCACGCCGCAACCGGCGGCGCCGCCGGTGGTCAGCGGACCAGGCCCCAGCGGAAGCCCAGCGCCACCGCGTGCGCCCGGTCGGAGGCCCCGAGCTTCTTGAACAGCCGTCGGGCGTGGGTCTTGACGGTGTCCTCGGAGAGGAACAGCTCGCGGCCGATCTCGGCGTTGCTGCGGCCGTGGCTCATGCCCTCCAGCACCTGGATCTCACGCGCCGTCAACGTCGGTGCGGCACCCATGTCGGGGCTGCGCAGCCGGCGCGGGGCGAGCCGCCAGGTCGGGTCGGCGAGGGCCTGGGTGACGGTGGCCCGCAGCTCGGCGCGCGAGGCGTCCTTGTGCAGGTACCCGCGGGCACCCGCGGCGACCGCCAGCGCGACCCCGTCGAGGTCCTCGGCGACGGTGAGCATGATGATCCGCGCGCCCGGGTCGGCGGACAGCAGCCGCCGGACCGTCTCGACCCCGCCGAGGCCGGGCATCCGGACGTCCATCAGAACGAGATCGGAGCGGTCGGCCACCCAGCGGCGGAGGACCTCCTCCCCGTTCGTCGCGGTGGTGACCCGGTCCACACCGGGTACGGTCGCGACCGCGCGGCGAAGCGCCTCGCGGGCGAGCGGGGAATCGTCGCAAACGAGAACGGAAGTCATGACCGTCGTCCTCCGCAGCTGATCCGCGTCACGTTGAGCCTCCTGGCTGGTACGAACCTCTCCGACACGGCCGATCGGCGACAGACTCCGTGCGATCGCCCCAACCTGCCCGCGATCGTTCCCGACGTCCGGCGCCCGCTAACCGCCTCCGCACTTCCAACGACCGTCACTCGAATGAGTTACGGCCTTCGGGGCCACCTCCACCACTGTACGTGGCCAACCCATTACCGATCAGCCGCATCGCGGTGCACACGCCGCACTTTTGCGCAGCTCGCGCGCGGTCGGCGTACGACCCGCACACCGATTCGGCACGTCGCGCGCCCGTCGGCCACCCGATTGCCACGCCCGCGCCCGGCGGAGCCCTCGCCCACTATGCCCGCTTTTATAGCTTTCGTATGGTCATTGACTGTTGTGCCAGTGTGTGGGTGACTTGTCCATGGAGTTGCCTTAAGTCATATTTCCAGGTGTCCACACCAGTGCAGAAGCCCGCCGCACCGCTCGGCAGCAGACCCGCCGAACGCCCGGCCCACGGCCGACAGCCTCTGAAGGGAATGAGCCATGGCAGATTTCTCCCGCCTCCCCGGTCCCAACGCGGACCTCTGGGACTGGCAGCTCTCCGCAGCCTGCCGTGGCGTGGACAGCTCGCTCTTCTTCCACCCCGAGGGCGAGCGCGGGGCCGCGCGCAGTTCGCGCGAGGCCAGCGCCAAGGAGGTCTGCATGCGCTGCCCGGTGATCGCCGAGTGCGCGGCGCACGCGCTGGCGGTCCGCGAGCCGTACGGCGTCTGGGGCGGGATGACCGAGGACGAACGCGAGGAGATGCTGGGCCGCTCACGACACCGGCTGGTCGAGGTCCCGCTCGCCCCGCCGGCGGTCGCCCAGCGCTAGACCCGCCCCTACGAGCGCAGTGAAGAAACGTTTCTTCGCGGCGCTTCAGCCTGTCGGCTCACCGTACGCCCGCCAGTTCACCCTGGGTGCGGCACCACGGCGGCTTCGTCACCCACCGTCAGCGATCGACGGCCGCCCCGGCCAGCCGCTCCAGCATCAGCGCGACGGCCGGCACCTCGGCCAGGTCCGGCAGGGTCAGCGCGACCACCTGGCGCACCGCCGGCGCCCCGGAGGCCGTCCGCACCGGCACCGTCGACACGCCGTCAGGGCGCACCGACCGCAGCGCCAGCCGCGGCAGCACCGCCACCCCCAGCCCGGCCGCCACCAGGCCGACCACCGCCGGGTAGTCGTCCGTGGCGAAGTCGATCCGGGGCTCGAAACCCGCTCCGGCGCACAGCTCCACCAGGTGCCCCCGACACTGCGGGCAGCCGGCGATCCACTGCTCCCCCGCCAGCTCGGCCAGCTCCACGCCCTGCCCGGCCAGCGGATGGGTGGCGGGCAGCAGGCCCACCAGCGGGTCGTCCAGCAGCGGGGTGACCACCAGGTCGGACCAGTCCGTGCCGGCGGTCAGCTGCTGCGCCTCCAGGTTGGCCTCGGCCCGCGCCTCGCGCGGCGTGCCGTGGGCGGGCGCCGGGAGCGCGACGGCGCCGTCGGACTGCGGGTAGCGGAAGGCCAGCGCGATCTCGCACTCGCCCCCGCGCAGCATCGCCAGCGACTCCGGCGGCTCCGCCTCGACCAGCGACACGCGCACCCCCGGATGGCTGTCCCGCAGGCGGGCGACCGCGGGCGGCACCAGGGTGGAACTCGCGGTCGGGAAGGAGACCAGCCGCACCCGCCCGGCCCGCAGCCCGGCGATCGCGGCCACCTCCTCCTCGGCCGCGGAGAGCCCGGCCAGGATTCCGGTGGCATGCTTGAGCAGGACCCGCCCGGCCTCACTGAGTTGCATCCCGCGGCCCGAGCGGACCACCAGCGGGGTGTCCACCGACTTCTCCAGGGCCTTCATCTGCTGGCTGATGGCGGGCTGGGTACACCCCAGCTCGCGAGCGGCGGCGGAGAAGGAGCCGGTGCGGGCGACGGCACGCAGGACGCGCAGGTGGCGGGCCTCGATCATGCCTTAGTTATAAGGCAAACTTCGCATTGTGCAAAATTCTACTGATAGTTGAAGCGTGAAGGTGAACGCCGGAGGCCCGGCCCGCCTCCCCTCGCGGGGCGCGGACCGGGCCTCCGGTCAGGCGTCGGAGCCTCAGTGCGAGTGGCCGTGGCCGTGCGAGTGGCCGTGACCGTTGTCGGCCTCCTCCTCCTTCTTCTCCACCACGAGGGTCTCGGTGGTGAGGAGCAGGGAGGCGATCGAGGCGGCGTTCTCCAGGGCGGAGCGGGTGACCTTGACCGGGTCGATGACGCCGGCCTTCACCAGGTCGCCGTACTCGCCGGTGGCGGCGTTGTAGCCCTGGCCGAGCTCCAGCTCGGAGACCTTGGAGGTGATGACGTAGCCCTCCAGGCCGGCGTTCTGGGCGATCCAGCGCAGCGGCTCGTGCAGCGCCTTGCGGACCACGGCGACACCGGTGGCCTCGTCGCCCGACAGGCCCAGGCCGTCCTCCAGCACCTTGGCGGCGTGGACCAGGGAGGCGCCACCACCGGCGACGATGCCCTCCTCGACCGCGGCGCGGGTCGCCGAGATGGCGTCCTCCAGGCGGTGCTTGCGCTCCTTCAGCTCCACCTCGGTGGCGGCGCCGACCTTGATGACGCAGACGCCGCCGGCCAGCTTGGCCAGGCGCTCCTGCAGCTTCTCGCGGTCCCAGTCGGAGTCGGTCGCGGCGATCTCGCCCTTGATCTGGGCGACGCGGCCGGCCACGGCCTCGGCGTCACCGGCACCGTCGACGACCGTGGTCTCGTCCTTGGTGATGGTCACGCGGCGGGCGGTGCCCAGCACGTCCAGGCCGACCTGGTCGAGCTTGAGGCCGACCTCCTCGGAGATGACCTGGCCACCGGTCAGGACGGCCAGGTCGCCGAGGATCGCCTTGCGGCGGTCACCGAAGCCCGGGGCCTTGACGGCGACGGCGTTGAAGGTGCCACGGATCTTGTTCACGACCAGGGTCGACAGCGCCTCGCCGTCGACGTCCTCGGCGATGATCAGCAGCGGCTTGGAGGCACCGCCCTGGAGGATCTTCTCCAGCAGCGGCAGCAGCTCCTGGATGGAGGAGATCTTGCCCTGGTTGATCAGGATGTACGGGTCCTCCAGGACCGCCTCCTGCCGCTCCGCGTCGGTGACGAAGTACGGCGACAGGTAGCCCTTGTCGAACTGCATGCCCTCGGTGAAGTCCAGCTCCACGCCGAAGGTGTTCGACTCCTCGACGGTGATGACACCGTCCTTGCCGACCTTGTCGATCGCCTCGGCGATCAGCTCGCCGACCTGGGTGTCCTGGGCGGAGAGGGACGCGACGGCGGCGACGTCGTCCTTGCCCTCGATCTCGCGGGCCACCGAGAGCAGGTGCTCGGAGACGGCGGCGACGGCCTTGTCGATGCCCTTCTTCAGGGCGGCCGGGCCGGCGCCGGCGGCGACGTTGCGCAGGCCCTCGTTGACCAGGGCCTGGGCCAGCACGGTGGCGGTGGTGGTGCCGTCACCCGCGACGTCGTTGGTCTTGGTGGCGACCTCCTTGACGAGCTGCGCGCCAAGGTTCTCGTACGGGTCGTCCAGCTCGACCTCACGGGCGATGGTGACACCGTCGTTGGTGATGGTCGGGGCGCCGAACTTCTTGTCGATGACGACGTTGCGGCCCTTGGGGCCGATGGTCACCTTGACGGTGTCGGCCAGCTTGTTGACACCGCGCTCCAGCGAGCGGCGGGCGTCCTCGTCGAACTGCAGGATCTTCGCCATGTTCCCTATTCCCTCGGGGCTGCGGCCGGGCCACCGGCCGCCGAACTACGTGAACCAACAACCACGCCCCGGGCCCCTGTCACTTGGGACACGGATCCGGGGCGGGTCGGGACGTCTTACTTCTCGATGATCGCGAGAACGTCGCGGGCGGAGAGCACCAGGTACTCCTCGCCCTGGTACTTCACCTCGGTGCCGCCGTACTTCGAGTACAGGACGATGTCACCCACGGCGACGTCGAGCGGCAGACGCTGGCCGTCCTCGAAGCGGCCCGGGCCGACGGCCAGGACGACGCCCTCCTGGGGCTTCTCCTTGGCGGTGTCCGGGATAACCAGGCCGGAGGCCGTGGTGGTCTCGGCGTCGAGCGGCTGGACCACGATGCGGTCCTCGAGCGGCTTGATGGCAACCT
Source organism: Kitasatospora sp. NPDC032121 (assembly GCF_055580145.1). Lineage (NCBI taxonomy): Bacteria > Bacillati > Actinomycetota > Actinomycetes > Kitasatosporales > Streptomycetaceae > Kitasatospora > Kitasatospora sp. NPDC032121. The sequence continues at coordinate 951,715 of NZ_JBVILX010000002.1, read as the reverse complement.
TGCTGCTGGTGGTCACGTCCGAGCTCCCCTTCGGAGATTACGGGGTTTTCTAACGGGTAGGGGCGATCCTGCGGGCCTGCCGTCGCGGGGGTCAGACACGCGTCGTCGCGTTAGCACTCTCCTGGTGGGGAGTGCCAAGGACGACCATAGGGCCGTGTTAGCACTCAGTCAACCAGAGTGCCAACGGCGCGCCCTCGGGCCCCCGGTTCGCGGATGAGTAGCCGTACTCATGTGCGATGCGGCCCGCCCCGCCAGACTCCCTGCCATGACTCCGATCCCGGCCCGTATCGACCCGTCCAGGCTCAAGGACGCGGCGCTCTCCCTGCTGGCACTGCCGCTGCTGGGAGCCGTACTGCCGTTCGTCGTCTTCTCCTTCGCCGTCTGCCTCGGCAGCGGCCCCGGGCACGGGGACGACGGGGACGGGCTCATCTGGGCCTTCCTGGGCATCGGGATGCTGGCCGCCCCGGTCGTCACACTGGCGGTGGGCCTCGTGGTCGCCTTCCGCACCCGGCGGTCCGGCTACCGCTTCCTCCCCGTCACCGCCGCGCTCTCCCCGCTCATGCTGCCGGCGGTCTTCTCCTCGGGCGTCCTGTGGCGGTGACGACGTCCGGCGTGGCCGTGACCGCGTTCCTCCTGGCCCGACCGGCGAGAATGGCCTCGTGGACACCGAGAACCTCCAGCCGCTGCTGACTCCCGAGGGCCAGGCCCTGCTCGCCGAACTGCGCGAGTTCACCCCCGAGGAGGAACTGGCGCTGGCGACGCGCCTGCGGCGGGAGCACCCGGCGGAGCTGGTGTCGGCGGCGTTCGGGCAGGCGCGGCTGCGGCAGCGGGCGCGGGCGAAGTTCGGGGCGGACGCCGACCTGATGTACTTCACGCCCAACGGGGTCGAGCAGTCCACCCGGCGCAGCGTCGCCGAGTGGCGGGCGCGGCGGTTCGCCGACCTCGGCGTACGGCGGCTGGCGGACCTGTGCTGCGGCATCGGCGGCGACGTGCTGGCGCTGGCCCGGGCGGGCATCGAGGTGCTGGCCGTCGACAAGGACCCGGCGGCCTGCGCCGCCACCGCGGCCAACGCCGCCGCGCTGGGCGTGGCCGAGCTGGTCGAGGTGCGCTGCGCGGACGTCGCCGAGGTGGACGTCACCGGCTACGACGCGGTGTTCACCGACCCGGCCCGGCGCACCTCGCGCGGCCGGGTGTTCGACCCGGAGGCGTACGCCCCGCCGCTCTCCTGGGCGATCGAGGCGGGCCGGCGCACCCCGATCGGCGCGCTGAAGGTGGCCCCCGGCATCCCGCACGAGGCCGTGCCCGAGGACGCCGAGGCCGAGTGGGTCTCCGACCACGGCGACGTCAAGGAGGCGGTGCTCTGGTTCGGCACCCGGGCCGCGAGCCCGCACCGCGCCACCCTGCTGCCGCAGGGCGCCAGCCTGACCGGCGGCGACCTGCCCGACCCGCCGGCCGGCCCGGTCGGGCGCTACCTGTACGAGCCGGACGGCGCGGTGATCCGGGCCCACCTGGTGGCCGAGGTGGCCGGGCAGGTGGGCGGCCGGCTGATCGACCCGAAGATCGCCTACCTGACCTCGGACGAGCTGGTCGCCACCCCGTACGCGCACGCCTTCGAGCTCACCGACGTGCTGCCGTTCAACATCAAGAAGCTGAAGGCGCTGCTGCGCGAGCGCGCGGTCGGCACGGTGGTGATCAAGAAGCGCGGGATGGCGATCACCCCGGAGGAGCTGCGCCGCCAGCTCAAGCCCTCCGGGCCGAACACCGTCACGGTGATCCTCAGCCGCACCGACCACGGACCGCTGATGATGCTGGGGCAGCCCGTACGGGCTCCTCAGGACGCGGGCGCCTGGACGTAGTCCTCCAGCCGGGCCACCGAGAAGCCCTGCTCCTGGATCCGGGCCAGCAGGTCGCCGAACATCTGGGTCATCGTGGCGCCCTTGAGCTCCTTGGGGCCGCGGAAGTGCGCCAGGATGATGTCGCCGGGCTTCAGCTTCTTGTCCCCCGACTGGTACTGCATGTCGTGGATCTGCATCGACTCGCGCCACAGCACGATCGCCCGCGGGCCGCACTGCTGGACGGAGGTGTTGAGCGTCGGGGTGTTGGCACCGTCGCCGAACGGCGGGCGGAACAGCAGTGGGGCGGTGCCGTACTGCTGGGTGAGCGCGGACTGCGCGTCGCAGATCTCGGACTTCTGCTTCTCCGCCGGGATCTTGCTCATCACCGGGTGGTCGACGGTGTGGTTCTGGACGTGGTTGCCGAGCGCCTGGAGCGGCTTGAAGTAGCCGTAGTCGTTCTTGACGATGTCCCGGGTCAGGAACATCGATATCGGCACCTTGAGGTCGGTGAGCATCTCGACGAACTTCGGGTCCTTCTCGGCTCCGTCGTCGATGGTGATGAAGACGACCTTGTCGCTCGTCTTCACCTCGCTGAACACCGGTACGGGGCCGGTCCGTTCGAGCTTGATCGGCTTGTCGGCGGGCGGCGCCGGGGCGGGGGCGAGCGGGGTGAGGTTCCACTTGGCCCAGGCCGCCGCGGCCGCTCCCGCGGGGGCGCCGGCCGAGGGGGTCGCGGCCGCGCCGGCCGGCGCCGGCGCGGCGCTCTGGGCTGCGGTCGGTGCGCTCGTGGCGGCGGGGGCGGCGCTGCCGCCACCGCCCCCGTTGCCGCCGCACGCGGTGGCGAGGGCCAGCACGGCCAGCGCCCCCACCGCGTACGTCCTGGTCCTGCTCCGCCCGTCCCTGATCACCGCAGCCCGCTCCCGGTTCCCGTTCAGCCTTCTATCAGCTAAGCACGGTAACGACCGGGCCCACGGTTCCCGACCGGGGGCTACTCGACGGACTACTCGGAGGGCTGCTCGACGGACTGCTCGACGGACTGCTCGACGGACTGCTCGACGTGCTCGCTGGTGAAGGACCAGCGGTGCACCGGGCGGCCGAGCAGTTCGGCCGGCGGGTCGGCGACGGGCACCGGCTCGCCGGTCCACCAGGCGATCAGCAGCACCCTCTCCCCCGGGGCCGAGAGCAGTTCGAGGCGCTCCAGCCCGGCCGAGCCGCGGAGTCCGGGCAGCGCCGACTCCCGCACCCAGGCGGCGAGTTCGGCCCCCCGGCCGGCGGCCGCCCGGGCCTCCCACATCGCGGCGACGGTCATGCCGCGCCACCGCCGAGGGCCTCGTAGGCCTGGCCGTGGAAGTCCGTGTGCGGCACGTGGACCTCGGTGACGGGCAGCGAGGAGTCCGCCGACAGGTCGAAGGCGGACGGCGCGCGGTCGCGCCACACCATCTCGGAGCCCAGCGCCGCGACCATCGCGCCGTTGTCGGTGCACAGGCCCGGCCGGGGCACCCGCAGCCGGATGCCGGCCCGGTCGCAGCGCTGCTGGGCCATCTCGCGCAGCCGCGAGTTGGCCGCCACGCCGCCACCGATCATCAGGTGGTCGACGCCGTTGTCCTTGCACGCCTTGACGGCCTTGCGGGTGAGCACGTCGGTGACCGCCTCCTGGAAGGACGCCGCCACGTCGGCGATCGGCACCTCCTCGCCGGCCCGGCGCTTGGCCTCGACCCAGCGGGCGACAGCGGTCTTCAGGCCGGAGAAGGAGAAGTCGTACTCCGGGTCGTTCCTGCCGCTCAGGCCGCGCGGGAAGGCGATCGCCTTCGGGTCGCCCTCGCGGGCCGTGCGGTCGACGATCGGGCCGCCGGGGAAGCCGAGGCCGAGCACCCGGGCGACCTTGTCGAAGGCCTCGCCGGCCGCGTCGTCGATGGTCGCGCCGAGCGGGCGGACGTCGCTGGTGATGTCCTCGCTGAGCAGCAGCGAGGAGTGCCCGCCGGAGACCAGCAGGGCCATCGTCGGCGAGGGCAGCCGGCCGTGCTCCAGCTGGTCGACGCAGATGTGCGAGGCGAGGTGGTTGACCCCGTACAGCGGCTTGTCCAGCGCCCACGCGTACGCCTTCGCGGCGCTGACGCCGACCAGCAACGCGCCGGCCAGGCCGGGGCCGGCGGTGACGGCGATGCCGTCCAGGTCGGTCGCCTTGATCCCGGCGGTGTCCAGCGCGCGCTGGATGGTCGGGACCATCGCCTCCAGGTGCGCCCGGCTGGCGATCTCCGGGACGACGCCGCCGAAGCGGGCGTGGTCGTTGACGCTGGAGGCGACCGCGTCGGCCAGCAGCGTGGTGCCGCGCACGATGCCGACGCCGGTCTCGTCGCAGGAGGTCTCGATGCCGAGGACGAGCGGTTCGTCAGCCATGGCGGGGGTCCTCAATGTCCTTCGGGTCGGTGCTGTCAGTGCTCGGGTGGTCGAGGCGCATCACCAGCGCGTCGACGTTGGCGGGCTGGTAGTAGCCGCGCCGGATGCCCACCGGTTCGAAGCCGTGGCGCTCGTACAGCCGCTGGGCGCGCGGGTTGTCCACCCGCACCTCCAGCAGCAGCTCGGCGCACTCGCGCCGGGCGGCCTCCCGGATCAGGTCGGTGAGCAGCGCCGCGCCGAGGCCGGCGCCCTGGTGGCGCTCGTCGACGGCGATGGTCTGGACGTCGCCCTCGCCGGCGATCGCCATCAGCCCGGCGTAGCCGACGATCCGGCCGTCCGGGGCGGTCGCGACGGTGTAGTGGCGGGTGCCGCCGGGGTGGGACTCGGCCAGCTCGGACCAGAACATCCCGGCGGACCAGGCGTCCTCGGGGAAGAGCCGCAGCTCCAGCTCCAGCACCGGCGCGATGTCCCACCAGCGCATCGGGCGCAGGGTGGTGCCGTGGTTCACGCCGGGAGCACCGCCTTGTAGCCCGCGGGGACCTGGGCGTCCGGGCGGCGCAGGTACAGCGGGTGGTTCGGCAGCAGCTCGCGCCCGGCGGCCAGTTCGGCGGCGGCGAAGCCGGCCAGCGCGCCGGCCGAGACGTGCGCGGGGTCGTGGGCGCCGGGGAAGGCGTCGGGGTAGAGCAGCGCGCCGGCGCCGACGGAGCGTTCCTGCGGGGTCAGCTCGGCCGGGCGGTCCACGCCGGGGCCCTCGGTGCGGCGGCCCTCGGCGTCGTACGAGGCCCAGTAGACCTCCTTGCGGCGCGCGTCGGTGGCGACCGTGAACGGCTGCCCGGCCAGCCCCTCGGCGCGGGCCTGGAAGGCGATCGCGTCCAGGGTGCAGACGCCGTGCACCGGCAGCCCGAGCGCGTGGCCGAGCGCGGCGGCGGTCACCAGGCCGACCCGCAGGCCGGTGTACGGGCCGGGGCCGACGCCGACGGCGATGCCGGTCAGCCGGTGCTTGTCCACACCGGCGGCCCGCAGCACCTGGTCGATCGCGGGCAGCAGCAGTTCGCCGTGGCGCCTGGCGTCGACCTGGTGGGTCTCGGCGAGGACGGCCGTGCCGTCGTGGACGGCGGCGGTGACGGCGGGGGTAGCGGTGTCGAACGCGAGCAGCAGCACGGGGTCAAGGTTAGACCGACGTTGGGCCGACCGGCCGATCGGCAAGGTGTACCACCCAGGAACACACATCCGAGGCGCTGCGACCCGCGCGGATGAACCTGGCACGATGGGGCCGTACGTAAAGGGACGGCGGCGGGAGCGGCAACGTGGCGAAGATGGGTCCTGGAGTGGTGGTCACGGGGTTGACCCTGGGGGCCCTGGCGGTGGTGAGCCTGCTGGCCTTCCAGGCCAACGGCGCCCAGGACCGGGCGGGCGGCGCCAAGCCCACCGCCACCACCACGGCGACCGGCACGGCCACCGCCGCGGCGCCGACCGCCGCACCCACCCCGACCGTCCCGGCGCTGCCGGCCGGCGCCGTCTCGGGCACCGGCATCCGGGTGGTGTACTCGATCGGCAGCCACTACGTCTGGCTGGTCGACCCGAAGAAGACCCCGCAGGTCGCGGCCGCGTTCCCGGTCACCCCGGGCTCGGTCGAGCCGGCCCCCGGCAGCTACGCGGTGTACAGCCGCACCCAGACCACCACCGGGTCGGACGGCAAGCAGATCGAGCACGTGGTGCGCTTCGCGCAGCAGAACGGCGTGGTGTTCGGCTTCAGCGCGGCGGTGGACGGCGCGACGCCGACCGTCGACCCGAGCGCCAAGACCGGCGGCATCCGCAGCGGCCGCCCGGAGGGGCAGCTGCTCTGGGACTTCGCGCCCAAGGACACCAAGGTGGTCGTGATCGCCTGATCCGGGCGGCCCGCTCAGGGCCAGGCTGGTCCGGGCGGCCCGGGGCGTCCGCGCCTCGGGCCGTTCGCGCTGCCCCGGCCGGGGTTCGGGCAGCCTGTCCGGGCGGCCCGCTCAGGGCCAGGGAGGACCGGCCTCACGCGGCCCGGGGCGTCCGCGCCTCGGGCCGTTCGTGCTGCCCGGGCCGGGGTTCGGGCGGAGTGGACACCGCCTCGGCGGCCGCGCAGGCGGCCAGCAGCGCCCGCATCGGCTCTCCCGGAGCGCGGCGGGCGGAGTCTCCGGCCCCGGCGGCGGGGACCGCGCGCTTCGGGACGGGGGTGGGGCTCGACATGGCGCCTCCCTAGTTAGGCAGACCTAACCGCAGCACCCATCCCACCACGCCCGGCACCCCGCCCGCAACATCTTGCCGACAGCTTGTCGGCAACGTGTCGGCAACGCTTCGGCTATCCGAGGTCCGCCAGCGCCGCGTCCGCCCAGCGCGGGCCGATGCCGGTGAGCACCACCCGGCGCGGGTCCTGGTCGTCGCCGTCCGCGGTGTCACCGATGGCACGCTCGATCCGGACCTCCAGCCGGTCCTCGGACAGCCGCTCGACCTTGCCCTCGCCCCACTCGACCACGACCACCGACTCGGGCAGCGAGACGTCCAGGTCGAGGTCCTCCATCTCGTCCAGGTCCCCGCCCAGCCGGTACGCGTCCACGTGCACCAGCGCCGGGCCGCCGACCAGCGAGGGGTGCACCCGGGCGATCACGAAGGTCGGCGAGGTCACCGCCCCGCGGACCTGCAGGCCCTCCCCCAGGCCGCGGGTCAGCGTGGTCTTCCCCGCCCCCAGCTCGCCGGAGAGCAGCACCAGGTCCCCCGGCCGCAGCAGCGCGGCCAGCTCCCGGCCGAGCCGGCCCATCCGCTCCGGGGTTGGGACGGTGAGAGTGGCGTGCGAGCCCATGCGCGTGTCTTGCCCTTCGGTCCGTACCGGCGCACCGACCACCGGCCGCCACCGCTACCGTGCCACATCCGCGCGCCCCCGTGCGGCGGGCGGGGCCCTGAGCCGGGCCCGGGATCACACCGGATCGGCGACGCTCTCCACGGCCCGCTCCCGGGCCAGGTCGAGGACGGCCGCGGGCAGCGGCGCCGCCCCGGCGAAGCCGGCGGCCCGGCGCAGCAGCCGCGCCAGCTCGTGGTCGACCAGCTCGGGGCGCTCCAGCATCACCAGGTGCCCGGCGCCCTCGGCCAGCACCAGCTCGGCGCCTGGCAGCCGCTCGGCGATCGCCTCGCTGTGCGTCGAGGGCGTCAGCAGGTCCTTCGTCCCGGCCAGCACCAGCGCGGGCAGGCCGCGCAGGGCGACCAGCGCCTCGTACTTCTCGTGCGCCCCGAACACCGGGTAGAACTCGGCGACCACGTCGATCGGGGTGGCGTCCAGCAGCTGCTCGGCGAAGCGCACCACGCCGGGGTCGACGTCCCGGCCGCCGAAGGAGAACCTCCGGTAGAACAACGCGGCCACGTCCGAGCCCAGCCGCCTGGTCGCCTCGACCAGGTCGACCTGGCGGCCCAGCAGCTTCACCATCCCGGGCGCGACCTTCTTGAACAGCTTCGCGCCGGCCTTCGGCAGGCCCAGGCTGACGTCGTTCCAGTCCCCGGCGAGGGTCCCGACCAGCGCCACGCCGGCGACGCGCTCGCGGAACAGCTCCGGGTGCTGGTCGGCCAGCGCCATCACCGTCATGCCGCCCATCGAGTGGCCCACCAGCACCAGCGGCCCGGTCGGGGCGACGGCGTCGATCACCGCCTTGAGGTCGCCGCCCAGCTGGTCGATGCCGGCCGGCTCCCCCGCCAGGTAGGAGCGGGAGCGCTCGGAGCGGCCGTGGCTGCGCTGGTCCCAGAAGACCAGCCGCATGCCGTCGCGCAGCGCGGCCCGCTGGAAGTGCCAGCTGTCCTGGTTGAGGCAGTAGCCGTGGCAGAACACCACGGTCAGCGGTTCCGGATGGTGGCTCGCCGCGCGGCCGTCGCCGTCCGGCTCGCTCCAGCCGGTGCCGTCCAGCTCGACGTACAGCTCGGTGCCGTCCGGCGCCGCCACCGTCCGCGGACGGCCGCGCAGCGAGCCGTACGGGGCGTTCGCGTCCAGCTCGGCCCGGGCCCGGCGGCGCATCGCCCGGCCGACGGTCAGCCGCTCTATCGCGACGCCCGCGGCCGCCCCGGCCGCCAGCACGCCGACCGAGATCCCGATCACTCCCGCCCGGCTCACCCCGGCGGCGCCGGCCGCCTTGGCGACCGCCGCGACCGGGCCTCGCTCGGCCGGTGCGTCGGTCATGCCGACGGGCCCTCGGCGTGGCTGCCGCCCAGGTAGCGGCGGGGCACCCGGGCGCCGATCCGGGTGATGATCTCGTACGAGATGGTGCCGCAGGCGCGGGCCCAGTCCTCGGCGGTGGGCTCGCCGCGCTCGCCGTTGCCGAACACCAGCACCTCGTCGCCGATCTCCGGGGTGTCGCCGCCGAGGTCCACCACGAACTGGTCCATCGCGATCCGGCCGGCCACCGTGCGCCACTTGCCGTCGATCTGCACCGGGCCGGTGCCGCTGGCGTGCCGGGGGATCCCGTCGCCGTAGCCGAGCGGCACCAGGCCCAGGGTGGTCTCGCCCGGCGTCGTGTAGTGGTGGCCGTAGCTGACCCCGTGTCCGCCGGGGACGTGCTTGACCAGCGCCAGCCGCGCGGTCAGCGCCATCACCGGGCGCAGCCCGAAGTCCGCCGGGGAGCCCACCTCGGGCACCGGCGACAGCCCGTACGCGGCCAGGCCGGTGCGGACCAGGTCGAAGTGCGCCTCGGGCAGCAGCAGGGCGGCCGGGGAGTTCGCCAGGTGCCGGACCTCGGGGCGCAGCCCGGCGGCCTCGGCCGTGGCCAGCGCGGTGCGGTAGGAGTCCAGCTGGGCCTGGATCGACGGGTGGCCGGGCTCGTCCGCCGCGGCGAAGTGCGACCAGACGCCGACGACCGTCAGCAGTCCCTCCGCCTCGGCCCGGCGGGCGGCGGCCACCAGCTGCGGCCAGTCGCGCGGCTGACAGCCGTTGCGGCCGAGGCCGGTGTCGGCCTTCAGGTGCACCCGGGCCGGGATGCCGGTCTCGCGCACGGCGGGCAGCAGCTCGTCCAGCGCCCACTGGCCGCTGACCGAGATGTCCAGGTCCGCGCGCAGCGCCTCGCGCCACGGGCCGCCCGGCGTCCACAGCCAGCACAGGATGCGGGCCCGCTCGGGGCGGATGCCCGCGGCCCGCAGTGCCAGCGCCTCGTCCGGGGTCGCGCAGCCGAGCCAGCCGACGCCGTTCGCGACCGCCTCCCGGGCACACTCGACCGCGCCGTGGCCGTAGGCGTTCGCCTTGACCGCGAGCATCACCGCCGCGTCGCCGACGCGCTCGCGCAGCGCCGCGAGGTTGCCGCGCAGGGCGGCGAGATCGATGGTCGCCTCGGCCCGTACGCCGTCGGTGAGGGTGGCCGTGCCGGTCGTGTTCGCAGTTGTCATCAGGGTCAGTCTCCCAGACGTCCCGGAGTCCTCGCCGAACGGCCCGTCGGACACGACGGCCCCCTACGACGCGCCGACGTGCGGCGGACCGCCCGTTCACCCCGTTCAGGACGCCGCGACCGGACGTTCCGGTTCCGGCGCCCACCCCTCGCGGACCGCCCGCCACACCGCCGGCAGCGCCCCGGCCACCGCGAGCGCCGTCGTCGGGGCGCCCGGCGCGCCCGCCGCCTCGCGGCCGGCCAGGCCGTGCAGGTAGGCGGCCACCGACGCGGCGTCCAGCGGCGCGAGGCCCGCCGCCAGCAGGGAGCCGGCCAGCCCGGCCAGGACGTCGCCGCTGCCGGCGGTGGCCAGCCAGGAGGTGCCGGTCGGGTTCACCCGGACGGCCCCGCCCGGGTCGGCGACCACCGTGGTGGAGCCCTTCAGCAGCACCGTCGCGCGGTAGTGCGCCGCCAGCCGGCGGGCGGTGGCCAGCCGGGCCGCGGCCAGGTCGTCGGCGGCCGGCGGCGCGCCGCCCTCGGCGCCCGCGAGCAGCCGGGCCGCCTCGCCGGTGTGCGGGGTGAGCAGGGTGGGCGCGGTGCGGCCGGCCAGCGCGCCCGGGCCGAGCCGGCCCAGCTCGGTCAGCGCGTCCGCGTCCACCAGCACCGGGACGTCGCCCGCCAGCGCCTCGGTCAGCGCCTGCCGCGCCCCCTCGCCGCCGCCCGGCCCGACCACCCAGGCCTGCACCCGCCCGGCACCGGCCGGGCCGCCCTCGGTGACGAGCGTCTCCGGGAAGCGCCGCACCACCTCCTCGGCCGCCGTGCCCACGTACCGGACGGCGCCCGCGCCGCCGTGCAGCGCCCCCGCCACGGCCAGCAGCGCCGCCCCCGGGTACGTCGCCGAGCCGGCCGCCACCCCGACGACGCCGCGCCGGTACTTGTCGCTCTCCGCGTCCGGCACCGGCAGCAGCGCCGCCACGTCCGCGTGCTGGAGCGCCGTCACCTCCGCGGCGGGCGGCTCCAGCCCGATGCCGACCAGCTGCACCACGCCCGCGTACGAGGCCCCCGGGTCGACCAGCAGCCCGGGCTTGTACGTGCCGAAGCAGACCGTGACGTCCGCCCGCAGCGCCGCGCCCGGCACCTCGCCGGTGTCGGCGTCCACCCCGCTCGGCAGGTCCACCGCCACCACGGTCCCGGACCGCCGGGCCCGCGCGTACGGCTCCGCCTCGGGGCGCAGCCCGCCCCGGCCGCCGATGCCGACGATGCCGTCCAGCACCAGGTCCGCGCGCGAGAAGTCGGCCAGGCCGACTTCCTGCTCCACCGTCACCCGTCCGCCGGCGGCCCGCAGCGCGGCCAGCCCGCCCGGGTGCGCCTTCTCCGGCGTCAGCAGCACCGCCGTCACCCGCGCTCCGCGCCGGGCCAGCGCGGCCCCGGCGTACAGGGCGTCACCCCCGTTGTCCCCGCTGCCCGCCAGCACCGTCACCCGACCGCCGTACACCCGCCCCCGACGCCGCGTCAGCAGCCGCGCACAGGTCGCCGCCAACCCCGCCGCCGCCCGCTGCATCAACGTGCCCTCCGGCAGCCGCGCCATCAGCTCCGCCTCCGCGGCCCGGACGGTTTCCACAGGGTGTGCATGACGCATGACGGGTCTCCCTCGGCGATCGGCGTACCACCGACGCTAGCCCGCGCCGCGGCCCCACGGCAGGCCGGACTGCGGCACACTTTCGAGTGACACCCACTTCGATGCCCCACCGGTGCCGGTCCGTACGCCTACCTTGTGGCTCGGCACGGACCCACAGGAGGGAGAAGGGCCACCCGCCCCGTTCTCCTTCACGCTGGACACGGCGCCCCTGCGGTAGGGCACAGCCACCGCAGGGGCGTCGTGGTCGTCACTACTCGACGGTGACCGACTTCGCCAGGTTGCGCGGCTGGTCGACCTCGTGGCCCTTGGCCGTGGCCAGCTCGCAGGCGAAGACCTGGAGCGGGACGGCGGCGACCAGCGGCTGGAGCAGGGTCGGGGTGGCCGGGATGCGGATCAGGTGGTCCGCGTACGGGACGACGGCCTCGTCGCCCTCCTCGGCGATCACGATCGTGCGGGCGCCGCGGGCCCGGATCTCCTGGATGTTGGAGACGATCTTGTCGTGCAGGATCGACCGGCCGCGCGGCGAGGGCACGACCACCACCACCGGCAGCCCCTCCTCGATCAGCGCGATCGGGCCGTGCTTGAGCTCGCCCGCCGCGAAGCCCTCGGCGTGCATGTACGCCAGCTCCTTGAGCTTGAGCGCGCCCTCCAGGGCCACCGGGAAGCCGACGTGGCGGCCGAGGAACAGCACCGAGCGGGCGTCGGCGAGCGAGCGGGCCAGCTCGCGCACCGGCTCCATGGTCTCCAGGACCTGCTCGACCTGCTTCGGCGCGTCGCCGAGCTCCTTGATGACGGCGAAGATCTCGTCGCCCCACTTGGTGCCGCGCACCTGGCCCAGGTACAGGGCGACCAGGTAGCAGGCGACCAGCTGGGTCAGGAACGCCTTGGTGGAGGCGACCGCGACCTCCGGGCCGGCGTGGGTGTACAACACCGCGTCCGACTCGCGCGGGATGGTGGAGCCGTTGGTGTTGCAGATCGCCAGCACCTTGGCGCCCTGCTCGCGGGCGTGCCGCAGGGCCATCAGGGTGTCCATGGTCTCGCCGGACTGCGAGATGGCGATGACCAGCGTGCCCGGGCCCATGATCGGGTCGCGGTAGCGGAACTCGGAGGCGACCTCGACCTCGCAGGGGATGCGGGTCCAGTGCTCGATCGCGTACTTGGCGATCATGCCGGCGTGGAACGCCGTGCCGCAGGCCACGATGACGACCTTGTCGACCGAGCGCAGGTCGGCGTCGGAGATCCGCAGCTCGTCGAGGGTGAGCCGGCCGTCGGTGCCGATCCGGCCGAGCAGGGTGTCGGCGACCGCCTTCGGCTGCTCGGCGATCTCCTTGAGCATGAAGTAGTCGTAGCCGCCCTTCTCGGCGGCGGAGGCGTCCCAGTCGACGTGGTATTCGCGCACGTCGGCCGGGGTGCCGTCGAAGTTGGTGACGGTCACGCCCTCGCGGCGCAGCTCGACCACCTGGTCCTGGCCCAGCTCGATCGCCTCGCGGGTGTGGGCGATGAAGGCGGCGACGTCCGAGGCGAGGAAGTTCTCGCCCTCGCCGCGGCCGACCACCAGCGGCGAGTTGCGGCGGGCGCCGACGACCACGTCCGGCGCGTCCGCGTGCACGGCCACCAGGGTGAAGGCGCCCTCCAGCTGACGGCAGACCACCCGCATGGCCTCGGCGAGGTCACCCGCGTAGGCCTCGCCCAGCAGGTGGGCGACGACCTCGGTGTCGGTCTCGGACCGGAGGGTGTGGCCGCGCTCGGCGATCTCGGCGCGCAGCTGGGCGAAGTTCTCGATGATGCCGTTGTGCACCACGGCCACCCGCTGCCGGTCGTCCAGGTGGGGGTGGGCGTTGGCGTCCGTCGGGCCGCCGTGGGTGGCCCAGCGGGTGTGGCCGATGCCGGTGGTGCCGCCGGGCAGAGGGGACTCGGCGAGCGACTTCTCCAGGTTGGCGAGCTTGCCCGCCCGCTTGTCCGTGGCCAGGCTCCACTGCCCCTCGGAGTCCTGGACCTGCACCGCGACACCGGCCGAGTCGTAACCCCGGTACTCCAGGCGCTGCAAGCCTGCGATTACTACGTCGAGGGCGGACTGAGCGCCCACGTATCCAACAATTCCGCACATGCGTGCCAGCATAAGGGCGGTTCTGTGGCTGTTTTCCCGCCGCGCGCGAACGCTGCGTGACCGACACCACAGCAACCGTGAACGTCGCGACGGCTCACAATGGAGCATGTGCTGACCGAACTCTGTACGCGGGGCGCCGCCACGCCCGGCCCGTCCCCGTCTCCCTACGTGGACCTCAGCCGGGCCGAGTGGAGCGCGCTGCGCGAGCGTACGCCGCTGCCGCTGAGCGCCGAGGAGGTGGAGCGGCTGCGCGGCCTCGGTACCGCCCTCGACCTGGACGAGGTCCGCGACGTCTACCTGCCGCTGTCGCGACTGCTGAACCTGTACATCCACGCCACGCACGAGCTGCGCGGCGCGCTGGGCACCTTCCTGGACACCCCGGACACCGAGCGCACCCGCACCCCGTTCATCATCGGCGTGGCCGGCTCCGTCGCGGTCGGCAAGTCGACCACCGCCCGTCTGCTCCAGGCGCTGCTCGCCCGCTGGCCCGAGCACCCCCGGGTCGAACTGGTCACCACCGACGGCTTCCTGCTGCCCAACGCCGAGCTGCGCCGCCGCGGCCTGATGGCCCGCAAGGGCTTCCCGGAGTCGTACGACCGCCGGGCGCTGATGCGCTTCGTCGCGGACGTGAAGGCGGGCAAGGAGCGGGTCAGCGCGCCGGTCTACTCGCACCTGGTGTACGACATCGTGCAGGGCGAGCGGCTCACCGTGGAGCGCCCGGACATCCTGATCGTCGAGGGCCTGAACGTGCTCCAGCCGGCCCTGCCCGGCACCGACGGCCGCACCCGCCTCGCGGTGGCCGACTACTTCGACTTCTCGATCTACGTCGACGCCCGGACCGACGACATCGAGCACTGGTACCTGGACCGCTTCCGCAAGCTGCGGCAGACCGCCTTCCAGGACCCGAACTCCTACTTCCGCCGCTTCACCGAGGTGCCGGAGGAGGAGGCGATGGAGTACGGCCGGCAGGTCTGGCGCACCATCAACAAGCCCAACCTGCTGGAGAACGTCCTGCCGACCCGCGGCCGGGCCACCCTGATCCTCCAGAAGGGCCAGGACCACAAGGTCCGCCGGGCGCTGCTGCGCAAGCTCTGAGGCGTCCTCGGAGCAACACCGACGGCCCCCACCGGAACCCGGTGGGGGCCTCGTGCCGTACGGGGGCTCAGCCCAGGTGGGTGCGCACCGCCTCGGCCAGCCGCTGCGCGACCGCCTCGGCCTGCGCCGGGTCGGCGGCCTCGACCATCACCCGGACCAGCGGCTCGGTGCCCGACGGGCGCAGCAGCACCCGGCCGGTGGAGCCCAGCTCGGCCTCGGCGCCGGCGACCGCGGCGGCCAGCTCGGTGCTGGTCCGCACCCGGGACTTGTCGACGCCCTTGACGTTGATCAGCACCTGCGGCAGCCGGGTCATCACGGCGGCCAGGTCGGCCAGCGGCTGCTTGGTGGCGGCCAGCCGGGCGCCCAGCATCAGGCCGGTCAGGGTGCCGTCGCCGGTGGTGGCATGGTCCAGCAGGATCACGTGGCCGGACTGCTCGCCGCCCAGCGCGAAGCCGTGCTCCTTCATCGCCTCCAGCACGTAGCGGTCGCCGACGGCGGTCTCCACCAGCTCGATGCCCTCGCGCTCCATCGCCAGCTTGAAGCCGAGGTTGGACATCACGGTGGCCACCGCGGTGTTGCGGCGCAGGGTGCCGGCCTCCTTCATGGCGACGGCGAGGATGGCGATGATCTGGTCGCCGTCCACCTCGTTGCCCTCGGCGTCGGCGGCCAGGCAGCGGTCGGCGTCGCCGTCCAGGGCGATGCCCAGGTCGGCCTGGTGCTCCTTCATCGCGACGCGCAGCCGGTCCAGGTGGGTGGAGCCGACGCCGTCGTTGATGTTGAGGCCGGTGGGCTCGGCCCCCAGGGTGTGGACCACCTCGGCGCCGGCCCGGGCGAAGGCCTCGGGGGCGACGTAGGCGGCCGCGCCGTGGGCGCCGTCGATGACGACCTTGACGCCGTCCAGGCGGTTGGGCAGTACGCCGATCAGGTGGGCGACGTACTTGTCGAAGCCCTCGGTGTACTCGCGCACCCGGCCGACGGCAGCGCCGGTCGGACGGTTCCAGTCCTCGTCGCCGAGCGAGTGCTTGCGGTAGTGGGTCTCGATCGCGTCCTCGATCCGGTCGTCCAGCTTGTGGCCGCCGCGGGCGAGGAACTTGATGCCGTTGTCCGGCATGGCGTTGTGGCTGGCGGACAGCATCACGCCGAAGTCGGCGCCGAGCGCGCCGGTGAGGTACGCCACGGCCGGGGTGGGCAGGACGCCGACCCGCAGGACGTCGACGCCCGCGCTCGCCAGACCGGCGATGACGGCGGCCTCGAGGAACTCGCCCGAGGCACGCGGGTCACGGCCGACCACCGCGACCGGCCGGTGGCCGTCGAAGGCGCCGGCCTCACCGAGCACATGGGCCGCCGCGACCGACAGGCCGAGGGCCAGCTCCGCCGTCAGGCCCTCGTTGGCCACCCCGCGCACGCCGTCCGTACCGAAGAGTCGTCCCACTGTCCCGTCCTCCATCACCACTGCTCGGAACCCAACCGATGATCCCGGCCGCCGCACAGTAGCCGGGGAACACGTCGCCCCGGAGTACGCGAGGTACTCCGGGGCGACGGTTTCGCGCAACCAGGGGGTGCGCCGCCAGGGCGGACCGCACCCCCGGGGAGGCGATTAGCGCTTGCTGTACTGCGGCGCCTTGCGGGCCTTCTTCAGACCGGCCTTCTTGCGCTCGACGGCGCGGGCGTCACGGGTCAGGAAGCCGGCCTTCTTCAGCGCGCCGCGGTTGTTGTCCACGTCGGCCTCGTTCAGGGCACGGGCGACGCCGAGGCGCAGCGCGTAGGCCTGGCCGGAGACGCCGCCACCGCTGATGCGGGCGACGACGTCGTAACGGCCGTCCAGCTCCAGGAGCTTGAAGGGCTCGTTCACGGTCTGCTGGTGCACCTTGTTCGGGAAGTAGCCCTCGAGGGTGCGACCGTTGATCTTCCACTGGCCGGTGCCGGGGACGATGCGCACGCGGGCGATCGCCTCCTTGCGACGGCCCAGGCCGGCGCCGGGGACGGCCTCGCCGAAGCGGCCGGCCAGCGACTCGGAGGTGTAGCTCTCCTCGGAGGTGTACTCGCCCTCGACGACGGTCTCGTCGAAGTCGACCTCAAGGGTTTCAGTGGTCTCGGCCACGGTGTTCCTCAGCTCTTTTCAGTGTTGGGGGGCTTGGTGGCCGAATTACTGCGCGACCTGGGTGATCTCGAACGGCACCGGCTGCTGGGCAGCGTGCGGGTGCTGGTCGCCCGAGTAGACCTTCAGCTTGGAGAGCATCTGGCGGCCCAGGCTGTTCTTGGGGATCATGCCCTTGATGGCCTTCTCGACGGCCTTCTCCGGGTTGTTCGCCAGCAGGTCGTCGTAGCGCACCGAGCGCAGACCGCCCGGGAAGCCCGAGTGGCGGTAGGCCAGCTTCTGGGTCTTCTTGTTACCGGACAGGTGCACCTTGTCGGCGTTGATGATGATGACGAAGTCACCAGTGTCAACGTGCGGCGCGTAGATCGCCTTGTGCTTGCCCCGGAGGAGGTTGGCGGCCTGGGAGGCCAGGCGGCCCAGCACGACGTCGGTCGCGTCGATGACGTGCCACTGACGCTGGACGTCGCCGGGCTTGGGGCTGTACGTACGCACGGTCGTAGCCTTCGCTTTTCAGTGAGTGAGTCCTGACAGGAGCACCCGGACGGAAGAGCAGCCTGGCCATCCTTGGACGCAATTCAAGGGGGACCGCTGGTCGACGACCTGATGTCTCCGGCGTACCGACCTCTCACGTGAGATAGAGCGAGCCAATACGCACATCAAGCGTCCAGGTTACCGGCAGGGCGGGGGCGGGTCAAAAGCGCCCGGGACCGACCCCCGCCGTCACTCAGCGTTCGCGCTCCACCCGGGTCACGTCCCAGACCGGCTCCGGCGACTCGTACACCCGGCCGTCCGCGCCGAACACCAGGAAGCGGTCGAAGGTCTTGGCGAACCAGCGGTCGTGGGTCACGCACAGCACGGTGCCGTCGAAGGCCTCCAGGCCGGCCTGCAGGGCCTCGGCGCTCTCCAGGTCCAGGTTGTCGGTCGGCTCGTCGAGCAACAGGGCCGTCACGCCGGAGAGTTCGAGCTTGAGGATCATCAGCCGGGCCTGCTGCCCGCCGGACAGCGACTCGAACTTCTGCTCCTCCTGGCGGTCCAGCTCGTACCGGCGCAGCGCGCCCATCGCGGCGCCGCGGCTGAGCGCGTGCTCCTCCTCGACGATCGACCGCACGGTGCGGCCGAACAGCTCCGGGTGGGCGTGGGTCTGCCGGAAGTGGCCGGGCACGACCCGGGCACCGAGCTTCCACTCGCCGGTGTGCGCGACCGACCCGTCACCGGCCAGCAGCCGCAGGAGGTGCGACTTGCCGGCGCCGTTGGCGCCCAGCACCGCGACCCGCTCGCCGTAGAAGACCTCCAGGTCGAAGGGCTGCATCAGGCCGGTGAGCTCCAGCTGCTCCATGGTGAAGGCGCGCACGCCGGTGCGCCCGCCCTTGAGCCGCATGGTGATGGTCTGCTCGCGCGGCGGCGTCTCGGGCGGGCCGGCGTCCTCGAACTTCTTCAGCCTGGTCTGGGCGGCGGCGTAGCGGGAGGCCATCTCGTGGCTGACCGCGGCGGCCTGGCGCAGGGTGACGACCAGCTTCTTGAGCTTGGCGTGCTCCTCGTCCCAGCGGCGGCGCAGTTCCTCGAAGCGCTCGAAGCGGGCCTTGCGGGCCTCGTGGAAGGTGTCGAAGCCGCCGCCGTGCACCCAGACGCTGCTGCCGGTGGCGCCGGTCTCGACGGCGATGATCTTGTCCGCGGTCTTGGAGAGCAGCTCGCGGTCGTGCGAGATGAACAGGACGGTCTTCGAGGTGGCCTTGATGGCCTCCTCCAGCCAGCGCTTGGCCGGGACGTCCAGGTAGTTGTCGGGCTCGTCGAGCAGCAGCACCTCGTCGGGACCGCGCAGCAGCGCCTCCAGCACGAGCCGCTTCTGCTCGCCGCCGGAGAGGGTGTTCAGGCCGCGCCACTGGGCCTTGTCGAAGGGCACCCCCAGGGCCGCCATGGTGCAGACGTCCCAGTCGGTCTCGTAGTCGTAGCCGCCGACGTCGGCCCAGTCGGAGAGCGCCTGGGCGTAGGCCATCTGCGTCTTCTCGTCGTCCTGGGCGATCATCGCCAGCTCGGCTGCGTCCACCGCGCGGGCAGCCTTGGCGATCCGCTCCGGGGCGACCGACACCAGCAGGTCGCGCACCGAGGCGTCGGCCGGCAGCGCGCCGGGCGTGGCCTGCTGGTCCTCGCGGCCGGTGGTGCCGACGAACTGGCGCATCACGCCGAGCCCGCCGCTGATCGTCACCGAGCCGCCGTGCGGCTGGATGTCCCCCGCGATCATGCGCAGCAGGGTGGTCTTGCCGGCGCCGTTGGCGCCGACCAGGGCGACCGCGGCTCCCTCGCCCACCCGGAAGGACGCGTCGTCGAACAAGACGCGCCCGTCCGGCAGGTAGTACTCCAGGTGCGAAATCTCGACGTGTCCCATGGGAGCGATTCTCCCAAGCGGACGCGCCGGGCCAAAACGGATTACCTCACTACGCGCTCTGCCCGGGCAGGGTGCGCATCCGCCGGGCCGCGCGGTTGCGCTCGGCCAGCTGGTCGTCCGGCGGGTAGCCGACCTCCTCCAGCGTGAGCCCGTACGGCCGGATCACGTTGACGGCGGAGTTGCGCACCCCGCCGGCCAGCACCTCGCCGGGGAACTCCACCGGCCGGTGCCCGTCGCCGACCAGCAGCATCGCGCCGACCAGCGCCCGGACCATGTTGTGGCAGAAGGCGTCGGCCCGGACGGTGGCGACCGCGAGGGAGCCCTCCTGGGCGGCGTAGGAGTCCACCGGGACGCGGTCCCAGTGCAGCTCCAGCAGGGTGCGGATGGTGGTGGCGCCCTCGCGCTTCTTGCAGTACGCGGCGAAGTCGTGCTCGCCGAGCAGCAGTTCGGCCGCCCGGTTCATCCGGTCCACGTCCAGCGGGCGGTCGTGCCAGAGCACGTGGCCGCGCAGCAGCGGGTCGACCCCGCCGGGGTGGTCGGCGACCCGGTACGCGTACCGGCGCCAGATCGCCGAGAAGCGGGCGTCGAACCCGGCCGGCGCCTCGCCGACCCGGTAGATCCGGACGTCCCCGGGCAGCCGGCCGGCCAGTCGGCGCAGCAGCTTCTCCCGGTGCGCCTCCCACAGCTCGGCCGGCAGGTCGACGTGGGCGACCTGGCCGCGGGCGTGCACCCCGGCGTCGGTGCGCCCGGCCACGGTCAGCGGGAACAGCTCCGAGCTGCGGGTGACGATCTGGAGCGCGGTCTCGATCTCCTCCTGGACCGTCCGGCGGCCGCCCTTCTGGCGGGCCCAGCCGGAGAACTCGGCGCCCTGGTAGGCGAGGTCCAGCCGGACCCGGACGTACCCGTCGGCCGGGCCGTCCTTCACCGGCGGCCGCTCGGCGCAATCGTTGACCACTGCTCTCCACTCCCTGGACATGAGGAACGGGCCCGCTCCCCCATCGCTGGGGAAGCGGGCCCGCAACAACACCTAGTGGTGTCAGGCCTGCTCGGCGGCCTCGGTCTCGGTGGCCTCGACCTTGGCGTCGGCCTCCTTGACGGCACGCTTGGTGGCGGCCTCGGCCTCGCCGACGGCGGTCTGCGCGACGGTCAGCGCCTCGACCAGCTCGATCACGGCCATCGGGGCGTTGTCGCCACGACGGGGACCGATCTTGGTGATGCGGGTGTAGCCACCCGGGCGGTTCTCGTAGCGCGGCGCGATCTCGGTGAAGAGGGTGTGCAGCACCGACACGTCGGTGATGGTCTTGCGCACCAGGCGACGGTTGTGGATGTCGCCCTTCTTCGCCTTGGTGATCAGCTTCTCCGCCAGCGGGCGCAGGCGGCGGGCCTTGGCCTCGGTGGTGGTGATGCGGCCGTACTGGAACAGCTCACGGGCCAGACCGGCGAGCAGCAGCGGCTCGTGGTGCGGGCCACCGCCCAGGCGGGCACCCTTGGTGGGACGCGGCATGGAATTACTCCTCGAATCTCCGACTGCGGCCGTACCAGGTACCGCAGCGGGCGTACGGGCACTGTGCCCGTACGGCTTTCAGGACGACGGGGGCGGTTCCGTGGAACCGCCCCCGCGGCCAATTCTCTTAGTACTGCTCGGTCTCGGCGAAGTGCGAGTCGTCGAGGTCGTCGGCGCCGAAGGCGTCGGCGGCAGCGGTCGGGTCGAACCCGGGCGGGCTGTCCTTGAGGGCCAGGCCCATGCCGGCCAGCTTCGCCTTGACCTCGTCGATCGACTTCGCACCGAAGTTGCGGATGTCGAGCAGGTCGGCCTCGGAGCGGGCGACGAGCTCACCCACGGTGTGGATGCCCTCGCGCTTGAGGCAGTTGTAGGAGCGGACGGTGAGCTCCAGCTCCTCGATCGGCAGCGCCAGGTCGGCGGCCAGGGCGGCGTCCGTCGGGGACGGGCCCATGTCGATGCCCTCGGCGTCGATGTTCAGCTCGCGGGCGAGGCCGAACAGCTCCACCAGGGTCTTGCCGGCCGAGGCCATGGCGTCGCGCGGACGCATGGCGGGCTTGGTCTCGACGTCGACGATCAGCTTGTCGAAGTCGGTCCGCTGCTCGACACGGGTGGCCTCGACCTTGTAGGTGACCTTCAGCACCGGGCTGTAGATCGAGTCGACCGGGATGCGGCCGATCTCCTGGCCGGAGGCCTTGTTCTGGACGGCGGAGACGTAGCCGCGACCGCGCTCGACGGTCAGCTCCATCTCCAGCTTGCCCTTGCCGTTCAGCGTGGCGAGGACCAGCTCGGGGTTGTGCACCTCGACACCCGCCGGCGGGGCGATGTCGGCGGCGGTGACGACACCCGGGCCCTGCTTGCGCAGGTACATCACGACCGGCTCGTCGTGCTCCGAGGAGACGACCAGCTGCTTGATGTTGAGGATGAGGTCGGTCACGTCCTCCTTGACGCCCGGCACGGTGGTGAACTCGTGCAGGACGCCGTCGATGCGGATGCTGGTGACAGCGGCACCCGGGATCGACGACAGGAGCGTGCGGCGCAGGGAGTTGCCGAGGGTGTAGCCGAAGCCCGGCTCCAGCGGCTCGATCACGAACCGCGAGCGGAACTCGTCGACGACCTCTTCGGTCAGCGAAGGACGCTGAGCGATAAGCATGGGGGAAATCCTCCGGTTGTCTTCGGCACCCACTATTTGATGCCGACAGGACCAAGCGTACGGGGTCCCGCCGAGAAGCAGGACCCCGTACGAGGTTTACAGCAGGTACTGCGAGCCCGAAGGCGCTGCGTCAGACGCGGCGGCGCTTCGGCGGGCGGCAGCCGTTGTGCGGGGTGGGGGTGACGTCCTGGATCGAGCCGACCTCCAGGCCGGTGGCCTGGAGCGAACGGATCGCGGTCTCGCGGCCGGAGCCCGGACCCTTCACGAAGACGTCAACCTTGCGCATGCCGTGCTCCTGCGCGCGACGGGCAGCGGCCTCGGCGGCCATCTGCGCGGCGAACGGGGTGGACTTGCGCGAGCCCTTGAAGCCGACGTGGCCGGCGGAGGCCCAGGAGATCACGTTGCCCGCGGGGTCGGTGATCGAAACGATGGTGTTGTTGAACGTGCTCTTGATGTGCGCGTGGCCGTGAGCGACGTTCTTCTTTTCCTTGCGGCGGATCTTCTTCGCGCCGGCAGCCTGACGACCCTTGGGGGGCATAAGTCTGTTCTCCTACTGAGGTGGTCGGTCCGCTGACCCGCGGGCCGGAGGGATGTCCGGTTACGGGACGGACTACTTCTTGCCCGGCTTCTTCTTGCCGGCGATCGCGCGACGCGGGCCCTTGCGGGTACGCGCGTTGGTGTGGGTGCGCTGGCCGCGGACCGGCAGGCCACGGCGGTGACGCAGACCCTCGTAGCAGCCGATCTCGACCTTGCGGCGGATGTCGGCGGCCACCTCACGGCGGAGGTCACCCTCGACCGTGTAGTTGGCGTCGATGTACTGGCTCAGCTTGACGAGGTCGTCCTCGGAGATGTCGCGAACGCGGACATCCGGGTTGACACCGGTCTCGGCCAGGGTCTGCTGGGCGCGGGTACGGCCGATGCCGTACACGTAGGTGAGGGCGATCTCGATCCGCTTCTCACGGGGGAGATCAACGCCGGCGAGGCGTGCCATTCAAGGCTCCTGTGGTTCTTCAGAGGTCTTGCGTGCTACCTACTCCTTCGCCTCTCGACGATGGAGCCCCGGCCTCTGACCGGGGGTGGCAGTCCGTCCACGAGGGGACGGATCGGGTAGCCCGCTTATGACGTTTTCGCGTCGCGCGAAGTACTACGAGAAATGCTGGAGAGCGATCAGCCCTGGCGCTGCTTGTGGCGCAGGTTGTCGCAGATCACCATGACCCGGCCGTGGCGGCGGATCACCTTGCACTTGTCGCAGATCTTCTTGACGCTCGGCTTGACCTTCATGTTTCAGGTTCTCCGGGTCTAGATCTGACGTTCTTACTTGTAGCGGTAGACGATCCGCCCGCGCGTGAGGTCGTAGGGGCTGAGCTCCACGACGACCCGGTCGTCCGGCAGGATGCGGATGTAGTGCATGCGCATCTTGCCACTGATGTGCGCGAGGACCTTGTGACCGTTCTGCAGCTCGACCTTGAACATCGCGTTCGGAAGAGACTCGATCACGGTGCCCTCGATCTCAATGGCGCCTTGCTTCTTAGCCATGAACTGCGAGATCCACCTTCCGGGACCGGCTACCGTATGCGGAACGCTCGTGCGAACCTGGGTTCACCCCTCCCCCGGAGGGAAGAGGGCGCGCTGAAGCACGCTACGAGTGAGCCGACGGTCCATCCTACGCCAGCGCGTGCGGTGGACCAAAACGGGGGCCCCGGAAAGCGGTAGCCGTCACACCCGTTCCGTCAGGCCCGGGTGGTGACGGTCAGCGGCTCGACGTGGGCGGTGCAGGCCGAGCAGCGGCGGGCGGCCTCGGGGATCTCGGTCAGGCACTCGGGGCACGGGCGCTTCGGTGCCTTCGGCTTCTTCGGCATGTAGCGCGCGGTCGCCTTGGTGATCGGCAGCACCACGCAGAAGTACAGCACCGCGGCGGTCATGAAGAACGCGATCAGCACGTTGAGGAACTGCCCGTACGGGAAGGTCACTCCGGCGATGTGCGCCTTGTACGAGCTGAAGTCGCCGGCCGCGCCGACCACCACACCCACCAGCGGGGTGAGGAAGGCGGACACGAAGCCGGTCACCACCGCGGTGAACGCGGCACCGATGACCACACCGACCGCCATGTCGACGACGTTGCCCCGCATCATGAAGTCGCGGAATCCCTTGAGCACGTGCTGTCTCCTGCTCGCTCGTAAGCCACTGCTGACCACTACTGACCACTGCCAGCGGATAAAAATAGGACAAAAGCCCTGGAGGTCCAAACCTCCAGGGCTCTGATCCCTTGTCAGCGGCGGCAGTTGGGCGCCGCCGTGACTACGCGAGGGGGTCCGGAGCTGCGGTGATGCCCAGCTTGGCCAGTTCCGCCTTGCCGCCGTCGAAGGCGGTCAGCACCAGCGGACCCTGCTCGGTGACGGCCACCGAGTGCTCCCAGTGCGAGGCCCAGGTGCCGTCGTTGGTGACGACCGTCCAGTCGTCCTCCAGCACGGTGGTGTGCGGGGTGCCGAGCGAGACCATCGGCTCGATCGCCAGCACGGTGCCCGGCACCAGCTTCGGGCCCTTGCCCCGGCCGCGCTCGACGTAGTTCAGCACGTGCGGCTCCATGTGCATCGCGGTGCCGATGCCGTGGCCGCCGTAGCCCTCGGTGATGCCCCACTTGCCCTTCGGCGGGAGCGGCTGGCGGCGGATGTAGCCCTCGATCGCCTTGGAGACGTCGACCAGACGGTTGTTCTTCTTCATCTGGGCGATGCCGGCCCACATCGAGCCCTCGGTGACCCGGCTCAGCATCTCGACCTCCGGGCGGACCTCGCCGACCGCCACCGTGATGGCCGAGTCGCCGTGCCAGCCGTCCAGGATGGCGCCGCAGTCGATCGAGATGACGTCACCCTCCTGGAGCACCCGCTCGCCGGGGATGCCGTGCACGACCTCGTTGTTCACCGAGGCGCAGATGACGCCCGGGAACCAGAGCCCGCCGTGGTGGGCGCGGAAGTTCGAGGTGGCGCCGTGGTCGGTGATGACCTTGTCCGCGATGTCGTTGAGCTCCTGGGTGGTCACCCCCGGGACGACCGCCTCGCGGCAGGCCTTCAGGGCCTCGGCGACGACCAGCCCGGCCGCTCGCATCTTCGCGATCTGCTCGGGGGTCTTGATCTCCACCATCTGGTCACGCCTTCCAAGTCCGGATTACCACTGCTACCACCGTACGACGCCGAAACGGCCGGGCCACCCGCTTCACGGGCGACCCGGCCGTACCGTCGTACGTTCGCCGAGAGACTCAGCTGTCCTGCTTCAACGCCTCGATCGAGCGGGCGGTGACCTCGTCCACCTTGCCGAGGGCCGAGATCGTCGCCACCAGGCCCTGCTGGACGTAGTAGTCGATGATCGGCTCGGTCTCCGTGTGGTAGACCTCCAGGCGCGTGCGCACCTTCTCCTCGGTGTCGTCCGAGCGCTGGTACAGCTCGCCGCCGCACTCGTCGCAGACGCCCTCGACCTTCGGCGGGTTGTAGTCCACGTGGAAGACGTGGCCGCCGTCGTTGCGGCACAGGCGACGGCCGGCGATCCGGCGGACGACCTCGTCCTCGGGGACCTCCAGGTCCAGCACACCGTCCAGCTTTATGCCCTGCTCGGCGAGGAACTCGTCCAGCGCCTTGGCCTGCCCCAGGTTGCGGGGGAAGCCGTCGAGCAGGAAGCCGTTGGCGGCGTCCTCCTGGAGCATTCGGTCCTTGGCCATCCCGATGGTGACCTCGTCCGGCACCAGGTGTCCCGCGTCCATGTAGCTCTTGGCCTCGAGGCCGAGCGGGGTGCCCTGGCTGATGTTCGCACGGAACAGGTCGCCGGTGGAGATGTGGGGGATGGACAGGGTCTTGGCGAGCAGGTGCGCCTGAGTACCCTTCCCGGCCCCGGGAGGACCAACGAGGACGATACGCATCAGCGGAGGAACCCTTCGTAATTGCGCTGCTGGAGCTGGCTCTCGATCTGCTTCACAGTTTCGAGTCCGACGCCGACGACGATGAGCACGCTGGTGCCGCCGAACGGGAAGTTGGTCTGCTGTCCGAAGGCGACCAGGGCGATCATCGGGATCAACGCGATCAGGCCCAGGTAGAGCGAACCCGGCCACGTGATTCGGGTCAGCACGTAGTTCAGGTACTCGGCCGTCGGTCGGCCGGCCCGGATACCCGGGATGAACCCACCATACTTCTTCATGTTGTCGGCAACTTCTTCGGGGTTGAAGGAGATGGCGACGTAGAAGAAGGCGAAGAAGACGATCAGCAGGAAGTAGGTGGCCATGTAGATCGGGTGGTCACCCTTGACGAAGTTCGTCCGGATCCACGTGGCCCAGCCCGCCTGGCTGTTGGTCAGCTGGACCACGAGGGCGGGGATGTACAGCAGCGACGAGGCGAAGATGACCGGGATGACACCGGCCTGGTTCACCTTGAGCGGGATGTAGGTCGAGGTCCCACCGAACGCCCGGCGGCCGATCATCCGCTTCGCGTACTGGACCGGGATCCGGCGCTGGGCCTGCTCGACGAAGATGACCAGCATCACGACGATGATGCCGACCGCGACCACGGAGAGGAACTCGACCCAGCCGTCGCCGATGGTGCCGGACTGCTTGATCGCCCACATCGAGGACGGGAACTGGGCCGCGATCGAGGTGAAGATCAGCAGCGACATGCCGTTGCCGATGCCGCGGTCGGTGATCAGCTCGCCCAGCCACATGATGACCGTGGTGCCCGCGGTCATGGTGAGGACCATGACGGCGATCCGGAACACGCTGGTGTCCGGGACGATCTGGTTGGCCAGCGGGCAGCCGGAGAACAGCGCGCCGCTGGAGGCCGTCGCCACGATGCCGGTGCCCTGGAGCACGGCGAGGGCGATGGTCAGGTACCGGGTGTACTGGGTGATCTTCGCCTGGCCGGCCTGCCCCTCCTTCTTCAGCATCTCCAGTCGCGGGATCACGACGGTGAGGAGCTGGAGGATGATGCTCGCCGTGATGTACGGCATGATGCCGAGGGCGAAGATCGTCAGCTGGAGGAGCGCGCCACCGCTGAACAGGTTGACGAGTCCGAAGAGGCCACTGTTCTTGGTCTCCTTCACGCACTCGTTCACGGCCGTGAAACTCACGCCCGGAATCGGGATGTGCGAGCCCAGCCGGAACAGCACCATGATGCCCAGCGTGAACAGCAGCTTCTTGCGCAGGTCGGGCGTCTGGAACGCCCGCGCGAACGCACTGAGCACGGTGCCTCCTGCGCCTCCCGCGCGTCGTCGGCGGGAGGGTCGGTCCTGAATGGGGAGTTTTGCGGTACGGGCTCCCGTACAGACGGCACAGGCGAGCCTACGCGCAGCCTACAAGGGAACTCCACGGACTCTAACAGTGCGCGGCCACTCGGAAGAAGCGCGTACCGCCGGTCCCCCACTCATGGGGTACGGGATGCCCGGTTTTGCCACACAAAAGAACGAGCGCCGTCGGGCCGGAAATCCCCGGGAACGGCACGAGCCCCGCACCTCCCGAAGGAGGTGCGGGGCTCGTGGGCGGAATTCAGCGGGCTCAGATGAGCTCGGTGACCGTACCGCCGGCGGCCTTGATCTTCTCGGCGGCCGAACCGGAGACGGCGTCCACCGCAACCTGGAGGGCGACCGAGATCTCGCCGGTGCCGAGCACCTTGACGAGGGAGTTCTTGCGAACCGCGCCCTTGGCGACCAGGTCCTCGACGGTGACCTCGCCACCCTGCGGGTAGAGCTCGGCCAGCTTGTCGAGGTTGACAACCTGGAACGTGATCTTGAACGGGTTCTTGAAGCCCTTCAGCTTCGGCAGGCGCATGTGGAGCGGCATCTGGCCACCCTCGAAGCGCTGCGGAACCTGGTAGCGGGCCTTCGTGCCCTTGGTGCCACGACCGGCGGTCTTACCCTTGGAGCCCTCACCACGACCCACACGGATCTTGTCGGTCTTGGCACCCGGGGCGGGACGCAGGTTGTGGATCTTGATCGGGTTGTCGCCCATGATCAGTCCACCTCCTCAACCGTCACCAGGTGACGGACCGTGTGGGCCATCCCGCGGATCTCGGGACGGTCCTCCTTCACCACGACGTCGTGCATGCGCTTGAGACCAAGCGAACGCAGGGTGTCACGGTGATTCTGCTTGCTGCCGATGTACGACTTGGTCTGCGTGATCTTCAGGCGAGCCATCAGGCGCTCACCCCAGCAGCACGCGCCCGCAGCAGAGCGGCGGGGGCCACGTCCTCCAGCGGCAGGCCACGACGGGCGGCGATCTCCTCGGGGCGCACGAGGCCCTTCAGAGCGGCCACGGTGGCGTGCACGATGTTGATCGCGTTGTCCGAGCCGAGCGACTTCGACAGGATGTCGTGGATGCCGGCGCACTCCAGGACGGCGCGCACCGGACCACCGGCGATAACACCGGTACCGGGGGCGGCGGGCTTCAGCAGCACGACGCCGGCGGCCTTCTCACCCTGGATCGGGTGGGGGATGGTGCCCTGGATACGGGGGACCTTGAAGAAGTTCTTCTTGGCCTCCTCAACACCCTTGGCGATGGCGGCCGGAACCTCCTTCGCCTTGCCGTAACCGACACCCACGGTGCCCTCGCCATCGCCCACCACGACGAGCGCGGTGAAGCTGAAGCGACGGCCACCCTTGACAACCTTGGCGACACGGTTGATCGCGACGACGCGCTCGACGTAAGCGGTCTTCTCGACGGCGGGGGCGTTGCCCCGGTCGTCACGCTTACGGTCGCGCCGCTCGCCACCGGTGCCGCCACCGGCGCCGCTGCCGCGGCGCTGGGGTCCAGCCATTGGATTTACCTCTCTCGTAATACGTCCGTCGACAGAGTCGACGAGCGGCTTAGAAGTCGAGCCCGGCCTCACGGGCCGCGTCCGCCAGGGCGGCGATGCGGCCGGCGTACCGGTTGCCCGCGCGGTCGAAGACGACCGACTCGATGCCGGCGGCCTTGGCGCGCTCGGCGACCAGGCTCCCGACCTTCTTGGCCAGCTCGGTCTTGTCGCCCTCGGCGCCCTTGATGGACACGTCGAGGGTGGACGCCGACGCCAGGGTGTGACCCTTGGCGTCGTCGATGACCTGGGCGACCATGTGACGGTTCGAGCGCGTCACGACGAGACGCGGACGCACCTCGGTGCCGACGACGCGCTTGCGAACGCGGATCGCGCGGCGCTTGCGAGCGGCGCTCTTGTAGGCGTTGCCCTTGCCGATCTTGACAGAGACACTCATCGCTTACTTACCACTCTTTCCGACCTTGCGGCGGATGACCTCGCCCGCGTACTTGACACCCTTGGCCTTGTACGGGTCGGGCTTGCGCAGCTTGCGGATGTTCGCGGCGACCTCGCCGACCTTCTGCTTGTCGATGCCGTCCACGTGGAACTTGGTGGGCGACTCGACGACGAAGGAGATGCCCTCCGGCGCGGTGATCAGGATCGGGTGGCTGTAACCGAGCGCGAACTCCATGTCGGAGCCCTTCGCGGTCACACGGTAACCAACACCGCTGATCTCCAGCGACTTGCGGTAGCCCGCGGTCACGCCGGTGATCATGTTCGCCACCAGCGTGCGGGTCAGGCCGTGCAGGGCCTTCGAGCGACGCTCGTCGTTCGGACGAGAGACGAGCACAGTGCCGTCCTCGCCCTTGCCGATCCCGATCGGCTCGGCGACGACGTGGGTGAGCGAGCCCTTCGGGCCCTTCACCGAGACCGCCTGGCCATCGATGGTGACGTCCACGCCAGCGGGGACCTGGATGGGCAGCCGTCCAATGCGCGACATTGCTGTACCTCCGTTTCCCGAATTACCAGACGTAGGCGAGAACTTCTCCGCCTACGCCCTTCTTGGCGGCCTGCTTGTCGGTCAGGAGGCCGGACGACGTGGAGATGATCGCCACGCCCAGGCCGCCGAGAACCTTCGGCAGGTTGGTGGACTTTGCGTAAACGCGCAGACCCGGCTTGCTGATGCGCTTGATGCCGGCGATGGAGCGCTCACGGTTGGGGCCGAACTTGAGCTCGATGGTCAGCTTCTTGCCGACCTCGCCCTCAGCCGGCTCCTCAACCTTGTAGGAGGAGATGTACCCCTCCTGCTGCAGGATCTGGGCGACGTGCGCCTTGATCTTGCTGGCCGGCATCGCCACGGTGTCGTGGTACGCCGAGTTCGCGTTACGCAGACGCGTGAGCATGTCTGCGATGGGGTCGGTCATGGTCATGATGGCCTCAGGCCTCTCTCGCCGTGGTTTCTCCGCGCCAGGTCCCCCTTCCGCACTCTTCCGAGTTCGTCAGGGGCACAAGCGCAGGGGACCTACGACGTAGTAAGACTGGGTGCGAGCCCTTCCTCTGAAGGGCCACGGACGTCCATGGGGAAGCCGCGGCAGGGGGCCCGACCCCACTACCTTACGGGACTCCGTACGGCAGGCCCAAAACGGACCGGTGTGGGATCGGGCACCTCTGCGTCGCTGTGTGCCTAAAGCGCCTGGACTACCAGGAGCTCTTGGTCACGCCCGGCAGCTCGCCGCGGTGCGCCATCTCACGGAGGCAGACACGGCACAGGCCGAACTTGCGGTACACCGAGTGCGGACGGCCGCAGCGCTGGCACCGGGTGTAGGCCCGGACGCCGAACTTCGGCTTACGCTCGGCCTTCGCGATGAGGGACTTCTTCGCCATTGGCTCACGCCTCCTTGAACGGGAAGCCCAGAGCGCGCAGGAGCGCCCGGCCCTCGTCGTCGGTCTGAGCGGTGGTCACGACGGTGATGTCCATACCGCGCTGACGGTCGACCTTGTCCTGGTCGATCTCGTGGAACATAACCTGCTCGGTCAGACCGAAGGTGTAGTTGCCACGGCCGTCGAACTGCTTCGGGGAGAGACCACGGAAGTCACGGATACGCGGCAGAGCCAGCGAAACCAGACGGTCCAGGAACTCCCACATGCGGTCACCACGGAGGGTGACGTGGGTGCCGATCGGCTGGCCCTCGCGCAGCTTGAACTGCGCGATGGACTTGCGAGCCTTGGTCACGGCCGGCTTCTGACCGGTGATGGCGGTCAGGTCGCGGATCGCGCCCTCGATCAGCTTGCTGTCACGGGCAGCCTCGCCGACACCCATGTTGACGACGACCTTGACCAGGCCGGGCGTCAGCATGACGTTCTCGTACTTGAACTGCTCCTGCAGCTGACCCTTGATCTCGGAGTTGTAACGCTCCTTGAGGCGGGGGGTCACCTTCTCAACAGACGTCTCAGACATCAGATGTCCTCACCGGTTCGCTTGGCAACGCGGATCTTGTTGCCCTGGTCGTCGAAGCGGTAGCCGACGCGGGTGACGACCTTCTTGCCGTCCTTCTCCACGACCAGCTGGACGTTGGAGACGTGCACCGGGGCCTCGACGGTCACGATGCCACCCTGGGTACCCGGACCCGGCTTGGTGTGCTTCTTGACCCGGTTGACACCCTCGACGAGGACCTTGTTCTCAGCCGGCATGGCCTGGATGACCTTGCCCTGCTTGCCCTTGTCCTTGCCGGTGATGACCTGGACCAGGTCACCCTTCTTGATCTTCATGCTGTTCGCCATGAGTTAGAGCACCTCCGGCGCAAGCGAGATGATCTTCATGAACTTCTTGTCACGCAGCTCGCGGCCCACCGGGCCGAAGATGCGGGTGCCACGGGGGTCACCTTCGGTGTTCTTCAGAACGACCGCGGCGTTCTCGTCGAAACGGATGTACGAGCCATCCGGACGACGACGCTCCTTGACGGTGCGGACGACGACGCACTTGACGACGTCACCCTTCTTCACCGAACCACCGGGGATCGCGTCCTTGACGGTGGCGACGATGACGTCCCCGATACCGGCGTAGCGGCGACCGGAGCCACCGAGAACACGGATGCAAAGGATCTCCTTGGCACCAGTGTTGTCGGCGACGCGCAGTCGCGACTCCTGCTGGATCACAGCTTTCTCCTGATCGTCAACGAGAGTCGACGGGCCGGCCGCTGCTCACATCGGCGCCCCTGCGGGACCCGGTGCACATACGGCCGTACCTCATCGGCTTCGTTACTTGGCCTTCTCGAGGATCTCGACGACGCGCCAGCGCTTCGTCGCGGACAGCGGGCGGGTCTCCGCGAGGAGGACCCGGTCGCCGATGCCGCAGGCGTTGGCCTCGTCGTGCGCCTTCAGCTTGTTCGTACGGCGGATGACCTTGCCGTACAGAGCGTGCTTGACGCGGTCCTCGACGGCGACGACGACGGTCTTGTCCATCTTGTCGCTGACGACGAGACCCTCACGGGTCTTGCGGAAACCGCGCGTCTCGTTGGTGTTCTCAGTCATCAGGCGTTCTCCACCGTCTCG
The DNA here is from genome assembly GCF_055580145.1 of Kitasatospora sp. NPDC032121. Taxonomy (NCBI): domain Bacteria; kingdom Bacillati; phylum Actinomycetota; class Actinomycetes; order Kitasatosporales; family Streptomycetaceae; genus Kitasatospora; species Kitasatospora sp. NPDC032121. Next base: position 919,834 of record NZ_JBVILX010000002.1, on the reverse strand, counting down.
ATGCCCAGCTCGCGCTCGCGCATCAGGGTGTAGATCCGCGCGATGTCCTTACGGACGAGCTTGAGCCGTCCGTGGTTGTCGAGCTGCCCGGTCGCCGCCTGGAAGCGGAGGTTGAACAGCTCCTCCTTGGCCTCGCGCAGCTTGGCAACGAGACCCTCGTTGTCCAGCGAACGAAGCTCAGCAGCCTTGGTAGCGGCCGACATCAGCTCTCACCGTCCTCGCGCCGGACGATCCGGCACTTCATCGGCAGCTTGTGCGCGGCACGGGTGAGCGCCTCGCGAGCAACCTTCTCGTTCGGGTACGACAGCTCGAACATGACCCGACCCGGGTGCACGTTCGCGATCCACCACTCCGGCGAACCCTTACCGGAACCCATGCGGGTCTCGGCCGGCTTCTTGGTGAGCGGACGGTCCGGGTAGATGTTGATCCAGACCTTGCCGCCACGGCGGATGTGACGGGTGATCGCGATACGAGCGGACTCGATCTGACGGTTCGTCACGTAGGCCGGGGTCACGGCCTGGATGCCGAACTGGCCGAACGCCAGCTCGGTGCCACCCTTGGCAGCGCCACGGCGCTTCGGGTGGTGCTGCTTGCGGTGCTTGACCCGACGGGGGATCAGCATTGGGGTCAGGCCTCCGTTCCGGTGTTCTCGGCAGCCGGAGCCTCGACCGCCGGGGCCGCGGGGGCCTCGGCAGCGGCGGGACGACGGCCACGGCCACCGCGCTCGCCACCACGGCGGTCGCCACCGCGGGCGGGACGACCACCCTCGGGACGGGCCGGGCGGTTGCCCGAGCGGGCAGCGGCGTTCTCAGCGCGGACCTCGGCGATGTTCTTGACGTCGCCCTTGTAGATCCAGACCTTCACGCCGATGCGGCCGAAGGTGGTCTTGGCCTCGAAGAAGCCGTAGTCGACGTTCGCCCGCAGGGTGTGCAGCGGCACGCGACCCTCGCGGTAGAACTCCGAACGGCTCATCTCGGCGCCGCCGAGACGACCGGAGCACTGGACCTTGATGCCCTTGGCGCCGGACTTCATGGTGCCCTGCATCGACTTGCGCATGGCACGGCGGAAGGAGACGCGGGAGGACAGCTGCTCCGCGACGCCCTGAGCCACGAGCTGGGCGTCCAGCTCGGGGTTCTTGACCTCGAGGATGTTCAGCTGGACCTGCTTGCCGGTCAGCTTCTCCAGGTCGCCGCGGATGCGGTCGGCCTCGGTGCCACGGCGACCGATGACGATGCCGGGGCGGGCGGTGTGGATGTCGACGCGGACGCGGTCGCGGGTGCGCTCGATCTCGACCTTGGAGATGCCGGCGCGCTCCATGCCCTTCGTCATCATGCGACGAATGGCAACGTCTTCCTTGACGTAGTCCTTGTACAGCTTGTCGGCGTACCAGCGGGACTTGAAGTCCGTGCTGATGCCGAGGCGGAACCCGTGCGGGTTAACCTTCTGGCCCATTACCGGGTCCCTTCCTTGCTGCTGACGACCACGGTGATGTGGCTGGTCCGCTTGCGGATCCGGTAGGCGCGGCCCTGGGCACGCGGACGGAACCGCTTCAGGGTCGGGCCCTCGTCAACGTACGCCTCGGAGATGTAGAGGTCGTCCACGTTGGAGTGGTTGTAGTTGTGCGCGGCGTTGGCGATGGCGCTGTCGAGCACCTTGCCGACCGGCACGGTGGCGGCCTGCGGAGCGAAACGCAGGACGGCCTGGGCCTCCGTGGCATTCATGCCACGGATGAGGTCCACCACGCGGCGGGCCTTCATGGGCGTCACGCGGATGTACCGCGCCTGTGCCCTGGCTTCCATGGTTGTCCCCTTAATGGAGTAAGTCATTGAGTCTTATTGGCGCGCAAGCTCAGCCCGTGGCCAGGGGCCACTGATGGGCTCTCTAGCGGCGCTTCGACTTCCGGTCATCCTTCACGTGGCCACGGAAGGTGCGGGTCGGAGCGAACTCGCCGAGCTTGTGGCCGACCATCGACTCGGTGACGAACACCGGGACGTGCTTACGGCCATCGTGAACCGCGATCGTGTGACCGAGCATGCTCGGGGAGATCACGGAACGACGGGACCAGGTCTTGATGACGTTCTGAGTACCCGCCTCGTTCTGAGCGTCCACCTTCTTGATGAGGTGGCCGTCGATGAAGGGGCCCTTCTTGAGACTGCGCGGCATCTGACCTGCTCCTAGCGCTTCTTGTTGGTCTTGCGGCGGCGCACGATGAGCTTGTCCGACGCCTTGTTCGGGCGACGGGTACGGCCCTCGGGCTTACCCCACGGCGAGACCGGGTGGCGACCACCGGAGGTCTTACCCTCACCACCACCGTGCGGGTGGTCGATCGGGTTCATGGCCACACCACGCACGGTCGGGCGGACGCCCTTCCAGCGCATACGGCCGGCCTTGCCCCAGTTGATGTTCGACTGCTCGGCGTTGCCGACCTCGCCGACGGTGGCGCGGCAGCGCGCGTCGACGAGGCGGATCTCACCGGAGGGCATGCGCAGGTGCGCCATCTTGCCCTCACGCGCCAGCAGCTGGATGCCGGAGCCGGCCGAGCGGGCCAGCTTGGCACCGCCGCCGGGACGCAGCTCCACCGCGTGGATGGTGGTACCGACCGGGATGTTGCGCAGCGGCAGGTTGTTGCCCGGCTTGATGTCGGCGCCAGCGCCGTTCTCGATCCGGTCACCCTGCGCGATGCCGCGCGGCGCGATGATGTAGCGCTTCTCGCCGTCCGCGTAGTGCAGGAGCGCGATGCGCGCGGTGCGGTTCGGGTCGTACTCGATGTGAGCGACCTTGGCCGGCACGCCGTCCTTGTCGTGACGACGGAAGTCGATCACGCGGTAGGCGCGCTTGTGACCGCCACCCTGGTGGCGAGCGGTGACACGACCGGCGTTGTTGCGGCCGCCCTTGCTGTGCAGGGGGCGAACCAGCGACTTCTCCGGGGTGGACCGCGTGATTTCTACGAAGTCGGCCACGCTGGAGCCGCGACGGCCCGGCGTAGTCGGCTTGTACTTGCGGATGCCCATTTGGCTCTCTCGTCCTCGTCCTAATCGACGATCACGATCTCCTGATTCAGGAGACCGGACCACCGAAGATGTCGATGCGGTTGCCCTCGGCCAGCGTCACGATGGCGCGCTTGGTGTCCTTGCGCTTGCCAAAGCCCGTCTTGGAGCGCTTGCGCTTGCCCTGACGGTTGATCGTGTTGACAGCCTCGACCTTGACCGAGAAGACCGCCTCGACGGCCTGCTTGATCTGGGTCTTGTTGGCGCCCGGCGACACGATGAACGTGTACTTGTTCTCGTCGAGGAGCGAGTAGCTCTTCTCCGAGATGACCGGCTTCACCAGGACGTCACGGGGGTCCGTGAACGTCTTGCTCGTAACGTCGCTCATCAGGCGGCGCTCCCTTCGAGCTCGCCCTCAGCGGCAACGGCCTTGGCGGACGCGGCCGGACCGGCCACGAAACGCTCGAAGGCGGCCTGGGTGAAGACCACATCGTCGGAGACGAGCACGTCGTAGGTGTTCAGCTGACCGGCGTCCAGGATGTGCACGTGCGGCAGGTTGCGAGCGGACTTCAGGCCCAGCTCGTCCTCGCGCTCGACGACCAGGAGGACGTTCTTGCGCTCGGTGATCTTGCCGAACAGGCTCTTGGCGGCCTTGGTCGACGGCGCCTCGGTCGCGGTCACGCCGGTGACGACGTGGATGCGGTTGTGGCGGGCCCGGTCGGTGAGCGCACCGCGCAGGGCGGCGGCGATCATCTTCTTCGGGGTCCGCTGCGAGTAGTCGCGCGGCACGGGACCGTGCACGACGCCACCGCCGGCGAACTGCGGCGCACGGGTCGAGCCCTGACGGGCGCGGCCGGTGCCCTTCTGGCGGTACGGCTTCTTGCCGCCGCCACGGACCTCGCCGCGAGTCTTGGTCTTGTGGGTGCCCTGACGGGCCGCAGCGAGCTGCGCCACGACGACCTGGTGCATCAGCGGAACGCTGACCTTCGCGTCGAAGATCTCAGCCGGCAGCTCGAGGCTGCCGGTCTTGTCGCCAGCCGGCGACAGGATGTCAATGGTGCTCATATCCTTCACAGCCCCTTCGCCGCGGTGCGGACGAGGACGAGGCCGCCGTTCGGGCCCGGGACGGCGCCCTTGATGAGCAGCAGACCCTTCTCCGCGTCGACCGCGTGCACGGTCAGGTTCTGGGTGGTCACACGCTCGTGGCCCATCCGACCGGCCATGCGCAGGCCCTTGAACACACGGCCCGGGGTGGCGCAGCCACCGATGGAACCGGGCGAGCGGTGCTTGCGCTGGGTGCCGTGACCGGCGCCGAGACCACGGAAGTTGTGGCGCTTCATGACACCGGCGAAGCCCTTGCCCTTGGAGGTGCCGGTCACGTCGACCTTGACACCCGCCTCGAACAGCTCGGCGGTGATCTCCTGGCCCAGGGTGTACTCGGACGCGTCCGAGGTACGCAGCTCGACCAGGTGACGGCGCGGGGTGACACCGGCCTTGGCGAAGTGGCCCGCGAGGGGCTTGTTCACCTTGCGGGGGTCGATCTCGCCGAAGCCGATCTGGACGGCGTCGTAGCCGGCCGGGCTGTCGGCGGTGTGGACCTGGGTCACGACATTCGGCCCGGCCTTGACGACGGTCACCGGGACGACCCGGTTGTTCTCGTCCCAGACCTGGGTCATGCCGAGCTTCTCGCCCAGGATGCCCTTAATCTGCTTAGCCATCTTCGGTGCGCCTCTCAGAGCTTGATCTCGATGTCGACGCCCGCCGGCAGGTCGAGACGCATCAGCGAGTCAACCGTCTTCGGCGTGGGGTCGAGGATGTCGATCAGACGCTTGTGAGTACGCATCTCGAAGTGCTCGCGCGAGTCCTTGTACTTGTGCGGCGAGCGGATGACGCAGTACACGTTCTTCTCAGTGGGCAGCGGCACCGGGCCCGCGACCTGCGCACCAGTACGAATCACCGTCTCGACGATCTTCTTCGCCGAGGAGTCGATGACCTCGTGGTCGTAGGCCTTGAGCCGGATGCGGATCTTCTGTCCCGCCATGGCTACTCAGTAGTCCTTTGTCCTTAGTCACTGCACGACCCCCTCCGACCCCCGCGCTCGGGCGTGTCGCACTCGCGCTTGCAAAAAACCGGCGAAGTACTTCGTCGGTTTCGAACTTTCGGGGTGGGGGGTGCCGGGTCGAGGCCCCGCTCACGCTTCCCGGAAGATTCCCGTACTTTCGCCCCGCAGCTGCCGTGGCGTAGAACTCACGCTTGACGGCCATCACGGGAACGACGAGTACATGGGACTCGCTTCCGGTCCTCCCGGCGGGAGGCGCGCAGCATCGGCACTCAACCGAGCAACTTGGACATACTGCCACATGGAGCAGCCCGGATGCCAATCGGGGCCGGTGAGGCGCTCCTCACCGGCCCCGACCGGGTGACGGCCCAGGTCAGTCCCTGCGCCAGAGCACCCAGCCCTTGTCCTTGTTGAACTTCGCGATGTGCCAGCCGGGCCGCGCGTCCGGCCAGCTGGCCTGGGGCAGGGCGCCCTTGGCCCAGCCGGCCAGGTACGCGGTGGCCTCCTGCGGCGGGTTGGAGCCGTCCTTCAGGTCGTCCGACCAGACCCGGCCCCAGTAGACCTCGTAGGCCATCGACATCCGGGCGTCCCAGTCGAGGTCCATGTCCAGGACCACGTTGTCGCCCTTGCGCAGGCCCGCCTCCTTGGCCATTCCGACCGCCTGGTACTTGCGCTCCTTGGCGTGCGGTTCGGCGACGTTGCCGGTGACGGCGACCGTCGCGTAGGCGGCGAACAGCGTCACGCACCCCACCACGGCGGCGACCACCCGGCGCCCGCCGGCCACCCGCAGCAACAGGCACGCGGCCAGCACCGCCAGCGCCCCGAAGGTCGTCCGAATCATGTGCAGGCCGTCCCAGGTCGAGGCCAGGAACATCGCGTCCGGCACCGTCCACGGACTGACCCAGAGCTTGAGCGCGGAGCCCGCGTACGCACCGACCGACAGCTGGATGACCCCGATCAGCACGGTGCCGGCCAGCGCCGACCACAGCAGCGCCCGGACCCCGGCCCGCCACAGCGCGGCCAGGCCGACCACCAGGAACAGCGGCACCAGCACCGCGCAGTACCGGGCGTACACCCAGTTGTCGGTCCGGTCGTTGTCCGCCAGGCCGGCGGCGGACGCCAGCGCGGTGCCGAACAGCAGCGCCACCATGGTGAAGGCCACCACCCGCTCGGCCACCGTGTACCGGCGTCGGAACACCACCACCACGCACAGCACCAGGGCGATCGCCCCGAAGCCGTACGTGGAGGTCATGAAGTACCACAGCTGTCCGAACGTGCGGGCGATGATCGTGCCGATGTACTTGCTGTCCCCGAGGTTCTCGAAGACCTTGTTGCCGACGTCGCTCGGCGGCACGTCCTTGAACCGGCTCCTGACGAAGCCGGCCAGCAGTTGCGCGCCCAGGTACGACACCCCGAGCGCGCCGACGCCGGCCAGCGAGGCGAGTCTCGGCGCCCAGCCGAAGGCCAGCACCACGACCAGGACCAGCGCGGTCAGCGCCACGACCACGCCGCCGCGGTCGTGGGTGGCCAGCGAGTAGCCGGCCGCCAGGCCCATCCCCACCGCGTACAGCGCGCGGCGGCCCGTCGTACCGGGCGAGAGCCAGCCGTGCATCGCGAGCAGCCAGGCCAGCAGGAGCACCGGGAGCACGGTGTCCGACATGGCGAACTGGGAGTAGAAGACCACCGGCGGCACCAGCGCCACGGCGGTGCCCACCAGGTAGGAGTGCGGCCGGGACAGGCCCAGCCGGCGCGCCGCCGCCACGGCCAGCGGGAACACCAGCGCGTTGAGCACCGCGTTGATGCCCATGACCAGGTGGTACGCCATGGCCGGGCTGTCGGCGATCCGCAGCGCCGGCGATATCAGCAGCGGGTACCCGCCGGGGATCACCACGCCGACCGGCAGCTCGGTGGCCGACCGGCCGGCCAGCACCCGCGCGATCACCAGGTAGGAGTCCTCGTCGGCGTGCACCGACGGGAAGTAGTTGTGGATCGACAGCACCAGGCGGAACACCACCTGCCCGCCGTACCCGAGCAGCAGGGCCGCCGGCCAGAACCAGCGGTGGGCGGCGAGCGCCCGCAGCCGGGCCGGCACGACCGGGGTGTCGGGCGCGTTCGTGCCGCCGTCCTCACCCCGGTCCGGACCGTCGGACGTGTGGGCAGAGTCGATCAGCGGCTGCACCGGGACACTTCCCTACTTGTATGAGTTTGACGATCTCGTCGTGGTCGGCTCCGGGCGGCGCGCCTCGGTTCCCGCCACCATGAGTCGAAGCGCATCGGCAGTGTGCCACGCGGCCATCTGGCGGAGCCAACGCGCTCCTGCCTCGTGGACGACAACGGCCTACTAGGGCAGGGTGGTTCGGCCCCTGATGATCCCGTGCCCGGGGTGCTGGCAGAATCGCGGTGTCCGGCACCGAAACCACACACCGCCTCCGTACCGAATCGCTGCGGAAGGCAGAAGGACCGAACAGTGACGACGAGCGTGCAGCCCGCCTCCACCCCGGGCATGCAACAGGGCATACCGTCCAGCCGAGCAAGACGGGCAGCCCTGCGCCGACCCGCCGTCCTCTGGGCCGCGGAGATCCTGACCGCGGTCACGGCGGCCCTGCTCATGACGGGTCTGGCGACGTCCGTCCAGCTCAACCCCATGTCGCGGATCGGCCAGGTCAGCGGCCTCGCCGCGCTGCAGCTCCGGCTCCTGCTGCTGCTCGGCGTCATCGTGCTGGTCCTGGTGCCGGCGATGCGCCGCTGGGCGGACGTCCCGGTCCGGTTCGCCGCCGCCGCGGTCGCGGGCCTGTCCTCCGGCGTGCTGGCGGCCGGTGTCTCGCTCGCGCTGCGCGGCACCGACTGGCCGCTGTACGCCCAGTCGGGTGACTCCGGCAACCTCCAGGCCTGGGTCAGCGCCCTGATGGACGGCAAGCCGCTGGACGGCGCCTACCCGCCGATGTTCCCGCACATCGTCGCCTTCGTCGCCGAGCACCTCACCCACGGAGACATCGGCTACGCGCTCAAGCTCGTCGACCTGGTGTTCGTCGCGCTGCTCGGCCCGCTCGCGTACCTGTCCTGGCGGCTGCTGCTGCCCCCGCTCTGGGCGCTCGGGATCGGCGTCACCGCCGCGCTGCCGATGGCGCAGCCGTACAAGCCGTACACCACGTTCGTGCTCGTCGCCTTCGTCCCCCTGCTGGCCAAGCTGATGCAGCTCCTGCAGCGCGCCCCGGAGCTCCCGCGCCGCACCGTCGCCGTCCGCGGCGCCGTGCTCGGCCTCGGCATCGCGCTGCTGTTCAACCTCTACTCCGGCTGGTTCGTGTGGTCCGCCGTCGGAGTGGTGGTGCTCACCGTGGCGCTGCTGCTGCGTGCCCGCCGCACCGGCGGGACCCCCGGCCTGCTCAACGCCCTGACCGCGATCGGTGCCGCGTCCGGGATCTTCCTGGTCGCCTCGTCCCTCTACCTGGTCCGGCTGCTCGGGTCCGCCGGAAGCACGGTCGACCGCTACTGCTACTTCGACACCTACACCGAGCCGACCTACTTCGCGATGTGGCGCGACGACCTTCCCGGCACCGACGGCCAGAGCACCTGGCCGCTGCCCGGCGAGCTCGGCGGGGTCGGCCTCTTCACGATCCTGCTGCTGGTCGGCCTGGGTGTGGCGCTGGCCCTCGGGATAGGCCGAGCCGCCGTCCTGACCGCCGCCGCCTGCTCGGCGAGCGCCCTGCTGATGCGCTACTGGTACGCCTCCCACATGGAGCGAGACCAGGCCGTCATGCTCTACCCGCGCACCAGCGCGCAGCTGCTCTACTGCCTGCTGGTCCTGGTCGGCCTGGCGTGCTACCTGATCGCCCGCCGCCGTCGGAGCGCCTCCTCGGCCGCCGCCGAGACGGGCGAGGAGACCGTCCGCCGGCTTCCGCTGGGCCTCAACCCGCGCGCCGTGGCCATCGGCGCCATCTGCGCGCTGGGCCTGCTCTTCGGCATGGCGGGCTCCGCCACCGCCAGCAAGTACATGCCCGACCCGCACGAGGGCACCGGCATGCTGGCCTGGATCTCGCAGACCACCGCCGACACCAAGGGGCACTGCTCCCCCTACGCGCCCAAGTGCAACGAGGCCCCGGGGCTCCTGAACCCGTCGGACCCGAAGGTCGACCTCGGGAAGCTGATCTGCCCCAAGGTCAACCCGTACCCGCGCAAGGGTGAACTGCTCCCCGGGTTCTCCGCGGACCTGCCCGAGTGACCCTCACCCGACCCTGATACGGCACTGGGCCGGTAGTCCGATTCGGACTACCGGCCCAGTGCCGTATCAGAACTCGCGCGGCGTCAGTGCCGCTCCCCGCCGGTCAGCGCGTGGCGTACCAGCACCTTGGCGCCGGCCCGCTGGCCGCGCTTCAGCGCGCCCGGCAGCATGGTCAGCGCGTGCAGCCGGGAGGCGCTGCGGAACCGGGCCGCACGGGCGGCCTTCGGCCAGCCGCGGGCGTCCATCCGCTCGGCCACCGCGTTGAAGTACCGCTCCGCCTCGGTGAAGCGGGTGCCGGAGAAGGCCTGCACCGAGGACTCGCTGACGGCGTGCCGGCGGTACTGGAAGACGACGGTGGTGTTGTCCACCATCATCTGCTCGCCCCGCTCCAGCAGGTCGACGACCAGGGCCAGGTCCTGGATCACCGAGTACTCGTCACGGAAGTTGACCGCGCGCAGCGCCTCGCCCCGCCAGCAGATCGACGGGAAGTAGAGCCAGTTGCCGCGCAGCACGCTCGCGGCCAGCTCCTCGCCGCCCATCAGCCGCCGGCCCTTGACGGTCGGCGCGTAGATCTTCTCCTTGACGTTGTCCGCCAGGCCGGAACGGCTGACCTCGCCGTTGCCGTCGATGACCTCGACGCCCGGCTGGACCATGCCCAGGTCCGGGTTGGCCTTGAGGATCGAGCGGACGGTCTCCAGGTAGTGCGGGTGCAGCAGGTCGTCGCAGCCCATGATGACCACGTGGTCGGCCGTGGACAGCTCCACGCACTTCTGGAAGTTCTTGGTGATGCCCAGGTTCTGCTCGTTGCGCAGGTACGTCACCCGGTCGTCGCCGAGCGAGGCGAACCAGCCCGGGACGTCCGGCTCCTTGCCGTCGTCGATGACGGTCAGCCGGAAGTCCCGGTCGGTCTGCGCGAGGATGCTCCGCACCGCGGCCTGCATCAGCGCCACGTCGCCGTAGTACGGCAGCATGAACTCGAAGGTCGCCACGGGATCAGGCCTTGCTGCGGTCGACCGGCGCCGAGACCGGCAGGTCCAGGTCGAAGCGCTCCTCGTTCAGGCGGGCGCCCTCGTTGATCGCCACGGTGCGCGCCAGGTCGGTGAGCTTCTTCTCCAGCGAGCGGAAGCGCAGGAAGGTGTTCAGGGTCAGGAAGCCCATCGCCAGCACCATCACGTACAGCACCAGGTCGGTGCCGCGGCCGACGCCGAGCTGGTGGGCCAGCCAGGTCACGTCGGTGGGACGCAGCACCGCGTAGATGTTCACCAGCACGAAGACCGAGAACGCGATGCGCTTCCAGGCGCGGGTGTTGGCACGGTCCCAACGCCGGATGAACATGAAGGCGAGAGAGACCGAGCCGAGAATGAGAACCAGCTGGATCCAGAAGAATTTCATCGGCGGCTACGCTCCCGCAGCGAGATGTCGAAGATGATGTTGACGCCGTTGATCAGGGACTGACCCTTGGCGCGTGAGTAGTCGGTGTACAGGATGTCCACCGGGAGTTCGGCGACCCGGAGGTCCGAGCCGGCGAGGTAGCTGACGATCTCCGACGCGTGCGCCATGCCGTTCATGGTGATCCGCAGCCGACCGGCGGCCTCGCGGTTGAGCACGCGCAGGCCGTTGTGGGCGTCGGTCAGCTTGAGCTTGCGAGCGGTCGGGCTGACGGTCGCCGCGGTCCGCAGGACGACCCGCTTGATCCACGGCACCTGCCCGTTCTGCTCGATGAAGCGCGAGCCGAGGACGACGTCCACGTCACCCTCCCGCAGCAGGGCGACCATCTTCTCGACGTCGGCGGTCTGGTGCTGGCCGTCGGCGTCGAAGGTGGCGAAGTACTTGGAACCGGGCTGGGCCAGGGCGTAGGCGAGGCCGGTCTGGAGGGCGGCACCCTGGCCGAGGTTGACCGGGTGGCGCACCAGGTGCGCGCCCGTCTCCATGATGTGCTTGGCCGAGTCGTCGCCGCTGCCGTCATCGACCACCACGATGTTCGGGAACGTCTTTCGCGCCCCCTCCACAACGTCGGCGATCACCTGGCCCTCGTTGTAGGCCGGGATCACCAGCCAAACATCGTCGTACTGGGACACGGAGGCTCCATCAATGGGGTCTGGCCCGCGCTGCTGCGCGGCGATCTGAAGATGAGGGGCGGACACGGTCACTCACCGGCCGTCCGGCTGCTCAACACCGCGGCGTTCGAGTCCCCCGGCTGCTGGACGAGGCCTGCGGAATTCGTCGCCGAACGGGCGAAACTCTGCCTCAGGACCGCCAGCATACCGAGGACCGTGGCCACGGAACCCGCGGTGTACGCGAGGATCACGCGGGTGGACACGTCGCCGGGCAGGAAGGTCACCCCGGCGAGGACCACGGTGCCGACCGCCCAGCAGAGCAGCTGAAGGTTGTGACGCTTGAATACCATCAGCGCCTGGCCGAGCACCATCGCGAACATGTACGCCACGGTTCCGGCGGACAACCAGAAGAAGTCGAGGCAGCCGAGCACCGGCTTGGCGCCGAACAGCACCTGGATCAGCCACGGGCCGAGGGCGACCGCCGGGATCCCGCCGAGCAGGCCGAGCGCGCCCACCACGGCGCCGATCTTCTTGAGCATCCCGGTGAACGCGGCCCGGTCCCCGACCGCGATCGCGGCGGAGAGGCCGTTCAGCAGCGAGGCCTGGAGCGAACCGAAGACGAACAGCGGCACCCGGGCCAGCACCAGCGCGTTGAGCAGGGCGGCGATCAGCGCGGAGTCGGACGGCGCGAGCAGCTTGGTGCTCACCACGGCCGCGTTCACCACGACCTGCGAGAGCAGCGTCGAACAGATCAACAGGCCAAGGCCGGAGCAGAGTTCGGACCAGCCGATCTGCTCGCCGGGCTTCACCGCGCGCAGCAGCGGCGGCAGCGTGAGGATCGTGGCCAGGATCGGCGCGACGGCCAGGATCAGGCTGAACGCGAGTGCCGAGTGCACCCCGGCCATGCCGCAGGCGAAGGCCAGGCCGATCCGCAGGCCGCCGTCCAGGCCGAGCTGGGTGCCGTACGCGCCGAAGCGGCCGAGGCCGGCCAGCACGCCGCGGGTGAGGTAGCAGACGGCCATGCCGGTGAAGGCGCCGCCGAGGGCCAGCACCAGCGAGCGGTCCCCGTGGAACATCGCCCGGGCGATCGGGCCGGAGGCGGCCCCGAGGACGGCCAGGGTCGCCGCGAGGATCCCGCCGGTGAGCAGGGTCGCCCGGCGCAGGACCGGCGCGGCACCGTGGCCGAGCGCCGCCCGCGCCGCGACGATCCGGGTGAGCTCCTGCTCGATCGGGAAGAAGACGCCGATGCCCACCGACATCACGATCGTCCACAGCAGCGAGACGTTCGCCATGTCGTCGACGGACAGGCTGTGGCCCGCCACCCCGAGGTGGATGTAGGAGGCGGCGCCCAATACGACGGTGCCGCCGGCCACCGCCAGGGTTCCCGGCGGTAGCGCGGCAGCCACCTTCGTCAGTGCGTTCTTCACTGAGGTCTGTCGCTCCCCGTGGTCCGGGCCGTGGCGGCCAGTTCGGCGAAGACGGGCCGGGCCAGGGCCTCGGCCAGCATGGCCCGCCACTCGGGCAGCGGGGCCAGCCCGGCGGCGGCCCAGCGGTCGTGCGCCAGGACGCTGAAGGCCGGACGGGCGGCCGGACGGACGAAGGCCTCCGACGTGGTCGGGCGGATCCGCTCCGGGTCCAGCCCGCTCAGCGCGTAGCTCTCGCGGGCCAGCCCGCACCAGGTGGTGCGGCCGCTCGCGGTGCCGTGGTAGATCCCGGCCGGGGCCTGCCCGGCGAGCGCGGCCCGGCCGAGCTCGACCAGGCGGCCGGCCAGCGCGTACGACCAGGTCGGCTGGCCGTGCTGGTCGTCCACCACGTCCAAGGTGTCCCGCTGGGCGGCGAGCTTGAGCATGGTGGCCACGAAGTTCGGGCCGTGCTCGCCGTACAGCCAGGCGGTGCGCACCACGTAGCCGTGCTCGGGGAGCAGTTCGGCGACCGCCCGCTCCCCCACCAGCTTGCTGCGGCCGTACGCGTTCACCGGCGCGGTCGGGGCGTCCTCCGGGCAGGGCTCGGTGGCGTCACCCGGAAGGACGTAGTCGGTGGAGACGTGCAGCAGCCGCGCGCCGGCCTTGGCGCACGCCTCGGCGAGAAGGCGCACGCCGGTGCCGTTGACGGCGGTGGCGGCGTCCTCCTCCGTCTCCGCGGCGTCGACGTTCGTCCAGGCGGCGCAGTTGACCACGATGTCGTGGCCCTCGACGGCGGCCTGGACGGCCGCCGCGTCGGTGATGTCGAGGTCCGCCCGGCGCAGCGCGGTGACCTCGGCGGCCTCGTCGGCGCCCAGCACCGACAGCAGGTCCTGCCCGAGCATCCCGGCCGCGCCGGTGACCAGCCAGCGCACGGGCGCGGCGGCGTTCGCGGTCACTTGGCCAGGGCCGCCTTCTGCTTCAGCGGCTCCCACCAGGCGCGGTTCTCGCGGTACCAGGCGATGGTCGCGGCGAGGCCGTCCTCGAAGCGGACCTGCGGCTCGTAGCCGAGCTCCTCGCGGATCTTGCTGATGTCGATGGAGTAGCGGAGGTCGTGGCCCTTGCGGTCCTCGACGTGCTCGACCATGTCCCAGCCGGCGCCCGCGGCCTCGAGCAGCAGGCCGGTCAGCTCCTTGTTGGTGGCCTCGGTGCCGCCGCCGATGTTGTAGACCTCGCCGGCCCGGCCGCCGCGCATGACCAGCTCGATGCCCCGGCAGTGGTCCGAGACGTGCAGCCAGTCGCGGACGTTGCCACCGTCGCCGTACAGCGGCACCTTCTTGCCGTCGATCAGGTTGGTGGTGAACAGCGGGATGACCTTCTCCGGGAACTGGTAGTGCCCGTAGTTGTTGGAGCAGCGGGTCACCACGACGTCCATGCCGTGGGTGCGGTGGTAGGCCAGCGCCAGCAGGTCGGAGGAGGCCTTGGAGGCGGAGTACGGGGAGTTCGGCTCCAGCGGCCAGGTCTCGGTCCAGGAGCCCTCGTTGATCGAGCCGTACACCTCGTCGGTGGAGATGTGCACGAAGCGGCCGACGCCGTGCTTGCGGGCCGCGTCGAGCAGCACCTGGGTGCCCACGACGTTGGTCAGCACGAACGGGCCCGCACCGGCGATCGAGCGGTCCACGTGGGACTCGGCGGCGAAGTGCACCACCACGTCGTGACCCGGCATGACCTGGTCGACGGCGTCCACATCGCAGATGTCGCCCTGGACGAAGGTGTAGCCCTGGTGCCCGGCCACCGGGGCCAGGTTCTCCAGGACACCCGAGTAGGTGAGCTTGTCAAAGACCGTGATCCGGGCATTCTCGTCAGCCCCGAGGAGCTGACGGACGAACTCCGAACCGATGAATCCGGCGCCGCCGGTCACGAGGATGCGCATAATGCGCGTAGTCTACCGCCGCCCGAACACCCTCCCGACCCGGCCCCTCCCGCGTTCACCGATCTCGAATAGGGTGCACCCATGCGTGGAATCCTCCTGGCCGGCGGCACCGGCTCGCGGCTGTGGCCGCTGACCCGTGCGGTGTCGAAGCAGCTCCTCCCGGTCTTCGACAAGCCGATGATCTACTACCCCCTCTCGACCCTCGTGATGGCCGGGATAAGCGAAATCCTGATCATCACCACCCCGAACGACCGGGACCAGTTCGAACGGCTGCTGGGCGACGGTTCCCAGTTCGGCCTGAAGCTCCAGTACGCCGTCCAGGAGAAGCCCGAGGGCATCGCCCAGGCCTTCGTGCTCGGCGCGGACTTCATCGGTGACGAGCCGGTGGCCCTGATCCTCGGCGACAACATCTTCCACGGCAGCGGCCTGGGCACCCGGCTCACCGAGCACTCGGACATCAAGGGCGGCCGGGTCTTCGCCTACCCGGTGGCCGACCCGACCGCGTACGGCGTGGTCGAGTTCGACGAGAGCGGCCAGGTCCTCTCCATCGAGGAGAAGCCGACCGAGCCCAAGTCCCGTTACGCCGTCCCGGGCCTGTACTTCTACGACAACCGGGTGGTCGAGATCGCCCGCAACCTGCAGCCGAGCGCCCGCGGCGAGCTGGAGATCACCGCCGTCAACGACGCCTACCTGCAGACCGGCGACCTGCACGTGACGATCCTCGACCGCGGCACCGCCTGGCTGGACACCGGCACGTTCGTGTCGATGGTCCAGGCCTCGGAGTTCGTCCGGGTCATCGAGGAGCGCCAGGGCTTCAAGATCGGCTGCATCGAGGAGGCCGTCTGGCGGGCCGGCCTGATCGACGACGCCCAGCTGCGCGAGCTCGCCGAGCCGCTGCTGAAGAGCGGCTACGGCCAGTACCTGCTGGGCCTGCTCGAAGAGGCGGCCGCCAAGTGAAGTTCCGCGAGCTCTCCATCGAGGGCGCCTTCGAGATCACCCCGCAGGTGCACGGCGACGCCCGCGGCCACTTCACCGAGTGGTACCGCTTCGACCGGCTCGCCGAGGTCGTCGGCCACCCGCTGAACCTGGCCCAGGCCAACCTGTCGCTCTCCGCCAAGGACGTCGTCCGCGGCATCCACTTCGCCGACGTCCCGCCCGGCCAGGCCAAGTACGTGGCCTGCACCCGCGGCGCGGTGCTGGACGTCATCGTCGACCTGCGGGTCGGCTCGCCGAACTTCGGCAAGTGGGAGTTCGTCCGGCTGGACGACACCGAGCGCAAGGCCGTCTACATCCCGGAGGGCCTCGGCCACGGCTTCTGCGCCCTCACCGACGACGCCACGCTGACCTACCTCTGCTCGGCGACGTACAACCCGACCGGCGAGCACGGCGTGCACCCGCTGGACCCGGAACTCGGCATCGAGTGGCCGACCGACGCCCCGCAGCTCTCCGCCCGCGACGCGGTGGCGCCCTCCCTCTCGGAGGCCCTCGCCACCGGCCTGCTGCCGGACTACCAGGCCTGCAAGGCCTACACGGACTCGCTGAAGCAGCAGTAGCGGAGCCCGACCGGCCGAGGGGACGAGCGCAGATGCACCCGTCCCCTCAGCCGTACCCCCTGCCCCCCATCACAGGCCCATTCCCAGGCCGCTCCCCAGCCGGCCGGATCGGACGGACCATGACCCACCCTGCGGGACCCTCACACGGCATACGTGGGGGCGTCGACACCCGACGCCCTGCGTGGCTGAGGGGAGGCAGTCTGTCCGGCCGCGTGAACAGCTTCGGCGCGATCCGGACGACCCTCGCGGTAGCCGTCGTCTACTCCCACGCCTACCCGCTCGGGTTCGGCCGGCCCGCTCCGCTCTCCCAGTTCAGCGGCGGCCAGATCGACCTCGGCCGGCTCGCGGTGGTCGGCTTCTTCGCGCTCTCCGGGTTCATGATCACCGGAAGTGCCATGCGCAGCACGATCGGCCGCTACTCCTGGCACCGCGCCCTGCGCATCCTGCCCGGGCTCTGGGCGTCGCTCCTGGTCTGCGTCCTGCTGGTGGCACCCGCCCTGTACTACCGGACCCACCACTCGCTCGACGGCTACTGGTCGCACTCGCACGGGCCTCTGAGGTACCTGGCGGGCGCCTGGAACGCCTCGCTCTCCACCGGGTTCGACATCTCGAACGTGATCGACGACGGCGTGAAGGCCGGCACCAACCACGACCCCGGCATCAACGGCTCCCTCTGGTCGCTCGACTACGAGATGCTCTGCTACGTCATGATGGGCCTGCTGGCCGCCGGCGGCGTGCTGCTGCGCGCGAAGAAGACGGTGCCGCTGCTGACCCTGGTCGGCTGGATCCTGGTCTTCGAGGACTGGCGGACGACCCCCGGCTTCGTCAACTACCCGCACCACATGGGCTTCTACATCCATGTGCCGGTCTTCGGCCAGGTCTACACCCAGTACTTCGTCTACCTGGCGTTCGTCTTCCTGCTCGGCGCCACGGTGCAGCTGTACAAGGAGCGGATCCCGATCCACGCCGGGCTCGCGCTGCTGTCGGTCGTCGTGCTCGTCGCCAGCCTGCACTACGGCGGGCTGTTCGCGTTCGGCTACCCGGCCTTCGCGTACCTGCTCTTCTGGCTGGCGGTCCGGCTGCCCCGGCCGTTCCAACGGATCGGCGTCAAGCGGGACTTCTCGTACGGCATCTACGTGTACGGCTTCACCGTCGAACAGGCCGTCGCCGCGCTCGGGGGCAACACGCACGGCATGAAGGTCTACCTCCTGCTGTCCCTCGGCGGGACGGTCCTCCTCGCCGCGCTCTCCTGGTACCTGGTCGAGAAGCCCGCGCTGAAGGCGAAGGACTGGACGCCGCGGCCGGTGCGCGCGCTGGCCGAACGCCGGGCCCGCAAGGCCGCCGTCCCGGTGCCGGCCGAGCCGGCCGGGGAGCCGGTCCCCGCGCCCTGACGACCGTACGACGCCAGGCCCCCGGTGGCCCGGTTCGTCCCCCTCAACGGGTCCTGAAGACCCACACCTTGAGGAGGACGAAGCGGGCCACCGTCGCGAGGCCGTTGGCCACGACCAGGCCGGCCACCTCGACCACCCGCGAGGCGTGCGGCGCGAGCAGGGCCAGCAGGGCGAGCGCACCGCTGCTCAGGCCCAGGCCGATCAGGAAGGCGACGGCGCCCTGGAGCTGGTGGCGCACCGCGCCCTCCGAGCCGGTGATGCCGAAGGTGAAGCGCCGGTTGGCGGCGGTGTTGGCGACCGCGCTCACCGCCAGGGCGATCAGGTTGGCCGCCTGCCGGTCGACGACCTGGCGGGCCACCACGTACAGGCCGAGGTAGAAGAGCGTGCTGAGCACACCGATGACCAGGAACGACGGCAACTGCCGCTTGGCGGTGCCGGCCGGTGCGGCGGCCCGGCCGTCGGGGGCCGGCGCCGGCGCGTTGTCGGTGGAGACCATGGGTTGCCCACTGCTTCGTTCGTCGGGTCAGGAGAGCTCGTACACGGCCACCCGGCCGTTGTCGAACACCTGCTTGGCGAGGTTCCTGAGCTGCGGCGACTCCTCGCCCGCCTTCCGCTGGACCACCAGGTAGCGGACCTTGTGATCACGGTGCAGCCGCTTCAGGATGTCCGGCGTCGGCGCGTAGAACGCGGCCTCGTTGAGCTGGAACAGCTCGGTGTCCCAGAACGGCGAGCCGGAGGCCGACGCCCCGTTCGCGGTGGCCATCAGCCTCGGCGCGTAGGCCCAGCCCTCGATCAGGACCGAGCGCTCCGAGTAGCCGCTGAGCCAGTGCGAACGGTAGTTGGCGCACGGCAGGCCGTCCGCGTAGTCCTCGTACTGCCAGCAGTGGCTGTTCGTCGCCAGGATGTCCGAGGGCTCGCTGTGCGAGCGGATCCAGCGGGCGGCGTTCACCTGGCTCGCCGGCATCACCCAGCTGCCGTCCCACATCATCTCCTGGGCCTGGACGGCGTCGAGGGCCAGGCCCGGGGTGCCGAGCGTCAGTCCGGCGGTCAGCAGGACGACCCCGCCCCGGCGCCGCAGGCCGCGCGCCCCCCGGGAGAGCAGCCGCCAGAGCAGCCCCAGGAGGAGCGCCAGCACCGCGAACGCGGCCGCCACGCTCAGCGCCGGCAGCAGCGGCGTGTACGGCTCGGTGCCGGTGCCGTCGCCGGTGTGCTCGTGCAGGAAGGTCTCCCAGGTCGCCGAGTACCGGTACGAGAGCCAGGTGAGCAGCCCGGTCAGGGCCACCGCGCCGACGGCAAGGGCGGCCTTGCCGGCCCTGGGCAGCCTGGCCCGCTCGAAGGCCTCGCAGTACCCCCAGGCGGACAGCACCGCCCCGAAGGGCATCGCGGAGATGGTGAAGTAGCTGGCGTTGTAGCCGTTGACCACCAGGTAGGCCGCCGGTCCGGCCACCGCCGCGCCGAGCAGGAACCACTGCGCCGGCTCCAGCCGGAGCCGGCGGCGCCACAGCAGCGGCACCGCGCCCAGGAGCTTGATCTGGTGGTTCAGGAGGAAGGCGATCAGGACGGCCACGACCAGGCCGCTCTGGGCCAGCACCGGCCGGCCCTCCAGGGGTTCGGCCCAGTACTTCTGGATGTTGCCGAAGGGGATGACCTCCAGGCCGTAGCTCTCGAAGTCGAAGATCACCGCCGTCGCGAAGAGCTGCGCTCCCGCGATGGCCCCGCCCAGCCCGACGACCGTCCAGGGGATGCACCTGCTCCTGATCACGACCGCCAGACCGGCGACGGCCAGACCCGCGAGGGCCACCGGGAGGGTGCTCGCCTTGGCCGCGCTGGAGGCGGTCGCGAACATCGCCGTCAGGACGAAGACGCCCCGCCCGAACTGCGGTGCCTGGAACGGCCCGTCCTCGCCGCCCGGACGGGCGACCCGTCGGAGCCCGTCGGCGACCACGCCGACCAGCGCGATCAGCAGCGGCTGGCTGTACGTCAGCGACATGCTCGACCAGGACATCAGCCGGACGGCCGGCGCGCCGAAGGTCCAGCTCATCACGGTGTTCGGGTAGACCGCGGTGAACTCCCCCACCGCGAAGAGCAGCACCGCGGCCAACGGTCCCGCCCACGCCCGACCGGTGATCCGCTGGGCCACCACGGTCATGATCAACACACCGAGCGCGGCGAACGCGGGGACGAGCAGCCTGGTCTCGACCACCGGCAGGTCGATGTGGCCGACCATGTCGGTCATCGCCATGTGCGCGAACGTGAACCAGTGGTAGTGGAGCGGCTCCCCCGCCACCTGCGGCACGGTCAGCGGCACGTGCTGCTTGGCGTCGGCCGCCAGCGACAGCATGTACGGCATGTCGCCGAACAGCCGGGACCGCTCGTCCGTCGCCAGGACCGGGAACTTCGACAGGAAGACCTGGTAGTAGTACAGGCTGGTCAGGCCCACCACCGCGGCCGTCGACCAGGAACAGCCGAGGGACAGCCGCCGGTAGCCACCGGGTCGCCAGTGCCGGCGCAGGCCCGGGACGAGCGCGAACGGGACGACCACCGCGAGCGGCCAGCCGACGGCCACCGACTGCAGTCCGGCGCGGACGAGGACCGCCCACGCCGCCAGTTCCAGCACCAGCCCGGTCACCGCACCGAAGACCAGGTCCTCCAGCAGGGTGTGCGGACGCCTGCGCAGGGCCCGGAAGACCAGGGTGCCCGGGAGCACCACGCCCCAGCCCGCGTAGAAGGTGTACCGGGCGATGTCGCCGACCCTGGTGTCCGCGGCCAGCAGCAGCCCCACCAGGAGCAGGTAGGCCGAGACGGCGGGCAGGAAGCGCCAGAGGGCGTGCGCCCCGGAGCCCCCGTCCGTCGCGCCGCCGGACAGCCCGCCGGACGGCGCCGGGACCCCCGGACGTCCTCCGGTGGCCGGGGCGGCTCCGGTCGCGGTGCTGTTCGTATGCATGGTGTCCGTTCTCTCGTCCGAGCTCGCAGCTCGCAGCACGGCAGCCTGGCGGAGGCCGGCCGCGGTCCGTCGACCGGCGGCGGAACGACTCCGGGTCAGCCCGTGTAGGAGGCGCTGCGACGAGCCGTCGCGGGGTCGGGCCCGTCCGCCGAGTCGTAGCCGACGAAGTAGGCCGGTCTGGCCTGGGCCGCCGAGTAGATGCGCCCGACGTACTCACCCAGCAGACCCATGCAGACGAGCTGGACGGCGCCGAGGAACAGCATGCCCATGAACAGCGAGGACCAGCCGGGGACGGTCTTGTCGAGCGCGTACGCGACCACGGTGTAGACACCGAGGGCGAAGCAGACCAGGAAGCTCAGCAGGCCGAGCCAGGTGGCGAGCCGCAACGGGCTCGCCGAGAAGTTGGTGACGCTGTCGACGGCCAGGCGGACCATCTTGGACAGCGGGTAGTGGGTCGAACCGGCGACCCGCTCCTCGCGCACGTAGACGACCTCGCCGCTCGGGAAACCGAGCCACGGCACCAGCAGCCGGTAGACCGGCTGGTGCTCGGGCATCGCCTTGAGCGCGTCCACCGCGGCACGGCTGAGCAGGCGGAAGTCGCCGGCCTGGTTCGGCATCTTCTTGCCGACGAGCTTGCGCATCAGCCAGTAGTAGCCGCCGGCGGTGCGGCGCTTGAAGACCGTGTCGGTGCCGCGGTCGCCGCGAACGCCGTAGACCACGTCGAGGCCCTGCTCCCGCGCGAGCGAGAGCATCTCGGGGATCTTCTCCGGCGGGTCCTGGAGGTCGGCGTCGATGGAGACGACGTAGTCGCCGAAGGCGCGGTGGATGCCGGCCGTGAGCGCGGCCTGGTGCCCGGAGTTGCGGGCGAAGCGGACGATGCGGAACTCCGGCCAGTCCTGGCGGATCTTCTGCATCAGCACCGGGGTGGCGTCCGTGCTGCCGTCGTCGATGCCGACCACCTCGTAGGTGATCCCCAACCCGTCGAGGATCGGGCGCAGGCGGTGCACGGTCAGCGGCAGCGCCTCCTGCTCGTTGTAGATCGGCATGACGACCGACAAGAGCGGCGCCGGCTCGCCGGCCGACCCGACTCCCTGATCTCCTGCGTTGAGCATCCTTCTTCGCCTGTCCCCATGTGATCCGAAAGCGGTTGGGAGGCATGGACCGCCGAGTCGACCCCACCGGCCGGAACCTTCTCCCTCCGCACCCGGAGCATCGCGGACGGCGGCGAGGGAGAGCCAATGAGCGGCAGGATAGCAGTCTGCTCTGATCCCACTCTCAACGGACCTGTTACCTGATCGCCGTCGATTCGATATCCCGACACGCCGAAGGGCCCCGCTCACTCGGAGTGCGCGGGGCCCTTCGGACCGAGCCTGTACGAGGCAGGCAGGTCAGAGCGTCAGATTACTTGACGATCTTGGTGACCTGGCCGGCGCCGACGGTGCGGCCACCCTCACGGATGGCGAACTTCAGGCCCTCCTCCATGGCGACGGGCTGGATCAGCGCGACGGTCATGGCGGTGTTGTCGCCCGGCATGACCATCTCGGTGCCCTCGGGGAGGGTCACGACGCCGGTCACGTCCGTGGTGCGGAAGTAGAACTGCGGGCGGTAGTTGTTGAAGAACGGGGTGTGGCGGCCACCCTCGTCCTTCGACAGGATGTAGGCCTGGGCCTCGAAGTCGGTGTGCGGGGTAACCGAACCCGGCTTGATGATGACCTGGCCGCGCTCGACGTCCTCGCGCTTGATGCCACGGAGCAGCAGACCGACGTTCTCACCGGCCTGGCCCTCGTCGAGCAGCTTGCGGAACATCTCGATGCCGGTGACCGTGGTGGTGGTCTTGGTCTCCTTGATGCCGATGATGTCGACAGTCTCGTTGACCTTGAGGATACCGCGCTCGATACGACCGGTGACGACGGTGCCACGACCGGTGATCGTGAAGACGTCCTCGATCGGCATCAGGAACGGCTGGTCCACGGCGCGGGCCGGGGTCGGGATGGCCTCGTCGACGGCGTGCATCAGGCCGAGGAGCTTCTCGCCCCACTCCTTGTCGCCCTCCAGCGCCTTCAGCGCGGAGACGCGGACGACCGGCAGGTCGTCGCCCGGGAACTCGTACTCGGAGAGCAGCTCGCGGACCTCGAGCTCGACGAGCTCCAGGATCTCCTCGTCGTCCACCATGTCGGCCTTGTTCAGGGCGACGACGATGTACGGAACGCCGACCTGGCGGGCCAGGAGGACGTGCTCCTTGGTCTGCGGCATCGGGCCGTCGGTGGCGGCGACCACGAGGATGGCGCCGTCCATCTGGGCGGCACCGGTGATCATGTTCTTGATGTAGTCGGCGTGACCCGGGCAGTCGACGTGGGCGTAGTGGCGCGCCTCGGTCTGGTACTCGACGTGCGCGATCGAGATGGTGATACCGCGCTGACGCTCCTCCGGGGCCTTGTCGATCTGGTCGAACGGCGTGAAGGGGTTGATCTCCGGGTACGCGTCGTGCAGCACCTTGGTGATGGCCGCGGTCAGCGTGGTCTTGCCGTGGTCGATGTGACCGATGGTGCCGATGTTGACGTGGGGCTTCGTCCGCTCGAACTTCGCCTTCGCCACTGAGTCCTCCTGAGGACAGTTCCTGTACGCCGTGCTGACGCCAGTTGGTCTGAAATCGGTTTTGGTGCGGGTTGTCCGGAGGACATCCCGTGCCGTCCCGCTGCTGGGGGGGCCGGAGGCCCCGGGAGGATCCGACCGGATCCTCCCGGATTGCCTCCTAATAGCCTAAGGCTTCGTAATCGTCCCGATTATCGGGACGTCACTCGCCCTTGGCCTTGGCGATGATGTCGTCCGCCACGTTCTTCGGAACCTCGGCGTACGAGTCGAACTGCATCGAGTAGCTCGCGCGACCAGAGGTCTTGCTGCGCAGGTCACCGACGTAGCCGAACATCTCGGAGAGGGGCACCAGCGCCGAGACGACGCGGGCACCGTGACGCTCGTCCATGGACCGGATCTGGCCACGACGAGAGTTGATGTCGCCGATCACGTCGCCCATGTAGTCCTCGGGCGTGGTGACCTCGACGGCCATCATCGGCTCGAGAAGGACCGGCTTGGCCTTCTTCGCGCCTTCCTTGAAGGCCATCGAACCGGCGATCTTGAACGCGAGCTCGGAGGAGTCGACGTCGTGGGCCTGGCCGTCGAGCAGGCTCACGCGGACACCCTGCAGCGGGTAGCCGGCGAGGATGCCGAACTCCATGGCCTCCTGGCAACCGGCGTCGACCGACGGGATGTACTCCCGGGGGACGCGGCCACCGGTGACCTTGTTGACGAACTCGTAGCCCTCGGCCTGCTCGAGCGGCTCGATCGCGATCTGCACCTTGGCGAACTGACCGGAACCACCGGTCTGCTTCTTGTGGGTGTAGTCGATGCGCTCGACCGCCTGGCGGATGGTCTCGCGGTACGCGACCTGCGGCTTGCCGACGTTGGCCTCGACCTTGAACTCACGGCGCATACGGTCGACCAGCACCTCGAGGTGCAGCTCGCCCATACCCGCGATGATGGTCTGGCCGGTCTCCTCGTCCGTGTTGACCTGGAAGGACGGGTCCTCCTCGGCGAGACGCTGGATGGCGACACCCAGCTTCTCCTGGTCACCCTTGGACTTGGGCTCGATCGCGACGCGGATGACCGGGGCCGGGAAGTCCATGGACTCCAGGATGACCGGGTTCTTCTCGTCGGACAGCGTCTCACCGGTGGTGGTCTGCTTCAGGCCCATGACGGCGATGATGTCGCCGGCGCCCACCGACTCGATCTCCTCACGCTTGTTCGCGTGCATGCGGTAGATCTTGCCGATGCGCTCCTTCTTGCCCTTGACGGCGTTCAGCACCGAGGTGCCGGACTCCAGGCGGCCCGAGTAGACCCGGACGAAGGTGAGCTTGCCGAGGTGCGGGTCCGACATGATCTTGAACGCGAGCGCGGCGAGCGGCTCGTCGTCCGAGGCCTTGCGGGAGATCTTGACGGTGTCGTCGCCCGGCTTGGTGCCCTCGATGGACTCGATGTCCAGCGGGGACGGCAGGTACTTGACGACCGCGTCGAGCAGGGGCTGGACGCCCTTGTTCTTGAAGGCGGTACCGCAGAAGATCGGGGTGAAGTCCGAGTTCAGGGTGCCCTTGCGGATCGCGGCCTGCAGCAGCTCGACCGGGATCTCCTCGCCCTCGAGGGCGAGCTCCATGATCTCGTCGCTGACGTTCGAGACCGTGTCGATGAGCGCCTCGCGGTACTCGTCGGCCTGCTCCTGCAGGTCGGCCGGGATGTCGACGATGTCGTACATCTCGCCCTTGGCGGCCTCGGCGGACCAGACCAGCGCCTTCATGCGGACCAGGTCGACAACGCCCTGGAAGTCCGACTCGGCACCGATCGGGAGCTGCATGACCAGCGGGGTGGCGCCGAGGCGGTCCACGATGGTCTGCACGCAGAAGAAGAAGTTCGCGCCCGTGCGGTCCAGCTTGTTGATGAAGCAGATGCGCGGGACGCCGTAGCGGTCAGCCTGCCGCCACACGGTCTCGGACTGGGGCTCGACACCGGCGACACCGTCGAACACCGTCACGGCACCGTCGAGGACGCGCAGCGAACGCTCCACCTCGACGGTGAAGTCGACGTGACCCGGGGTGTCGATGATGTTGATCGTGTTGTCGACGTCGTCGACCGTCCAGTGACAGGTCGTCGCGGCCGACGTGATCGTGATGCCGCGCTCCTGCTCCTGCTCCATCCAGTCCATGGTGGCAGCGCCATCGTGGACCTCACCGATCTTGTACGAGACACCGGTGTAGAACAGGATCCGCTCGGTGGTGGTGGTCTTGCCCGCGTCGATGTGCGCCATGATCCCGATGTTGCGGACCCTGGCGAGGTCAAGGGAGGTTGCAGCCATGGTGGCTCGTTCTCTCTCTGTCTAGTGACGGGGTACGGACTACCAGCGGTAGTGCGCGAAGGCCTTGTTGGACTCGGCCATCTTGTGGGTGTCCTCGCGACGCTTCACGGAAGCGCCCAGGCCGTTGCTGGCGTCGAGGATCTCGTTCATCAGGCGCTCGGTCATGGTCTTCTCGCGACGGGCGCGGGAGTAACCGACCATCCAGCGCAGCGCCAGGGTGCTGGCGCGGCCCGGACGGACCTCGACCGGAACCTGGTAGGTCGCGCCACCGACACGGCGGGACTTGACCTCGAGGGCCGGCTTGACGTTCTCCAGCGCGCGCTTCAGCGTCACGACCGGGTCCGAGCCGGTCTTCTCACGGACGCCCTCGAGGGCGCCGTAGACGATCCGCTCGGCGGTGGAGCGCTTGCCGTGCAGCAGGATCTTGTTGACTAGCTGGGTGACGACCGGGGAGCCGTAAACCGGGTCGATGATGACCGGGCGCTTCGGGGCGGGGCCCTTACGAGGCATTCTTACTTCTCCTTCTTGGCGCCGTAGCGGCTGCGAGCCTGCTTGCGGTTCTTGACACCCTGGGTGTCGAGCGAACCGCGGATGATCTTGTAGCGGACACCAGGAAGGTCCTTCACACGACCACCGCGCACCAGCACGATGGAGTGCTCCTGCAGGTTGTGGCCCTCGCCCGGGATGTAAGCGGTGACCTCGATCCCGCTGGTGAGGCGCACACGGGCGACCTTGCGGAGAGCCGAGTTCGGCTTCTTCGGGGTGGTCGTGTACACACGCGTGCAGACCCCACGGCGCTGCGGGGAGCCCTTCAGCGCGGGAGTCTTGTTCTTCTCGACCTTGTCCTGCCGGCCCTTTCGGACCAGCTGCTGGATCGTAGGCACCGTTTCTCCGTTTTCTGTGTGCCAAGGCTTGGTGAAACTAACCTGCGGTGTCTCCCTCGCACCCGGCCCCGTGGTCGACCCACGCGGTCGGGTGTGTTGGGCTTGTTACGACACGGAATCCCATGGCTGATGTACAGCGACGGCGCTCTACGCGCGGCGCGCTGGGAGGCGCTCCGGCTCGGCGCGGCGACCGGTGTGCATGCACGCACAAGGACCCGGGGACACCCCAGGCACAAGGTCAGAGCGTACCTAGCGCATCGGGCGCGGTCAAAACAAATGCAACGCCGCAGGTCGCGGGGCCTGGCCTCGAAACGGGACGGGAACCGGCGCCGGTGCCGCCCATATCACGGCCGAGAGCCCCCCGCAGGGCGAAACCCTACGCCTCCGCGCGGGCGGCGGCGAGCGGGGTGCTCCCGTCGTCGGCACCGCCCCCGGACGTCCCGGCCGACGCCGACTCGTCCTGCGGCCGGTCCGTCCCCTTCCGGTCCGACAGGGCGACGAGCAGCCCCAGCGCCAGCACGCCCGCCCCGTACACCAGCACCCAGGGCTGCCAGCCCACGAACGGCGGCGACCAGTGGGCCGGGCTGATGAAGAACGAACCGCCGGTACCGACCGTGTTGCGGCGCAGCGCCCAGATGAACCCCGCGAAGTCGGCCAGGGCCAGCGCGAGGGAGCAGAGCACCATCAGCCGGCGCCAGGCGAAACCGCCCCGCGGCAGCCGCTCGTGGCAGATCGCGGCGCACACGATCGGCAACCCGACGGCGAACGGCAGCAGGTAGCGGCCCTGCCAGATCATGCCGACCTTCTCCGCCTGCATGGCCTGGGCCACCAGGGGTATGGCCTCGATCCCGACCAGGATCCCCAGGACGGCCAGGGTGTCCCTGAGCCGCGCGTAGCAGAGCGCCAGCAGCACCAGGGCGATCGCCACGGCGCACCACAGCAGCAACGTCGCGGCCGGGGGCTCGGCGTCCAGCCAGCCGAAGTAGCCGATCATCTGCTTCATGTACAGCAGACCGTTGTCGAAGGTCTGACGGGCCGCGGACAGCGGGGTGAAGTTGCTCGGGGCGTTGATGGTCGAGTTGTCCGGATGGGTCGAGGACCAGACGAGGGCCACGCCGGCCGAGACCGCGGCCACGGCGCCCCAGGCCCAGGTCGCCCGATGGCGCAGGATGTCGCCCAGCACGCCCCTGCGCCCGAGCAGCAGGGCGAAGAAGACCGCCCCGCTGAGCCAGATCAGGCCCAACGGCCGGATGCTGATCAGCACCACCGCGCCGATGCCGAGCCGGGCGACGCGGCGGCTCAGGAGCTGCGGGTCCGGGTTCATCAGCAGCGCCACGGCGGCGCTCCAGACCAGGATGCCCGCGGCGATCTCCGGGCCGCTCGGGTTGACCACGCCGAACATGAACAGCGACATCGGGGTGGTGGCCGCCACCACGCCGAGGATGCTGAGGGACCGCCGGCGCCACTCGGCCGCCGAGACCACCGCGCTCGCCACCAGGGCGGAGCAGATCGCGGCCGAGATCAGGCGCATCAGGTAGAAGGCCGTCTTGCCCGGGAGCAGCAGGCTGGGCCAGCCGACGGCGAAGTAGTACGCCGGGTGGTAGCGACCCGCCGAGGTGGTCACCTCCGCGGTCCCCGAGCGCTGCTTGAGCGGGGGCGCGCAGTCGGCCGACTGCCAGGACTTGAAGGCGTAGCACCAGTGGGTCTCCGCGAGGTCCTCGTAGATCCGCGGGAGCACCACCCCGCTCTCGGCCCAGTAGCCCTGGATCCCGCCGACCGTGTGCGGGGTCATGACCTCCTCGCCGTTGATCTGGCCCCGGGCGACCGCGCCCGCCCGGATGATGTGCGCGGGTTCGTCGGGCGCACCGCCGATCGGAGTCGTCAGCGACCAGGAGGCGCTCAGCGCGAAGAGGATCGCGAACGCGACCGCCCACAGCCGCCGGGGTGAGGACGCGAGCCGCTCGGCGATGCTCTTGACGGCAGTGATCATCATCTGGAAATGGGCCTTCGGGGTCGGTCCGAACTCGGCGTGCGGCGCCCACGGACGGGCGCGGTGGGTGCTCGCATCGACGAGATGTAACAGGCAACGGTCAGCCATGGACGAGAAGACCGTACCGAACCGAGCCCTGAGGGACTAATGGCACCCTCCCGGTGGAGGCCCGCCGAGTCGGTCCGGCCCGGTGCGGTCCACCGACGACGGAGGCGGTACCAGCGGGTCAGACGGTACCCAGCAGGATCAACAAGGTCCAGAAAGCGGTGCCCATGTAACCGATGACCAGGCCGAGGACGGCCGCCCAGTCGCCGTCCATGTTGCGCTGGCGGATCTGCGACCGGGCGATGTGGCCGGTGACCACGGCGGGCAGCGAGACGCAGACCAGGCTGAGCACCAACGACGTGACCGCGAGCACATTGGTGGGGCGGGGCGGCGGCGGGGGCGGCGGGAGGAAGGTCGCCGGGACCGGCTGCGGCGCGGTCATCGGCGGCGCCGTCATCGGCCCGGAGGGCAGGTCGGCCACCAGGGCGGCCAGCTGGCCGTAGGTCTGCGCCCCGGCCGCCGCCTCGTGGCGCTGCTCGTACTCCTGGATGGTGAGCCGTCCCTCGGCGAACGCGGCCTTGAGGACGTCCAGCGTGCGGTCCCGGTCGGCGTGGCCCGCCCGCATCACGGCCTGCGGGGACACCGGGGGCGCCGGCTGCCAGCCCGCCGCCGGCTGCCTGCCGGGCGGATAGCCGGAACCGGGCTCGCCCCATCGTTGTACGGACATCCGCCACCTCCCGGTAGCGCGGCACCCCCGCGCACGTCACTGCTCACTCATAGTGCAGGACGAACGACGGGACCGGGTAGTTGCCGAATCGGACCAGTGGCAGGGAAGAGGACGTCGGGGCGGCGCGCCTGGGCCGTTCGGCGGACGGTCTCAAGGGATGCTCAACTCGGGCGACAGCCCGTTCGAGCAGTGCCAGGCTGGTCTCCAGCCACGACGATGTCCCACCACGAGCAGAGAAGGCCGCCATGCAGGCGTCAGCGCCGCCGTCCTCCGACCTCCCCCTCCCCGGGCCGGGAACCCCGTCCGCCGTCAGCATCCAGGGGCTCTGGAAGCACTTCGGCACCCAGGCAGCCGTGGCCGGGCTGAGCCTGGAGCTTCCGGCCGGGGCGTTCGTCGGCCTGGTCGGGCCGAACGGCGCCGGCAAGACCACCACGCTGTCGATGGTCACCGGGCTGCTCCGGCCCGACCAGGGCACCGTCCTGGTCCACGGCACCGACGTGTGGGCGGACCCGGTCACGGTCAAGGCCCGAATAGGCATCCTGCCCGAGGGCCTGCGGATGTTCGAGCGGCTCAGCGGGCGCGAGCTGCTCCAGTACACCGGGCGGCTGCGCGGCCTGCCCGGCGCCGAGGTGGACCGGCGGGCCGAGGAGCTGCTGGCCGTCCTGGACCTCGGCCGGGACGCCGACAAGCTGGTCGCCGACTACTCCACCGGCATGCGCAAGAAGATCGGCCTCGCCGCCGCCCTGCTGCACAACCCGGACGTGCTGTTCCTGGACGAACCCTTCGAGGGCGTCGACCCGGTTTCCGCCCAGACCATCCGCGGCGTGCTCAAGCGGTACGCGGCGGCCGGTTCCACGGTGGTGTTCTCCAGCCACGTGATGGAGCTGGTCGAACAGCTCTGCGACTGGGTCGCGGTGGTCAACGCCGGCCGGGTGATCGCCCAGGGCCCGCTGGACTCCGTCCGGGGCGGGCGCAGCCTGCACGAGGCCTTCCTGGAGCTGATCGGCGTGCGCGAGGACGACGGGCAGGTGCTCGGCTGGCTCGGCGGCGGCCAGGCCGGAGTCGACCGGTGACGGGCGGGGTCACGGCTCCGGTGCCGGACGGGCGGACGGTGGTCCGTGCCCTGGTGGCGCTCAAGCTGCGGCTGCTGCGCAACGGGCTGCGGCGCAGCCCGGGCCGGACCACCGTCTACGTGATCGGCGGCGTCGTGGGCCTGGCCTTCGCGGCCGGCATCGCCGTCGCGATGGCCGCGCTGAACGGGCGGTACGCCGGCTCCGGGGACGCCGGGGTGATGCTGCTCGGCGTGCTGACCCTGGGCTGGGCCGCGCTGCCGCTGTTCCTCTTCTCCAGCGACGAGAGCGCCGACCCGACCCGGCTGACCATGCTGCCGCTGCGGCCCGGCCCGCTGCTGCGCGGCTCGCTGCTGGCCGCCCTGATCGGGCCCGGGCCGCTGATCACCCTGGTGCTGGTGACCGGCGCGGTGCTGGCCGGCGCGGCGGGAGGCGCCTCGGCCGCGGTCGCGGTGGCGGGCGTGCCGCTCGCGGCGCTCTGCCTGGTCACGCTCTCCCGGGCGGTCGCGGCGGGCAACGCCCGGATGCTCTCCAGCCGCCGCGGCAAGGACTTCGCGATCTTCGGCGGGCTGGCCTTCGCGCTGCTGGTGCAGGTCGCCAACGTCGGTTCGCAGAGCATCCTCGGCCGCCGGGGCGGGCCGATCGACCTCACCCCGCTGAAGCCGATCGCCTCCGTGCTGCGCTGGATCCCGCCGATCAGCGCGGCGGACGCGCCGCGCACCGCGGGCGAGGGCCGGTACGGGCTCGCGCTGCTCCAGCTCGCCGCGACCGCCGCGCTGCTGGCGCTGCTGCTGCGCTGGTGGCGGCGGAGCCTCCAGGAGCTGATGGTGACGGCCGACTCCTCCACCCTGGAGGTGGCCCGCGGGGTGCGCAACGCGCGCGGGTGGGGCTTCCTGCCCCAGGGGCGGACCGGCGCGGTGATGCAGCGCCACCTGCGGTACGCCTGGCGCGAGCCGCGGGCCAAGGCGGCGCTGTTCACCAGCATCGGGATGACGCTGGTGATCTGCGTGCTGTCGATGGTCCAGGGCTGGGCGAGCGTGTACCTGCTGGCGATGACCGGGGTGTTCCTCGGGCTGCAGATGCTCAACCTGTTCGGCATGGACGGCTCGGCGTTCTGGATGGTCGCCGCCACCCTGCGCACCCCGGCCGACGCCCGGTCCGAGCTGCGCGGCCGGGCGTACGCGGTGCTGTCGTACGCCGTCCCGGTGACGGTGGTGCTCGGGCTGGTGCTGGCGGCCGTCACCGGCCGGTGGGGCGAGCTGCCGTCGGCGCTCGGCCTGGCGCTGGCGCTGCTCGGCTGCGGGATCGCGCTGGGCTCGATGTTCAGCGTGCTGGCGCCGTACACCATGCCGGCCGACAGCAACCCGATGCGCAACGCCGCCCCCGGGCAGGGCGGGCTGATCCTGCTCAACCAGTTCGGCTCGATGTTCGGCGTCACGGTGCTGGCGCTGCCGGTCGGCGGCTACCTCGCCTGGGCGCTGGCCTCGGACGGGCCGAGCTGGCCGGTGCTGCTGATCGGCCCGCTGTACGGCGCCCTGGTCGCGGCGCTGGGCGTGCGGATGGCGGCGAGCCGGCTGCTGGAGCGCACGCCGGAGATCCTGGCCAAGGCCATCGAGCGCTGAGCCGGGCCGCCGCACCGGCCCGGCCCGCTCCCCGGCGGGTTCCCGCCACGGCTCCGGCATCATGGGCAGGAGGCCGGACCGTCGAGGAGAGCAGGGACAGACCGTGGGCGAGCGCGCGCAGCAGGCCGGGACCGCCGGACCGCTGCTGGAGCAGGCGGTGCGGTCGGTGCTGACGGCCCCCGAGGACGCACTGGACCTCGCCCTGGACACCGGGGCGTCGCTGCTGGCCGCCTCGGCCGGGCAGTGGCCCGAGGTCGGCCGGGCGCTGCTCGGCCACGCGGACACCGCCGTCGGCCGCTGCTGGTCCGCCGGGTGGCGGCCGGCCGACCTGGTCCGGGTGGTGCGGCGCGAGCTGAAGCCCGTCCACCTGGCCCTCGCGGTGGACCTGATCGCCGCCGAGGGCCGCCGCCACCCGGCGGCCGCCCTGGACCGGCGCTGGCTGGAGCAGCTGCGCGAGCTGGAGGCCGAGGTGTGGTGGTCCGGCGACGAGGAGTACCTCGGCGCCTTCGCCGACCGGCACCGGCTGGACCGCTTCGCGCTCGCCACCGCCGTCCTGGAGCTGCTGCGCACCTGGGGCCGGCTGCCGCCGATCGCCCCGGTGGGGCCCGCCCCCGGGCAGGCCGTGCGGCCTCGGCGCTCGGCGCCTGCGGCCGGCGAGCCGCGGATGCTGGCGCGGATCCGGGCGCTGCTGGCCAAGGCCGAGTCCACCGAGTACCCGGAGGAGGCCGAGGCGCTGACCGCCAAGGCCCAGCAGCTGATGGCCCAGCACAGCATCGACGAGGCACTGCTGGCCGTGGACGGCACCGACCGCGACACCCCGGCGGCGCTGCGGATCGGGGTGGACAACCCGTACGAGGGCCCCAAGACGATGCTGCTGGACGCGGTCGCGGCGGCCAACCGGTGCCGGGTGGTGTGGGCGAAGGAGTTCGGCTTCTGCACCGTGGTCGGCTTCGACGGCGACCTGGACGGCGTCGAGCTGCTCTACACCTCGCTGCTGGTGCAGGCCACCCACGCGATGAACAAGGCGGGCTCCCGCAGGGACTCGCGCAGCAAGGCGTTCCGGCAGTCCTTCCTGGTCGCGTACGCGGCGCGGATCCGGGAGCGGCTGACCGCCGCGACCGAGCGCGCCACCAGCGCCGCCGCGGCCGGCCGGCACCTGCGCGAGGACGGCACCGAGGAGCAGCTGCTGCCCGACGAGCGGCTGCTGCCCGCCCTCGCCGCCCGCTCCGAGGCGGTGGACGAGGAGGTCGGCCGGCTGTTCCCCAAGCTGGTCTCGCAGCGGGTGCGGGTCAGCGACGGGGTGGGCTGGGCGGCCGGACGCGCCGCCGCCGACCGGGCCACGCTGCACGGGCGCGCCGGGGCGATCCGCCGCTGAGGGCGCCGGGCGGGCCCGGCCGGCCCCACCGGTCCCGGCCCGACCCGCGCAAGATCCACAAGAGCCGCCCCGCTTCCCGGGGACCTGATAGAACGTAGTCCGCCAGGAACGAAGGGGGACTCGACGTGACGGAACCGGCGGCGGAATCGGGGTACCGGGACCGGGTGCGCGGAGCACTGCTCGGCGGAGCGATCGGCGACGCGCTGGGCTGGCCGGTGGAGTTCCAGCAGCTCCACCAGATCCAGGACCGGTACGGGCCGCAGGGCGTGACCGCGCTGCCGGCCGGGCCCGGACCGGTCGAGGTGACCGACGACACCCAGATGACGCTGTTCACCGCCGAGGGTCTGATCCGCGGCTTCGTCCGGGGCTGGACGGGCGGCGGCGGCTCGGTGCCGGAGGCCGTGCACGGCGCCTACCGCCGCTGGCTGCGGACCCAGTACCAGGGCGCGCCGGACACCGAGCCGCAGCCCCACCCGTACGACGGCTGGCTGCTGAGCCGGCCCTTCCTGTACGCGCGGCGGGCGCCGGGCAACGCCTGCCTGAGCGGGGTGTCCGAGCACCCGGTGTTCGAGGCGCCGTCGGCGATCGGGCTGACCGGGCCGATCAACCCGGGCTCCAAGGGCTGCGGCACCGTGATGCGCTCGGCGCCGTTCGGGCTGGCCCGGCTGGGCGTCGAGCAGTCCTTCGGACTGGCGGTGCAGTGCGCCCAGCTCACCCACGGCCACCCGACCGGCTACCTCGCGGCGGGCGCCTTCGCGGCGCTCATCGAGCGGCTCGCGGACGGCACCGAGCCGTGGGCGGCGGTCGGCGAGACGGTGGAGCAGATCCGCGAACTGCCGAGCTCCAAGGAGACCGTCCAGGCGCTGGCCCGGGCGGTGCGGCTCGCCCAGGAGGCCGAGCCGGCCGCGGAGACGGTGGAGCGGGTCGGGCTCGGCTGGATCGCCGAGGAGTGCCTGGCCATCGCGGTGTACTCGCTGCTGGCGGCCACCCTGGACCCCGACCCGGTGCGCACCGCGCTGCTGCTGTCGGTGAACCACTCCGGGGACAGCGACTCGACCGGCGCGGTCTGCGGCAACCTGGTCGGGGCCGCGTACGGCGCGGCGGCGCTGCCCGCCGAGTGGGCCGGGGCGGTCGAGGGCCGGGCGGAGCTGCGGCAGGTCGCCGACGACCTGCTGGTGCTGTTCGGCAGCCGCGACCCGCTGCACCCCGGGCTCGGCGGGCGCTACCCGGCCTGGTAGCGCGGGCGCGAGTGTGAGGACGGGCCCTACGGCGCCTGCGGGTCGGTGACCTGGCCGAGGAACAGCGGCGCCCCGCTCCGGGTGTCCCGGATCAGGAACAGGAACGGCCGGTCGAGGTGCATCTCGACCGGCCGTTCGACGTTCGGCGCCGCCGCCACGTCGATCCCGGCACCGCTGCCGGCCGCCGCGACCGTGCCCTGCTCGCCGACCTCGATGGTGGCCTTCTGCACCACGGTGCCGACGGCCAGCGGGTCCTTGGCGATGCCGCCGAAGTCGGCCCGGTCGAAGGCCGCCTCCACCCCGAGCGAGCGCAGCGCGGGGGTGAGTTCCTTCGAGGTGCCGAAGTGGAAGCGCGGCAGCCGGAGGTCGACCGGCCGCTCGGTGAGCGCGCCGAGGATGCGGTCCAGCTGGGGCTGGTCCAGGCCCTTGGCGAAGGCGGTGAAGCCGCCCTGCCCGGGGAGGATCAGATCCATCGCCAACCCGCCGTCCGCGTATGGCAGTTCGACGGCCTGCCAGGGCTCGCCGACGATCCCGCCGGAGCCGTCGGCGTACTTGAACTCCCCGGTCTGGCCCATCGTGGGGACGGCCGGGGTGGAGCCGTCGAGCTCGTGGAACGGGCGGTCGGCGGTGTGCGAGGGCTTGAAGGCGGAGGCCCACTCGGCCTTGAGGTACAGCGCGTCGGTGAGCACCAGCCGGGTGTTCGAGGTGATCGCGTCCCGGCCGAACAGGTCCTTGATCCGGCCGTCGGTGGCCTTCTCCACGGCCGCGTTGACGGTCCTGCGGGCCCCGTCCGGGTCCTTGGCGAAGTCGGCCTGGTGCACGCCGGTGTCGAAGGCGGCGGCGAGGGTGGCCAGGTAGTCCGGTTCCACGGCCAGGCCCTGCTGCGTCCAGAGGTCGTCGCTGCGGCGCAGTGTGACCTTGCCGGTGACCGGGACCGGCCGGTTCAGCGCGCCGGTGGCGTAGGCGTACTGCTGCGGGTCGAGCCCGGTGTGCACGGCCTTGGCGAGTTCCCCGGCGGTGGTGCCGCGGGCGCCGGGCAGCAGCATGGCGAGCAGGGTGGCCAGGCCGGACGGGGAGACCACCAGGTTGCTCCCGGCGGCGTCCGGCTGGGCGGTCAGGGCGTGCAGGAGGTCCAGGCCGAAGGCGTCGGTGGCCGCCGCGGTGGCGGCCACCGACGCCGGGTCCACGGCCGGTCGGCTCGCGGGCGCGGACGCCCGGAGCTCCACGGGCGCGGCGGCTCCGGTGCTGCCGCAGCCGGCGAGCAGCGGCGCGGCGAGCGCGGCCGCGAGGAGCAGCGCCGCCGGGCGGCGGAGGGTGCGACGGGGTGCGGTGCTGCGGTTCGTCATGGCCCTTCGACGCGCCGCCCCGCCGACCGGTTCCGCCCGGCCCGCCCCGCCCGGCGGGGCCCCGGATCAGTCCCAGAGCGCCCCGAACTCCAGCAGTTCGTCCCGGTGCTCGATCCGCTCCACCCAGTCGGCCGGCCAGGCCGCCTCGCCGTGGTGGGCGCCCGCGAAGGCGCCGGTCAGGCAGGCCAGCGAGTCGGAGTCGCCGCTGGAGTACGCGGCCCGGCGGACGGCCGCCACCGGGTCGTCGGGAAGCAGCAGGAAGCAGAGCAGGCCGGTGCCGAGGGCCTCCTCGGCGATCCAGCCCTCTCCGGTGGCCAGGCAGGGGTCGGCCTCGACGTCGGGCGCGGCGAGCGCGGCGTCCAGTCGGTCGAGCACCGTGAGGCACTCCTCCCAGCCCCGGGCCGTGCCGGCCTGCGGGGAGGGGTCGTGCCAGCGGTCGGCGAGGTCGCCGAGCCAGAACTCGTCGTAGCGCTCCCGGCTCGCCAGCGCGTACGCCCGCAGCGCCGCGGGCAGGTCGGCCGGCCGGACGCCCTCGGCCAGCCGCCGCACGGCGTACGCGGTGAGGTCGCCGGCGGCGAGGGCGGTCGGGTGGCCGTGGGTGAGCGCGGACTGCAGCTGGGCGGCGCCGGAGAGCTGCCGGGCGTCCAGGCCGCGGACCAGTCCGACCGGGGCGACCCGCATGTTGGCGCCGCAGCCCTTGGAGCCGACGTCGCTGGCCTGCTGCCAGCGGTACTCGGGGTGGCTGAGCCGCTGACAGGCGCGCAGGCAGGTCATGCCGGGGGCGCGGTTGTTCTGCGGGGAGCGCCACCAGTCGACGAACTCCTCGCGGACCGGCCGCTCCAGCCGCAGCGGGGTGAGCGGCCCGCGCTCCAGGGCGGTGCGCAGGCCGCGGGCGAGGGCGAGTGTCATCTGGGTGTCGTCGGTGACCAGCGCCCGCTCGGGCAGCGGGAGTCGCCGCCAGTCGGGATGGTTCCAGGCGATCTCCTCGACCTCGTGGAACTCGGTCTCCTTGCCCAGCGCGTCCCCGATCGCCAGACCCAGCAGCGCCCCCGTCGCCTTGCCCACGGCAGCTCCCCCTCCTCCGTCACACCTCGACCAGCAGCTCCTTGAGCCCGCGGATCACGTAGCCCGGGTTCCACTCGGGCTCGCGGACCAGCCGCAGGCCCGGGGCCCGGCGCAGCAGCGTGCCGTAGGACTCGGTGAGCTCCAGTCTGGCAAGCGGGGCGCCGAGGCAGAAGTGGATTCCGGCGCCGAAGGTGATGTGCGGGTTGTCGGTGCGGCCGAGGTCGAGGCGGTCCGGGTCGGCGAAGCGCTCGGGGTCGCGGTTGGCGGAGCCGAAGAGCAGGGCGATCTCGGCTCCGCGCGGGATGGTGACGCCGCGGACCTCGATGTCCTCCAGCACCCAGCGCTCGAACATCTGCAGCGGGGTGTCCCAGCGCATCAGCTCCTCGACGGCGGTGGGCAGCAGCTCGTCGACCGAGCCGCGCAGCCGGGCGAGCTCCCCGGGGTTGCGGAACAGCGCCCACCAGCCGTTGCCGGTGGTGTTGACGGTCGCCTCGTGGCCGGCGTTGAGCAGCAGCACGCAGGTGGAGATCATCTCCTGCTCGCTGAGCGCGTCGGAGCCCTCCTGGGCCTGGATGAGCGCGCTGATCAGGTCCGTCCCCGGGTTCGCCCGGCGTTCGCGGATCAGGGTGCGCAGGTAGTCGGAGAACTCGATGCTGGCGGTGACGGCCCGGCGGGCGACCTCCTCGCTCGGGTTGAGCTCGAACATCCCGGTGATGTCGGCGGACCACGGCCGCAGCAGGTGCCGGTCGCCCTCCGGCACGCCGAGCATCTCGGCGATCACGGCGACGGGCAGCGGCTCGGCGACGGCGGCGATCAGGTCGCCGCCGCCGGCCGCGAGCAGCTCGTCGACCAGTTCCCCGGCCAGCCGGCGCACGGTGGAGCGCAGGCCCTCGACCATGCGCGGGGTGAAGGCCTTGGAGACCAGCCGGCGCAGCCGGGTGTGGTCCGGCCCTTCGAGGTCCAGCAGCCCGTGGTCGTTCAGGGTGTGGAAGGGCTCGTGCGCCGGGTCGGGCGCGGTGCGGCCGAACTCCTCGTGGCTGAAGCGGTGGGTGTAGGTGCGGCCCAGTCGCCGGTCGCGCAGCAGGGCGCTGACGTCCTCGAAGCGCGAGACGAGCCACTGGTTCGTCGGCTCGAAGTACGTCACCGGCGCGTGCTCGCGCAGTTCGGCGTACGCGTCGTACGGGTGGGCCACGAACTCCGCCGACCAGGGGTCGAACTTCGCCGTCGTCGTCATCGGTCGATCACTCCAGGCCAGAAGGGGGAAGCCGGAACGATCATCGTACGCACGCGGTACATCCGGGAATACGACCTTCCGGCCCCTGATCAGGCCCGTTCCCGTACAAGTCGGCGCACCAGCTTCGGCAGCGCCTCCGAGATCGGCTCCCGGATCACCTCGGCCGCGGCCTCGTCGTACGGGGTGGGCTCGCCGTTCACGATGATCAGCTTCGCCCCGGTCTTCACCGCGTTGTACGGCAGCGCCGCCACCGGGAACACCTGGAGGCTGGTGCCGACCGCGATGAAGACGTCGCAGGCCCGGACGATCGAGTCGGCCTGCCCGAGCACCTCCGGGTCCAGGTTCTCGCCGAACATCACGATGTTCGGCTTGAGGATCCCCCCGCACTCCCGGCACTCCGGGTCCGGCTCCCCCGCCTCGACCCGCGCCAGCGCCTCCGCCATCGGACCGACCACCCGGCAGCGCAGGCACTGCGTCTCCCGGAGGTTGCCGTGCAGCTCCAGCACCTTGCGGGCGGTCAGCCCGGACTTCTGGTGCAGCCCGTCGATGTTCTGGGTGAGCACCCGAGTCGGCAGCCCGGAGCGCTCCAGGTCGACCAGCGCGCGGTGCCCGGCGTTCGGCTCGGCGGCCGGGGCGGCCGTCTCCAGCCGCATCCGCCAAGCCCGCCGGCGCACCCGCGGATCGTCCAGGTACGGCTCGATGGTGACCAGCTCCTGCGCCGACGGGTCCTTCTGCCACAGCCCCTTCGGGCCGCGGTAGTCGGGGATGCCGGAGTCCGTCGAGATGCCCGCGCCGGTGAGCACGGCGACCAGGGGGCGCTTCGCGTTCATACCCCGGACGGTACGGCCGACGGCCCGCCGGCGGCCACCGAAAATCCGGCGGGGCCGTTTCGGGCCGAAGCGCGCGGATCAGGCCAGCGCGGCCCGCGGCGCGGCGGCCGGGCGGGCCAGCGGGGCCAGGGCGAGCAGGTAGCAGGCGGCGGCGAGCGGGACGAGGGCCAGGTCGACGCCGCTGGCCAGGGTGCCGAGCAGCACCAGCGCCGGGCTCCACCAGCGCAGCGCCCGGGAGCGGCCCGCCGCCGCGGCGGTCAGCAGCGCCAGCAGGCCGACGTAGAAGAGCAGCGGCCCGACCTGGTAGACGACCGGCAGCACGCCGGGGACGCCCTGCACCCGGTCGAACAGCCGGGACTGCTCGGCCTTGTCCGCCGCCACCAGCCCGACGACCAGGTCGATGCCGATCTGCGCCAGCGAGCAGAGCAGCCCCGCGAAGGCCGTCCCCAGGGCCGCCCCGGCCCCGACCCGCCCGGCCGTGCCACGCGGGGCGAGCCGCCGGTGCAGGGCGAGCAGGAGCGGGACGAACAGCAGCAGCCCGGCGAACATCGCGGCGTGGCCGGCCGTCCAGCCGGGGCCCGGCGCCCGGGAGCCCGGCACCAGCCGGATGCCGCCGTAGAGCGCCATCAGCGCGGGGGCGCCGACGACGGCGTACGGGGTGAGGCGGGCGAGGCGGGTGGTTCGGGCGTCCGACGTGGCGTTCATCCTGACCTCCGGTGGTGTGGTCCGTTCCGACACCGCAGAGCCTGGCCGCCCGCGCCCTCGTCCCGGATCGCCCGCACCGGCGAAAGGGCCGCCTCCCCCGCACGGGGGAGCCCGTCAGGACTCCCCCGCCACCACCGCCCCGGCCTCGTACGCGAACACCACCGCGTGCACCCGGTCCCGCAGCCCGAGCTTGCTCAGCACATTGCTGACGTGCGTCTTCACCGTGTGCTCGCTGACCACCAGCTCGGCCGCGATCTCCGCGTTGGACAGCCCGCGGGCGATCAGCCGCAGCGTCTCCTGCTCGCGCAGGGTCAGCTGCTCCAGCAGCCGCGACGGCGGCCGCACCGCCCGCTCCGGTGCCCCCGGCCGACGGGCCGCGAACTCGCCGATCAACCGTCTGGTCACCGAGGGCGCGAGCAGCGCCTCCCCCGAGGCGACCATCCGCACCCCGTGCGCCAGGTCGTCCCGCCGGACGTCCTTGAGCAGGAAGCCGCTGGCGCCCGCGTACAGCGCGTCGAAGACGTAGTCGTCGATGTCGAAGGTGGTCAGCATGATCACCTTGGTGGCCGGGAACTCGGCGCACACCCGGCGGGCCGCCTCCAGCCCGTCCATCACCGGCATCCGGACGTCCAGCAGCAGCACGTCCGGGCCGTGCGCGCGCACCGCCTCGACCGCCTCGGCGCCGTCGCGGGCCTCCGCCACCACCTCGATGTCCGGCTGCGCGTCCAGGATCATCCCGAACCCGGCCCGCACCAGCTCCTGGTCGTCCGCGACGACCACCCGGATCGGCGTCATCCGCCCACTCCCTCCACCACTTCGCCCGTGCCCAGCGGCAGCCGGGCGCTCACCAGGAAACCCCTGCCCTCCGGGCCCGGCCCGGCCTCGGCCCGCCCGCCGCAGGCCGCCGCCCGCTCCCGGATGCCGACCAGCCCGCGGCCGCCGGACCAGCCGACCACGGTACGGCCGACGCGCGCCGGCACCCCACGGCCGTTGTCCGAGACCACGACCTCCAGCACCTCCCCGGCCCGCCGGACCCGGATCGCCGCCCGGTCCGCCCCGGCGTGCTTGACCGTGTTGGTCAGCGCCTCCTGCACGATCCGGAACGCCGCCGCCTCCACGTCGGCCGGCAGCCGGTCCTGCTCCGCCGGGAGTTCGAGCTCCACCCGCAGTCCCGCCGCGCGCACCCGATCGGCCACCCCGGCGAGCTCGGCCAGCCGGGGCTGGGGCGCCAGCTGCCGGCCCGCCTCCGGATCCTTCAGCACCCCGAGCACCCGCCGCAGCTGGACCATCGCGTCCCGGCCCGCGTCGGCGATGGTGTCGAACGCGCGGATCGCCCGGTCCGGATCGCTGCGCACCACCACCGGCCCGGCCTCGGCCTGGATCACCATCAGCGAGACGGCGTGCGCCAGGATGTCGTGCATCTCCCGGGCGATCCGGGCCCGCTCCTCCGCCACCGCCCGGGCCGCGTCGCTCGCCGCCCGCTCACCGGCCTCCCGGGCCCGCTCCGCCTGCACCCGGGCCAACTGCCGCTGGGCGCGCACCAGCGAGCCGAACACGAAGGAGCCGGCCGAGGTGAGCACGCTGAACAGCGCGCCGTTCGGCGAATGGGTGCCGATCACGTTGGCGACCACCACGAACGCCAGCACCGGCCAGCGCTGCCAGTCCGGGAAGCGCTCCGCCACGGTGTACATCCCGATCACCGCGTACAGCGGCAGCTGCGGGTTCGCCGAGTGCGCGAGCACCGTCACCAGCACCGCGGGCACGCTGCCCACGACCATGAGGGGCAGCGTGATCCGCCGCCGCCAGGGCAGGAACAGCGCGGTGGACACCGCCAGCAGGTAGACCCACCAGGGCCAGTCCGTGTCGTCGTGGTAGACCGACCAGACCGACACCACCGCCGAGCAGACCGCCAGGAAGGTGTCCAGGACGTACGGGCTCGGGCCGGTCGCCCACTCCTGCCGGATCCGCCCCGTCCGCCACCGCGCCGCGCGCTCCACCACCGCACCTCCCCCGTAGCCGGGGACGCCGCCCCCGCGGAGAAGATCATGCCCCAGCGGCAGGACCTCCGGAACGGCCCGGTCAGGCACCGGTGACCGTCACACCGCCGGTGTCCGCCCGCGCGGTGATCCGGCGCTCCGCCCCCGGCTTCGACGGGATGCCCACCTCCACCCCGCCGACCGAGGCCCGGGCGTCCACCGCGTAGGCCTCCCCGGCCGGCACCCGCAGCCGCACCCCGCCGTTCGTGGTGCTCGCCTCGACCGTCGACGGCGCCACTGCGAAGTCGGCCCGCACCCCGCCGTTCACCGCGGTCAGCCGCGCCTTCGGGGACCGCAGCCCGTCGGCCTCGACGCCGCCGTTGGTCACCTCGGCCTCCGCCTCGCCGGCCAGCCCGGACAGCCTGACGCCGCCGTTGCCCTGCTTGACCCGCACCTTGGTCCCGGCCGGCACCTGCACCGTGTAGCCGATCCCGCAGTGATCGCAGTCGTACGTCAGCTTCAGCACGCCGTCCACCACCTCGTGGCTGCTCTTCGGTACGTCCCCCGAGTAGTTCTGCCGCTCGACCACGTGCACGCCGTCGCCGCCGCCGTTCACCACCACGCCGCCGTTGATCCCCTCGACGACGAGT
Organism: Kitasatospora sp. NPDC032121; assembly: GCF_055580145.1. Lineage (NCBI taxonomy): Bacteria > Bacillati > Actinomycetota > Actinomycetes > Kitasatosporales > Streptomycetaceae > Kitasatospora > Kitasatospora sp. NPDC032121. The sequence goes on along the minus strand of NZ_JBVILX010000002.1, from coordinate 877,634 downwards.
TCCCGGACCGGCTCCGCCACCCCGTAGCTCAGTGTCCGGTGCTCGTCCTCGCCCCCGAACGGCAGGCACCCCTGCATCCCCAGCACGACCCCCGCCGTGATCGCCACCGCGCCCAGCACCCGCTTCATCCCCGACCCCTTCGTAAGCCCTCGTCCTGACGCCGAGAACCCTCCCGCGGCCGCCTCCCCCGCCGCCTCCCCCGCCGGAGCGGTTCCCGCCCCTCCCCCGCACGACGGAGTCGCCCGCCCCGGGAACGCCGAAGGGCCCGGAGGCTGAATGCCTCCGGGCCCTTCGTACTGAGTAGCGGGGACAGGATTTGAACCTGCGACCTCTGGGTTATGAGCCCAGCGAGCTACCGAGCTGCTCCACCCCGCGTCGGTGAACACGAGCTTACGTGACTTCGGCCGAATGACCTAATCGGATTCCGTCCGCCGCCCACACGGCCCCGAAACGGCCCCGGAACGCCGCAGGGCGGTCACCCCGATCGGGGTGACCGCCCTGCGGTCGGTGCTACGCGACTCAGCCGGTGTACGGGCCGTAGTCGTAGTCGTCCAGCGGGACCGCCTGGCCGGAGCCGGCGCCGAAGGGCGACAGGTCGTAGTCGTCGTAGCCGACGGCCGAGTACATCGCGGCCTTGGCCTCCTCGGTCGGCTCGACCCGGATGTTGCGGTAGCGGGGCAGACCCGTACCGGCCGGGATGAGCTTACCGAGGATGACGTTCTCCTTGAGGCCCAGCAGCGGGTCCGACTTGGCGTGGATCGCCGCGTCGGTGAGGACCCGGGTCGTCTCCTGGAAGGAGGCGGCCGACAGCCAGGACTCGGTGGCCAGCGAGGCCTTGGTGATACCCATCAGCTGCGGACGGCCGGAGGCGGGGTGACCGCCCTCGGCGACGACGCGGCGGTTCTCCTGCTCGAAGCGACCGCGCTCGACCAGCTCGCCGGGCAGCAGCTCGGCGTCGCCCGACTCGATGATCGTCACGCGGCGGAGCATCTGCCGGATGATGATCTCGATGTGCTTGTCGTGGATCGACACACCCTGCGAGTTGTAGACCTTCTGGACCTCGGCGACCAGGTGGACCTGGACGGCACGCTGGCCCATGATGCGCAGGACGTCGTGCGGGTTGGTGGCACCCATGGTCAGCTTCTGGCCGACCTCGACCGCCTCGCCCTCGCTGACGAGCAGCTTCACGCGCTTCGAGACCGGGTAGGCGATCTCGTCGCTGCCGTCGTCCGGCGTGATGACCAGCTTGCGGGTCTTCTCGGTGTCCTCGATCCGGACCCGGCCGGCGGCCTCCGAGATCGGAGCCACACCCTTCGGGGTACGGGCCTCGAAGAGCTCGACGACACGGGGCAGACCCTGGGTGATGTCGTCACCGGCCACACCACCGGTGTGGAAGGTACGCATGGTCAGCTGGGTACCGGGCTCACCGATGGACTGGGCGGCGATGATGCCGACCGCCTCACCGATGTCGACCAGCTTGCCGGTGGCCAGCGAGCGCCCGTAGCACATGGCGCAGGTGCCGACGGCCGACTCACAGGTCAGGATCGAGCGGGTCTTGACCTCGCTGATGCCGTGGCGGATCAGCTCGTCGATCAGGACGTCACCGAGGTCGGTGTTGGCGGTGGCGAGGAGCTTGCCGTCCACCGTGATGTCCTCGGCGAGCATGCGGGCGTAGACGCTGGTCTCGACGTCGTCGGCCTTGCGCAGCACGCCGTCCGCACCCACGGAGCCGATCGCCAGCTTCAGGCCGCGCTCGGTGCCGCAGTCCTCCTCGCGAATGATGACGTCCTGGGAGACGTCGACCAGACGACGGGTGAGGTAACCGGAGTCGGCGGTACGGAGGGCGGTGTCGGCCAGACCCTTACGGGCACCGTGGGTGGAGATGAAGTACTCCAGCACGGACAGACCCTCACGGAACGACGCCTTGATGGGTCGCGGGATGGTCTCGTTCTTGGCGTTCGACACCAGACCACGCATACCGGCGATCTGGCGCATCTGCATCATGTTTCCACGAGCACCCGAGTCGACCATCATGAAGATGGGGTTCGTCTTCGGGAAGTTCGCGGCCATGGCGTCCGCGACCTCGTTGGTCGCCTGGGTCCAGATGCCGACGAGCTCCTGCTTGCGCTCGTCGTTGGTGATCAGACCGCGCTCGTACTGCTTCTGGACCTTCTCCGCCTTCGCCTCGAAGCCCTCCAGGATCTGGGGCTTGCTCGGCGGGACGATGACGTCCGAGATCGAGACGGTGACACCCGAACGGGTCGACCAGTGGAAGCCGGCCGCCTTCAGGTTGTCCAGGGTCGCCGCGACGACGACCTTGGGGTAGCGCTCCGCCAGGTCGTTGACGATCGCGGAGAGCTGCTTCTTGCCCACCTCGTAGTCGACGAACGGGTAGTCCTCGGGCAGCAGCTCGTTGAAGAGCGCGCGGCCCAGGGTGGTGGTCAGGCGGAAGGGCTCGCCGTCGAACCAGGTCGACTGGCCGTCCTCGTCCACCGGGGCGGTCCAGCCGCGCGGCGGGACGGTGCCGGCCGGCAGGCGCAGCTCGATCGGGGCCTGGACGTCCAGGTCCCGGGCGTCGAAGGCCATGATCGCCTCGGCGGTCGACGAGAAGGTGCGACCGGCGCCCTTCACGTTCTCGCGGTCCGAGGTCAGGAAGAACAGACCGAGCACCATGTCCTGGGTCGGCATGGTGACGGGGCGACCGTCGGCCGGCTTCAGGATGTTGTTCGAGGACAGCATCAGGATGCGGGCCTCGGCCTGCGCCTCCGCGGAGAGCGGCAGGTGGACGGCCATCTGGTCACCGTCGAAGTCCGCGTTGAACGCGGTGCAGACGAGCGGGTGGATCTGGATGGCCTTGCCCTCGACCAGCTGCGGCTCGAAGGCCTGGATGCCGAGGCGGTGCAGGGTGGGCGCACGGTTCAGCAGGACCGGGTGCTCGGCGATGACCTCTTCGAGCACGTCCCACACGACCGGACGGGCGCGCTCGACCATGCGCTTGGCCGACTTGATGTTCTGCGCGTGGTTCAGGTCGACCAGGCGCTTCATCACGAACGGCTTGAAGAGCTCCAGCGCCATGGCCTTCGGCAGACCGCACTGGTGCAGCTTGAGCTGCGGGCCGACGACGATGACCGAACGGGCCGAGTAGTCGACTCGCTTGCCGAGCAGGTTCTGGCGGAAACGACCCTGCTTGCCCTTCAGCATGTCGCTGAGGGACTTCAGCGGGCGGTTGCCCGGGCCGGTGACCGGACGGCCGCGGCGGCCGTTGTCGAACAGCGCGTCGACGGCCTCCTGGAGCATGCGCTTCTCGTTGTTCACGATGATCTCGGGGGCACCGAGGTCGAGCAGGCGCTTCAGGCGGTTGTTGCGGTTGATGACGCGGCGGTACAGGTCGTTCAGGTCGGAGGTCGCGAAGCGGCCACCGTCCAGCTGCACCATCGGACGCAGGTCCGGCGGGATGACCGGGACGCAGTCCAGCACCATGCCGTTGGGCTTGTTGGTGGTCTGCAGGAACGCGGAGACGACCTTGAGGCGCTTGAGCGCACGGGTCTTCTTCTGGCCCTTGCCGGTGCGGATGATCTCGCGCAGGCGCTCGGACTCCTCCGCCAGGTCGAAGGTCTCGAGGCGGTCCTTGAGGGCCGCCGCGCCCATCGAGCCGGAGAAGTAGGTGCCGAAGCGGTCGCGCAGCTCGCGGTAGAGCAGCTCGTCGCCCTCGAGGTCCTGGACCTTGAGGTTCTTGAAGCGGGCCCACACCTCGTCGAGGCGGTCGAGCTCGCGCTGCGCGCGGTCGCGCAGCTGCTTCATCTCGCGCTCGGCGCCCTCGCGCACCTTGCGGCGCACGTCGGCCTTGGCGCCCTCGGCCTCCAGCTCGGCCAGGTCGGTCTCGGCCTTCTTGGCGCGGGCCTCGAGGTCGGAGTCGCGACGGTTCTCGATCTGCTGGCGCTCGACCGAGACGTGCGCCTCCAGGGACGGCAGGTCGCGCTGGCGGCGCTCGTCGTCGACCCAGGTGATCATGTAGGCGGCAAAATAGATGACCTTCTCGAGGTCCTTCGGCGCCAGGTCGAGCAGGTAGCCCAGACGGGACGGCACGCCCTTGAAGTACCAGATGTGGGTGACCGGGGCGGCCAGCTCGATGTGGCCCATCCGCTCGCGGCGCACCTTGGCGCGGGTCACCTCGACGCCGCAGCGCTCACAGATGATGCCCTTGAAGCGGACGCGCTTGTACTTACCGCAGTAGCACTCCCAGTCCCGGGTGGGGCCGAAGATCTTCTCGCAGAAGAGTCCGTCCTTTTCGGGCTTCAGGGTGCGGTAGTTGATGGTCTCCGGCTTCTTGACCTCGCCGTGCGACCACTGGCGGATGTCGTCGGCGGTGGCCAGGCCGATGCGGAGCTCGTCGAAGAAGTTGACGTCAAGCACTGGTCGTCAAGCCCTCTTTCGTAAGTCGAGAGTCGTTCATGTGGTCTGAGGGGGGCCTGGGGGCGGGCCGGCCGCTGCTGCGGCCGGCCCAGCCTCCGTCAGACCTCTTCGACGCTGCTCGGCTCGCGCCGGGACAGGTCGATGCCGAGCTCCTCGGCGGCGCGGAACACGTCCTCGTCGGAGTCCCGCATCTCGATGGACTGGCCGTCCGAGGACAGCACCTCCACGTTGAGGCAGAGCGACTGCATTTCCTTGATGAGGACCTTGAAGGACTCGGGAATGCCGGGCTCGGGGATGTTCTCGCCCTTGACGATGGCCTCGTAGACCTTGACTCGGCCGAGGACGTCGTCGGACTTGATGGTGAGCAGCTCCTGGAGCGCGTAGGCCGCGCCGTACGCCTCGAGGGCCCACACCTCCATCTCACCGAAGCGCTGACCACCGAACTGCGCCTTACCACCGAGCGGCTGCTGGGTGATCATCGAGTACGGACCGGTCGAACGGGCGTGCAGCTTGTCGTCGACCAGGTGGTGCAGCTTGAGGATGTACATGTAGCCGACCGAGATCGGCATCGGGAACGGCTCGCCGGAGCGGCCGTCGAACAGGCGGGCCTTGCCGGTGGAGTTCACCAGGCGCTCACCGTCACGGGTGAGGGTGGTGTTGTCCAGCAGACCGGTGATCTCGTCCTCGCGGGCGCCGTCGAAGACCGGGGTGGCGAGGTTGGTGCCGCCCTCGACCTTGTCCGCGCCGATCGCCTGCAGGCGCTGGGCCCACTCGTCGGCGAGGCCGGAGACGTCCCAACCCTGCTGGGCGAGCCAGCCGAGGTGGATCTCCAGGACCTGTCCCGGGTTCATTCGGGACGGGACACCCAGCGGGTTGAGGATGATGTCGACCGGGGTGCCGTCCTCGAGGAACGGCATGTCCTCGACCGGGAGGATCTTGGAGATGACACCCTTGTTGCCGTGACGGCCGGCGAGCTTGTCACCGTTGGTGATCTTGCGCTTCTGGGCCACGTAGACGCGGACCAGCTGGTTGACACCCGGGGGAAGCTCGTCGCCCTCCTCGCGGTCGAACACGCGCACGCCGATGACCTTGCCGGACTCACCGTGCGGGACCTTCAGCGAGGTGTCGCGGACCTCACGGGCCTTCTCGCCGAAGATCGCGCGGAGCAGGCGCTCCTCCGGGGTCAGCTCGGTCTCACCCTTCGGGGTGACCTTGCCGACCAGGATGTCGCCGGTGACGACGTCGGCGCCGATGCGGATGATGCCGCGCTCGTCGAGGTCCGCCAGGACCTCCTCGGAGACGTTCGGGATGTCCCGGGTGATCTCCTCGGGGCCGAGCTTGGTGTCACGGGCGTCGACCTCGTGCTCCTCGATGTGGATCGAGGAGAGGACGTCGTCCTGCACGAGGCGCTGCGACAGGATGATCGCGTCCTCGTAGTTGTGACCCTCCCACGACATGAACGCCACGAGCAGGTTCTTGCCGAGGGCCATCTCGCCCTCGTCGGTGCACGGGCCGTCGGCCAGCACCTGGCCGGACTCGACCCGGGCGCCCTCGTCCACGAGCACCTTCTGGTTGAAGGAGGTGCCCTGGTTGGAGCGGGTGAACTTGGCGGCGCGGTACGTGGTGTACGTGCCGTCGTCGTTGGCCACGGTGACGTAGTCGGCCGAGACCTCCTGGACGACACCGGCCTTCTCGGCGGTGATGACGTCCGCGGCGTCGACGGCGCAGCGGTACTCCATGCCGGTACCGACCAGCGGAGCCTCGCTCTTCAGCAGCGGCACCGCCTGGCGCATCATGTTCGAGCCCATGAGCGCGCGGTTGGCGTCGTCGTGCTCGAGGAAGGGGATCATGGCGGTCGCGACCGACACCATCTGGCGCGGCGAGACGTCCATGTAGTCGATCTCGGTGCCCGGGATGTAGTCGATCTCGCCGCCACGGCGGCGGACCAGGACGCGCGGCTCGGCGAAGTGCAGGTCCGCGGTCAGCGGCGCGTTCGCCTGGGCGATGACGTAGCGGTCCTCCTCGTCGGCGGTCAGGTAGTCGACCTTCTCGGTGACCACACCGTCGACGACCTTGCGGTACGGCGTCTCGATGAAGCCGAACGCGTTGACCCGGCCGTACGAGGCCAGTGAGCCGATCAGACCGATGTTCGGGCCTTCGGGGGTCTCGATCGGACACATGCGGCCGTAGTGCGAGGGGTGCACGTCACGGACCTCGAAGCCGGCCCGCTCACGGGACAGACCACCGGGGCCCAGCGCGGACAGACGGCGCTTGTGGGTCAGACCCGACAGCGGGTTCGTCTGGTCCATGAACTGCGACAGCTGGCTGGTGCCGAAGAACTCCTTGATGGAGGCGACGACCGGCCGGATGTTGATCAGGGTCTGCGGCGTGATCGCCTCGACGTCCTGGGTGGTCATGCGCTCGCGCACGACGCGCTCCATACGGGCGAGACCCGTACGGACCTGGTTCTGGATGAGCTCGCCGACGTTGCGCAGGCGGCGGTTGCCGAAGTGGTCGATGTCGTCGACCTCGACCACGATGTCGCGGCCCTCGTCGTCACGCCACTCGGTCTCGCCCGCGTGCAGCTTCACCAGGTACTTGATCGCACCGATGATGTCGGGCTCGGTGAGCACGCCGGAGTCCAGCGACTCGGCGTTGCCCAGCTTGCGGTTGACCTTGTAACGGCCGACCTTGGCGAGGTCGTAGCGCTTCGGGTTGAAGTAGAGGTTCTCCAGAAGCGTCTGCGCGGCCTCGCGCGTGGGCGGCTCGCCCGGGCGCAGCTTGCGGTAGATGTCCAGCAGCGCGTCGTCCTGGCCCTGGGTGTGGTCCTTCTCCAGGGTGGCGCGCATCGACTCGTACTCGCCGAACTCCTCGAGAATCATCTCGTTGGTCCAGCCGAGCGCCTTGAGCAGCACGGTGACGGACTGCTTGCGCTTGCGGTCGATGCGGACGCCGACCATGTCGCGCTTGTCGATCTCCATCTCCAGCCAGGCACCACGCGAGGGGATGACCTTGCAGGAGTAGATGTCCTTGTCGGACACCTTGTCCAGGGTGGAGTCGAAGTACACACCCGGGGAGCGGACCAGCTGCGACACGACGACACGCTCGGTGCCGTTGATCACGAACGTGCCCTTGTGGGTCATGAGCGGGAAATCGCCCATGAAGACCGTCTGAGACTTGATCTCACCGGTCTCGTTGTTGGTGAACTCGGCCGTGACGAAGAGCGGGGCCGCGAACGTGAAGTCGCGGTCCTTGCACTCGTCAATGGAGTTCTTCGGCGGCTCGAAACGGTGGTCGCGGAAGGTCAGCGACATCGACCCACTGAAGTCCTCGATCGGGGAGATCTCCTCGAAGATCTCCTCCAGACCGGACTTGGTGGGGACGTCCTGACCACTCTCCAGGGCCGCCTCGACCCGGGCCTTCCAGGCCGCGTTGCCGAGCAGCCAGTCAAAGCTCTCGGTCTGCAGGGCCAGGAGGTTCGGGACCTCGAGGGGCTCCTTGATCTTCGCGAAGGAGACGCGGAGCGGGGCGGTGGATGCGGCGGAATTGTTCGAGGCGTTGCGCGGCGCGGCCAAGAGGGGGGTCCTTCCGAGGGCTCGGAGCTCACTACGCGCGTACCAGCCGGGCCTGCTTGGGCTTGGTGCCGCCTCCCTCGCCACTGGCCTCTGCCGGAGTCGAAACCCAGGTCAGAGCCGCTTTGCGGAGGCGGTGCCAGACCCCTTCAGGGCAACGCAAACTCCGGGCGACGAGTCACGGAGAAGCTAACAGGCAGCGCAAAGGGACAGTGTAGCCAAAGGCGACACTGCTGTCCAGCTCTGATTCGGAGACCGAATCGGAGACTCCTCCCGGTAGCCGGCGAGCGCGGGCGCCCACCGGGTACTGCTCTAACTCACGTGGAGTCATTTCCCGCCGGAGCCACTGGTTATGCATCCAGCAGCGGACCAACCGGGCGGACTCGCGCCTTGAGAATCGCGCGCCGCGCCGGGTTCGTCAAGGGCCCACCGGCGGTGCGGGCCTCGATCGGTCTATCGGTCCGGACCCCCTCCGCGTTACAGAAACCGTGGTGGGGCCGCCCTCGACGACGGTGATCACCATACCCCCCGGCACCGACGCTGCCGAGTGGGCTGTCGGCCACACCGGCGGGCCGGACCGGCCGGTCGGGGGAACCGGGCCGTGGACGGCCCGACGGGGCCCGGCCCCGGCCCGGAAACGCGAAAAAGCCGGGCCGACCACCCACAAGGGTGATCGGCCCGGCTTCAGGCCCCCTCAGAGGGGGCGAGAAGTCACTTGACGGTGACCTTGGCGCCGGCACCCTCGAGGGCGGCCTTGGCCTTCTCGGCAACGTCCTTGGCAACCTTCTCCAGGACCTTGGCACCAGCGGTGTCAACGAGGTCCTTGGCCTCCTTCAGGCCGAGGGAGGTCAGGGTGCGCACCTCCTTGATGACCTGGATCTTCTTGTCGCCAGCGGCCTCGAGGATGACGTCGAACTCGTCCTGCTCCTCAGCGGCCTCGGCGGCCGGGCCGGCAACGCCGGCGGCGGCAACGGCGACCGGGGCGGCGGCGGTGACGTCGAACTTCTCCTCGAAGGCCTTCACGAAGGCGGCCAGCTCGATGAGGGTGAGCTCCTCGAACTGCGCGAGCAGCTCGTCCTGGGACAGCTTCGCCATGATGGCGTCCTTCCACTAAATCGGCAGGTTGGTGCCGGATGTACGGGTGGGGCGGGCGTACGGGCCCGCAGCGAGGCGTGAGCCTGCCGAATTACTCGGCGGCAGCGTCCTCGGCGGCGGGAGCCGGCGTACCGGCACCGCCCTGCTCGACCTTGTCGCGCAGCGCGTCCACGGTGCGGACGAGCTTCGACGGCAGGGCCTGGAAGAGCGCGGCAGCCTGGGACTGCTTGGCCTTCAGGGCACCCGCCAGCTTGGCGAGCAGCACCTCGCGGGACTCGAGGTCCGCGAGCTTCTTGATCTCATCGGCGGACAGCGCCTTGCCGTCAAGGACACCGCCCTTGATGATGAGAGCGGGGTTCTCCTTGGCGAAGTCACGCAGAGCCTTCGCCGACTCCACCGGGTCACCGGTGACGAAGGCGACAGCCGTCGGACCAGTGAACAGGTCGTCGAGCTCCGTGATCCCGACCTCATTGGCCGCAATCTTGGTCAGCGTGTTCTTCACCACGGCGTACTCGGCGTTGTCGCCGAGCGAGCGACGCAGGGTCTTGACCTGCTTCACCGAGAGACCGCGGTACTCGGTGAGCAGCGCCGCGGAGGAGCCACGGAACTTGTCCGTGATCTCGGCGACGGCAGCAGCCTTGTCGGGCCTGGCCATAGGCTTACGCCTCCTTCCGTGATGTCGAAGTCGGGCCGACCGCGAAAGTCGACCTGGGTCGCCGCGGACCGACCGGACGGAAGGAAAGCTCCTGCATAAATGCAACGAGCCCCGGTGCGCAGGGGCACGGGGCTCGGAACGACCTCGACGGGCGGCCGCGCGAACGCGGAACCCGGAAGTCGAAGCTCCAGACACACCTGCGCGGGCTGCCTGCGACGAAGCGCAGATCCTTCGGCCACCTGCTCCCTGACGGGCGCGTGGTGACAACCAGCGGTCTTTGGCTTCGGCCAGACTAGCCGGAGGCGTTCGCAAGGTGCAAATCGCCCTCGGACGGAGCACCCCCGACGCGGCTCAGCGGGCCAGCGGGGAGACCGTCCGGACGCCGGTGTCCACGGTGTCGGACTCGGCCGGCGCCTGCGCCGAGAGCAGCGCCCCGGCGTGGTCGGTGTAGAGCACCGAGTCGTCCGCCCGGCCGCTGTCCCCGCTGCCCGTGCGCTGGAGCCGGACCAGCTGGTCCTTGTCGTTGAGCCAGAGGTCCAGGGTGAGCGAGAGCGAGCCGCCGGGCGCGAGCGCGGTCCGCAGGCCGTCCCGGCGGGACTGGGTCAGCTGGGTCTGGGCGGCCGCGTACCTCTCGGCGGTGGTGGCGACCCGGTAGTGCTCGACGGTCGAGTCCTCGAACTTCTCCTCGCCGACGAAGACCGGGTCCGTTCCCTCGGCGGTGGCCGCGGTCAGCGCCTCGACCGGGTTCAGCAGGTCGATCAGCCCGGCGTACGGGATCTCCTTGTGGCCGTCCGCGTCCGGCGGGACGGTGAAGCGCTCCCAGTGCTTCCCGCCCTGCCGGACGGCGGTGACGGCGTCCCCGCCCTGGTAGGCGACGGTGTCCACGACGATCAGCTGCTCGGCCTCGGCTGGGGTGGAGCGCTTGATCTGGAGGGCGGTCTTGGGCTGCCAGAACAGCGGGCCGGACCCGGCGTCCGCGCCGAGCCGGTAGCTGACCTTGGCCCGGCGGGCGGTCTGCATGGCCAGCTGGGCGGAGAGCAGCACCCCGTGCGGCGAGCGGTCGGTCGGCTTGGCCTGGGCGCTGGGGGAGGCGGTGGAGGGCGAGGCGCTGGTCGGGCTCGGGCTGCCGGACGGCGTGGCGGTCGCGCCGCCGCCCCCGCCGCACCCGCTCAGGCCGCTCGCCAGCAGGACGACGACGGCCACTGCCGCCAACCGCTGCCGTCCCGCCATCGCCCGTTCCCCTCTCGCCCGGCCCCGTCCGACGGCGGCCTCGTTCGGGCCACCTTGTCACCCGTCCCCGGCCCGCCCGGCGGCGGCCCCCCTGGGGCCCGTTGGATTCCGCCGGGTCGGCGGAGCCGGTGTCCCGGTACCGGGACACCGGCCGCGGGGATCAGCTGCCGGCGGCGGCCTTCTGGAGCTCGGCGAGGTCCATGGAGTCCGCCGGGGCGGTGGTGTTCACCGGGGTGCCGTAGTCCGAGTAGCTGACGGAGACGTTCATCGTGCCGGCCTTGGTCTCGGCCTGCTCGGTCCGCTTGACGACGAGCTTGTCGGCGTCGACCCAGATGTCGATCTTGTCGGTGGTGACGCCGGCCGTCTCCAGGCTCTGCTTGATCTTGTCGACCTGCGCCTGGGTCATGCCCTGGCTGGTGGCGTTGGCCACGTCGGCCGCGCTGAGCACGCCGGTGTAGTGGGTGGTGGCCTTGCCGTTCACCGTCTCCGGTCCGACCTCGGTGACCTTGCCGCCGGCGATCAGCGTCCGGACGGCCTGCACCGGGTCCGCGCTCTGGAGCTGGTCGGTCGTGCCGCCGGACGCCTTGGCCAGGTCGGCCTTGCTGTAGCGCACCCAGCTCGGGCCGCCGCTCTCCACCACCTTGCCGCCCAGGTGCATGAACATCGCGTCCTTGGTGTACAGGTAGCGCACCTTCGGCCCGCCGGTGAGCGGCTCCAGGACCTTGGCCATCGGGGAGCCCGACAGGTCCATCGTGAGGTCGGCCTCCAGGCCGTCGGCCCAGGACGCGGCGCCCTGGCCCTTCATGGTGACCTCGCCGAACTCGATCAGCTCGTCGATCTTGGCCGACTTGGCCGCGCTGGTCTTCTGGGTGACCTGCTCCAGGAAGACCGCCGGGCTGACCTTCGCCGGCTTCGCGTCGGTCGTCGGGGCGGCGGCCGACGGGGTGGCCGGGGCGGCGGCGGCCGTGGTCGGCGCGGCCGGGGCGGCCTTCTTGTCGTCGTTGTTGTCGCACGCGGTCGCGGTCAGCGCCAGTGCGGCGATGACGACGGCGACGGCGGCGGTGTTGCGGGTTCCAGCCATGATTCCCCCCTTGAGGACCCCGGGCGCGTGATGCGCCCGGGGGTGCAGCCGGTCGGTGCGGGTGGGCTCGGTGTCCGGTCCGACCGGATCAGCCGAGCAGCTTGAGCAGGTCGGATTCCTTGCCGAGGTCGCTCGCGGCGGGTGCCGTGATCGCGGCGGCCTTGCCGAGGTCGGAGTACTTGATGGTGACGGCCTTCTTCTCGCCGTTGGCGTCGCCGTACTCCTTGTACTGGACGAGCTCCTGCTTGGCGTTCAGCCAGAAGTCGATGGTGAGGGTCTTGCCGTCCTCCTCCAGCGTCTTCTGGGCGGACTTGCGCTGGTCCGCCGAGAGCGACGTCATCCCGGCCACCAGCGCGGCGGTGTCCTGCTCCGCCCGCAGGTGGGTGGTCTGGACTCCGTCCACGGCCTCCTGGCCGACCTTGGAGAGCTTGCCGCTCTGGGCCCCGACGGTGAGCAGGATGACCGGGTTGGTCATCTGGCCGACCATCCGGAAGCTGTCGCCCGTCTGGTCGGCGGGCATCTTGACCCAGTGCTTGCCGCCCAGGGCCGGGGCGATGTCGTCGCCGCCGCCGAGGTAGGCGTCCGTGCCGAGCACCCGGATCCGGAGCTTCTTGCCCTCGATGTCGCTGGCCATGTCCACGGCCGCCTTGGCCGGGTCCTTCCAGTCCGCGTCGCCGGTGCCGCCCGGGTCGGTGGGGTCGGTCGGGGTCATGGTGATCTTGCCGTTGCCGGCCTTCTGCATCACCACGGCGGCGGCGGCCAGCGCGGCCTTCGGGTCCGCGTTGAGGGCCGCGGCGAGCGGGTCGGCGGGCTTGGCGTCGGCGGACTTGGTGTCAGCGGGCTTGGCCTCGCCGGTCTTGGTGTCGCCGGCCTTGGCGTCGCCACTCTTGGCGTCACTGCCGCAGGCGGTGGCCGCACCGAACAGGACGGCCGCCGTCGCGACGGCCGAGGCGAGGCGCAGAGCGCGCATGGAGCTACCCCCGAGAGTTTCCTGATAAGCCATGGAAGAACTGATTGTCAGCTCTTCTCGCGTACTTTTCACGCGGACTCTAACGGATCCCCGGATTACCCACACACCGGATATCCCCTCCCCCACGACCCCCGTCAGCCTCCCCGTCACCCGGCCGGGGTCGTCGGTGCCGTGTCCGCCGCCCCCGGAGCCGAGACATCGGTGGTGGTCACCGTGGTTCCCGCGCTCCCCCGGACCGTCTCACGCAGCCGCAGCAGCTGCATGCCGGGCCCGATCCAGACGTCGTAGCCGATCGTCGCCACCCCGTGCTGCCGGTACCAGTCCAGTGTGGCGGCGCGCTTCTTCGGACTCAACTCGTCGTCCTTGCCGAACAGTTCGGCCAGCGGCGCGGAACCCTGATAGTGCGCCACGGTCACCCCGGCCAGCTGCTCGCCGCCGAGCGAGCGGAGTGTGACGCCCTGGGCGACCTCGTACGCCCGGCTGCCCGGGTTGGTGATCAGCGCCGTCGTCCAGCCGCCCGCGAAGCCCTCCGGATCGGGGCCCGCCGCGGGGTCGACCGCCTCGGCGCTCCGCCGCTCCGCGTGCTTGGCCGCGCCGCCCTGGTAGACGAGGTCGAGCGCGCCGTCCTTGACGGTCAGCAGTCCGCTGCCCAGCTCGTCGGTGACGGCCAGTCGGGCCTCGTCCGCCGCGCCCCAGACCAGGGAGCCGCTCGCGGTGCGCCGGCCCGCCGGGCCCTCCTGGACCACGTCGATCCGGGCGCTGCCCGAGTCGTCCAGCGCCTGCGCGGCCGTGAGCACCACCTGCTTGGGCGGCACCGGCGCCGGCCTCCCGGGGGTGCCGGTGGTCGGGGCGGCCAGCAGACTGCACCCGGTGGTGGTGGCGAGCAGCAGGGCTGCCACGAGAACGGCGGGGCGGGGGGCGGGCGGCACGGCACACTCCGGCGGTCACAGGTTCTCCACGTGCTGACCGGCAGAGCGTACGACGGTTCGGCCCGCCGTTCCCATCCTTCGATGTCCCGATCAGGCAACCGTTGCGGCCCACCGGCCCCCGTCCCGGCCCCGTTCGGCCCCGCCCCGGCCCCGCCCCGGCCCCGTCCCGGCCGCGCCCGGGAACGACGGCGGGCCCGCACCCCCGGTGAGAGGGGTGCGGGCCCGCCGTACGGACTGCTCTAGAGCACTGGGGCTCAGACCGCGGCCGGGTCCTCCTCGACGAGGAGGTTGCGGGTGCGGTTCGGGTCCACCTGGATGCCGGGGCCCATGGTGGTGGAGAAGGCGGTCTTCTTGATGTACCGGCCCTTGGCGGCGGACGGCTTGGCGCGGAGCACCTCGTCCAGCGCGGCGGCGTAGTTCTCGACCAGCTGCTCGTCGGTGAAGGAGGCCTTACCGATGATGAAGTGCAGGTTCGAGTGCTTGTCGACGCGGAACTCGATCTTGCCGCCCTTGATGTCGTTGACAGCCTTGGCGACGTCCGGGGTCACGGTGCCGGTCTTCGGGTTCGGCATCAGACCACGGGGGCCGAGCACGCGGCCGAGGCGGCCGACCTTGCCCATGAGGTCCGGGGTGGCGACGACGGCGTCGAAGTCCAGCTTGCCCTTCGCGACCTCGTCGATCAGCTCGTCGGCACCGACGATGTCGGCGCCCGCAGCACGCGCGGCCTCGGCACGCTCGCCGGTCGCGAAGACCAGGACCCGAGCGGTCTTACCGGTGCCGTGCGGGAGGATCACGGTGCTGCGGACCATCTGGTCGGCCTTGCGCGGGTCGACGCCCAGACGCATGGCGACCTCAACGGTGCCGTCGAACTTGGTGGTGCTGGTCGCCTTGGCGAGGCGGACGGCCTCGAGGGGGGCGTAAAGGCGCTCGCGGTCGACCTTGGCGTCCGCGGCCTTCAGGGCCTTGCTGCGCTTCATGGCTGCTCCTGAATGGTGATTGGAGTTGTGGTGTTCGACGGGCCTGCGCAGGCCCTACCACGGGGGACGGCTGAGCCGTTTTGTCCCTGGCGGGACGGGGGCGCTCAGCCCTCGACGGTGATGCCCATCGACCGGGCGGTGCCGGCGATGATCTTCTCCGCGGCGTCCAGGTCGTTCGCGTTCAGGTCGGGCATCTTCGTGGTGGCGATCTCACGGACCTGGGCGCTGGTGAGCTTGGCGACCTTGGTCTTGTGCGGCTCGCTGGAGCCCTTGTCGACACCGGCGGCCTTCAGGATGAGGCGCGCGGCCGGCGGCGTCTTCGTGATGAAGGTGAAGGAACGGTCCTCGTAGACCGTGATCTCCACCGGCACGATCATGCCGCGCTGCGACTCGGTCGCAGCGTTGTAGGCCTTGCAGAACTCCATGATGTTCACGCCGTGCTGGCCCAGCGCGGGGCCGACCGGCGGCGCCGGGTTGGCCGCGCCGGCGTTGATCTGGAGCTTGATAAGCCCCGTGATCTTCTTCTTCTTGGGAGGCATGTCTCTCCGGGTCCTTCCGAGAGGTGATTGCTGGTGCGTGCGGAACCGGGGCGACACCCGGCCGCCAGCACACACATCGGACCAGGCTAACGCGTCCGCGCCGCTGGACCAAAACGGATTCGGGGCAGGGCCCGCGGCCCCGCCCCGAATCCGAAGTCCGTATGACTAGTTCTTCTGGATCTGGTCGAAGGAGAGCTCGACCGGGGTCTCCCGGCCGAAGATCTCGACCAGGCCCTTGACCTTCTTCGAGTCCGGGTTGATCTCGTTGATCGTCGCCTGGAGGGTCGCGAACGGGCCGTCGGTGACGGTGACCGAGTCGCCGACCTCGAAGTCCAGGACCTGGATCTCGCTCGGCTTGACCGGCGACGGCTTGCCGGCCTCCTTGGCGGCCTGGCGCTCGACGTCGGGGGCGAGCATCTTGACGACCTCGTCCAGCGTCAGCGGGTACGGGTCGTAGGCGTTGCCGACGAAGCCGGTGACACCCGGGGTGTTGCGCACGACGCCCCAGGACTCGGGGGTGAGGTCCATGCGCACCAGGACGTAGCCGGGGAGCTTGTTCTGGCGGATGGTCTTGCGGTCGCCGTTCTTGATCTGGACGACCTCCTCCTGCGGCACCTCGGCCTGGAAGATGTACTCCTCGACGTTCAGCGAGACGGCGCGCTGCTCCAGGTTCTGCTTCACCCGGTTCTCGTAGCCGGCGTAGGTGTGGATCACGTACCACTCGCCCGGCATGAAGCGCAGGTCCTCGCGGAACTTGGCGACGGGGTCGACCTCGACCTCGTCGGCCGGCTCCTCCTCGACGGACTCCTCGGCGGCGGCGGACTCGCTGTCGCCCTCCACGTGCGACGCGGCCTCCTCGGCGGGCTCGCCCGCCTCGGCCTCGTCGTACGCCTCGACCTCGTCCTCGTCGCTGTCCGCGGCGTCCACGATCTGCTCGGCGGGCTCGGCGTCGTCAGCCAGCTCGGCCGCGTCCAGCTCGGCGGCGACATCCGCCTCGCGGACGGTCTCGTCGGCGTCGTACAGGGGGGACTCAGACACGGTGGCGGCTTCTTTCCTGGAGATGGTGAAGGTGGCGCGCTCCTCGACCGGCCCGGCGTACGACCGCTCGCGCGGGCGCCAGGTGAGGTCTCGGAGACTTCAACAGTACCGAGTCCACGGTAACCGCGCGTACGTCCGGCGCCGACAGCTCGACCCGGGCCGAGGATTCGGCCCGGGTCGGGAAGCTGTTCGAGAGGTGGTGCGGCCGGTCAGCCGAAGACCAGGAGGCTGAGCTTGGAGAAGCCGTAGTCCAGGCCGGCCACGAAGGCCATCACGACCACCACGAAGGTGACCACGACGGCGGTGTAGTTGGTGAGCTCGTTGCGGGTCGGCCAGACGACCTTGCGCAGTTCGGCGATGATCTGGCGATAGAACAGGCCCATCCTGGCGAACAGGCCCTTCTTGGCCCGCTTGCCGGACTTCTTCTGCTTGCCCGACTTCTTGTCGCCCTCGGCCGATGCCGTCTCGGCGGCGCCGTCGGCACCCTCGGGGTTGCCGCTCTCAGGCGTTGCGGTGGAGCCCGTGGTCTCCGTCACTCGTCCTCACCTGAATCCGGGTCCTGCCGAACTTCGCCGCGCACCCGGTTTGGGCACGACCAGTCGGCTAGCGGTGCTGATCGGTGCCATCTCCGCATCAAGCCCGCTCACTCCTGTGGAGCGAACGGGCTGAAAACGGATCTAGCAGCAGGGCAAGAGGGACTCGAACCCCCAACCGCCGGTTTTGGAGACCGGTGCTCTACCAATTGAGCTATTGCCCTACGGTGCCTCGCGGCTCCGGTGGCGACCAACCTACCGCATCTCCCCCCGCTGTCTGCACAGGCGGTGAAAGCTCCGGTCTTTTCGGCGGGCCGTCGAGCAGCGAGTGTACGTGGTCGAGGGGCGTTTGGTCGAACGTCTTCTTCCGGAGCCGCCCGTCCGGCGTCGGACGTCCGGTCCGGGGGGACCCCTTTCGACGGACCTCCGGGGCCGCGATCCGGACGGGAGCGTACGGATCGCGATACCCCGATGCCCGGTAGGTCCCGGTTCTGCGACGATGCAGGCATGAGCGCTTCCACCCCGCAGCCCGACCAGTCCATCCGCCCCGCCGACCGCCGGGTCTCCGCCCGGATCGGTGCGATCGCCGAGTCCGCGACCCTCGCCGTGGACGCGAAGGCCAAGGCCCTCAAGGCCGCCGGCCGTCCGGTCATCGGCTTCGGCGCCGGCGAGCCCGACTTCCCCACCCCGGACTACATCGTCGAGGCGGCCGTCGAGGCCTGCCGCGACCCGAAGAACCACCGCTACACCCCGGCGGGTGGCCTGCCCGAGCTGAAGGCCGCGATCGCCGCCAAGACGCTGCGCGACTCCGGCTACCAGGTGGACGCCTCGCAGGTGCTGGTCACCAACGGCGGCAAGCAGGCCATCTACGAGGCCTTCGCCGCGATCCTCGACCCGGGCGACGAGGTCATCGTCCCGGCGCCGTACTGGACCACCTACCCGGAGTCGATCCAGCTGGCCGGCGGCGTCCCGGTGGAGGTCGTGGCCGACGAGACCACCGGCTACAAGGTCTCGGTCGAGCAGCTGGAGGCCGCCCGCACCGAGAACACCAAGGTGGTGCTGTTCGTCTCGCCGTCCAACCCGACCGGCGCGGTGTACACCGAGGCCGAGGCCGAGGCGATCGGCCGCTGGGCGCTGGAGCACGGCCTGTGGGTGCTCACCGACGAGATCTACGAGCACCTGGTCTACGGCGACGCGAAGTTCACCTCGCTGCCCGCCCTGCTGCCCGAGCTGGCCGACAAGTGCATCGTGGTCAACGGCGTGGCCAAGACCTACGCGATGACCGGCTGGCGGGTGGGCTGGGTGATCGGCCCCAAGGACGTCATCAAGGCCGCGACCAACCTGCAGTCGCACGCCACCTCGAACGTCTCCAACGTCGCCCAGCGCGCCGCGATCGCCGCCGTCGCCGGCGACCTGTCCGCGGTGCACGAGATGCGCACCGCCTTCGACCGCCGCCGCAGGACGATCGTGCGGATGCTCAACGAGATCGAGGGCGTCCTGTGCCCCGAGCCCGAGGGCGCCTTCTACGCCTACCCGTCGGTCAAGGGCCTGCTGGGCAAGGAGATCCGCGGCCGGCGTCCGCAGAGCTCCGCCGAGCTGGCGAGCCTGATCCTGGACGAGGTCGAGGTCGCCGCCGTCCCGGGCGAGGCCTTCGGCACCCCCGGCTACCTGCGGTTCTCCTACGCGCTCGGCGACGAGGACCTGGTCGAGGGCATCAGCCGGATCCAGAAGCTGCTCGGCGAGGCCCGCGACTGACGTCGCTGCGGTACTGACGTCAATCCGACATACGGGATTCACCCGGCACACCGCCTCCTTTCACCCCTCCGGGGGATTGGAAGGAGGCGGTTCCCGTCCGGGGGTCGCATACGGCAGTATCGGCGAATGGAACGCCTGTTGAACCCGCGAGACGTCAGGGGCCTCCCGAAGGCCCACCTGCACCTGCACTTCACCGGATCGATGCGGCCCGCCACCCTCCTGGAGCTGGCCGAGAAGCACGGCGTCCGGCTGCCGGAGGCGCTCAGCTCCGGCGAACCGCCCCGACTGCGGGCCACCGACGAACGGGGCTGGTTCCGCTTCCAGCGGCTGTACGACACCGCCCGCTCGGTGCTGCGGGACGAGCAGGACATCCGCCGGCTGGTCCTGGAAACCGCCGAGGACGAGCGGCGGGACGGCTCCCGCTGGCTGGAGATCCAGGTCGACCCGACCTCGTACGCGCCCCGGCTGGGCGGACTGATCCCCGCCCTGGAACTGATCCTGGACGCGGTGGAGCACGCCGCCGCGGCGACCGGCGTGGGCATCCGGGTCCTGGTCGCGGCCAACCGGATGAAGTCCCCGATGGACGCCCGGACGTTGGCCCGGCTGGCCGTCCGCTACGCCGACCACGGGGTGGTCGGCTTCGGCCTCTCCAACGACGAGCGCCGGGGCATGGCCAGGGACTTCGACCGGGCCTTCGCGATCGCCCGCAACGGCGGGCTGCTGGCGGCCCCGCACGGCGGCGAGCTGTCCGGCCCGGAGTCCGTCCGGGACTGCCTGGACGACCTGGGCGCCGGCCGGATCGGCCACGGCGTGCGGGCCGCCGAGGACCCCCGGCTGATGGAGCGGCTGGCGGACCGGCAGGTCACCTGCGAGGTCTGCCCGTCCTCCAACGTCTCGCTCGGCGTCTACGAGCGCCCCGAGGAGGTCCCGCTGCGCCGGCTGTTCGACGCCGGGGTCCCGCTCGCCCTGGGCGCCGACGACCCGCTGCTGTTCGGCAGCCGGCTGGCCGCCCAGTACGAGCTGGTCCGGGACGTGCTGGGCTTCTCCGACGCCGAACTCGCCGAGCTGGCGCGGCAGTCGGTGCGCGGCTCGGTCGCGCCGGAGGCCGTCCGCAGGGAGCTGCTGGCGGACATCGACGCCTGGCTGGTGGGCGACCGTGCCCCCGCCGAGCCGGCCGCCGTGCCCGCCTAGCGCCCGTTCGGCGCACCCCCGGCGCCCGCTCAGAGCGTGACGCCCACCATCACCGGCTCGTTCACCAGCTCCACCCCGAAGGCTTCGCGGACCCCGTCCCGGATCTCCCGGGCCAGTGCCAGCAGGTCCTCGGCGGTGGCCGAGCCGCGGTTGGTGAGCGCCAGGGTGTGCTTGGTGGAGAGCGTCGCCGGGCCGCTGCCGTAGCCCTTGCCGAAGCCCGCCCGGTCGATCAGCCAGGCCGCCGAGGTCTTGGTGCAGCCCTCCGGGGCCGGGTAGGCGGGGGCGTCCTCGGCGCCCGGGCGGGTGCGGAAGGACTCGTACTGGGCGGCCGTGAGCACCGGGTTGGTGAAGAAGGAGCCGGCCGACCAGGTGTCGTGGTCCGCCGGGTCCAGCACCATGCCCTTGCCGGCGCGCAGCAGCAGCACCGCCTTCCAGGCCGTGTCGACCGCCACCCGGTCGCCCTGCTCGACGCCCAGGTGCCTGGCGGTCTCGGCGTAGCGGACGGGGGTGGAGAGCCCGTCGGCGTCCTCCAGGCGGAACCGCACCCGCAGCACCACGTAGCGGTCCGGCTCGGCCTTGAAGCGGCTGTGCCGGTAGGAGAACGCGCACTCGGCGTTCGGGAGCACGACCACCTCGTCGGCGGTGCGGTCGTACGCGACCACCTCGGTGATCGCCTGCGCGACCTCCTGGCCGTACGCGCCCACGTTCTGCACCGGGGTGGCGCCGGCCGAGCCGGGGATGCCGGCCAGGAACTCGATGCCCGCCAGGTGGTGGTCCAGCACGGTCCGGCGGACCACCTCGGACCAGGTCTCGCCGGCCGCGACCTCCAGCGCGGTGCCGTCCAGGGCGAAGCCCTCGGTGGCGATCCGCAGCGCGGTGCCGGAGAAGCCGGCGTCGCCGATCACCAGGTTGGAGCCGCCGCCGAGGACCAGCAGCGGCTCGCCGGCCGCGTCGGCCTCGCGGACGGCCGCGATCACCTCGTCGTCGGTGTGGGCGGTCACCAGGCGGCGGGCCGGGCCGCCGAGCCGGAGCGTGGTCAGCGGGGCGAGGGGGGCGTCGTTTTCTACCAGCACGCCCACCAGCGTACGGGGGCGCCGGGAAGCCGCTTCCCGGGGAAGGCCCTTCCCGGGAAGCGGCTTCCGGTGCCGCTGTCAGGCCTTGACCATCTCGGGCGCCGGCTGTTCGACCGCGGCCGCGACCGGCGCCCTGCCCCGCCGGGGGATGAGCACCGCGGCGAGCGCGCCGAGCCCGACGGCGGCCCCGCCGACGTACAGCGCGGGCACCAGCCCGTCCGTGAAGGCCCGGGCCGACTGGTAGCCGCCCTGTGCCGAGAACACCGCGGCGAGCACGGCGACCCCGAGCGCCCCGCCGACCTCGCGCAGCGCGTTGTTGGCGCCGGAGGCGATCCCCTGCTCCTGCGGCCGGACGCCGACCATCACCAGCTGGGCGGTCGGGCCGAAGTACAGCGACATGCCGACCCCGCAGATCACGATGGCCGGGATCAGGGCAGGGTAGTCGAGGCCGGTGCTCCCGTCCGCGACCAGCCCGAACAGCACCAGGCCCACCGCCTGCAGCGCCAGCCCGGCGACCACGATCGGGCGGCCGCCGATCCGGTCGGAGACGATGCCCGCGACCGGCGAGACCAGCAGCGGCATCGCCGTCCACGGCAGCATCCGGATGCCCGCCTCCTGGGGGCTGAAGCCGCCGACCCCCTGGAGGTACTGGCTGATCAGGAAGATCGAGCCGAACATCCCCAGGTACATCAGCAGGCTCGCCGCGTTGACGGCGGAGAAGGTCCGGCTGCGGAACAGCCGCATCGGCAGCATCGGGTGGGCGGCCACCCGCTGCTCGTACCAGACGAAGGCGGTCAGCAGCAGGGCGCCGCCGATCAGGGCGCCGAGGACCGGCGGGCTGGTCCAGCCGTCCGGGTTGCCGCGGATCAGGCCGAGGACGACCCCGAACATCCCCAGGCTGACCAGCACGGTTCCGGGCACGTCCAGGGCCCGGCCCGCGCCCCGGCTCTCGCCGAGCCGCAGGAAGGCCAGCGGCAGCAGGACGAGGCCCACCGGGACGTTCACCCAGAAGATCCACTGCCAGGAGAAGTGCTCGGTCAGCGCGCCGCCGATCAGCGGCCCGGCCGCGACGGCGAGGCCGCTGACGCCCGACCAGACGCCGAAGGCCAGCCCCCGCCTGGCCGGGGGCACCGCGGCGGTGAGCAGGGTGAGGGTGAGCGGCATCATCACCGCGGCCCCGGCCCCCTGGACGGCGCGGGCGGCGATCAGCTCGCCGATGCCGGGGGACAGCGCGGCCGCGGCGGAGCCGGCGGTGAAGACCGCCAGGCCGGCCAGGAAGATCCGGCGGCGGCCGAAGCGGTCGCCGAGGGCGGCGCCGAACATCAGCAGCACGGCGAAGCTCAGGGTGTAGGCGCTGACCGTCCATTCGAGCTCGGACAGCCCGCCGCCGAGCTCCTCGCGGATCGACGGCAGGGCGGTGGTGACCACCAGGTTGTCCAGGGCGGCCATGAAGCCGGCCGCGCTGACGATCACCAGGGTCCAGATCGCGGCTCTGCCCATGGCCGGTTTCTCCGTCATGACATCCCCCAGGTTCCTCTAGGTAGTTATTGCTCAATAACTTTCATGGGTCGAAAAAAGGCCGCCCGGACGCACCGCGCGGCCGCCCGGACGCTACTCCGGGTCCTTGCACTCGTCGAAGCCGGTCCAGATCCGGTGGTCCTGCGGATAGCCCAGCGCCACCAGGGTGTTGATCAGCATCCCGTGCGCGAAGAACCGCGTGGCGTCCCTCATGTCCCCGCCGATCCGCATCCTGACCCGCTCGAACAGGCTCTCCCAGAGCCGCCGGGCGGTCTCCCCGATCTCCTCCTCGCCGGCCGAGCGGGCCGCGAAGACCGAGACGTAGATCTGCATCTGCATCATGAGCTGGTCGCTGTCCTCGACCAGGCCCATGTACGCGCCGGATATCGCGTCGGCGGCCTCCGAGCCGGTCAGCCCGGCCGAGGCCTCGTCGAACACCCGCCAGGTCTCCTCGACGCAGCGTTCGGCGGCCGCGGCGAAGATCGCCTGCTTGCCCGGGAACAGCCGGAACAGGTACGGCTGCGAGACGCCCACCCGGCGGGCGATCGCCTCGGTGGAGGTGCCGTGGTAACCGCCCCGGGCGAACTCGATCAGGGCGGCGCGGACGACGCTCTCGCGCCGCTCCTCCGCACTCATCCGGATGCTCGACTTCGCCATGGGTCACAAGTTAGTGGCCAATCACTAGCCAGGCAAGGCCCGCGGCCGCGGCCGGAGCCCCCGGTGCGGGCACTCCGGCCGCGGCCGCCGGCGCGCGGAAGCGGCTCAGCCGAGCCGGACGACGGCCCGGGACATGCCGAGCACCTTCTGGCCGCCCGTGGTGGCCAGCAGGTCGACCTGCACCCTGCGGTCGTCCAGCTTCTTGGCGACCTTGGCCGAGACCTCGACCACCGCGCCGACCCCGTCGTTCGGCACCGGCACCGGCCGGGTGAAGCGCACGCCGTACTCGACCACCGCGGCCGGGTCGCCGACCCAGTCGGTGACCACCCGGATCGCCTCGGCCATGGTGAACATGCCGTGCGCGATGACGTCCGGCAGGCCGACCTCCAGGGCGAACTTCTCGTTCCAGTGGATCGGGTTGAAGTCGCCCGAGGCGCCCGCGTAGCGCACCAGTGTGTCGCGGGTCACCGGGAAGGACTGCGCCGGCAGCTCGGTGCCGACCTCGACCTCGTCGTAGCTGATCGCCATCGCGCTCACTCCCCCGCCTCGTCGGCGGCCCGGGCCACCAGGGTCATGACCGACGTCACAACGTGCTCGCCGGTCGCGTCCGTCACCTCGCCGCACACGGTGAGCACGTCGTTGCCCGCCAGCGACTTGATGTTGTCGATGGTCACCGCGACCGACAGCCGGTCACCGGCCCGCACCGGGCGGGTGTAGACGAACTTCTGGTCGCCGTGCACCACCCGGCTGAAGTCCAGACCCAGCTCCGGGTCCTCGATCACCTGGGCGGCCGCCCGGTAGGTGACCACGAAGGGGAAGGTCGGCGGGGCGATGACGTCGGAGTGACCCAGCGCCTTCGCCGCCTCAGGGTCGGCGTACGCCGGGTTGGCGTCCCCGATCGCGGTCGCGAACTCGCGGATCTTCTCCCGGCCGACCTCGTACGGCTCGGTGGGCGGGTAACTACGCCCGATGAAGGAGGGGTCGAGCGCCATGGCAGCTCCTCGGAACGCGGATGGATACGAAAAAACTCCGGGCCGCACCCCCCAGTGAGGGATGCGGCCCGGAGTAGAAGACCTGAATTCACACAGGCCCGGCGCCCTACGGGAGGGTCAGCGGGTCTCGCGGTGCGCGGTGTGCGAGTTGCAGCGGGGGCAGTGCTTCTTCATCTCAAGACGGTCCGGGTCGTTACGCCGGTTCTTCTTGGTGATGTAGTTCCGCTCCTTGCACTCCACGCAGGCCAGCGTGATCTTCGGGCGGACGTCGGTGGCAGCCACGGGAGTGCCTTCCTTGGACAACGAATAAGAACACAACAAGAGTAGCCGACCGGGAGTGCGATCTCCCGACCGACTACGCGGGGTAGCGGTGACCGGACTTGAACCGGTGACACAGCGATTATGAGCCGCTTGCTCTACCAACTGAGCTACACCGCCACAGTGATCCGCAGCACAGCCGGAGCTGACTGCTTCTCACCCGAGCCCCCATGCGGAATCGAACCGCAGACCTTCTCCTTACCATGGAGACGCTCTACCGACTGAGCTATAGGGGCGAACGAGGAAGAGATTACACGTTTCGCGGCCGGAGGTGAAATCCGTATCCCGCGGCGAAGACCGCAGGTGGGCGACGGGTACGGACGGACGATCCAAGGGCGGGCGTTCGATCGGCCCGCGAGCCCCACGGCCCGACCCGATACGACTATTGCCCGCCTCCCGGCGACCCGCCTCCCGGGCCCATAGGCTCGTCGCTCATTGATCGGGAGGACTGGCCGGCGGTACGGGCCAGCCGTACGGGGCCGACCGCACGGGCCGGCCCGAGAAGGAGCCGGCGATGGACAGCGCAGCCGCCGACGGGCCGCAGCCCTGGCCCGGCCCGGCGGCCAACCCGCTCGGGCACGGCCCGGTCCTGCTGCTCACCGGCGCCCGACTCGCCGACGGGCGGGTGGTGGACGTCCGGATCAGCGGCGACCGCATCCAGGCGGTCGGCACCGTCGGCAGCCTCGGCCCGCTGCCCGCCCTGCCCGGCGCCCCCACCGTCACCACCGGCGCCCGGATCGACCTTCGCGGATACCTGCTGCTCCCGGCCCCCGCCGAGGCGCACGCCCACTACGACGCCGCCTTCTCCGCCGCCCTGCCCACTCCGCCGCCGGACACCCCGGCCGACCTCACCCGGCGGATCACCGAGGCCGCGCTGACCTCCCTCGGCTACGGCGCCACCGCCCAGCGCACCCACGTCCGGATCGGCGACGTACACGGACTGCGCCGGCTGGAGGCCGTGCTCACCGCCCGGCAGGCGCTGAGCGGGCTGGCCGAGCTCCAGGCGGTGGCGATGCCACGGCTGCTCACCGGGCGGGCCGGCGCGGACGGCCGCGCGCAGCTGCGCGAGGCGCTCAAGCTGGGCGCCACGGCGGCCGGCGGCTGCCCGGAGCTGGACCCGGACCCCTCCGGCTACGTGCAGCTGCTGCTGGAGGCGGCCCGCGAGGCCGACTGCTCGGTGGACCTGCACGCCAGCGCCGCCGACGCCGCCCAACTCGCCCGGATGGCCGGTGCGTTGGCGCCGCTGCGGCCACGGGTGACGCTCGGCCCGTGCGGGGCGCTGGCCCGCGGCGCGTCGACGGTGCTGGCGACCAGCGGGGTGCGGGTGGTCTGCCTGCCGCAGAACGGCTGCTGCACCGGGCTGGAGGGTCGGCCGGCAGGCCTGCGGCCGGGCCTGGTACGGGAGTTGGCGGCGGCCCGGGTGCCGTTGGCAGCGGGCAGCGGGGCGCTGCGCGACCCGTCCAACCCGGTCGGCCGGGCGGATCCGCTGGAGTCGGCCTATCTGCTGGCGGCCGGTGGGGAGTTGGACCCGGAGGCGGCGTACGACGCGGTGGCGAACCAGGCCCGGGCGGCGCTCGGACTGGCGCCGGTCCGGGTGGACGCCGGGTTCCCGGCGGAGCTGCTGGCGGTGCGCGGGGACAGCCTGGCCGGGGCGCTCGCGGGCGGGCACAGCCGGCTGGTGGTGCACAGCGGCCGGGTGGTCAGCCGGACCAGCGCGGTCCGGGAGTTCGCGGACACGGTGGCGCTGGCGCTGCCCCGCCAGTGCGGGGGCGGGGAGGGCTGAGCGGGGCGGACCGGCCCCGACGGCAGATGGGGGCGCGCGACGGGTGTCGCGCGCCCCTCCCCCACCTGCCGGCCGTCCATGGGACGGCTGTCGAAGCGGCCCCAGGCCTCCCCCACACGGAGCAGGGCCGCTCGTTCGACACCGACACTACGCCCACGGAGCACCACCCCCGAGCGGCCTTGACGCCGTCCTGTCGCCCACCGGGGCGCTCTTGACGGGCCGTTGACGCAGGCCGCGGCGTCGGCCCGTCACGGCACGTAGCGGTACCCGATCCCCGGCTCGGTGACCAGGTGCCGCGGCCGGGCCGGGTCGCGCTCCAACTTGCGGCGCAGCCCGGCGAAGTAGACCCGCAGGTAGTTGCCGCGCCCCTCCTGGGCCGGACCCCACACCTCGCGCAGGATCTGCCGGCCTGGCACCAGCCGGCCGGGGTTGGCGAGCAGCAGGGCCAGGATGCGCCACTCGGTCGGGGTGAGCCGGACCGGGCCGTTCGGGCCGTTCACCGCGGTGGCCGCGAGGTCCACGGTGTGGTCGCCGATCACCGGCCGGCTCAGCGGCACGCCGCCCAGCGGCCGGCGCAGCACGGCACGCAGCCGGGCCAGCAGCTCGTCCATCAGGAACGGCTTGGTGAGGTAGTCGTCGGCGCCCGCGTCCAGGGCGCCCACCTTGTCGGCCGCGTCGGTGCGGCCGGAGAGCACGATGATCGGCACCGCGCTGTGGGTGCGCAGGCCGCGCAGCACGTCCATCCCGTCGAGGTCGGGCAGGCCGAGGTCGAGCAGGACGGCGTCCGGGGCGCTGTGCGCGGCACGGTCGAGCGCCTCGCCGCCGGTGGCCGCGGTGCGGACGGCGTACTGCCGGGCGCTGAGGTTGATCCGCAGGGTGCGCAGGAGGGCCGGCTCGTCGTCGACGACCAGGATCTCGCTCACGTGTCCGCCTCGCTTCGCTCGATGGTGGGGTCGGCGGCGGGCAGGGTGAGCAGCATGGTGGTGCCGCCGCCCGGGGTGTCCTCGACCTCCAGGCTGCCGCCCATCGCCTCGGCGAGGCCGCGGGAGAGGGCGAGTCCGAGGCCGACGCCGGTGGTGTTGTCGGTGTCGCCGAGGCGCTGGAAGGGCAGGAAGACCCGGTCGCGGTCCTCGGGGGCGATGCCGGGGCCGCGGTCGATCACCCGGATCTCGACCTGGGCGGCGTGGTGGCTGCCGGTGACCAGGACGGGCGCGCCGGGGGCGTTGTACCGCAGCGCGTTGGTGATCACGTTGGCGAGCACCCGCTCCAGCAGCGGCGGGTCGGCGAGCACCGGCGGGGTCGTGTCCAGGTCCAGCGGCTGGATCGGCGCGTACGGGTCGGGGAGGCTGTCGAGCGCCCGGGGCAGGATCTCGTCCAGGTGGGTCTCGGTGAGGTGCAGGGTGAGCGCGCCGGCCTGCAGGCGGCTCATGTCGAGCAGGTTGTCGACCAGCCGGGTGAGCTTGACCAGCGACTCGTCGGCGGTGGCGAGGAGTTCGGCCTGGTCCTCGGGCGAGAACTCGACGTCGGGGCTGCGCAGCGAGCCGACCGAGGCCCGGGCGGCGGCCAGCGGGGTGCGCAGGTCGTGGCTGACGGCGGCGAGCAGGGCGGTGCGCATCCGGTCGGCGGCCTTGATCGGCTCGACCTCGGCGGCGGCCACCGCCAGCCGGTCGCGTTCGAGCGCGGCGCCGACGTGGGCGGCGAAGGCGGTCAGCACCCGCTGGTCGGCAGCCGGCAGCCGGCGGCCGGTGAGCACCAGGAGGGCGTCCCGGCCGACCGGGACCTCGGTGGTCTCGTGCGGCCCGTCGCCGTCGCCCGGATGGTCCCCCTCGCTGTGCGCGAGCACCTCGCCGTCGGCCCGGGAGAGCAGCGCGACGGTCCGCATCCCGAAGGCCGTCCGGGACTTCTCCAGCAGGGCGGGCAGCGCGTCGGCGCCGCGCAGCACGCTGCCGGCCAGGGTGGAGAGGGTCTCGGCCTCGGCGGTGGCGCGGGCGGCCCGGCTGGTGAGCCGGCCGGCGTGGTCGACCACGGTGGAGACGGTGAGCGCGATGGCGGCGAAGACCACCAGGGCGACGATGTTGTTGGTCTCGCCGATGGTCAGGCTGTGGATCGGCGGGATGAAGTAGTAGTTGAGCAGCACCGAGGCGACGAACGAGGCCAGCAGGGCCGACACCGCGCCGCCGAGCAGGGCGACGATGACCACGCCGAGCTGGAAGATCAGCGCGTCGGTGGTCAGGTTGATGCTGTGGTGCGCCTGCGAGAGCAGGGCGGTGAGCAGCCAGGGCACCGCCAGGCCGGCCAGGTAGCCGGCGACGGTGCGGCGCCGGGAGTGGCGGCGGCCGAGCGAGGGCAGCCGGCCGCGGCCGGTGAACTCGTGGGTGACCATGTGGACGTCGATGTCCTCGGAGTCGTCCACGGTGGTCTGCCCGGTGCCGGGGCCGGTGAGGAAGCGGTTGATCCGGCCGCGGCGGCTGGTGCCGAGCACCAGCTGGGTGGCGTCGTGGGCGCGGGCGAAGGCGAGCAGCGCGGTGGGGACGTCGTCGCCGACCACCACGTGGTAGCTGCCGCCGAGGGTCTCCACCAGCTGCCGCTGCTGGGCGAGCGCTCCGGAGGAGGCGCCGGCCAGGCCGTCGCTGCGGGAGACGTGGACGGCCAGCAGGTCGCCGCCGGCCGTGCGGTCGGCGATCCGGGCGGCGCGGCGGATCAGGGTCTCGCCCTCGGGGCCGCCGGTGAGGGCGACCACGACCCGCTCGCGGGCCTCCCAGACCCGGTCGATGTTGTGGCTGGCCCGGTAGTCGCGCAGGCCCTCGTCCACCCGCCCGGCCACCCAGAGCAAGGCGAGTTCGCGCAGGGCGGTGAGGTTGCCGACCCGGAAGTAGTTGGAGAGCGCGGCGTCCACCTTCTCCGCCCTGTAGACGTTGCCGTGGGCCATCCGGCGGCGCAGCGCCTGGGGGGCCATGTCGACGAGTTCGATCTGGTCGGCCCGGCGGACCACCTCGTCCGGGACGGTCTCGCGCTGCGGGATGCCGGTGATCTTCCGGACGACGTCGTTCAGCGACTCCAGGTGCTGGATGTTGACGGTGGTGACGACGTCGATCCCGGCGGCGAGCAGTTCCTCGACGTCCTGCCAGCGCTTGGCGTGCCGGCCGCCGGGGATGTTGGTGTGCGCCAGCTCGTCCACGAGCACGACGGACGGGCGGCGGGCGAGCACGCCGTCGAGGTCCATCTCCTCGAACTCGGCGTCCCGGTAGGAGCGTCGGGCACGCGGCAGGACCTCCAGGCCGGCCAGCATGGCCTCGGTGTGCCGTCTGCCGTGGCACTCGATGTACCCGACCACGACATCGGCCCCGCGCTGCTGTCTGCGCCGGGCCTCGTCCAGCATGCGGTAGGTCTTGCCTACCCCCGGCGCGGAGCCGAGGTACACCCTCAGTCGGCCGCCGCGGATGCCGGTGCCGGGGGTGAGGTCGCGAGCCATGGGCACTGCTCTTTCCATCGGGAGGTGGTGCACGTCTGCGGACGCGGGTCGGCCGGCCCGGGCCCGGGAGGCGTGCTCCCGTGCCCGGGCCGGCCCGGTCACCCGTATGTGTGAGGTGGTGTCACTTCTGCTCGCTGAGCGCCTTGTTGAGCAGCACGACGTTGACGCCCTCGTTGCCGAGGAAGCCGAGCGAACGGCTCTCGGTGTACTCGTCGACCAGCTTGGCCACCGTCTCCACCGGCAGGCCGCGGTTCTTCGCGACCCGGTCGACCTGCTCCTTGGCGTACGCGGCGGAGATGTGCGGGTCGAGGCCGGAGCCGGAGGCGGTCAGCGCGTCGGCCGGGACGCTCGCCGGGTCGACGCCGTCGAAGGAGGCGACGGCGGCGCGGCGGTCGTTGACGGCCTTCAGCAGGTCCTCGCTGTTCGGGCCGAGGTTGCTGGCGCTGGACGAGGAAGCGTCGTAGCCGGTCCCGGCCGCGGAGGGGCGGGGCTGGAACCACTTCGGGTCCGGCTGGGCCTCCTCGTTCGGGTCGTCGGGGTTCTTCTTCGGGAGGTTGAAGCTCTGGCCGATCAGGCTGGAGCCGATCTCCTTGCCGTCGGTCTTCACCGGCGAGCCGTTCGCCTTGTCGGTGAAGGCGACCTGGGAGATCCCGGTGATCAGCAGCGGGTAGGCGATCCCGAGGATCACGGTCAGCACCAGCAGCGCGCGCAGCGCGGTGAAGTGGGTGCGGAGGGTCGTCGGCAGGGGCTTGGACATGGTTTTCTCTCCTTCCCCGCGTCAGTTGAGGCCGGGGATGAACTGGACGATCAGGTCGATCAGTTTGATGCCGGCGAACGGCACCACGAGGCCGCCGAAGCCGTAGATCCCGATGTTGCGGCGCAGCAGCGAGCTGGCGTCGGACGGGCGGTAGCGCACGCCGCGCAGGGCGAGCGGGATCAGGCCGATGATGACCAGGGCGTTGAAGACGATCGCCGAGGTGATCGCGGACTGGGGGCTGTGCAGGCCCATGATGTTGAGGTGGCTCAGGCCCGGGTAGACCCCGGCGAACATCGCGGGGATGATCGCGAAGTACTTGGCCACGTCGTTGGCGATCGAGAAGGTGGTCAGCGCGCCACGGGTGATCAGCAGCTGCTTGCCGATCTCCACGATCTCGATCAGCTTGGTGGGGTTGGAGTCCAGGTCGACCATGTTGCCGGCCTCCTTGGCCGCCATGGTCCCGGTGTTCATCGCGACGCCGACGTCGGCCTGGGCGAGGGCGGGGGCGTCGTTGGTGCCGTCGCCGGTCATCGCGACCAGCTTGCCGCCCTCCTGCTCCTTCTTGATCAGGGCCATCTTGTCCTCGGGCGTGGCCTCGGCGAGGAAGTCGTCCACGCCGGCCTCCTCCGCGATCGCCCTGGCGGTCAGCGGGTTGTCGCCCGTGATCATGACGGTCTTGATGCCCATCCGGCGGAGCTCGTCGAAGCGCTCCCGCATGCCCTCCTTGACGACGTCCTTGAGGTGGATGACCCCGAGGACGCGGGCGGGCCCGGCGCCGATCCGCTCGGCGACGACCAGCGGGGTGCCGCCGGCCGCGGATATCCCGTCGACCAGGGTGGAGACCTCGGCTCCGACCGAACCGCCGTTCTCGGTGACCCAGTTGGAGACCGCGCCGGCCGCGCCCTTGCGGACCTGGTGGACTCCTCCGGCCTCGTCGAGGTCCACGCCCGACATCCGGGTCTGGGCGGTGAACGGGACCCACGTGGCGTGCGTCAGCTCGCCCTGGGCGCGGGCCCGCAGGCCGTACCCGGTCTTCGCGAGGACCACGATCGAGCGGCCCTCCGGGGTCTCGTCCGCGAGCGAGGACAGCTGCGCCGCGCCGGCCAGGTCCTCGGTGGACACGCCCGGGGCGGCCAGGAACTCGGCGGCCTGGCGGTTGCCCAGGGTGATGGTGCCGGTCTTGTCGAGCAGCAGCGTGTTGACGTCGCCGGCGGCCTCGACGGCGCGGCCGGACATCGCCAGCACGTTGCGCTGCACCAGGCGGTCCATGCCGGCGATGCCGATCGCGGAGAGCAACGCGCCGATGGTGGTCGGGATGAGCGCCACGATCAGGGCGACCAGGACGATCATCGTCTGCGGAGCACCCGCGTAGGTGGCCATCGGCTGGAGCGTGACGACCGCGACCAGGAAGACGACGGTCAGCGAGGCCAGCAGGATGTTGAGCGCGATCTCGTTCGGCGTCTTCTGCCGGGCGGCGCCCTCGACCAGGGCGATCATCCGGTCGATGAAGGTCTTGCCGGGCTCGGAGGAGATCCTCACCACGATCCGGTCGGACAGCACCTTGGTGCCGCCGGTGACGGCGCTGCGGTCGCCGCCCGACTCACGGATGACGGGCGCGGACTCACCCGTGATCGCCGACTCGTCGACGCTCGCGACGCCCTCGACCACGTCGCCGTCGCCGGGGATGACCTGGCCGGCCTCGACCACCACGTGGTCGCCGAGCCTCAGCGCGGTGCCGGGCACCTCCTCCTCGGCACCGGTGGCCGGCCAGTCGGTGAGCCGGCGGGCCATGGTGTCGCTCTTGGTCTTGCGCAGCGTGTCGGCCTGCGCCTTGCCGCGGCCCTCGGCCACGGCCTCGGCCAGGTTGGCGAAGACCGTGGTGAGCCACAGCCAGACGGTGATGACCCAGGCGAACACGGACGGGTCGGCGATCGCGGCGACGGTGGTGACCACCGAGCCGACCTCGACCACGAACATCACCGGGTTCTTGATCATCACCCGGGGGTCGAGCTTCTTCACCGCGTCCGGCAGGGACGCGACGATCAGCTTCGGGTCGAGCAGGCCGCTCGCCACTCTGTGCGGCGCGGCGGCCTCCGCCTGGTCGGCCGGTGCGGGGTTGAGCGTGGAGGTGGACATCAGGAGGACAGACCTTCCGCGATCGGCCCGAGAGCCAGGGCCGGGAAGTAGGTGAGGCCGACGACGATCAGGATCACGCCCGACAGCAGGCCCACGAACAGCGGCTTGTGGGTGGGCAGGGTGCCCGGGGTGGCCGGGACCGGCTGCTGCTGGGCGAGCGAACCGGCCAGCGCGAGGACGAAGACGATCGGCAGCAGCCGACCGAAGATCATCGCCAGGCCGAGCGCGGTGTCGTACCAGTCGGTGTTGACGGTGATGCCGCCGAAGGCCGAGCCGTTGTTGTTGGAGGCCGAGGTGAAGGCGTACAGCACCTCGGAGAAGCCGTGGGCGCCCGAGTTGAGCATCCCGGCACGCTCGCCCGGCAGGGCCATCGCCACGCCCGTGCCGACCAGCACGATCGTCGGCGTGGTGAGGATGTACAGCGAGGCGAACTTCATCTCCCGGCCGCCGAGCTTCTTGCCCAGGTACTCGGGGGTGCGGCCGACCATCAGGCCGGCGACGAACACCGCGACGACCGCCAGCACCAGCATGCCGTACAGGCCGGAGCCCACACCGCCGGGCGCGATCTCGCCCAGCATCATGTCGAAGACCGTCAGCCCGCCGCCGAACGGCGTGTACGAGTCGTGGAAGGAGTTCACCGCACCGGTCGAGGTCAGCGTGGTCGAGGCGGCGAACAGCGAGCTGGCGGCGATGCCGAAGCGCTGCTCCTTGCCCTCCATCGCGGCGCCCGCGGCCTGCAGGGCGCTGCCCTGGTGCTGCGCCTCGGCGAAGGTCAGCAGGGCCGTCGAGGCGATCCAGAACAGGCCCATCACGGCGACGATCGCGTAGCCCTGGCGGTCGTCCCCCACCATCCGGCCGAAGGTCCGCGGCAGCGCGAACGGGATCACCAGGATCAGGAAGACCTCGACCAGGTTGGTGAAGCCGGTCGGGTTCTCGAACGGGTGCGCCGAGTTGGCGTTGAAGAAGCCGCCGCCGTTGGTGCCGAGCAGCTTGATGACCTCCTGGGAGGCCACCGGGCCGCCCGGGATCTTCTGGACCTCACCCGCGAGGCCGGTGACCTCGTGGAAGCCGTGGAAGTTCTGGATCACGCCGCTGGCGGCCAGGACCAGGGCGAAGACGATCGAGATCGGCAGCAGCAGCCGCAGGTTGATCCGGGTGAGGTCCACCCAGAAGTTGCCGACCCGGTCCGTCCTGTTCCGGGTGAAGCCCCGGACCAACGCGGCGACGACGGCGATGCCGACGGCCGCGGAGACGAAGTTCTGCACGGCCAGACCCGCCATCTGCGCCACCTGGCCCATCGCGGACTCGCCCGCGTAGGACTGCCAGTTGGTGTTGGCGACGAACGAGATGGCGGTGTTCCAGGCCTGGTGGCCCTCCATCTGGGGAACGCCCAGGCTCAGCAGCAGGTAGCCCTGGAGGCGGATCAGACCGTAGAGGAAGAGGACGGAGACGGCCGAGAAGGCCAGCACCGAGCGGAGGTACACCGGCCACCGCTGATCGGCGTCGCCGTCGACGCCGATCAACTTGTAGATGCCGCGCTCGACTCTGAGGTGCCTGGCGGAGGTGAGGAGCTTGGCGATGTAGTCGCCGAGGGGGCGGTAGCACAGGGCCAGCGCGCCGACGAGGGCGAGCACCTGCAGCCAGCCCGCGAGAGTGGATCCCATGTCAGAACTTCTCCGGGAAGATCAGCGCCACGACGAGATAGCCGACGAGCGCGACGGCCACGACCAGACCAGCGATGTTCTCGGCACTCATGCGGCCACCTCGCTGCGCTCGCTGGGCGCCTGGCGCAACACGCGCCCTCCGATGGTTCGTTCGCTGCGCTCACTCACAGCTTCTCCACCCCCCGCGCGATCAGGGCGATGACGGCGAACACGGCGACCGTGACACCGACGTAGATGAGATCGGACATGGGCTCCACCAGAGTGGTTCGGGAGATGCCGCGACCTGGGCCGGAGGGGCTCGCGCGGCACCGGCGGAAGACCGGCAGATGCAGCAAACCAGCCGTCAGGGGCGCGTTATGGGGCCCTGACGCCCTCCATACGGGTGATAGCGCGACGTTGACGCGACGTTGACGGGCGCTTCACCGGACCGAGACCGTCGTGATCGGGCCGAGACGTGGCCGGGGCCCGCGCGGGCCGGCTCGGGCCGGCTCGGGAGCGGAAAACGGCGGGCCCCGGACGGCAGGCTGCCGTCCGGGGCCGCCCCCGCTCCCCGTTCCCCCGTCCCCGTTCCCCCGTCCCCGGTCCCCCGTCCCCGGTCCCCAGTCCCCGTTCCCCCGTTCCCGGTCCCCCGTCCCCGGTCACATCCGCATGCGCAGCCGGCAGACCACCGCGTCGGTGTGCCGCCGCAGGGCGCGGTCGATCACGGCGCCGCGCCGGTTCTGGAGCGCCCGCTGCCACCAGCGGGCCGGCTCCACCTCGGGGATCAGCACGGTCAGCCGGTCGTAGACGTGCTCCGCCCCCAGCTCGTTGACGAAGTCCGCGATCGGCCGGCCCAGCCGTCGGTGGACGTCCGGGACCTCCACCAGCGGCACGCCCGGCCGCCACAGCTCCCAGTCCCGGCGCAGTGCCTCCGCGACGGCCGGCTCGTGCACCACGGTCACCGCCATGACCTCGTCGCCGAGCGAGAGCGCCGCCGACAGGCCGTCCCTGGTCAGCCGGGTGATCGCGGTCACCGGGACGACGACCAGACTGCGCTGCCTGGTCACCGGGCCTGGCACCCGGCCCAGCTCCAGCCGCTCGCCGATCCGCCCGTAGCTGCGGTGGACCGCCTCGAACAGCACCACCAGCAGCGGCAGGGCCAGCACGATGCCCCAGGCGCCCTCGGTGAACTTGGTGCCGGTGACGACCAGCGCCGCGACGCCGGTGAGCAGCGCGCCGAAGCCGTTCAGCGCGGCCTTCCACCGCCAGCCGGACGGCCGGTGCAGCAGCCAGTGCCGGACCATGCCGACCTGGCAGACGGTGAAGCCGACGAACACGCCGATCGAGAACAGCGGCACCAGGCTGTTGACGTCCCCGCCGGAGCCGACCAGCAGCGCCGCCGAGACCGCGGCCAGGAACAGCACCCCGTACCGGTACACCTGGCGGTCGGCGCGCAGCGCGAACAGGTGCGGCAGGTGGTTGTCCCGGGCGAGCAGGTCGAGCAGCACCGGCAGCCCGCCGAAGGAGGTGTTGGCGGCGAGCCCGAGCAGCACCACGGTGGCGAACTGGACGACGTAGAAGCCGAACCCGTGGCCGAGCGAGGCGTCGGCGAGCTGGGCGAGCACCGTGACGCCCTCGACCGGCTGGAGGTGGAAGCGGCCGATCAGCACCGCCAGCCCGACCAGCATCACGCCGAGCAGGGCGCCGAGCGCGACCTCGGTGTGCTGCGCGCGCTTGACCCGCGGGGTGCGGAAGGAGGGGACGGCGTTGGCCACCGCCTCCACGCCGGTCAGCGCGGAACAGCCGGCCGCGAAGGCCCTGAGCAGCAGCAGCGCACCGACGGCGGTGGCGTTCTGGGCGAGGGCCGAGGTGTGCCCGGCAGCGGCCGCGGTGCTGACCGGGGCGTCCCGGAACAGGCCGACCACGACGATCGCCAGGATGGAGAGCACGAAGACGGCCGTCGGCGCCATGAACCAGCGCGCCGACTCGGCGATCCCGCGCAGGTTCACCGCGGTGACCAGCGCCAGCACGCCCAGACAGAGCCAGACGCGGTCGTCGTACAGGCTCGGGACGGCCGAGGTGAGCGCGGCGACGCCGGCGGTGACCGAGACCGCGACGTTCAGGACGTAGTCGACGACCAGCGAGGCGGCCGCGGTCAGCGCGGTCCGGCGGCCCAGGTGCGCCTTGGCCACCGCGTAGGAGCCGCCACCGTCCGGGAACGCCGCGATCACCTGCCGGTAGGAGGCGACCAGCACCGCCAGCAGCACCGCGATCGCCGCCGTGACCGGCAGCGTGAAGCCCAGCCCGTAAGCCCCGGCGGCGGCCAGCACCAGCACGATCGACTCCGGCCCGTACGCGACCGAGGCCATGGCGTCCAGCGAGAGCGCGGCCAGCCCGCCGAGCGCGCTGAGCCGGTGCCGCTCGTCGCCCGCGCCGGTATCAGGCGGCGCGGGTTCGGCCGTGGCTGCCGGGGTGGTGGTGGCGCTGGACATCGGACGGGACCTCCGCAGTCGGTAGTTGGTCCGATCCTGCGGTCCGCGCGCCCACCGCCCCGGGGCCCGTACGCGTTCCTGACGCCGCCACGAGCGGCCTTGACACGCTCTTGACGGGGCCGTCACGCCGCGTCGGCCCCGTCCGGTGGCTGTTGGCGGGGGTGGGGCGAGCCGTTGTCCCGGCGGTCGCCGGCTGGGAAGACGATCAGCTCTGTCGAAGGACTCCCACCCCCGGGCACCACTCTGCTGCCTGCAACCCGTAATTGCAAGCAATGTGCAATAAGTCGGCCCGCCGCCCCGACTCCGGACCAAGCCCACCCCGAGCCCGCCCGAGCCCGCCCCGAACACACAGAACAGCCCCCGATCCGCGTTTCCGCAGATCGGGGGCTGTTCTCTATCCTGTGGCTGGTGCAGGGTTCGAACCTGCGTAGCTTGCGCGACAGATTTACAGTCTGCTCCCTTTGGCCGCTCGGGCAACCAGCCAGGATTTTTCGTTTCCCGGGGCGTTCGCCCCGTTCGACTTGGTAAACCATACCCGATGCAGGGGGGTGTTCCGCCACTCGCCAGATCACACGATGATCAAGGAGTCTCGGGCGCCTGCTACGGGCGGGGCCGGTGTGGCGCTGGATAGGCTGGGCCTGCGGGCACCCCGGCGGGGCACTCGTGCCAGTGAAGACCAGAGCATCAAGGAGACCTATACCCATGGCCGACTCCAGTTTCGACATCGTCTCGAAGGTCGAGTGGCAGGAGGTCGACAACGCGATCAACCAGACCTCCCGCGAGATCGCGACGCGCTTCGACTTCAAGAACGTGGGCGCCGAGATCAGCCGCTCCGGCGAGAAGATCGAGATGAAGGCGAACGGCGAGGAGCGCGTGCGCG
Source organism: Kitasatospora sp. NPDC032121 (assembly GCF_055580145.1). Taxonomy (NCBI): domain Bacteria; kingdom Bacillati; phylum Actinomycetota; class Actinomycetes; order Kitasatosporales; family Streptomycetaceae; genus Kitasatospora; species Kitasatospora sp. NPDC032121. The sequence goes on along the minus strand of NZ_JBVILX010000002.1, from coordinate 839,935 downwards.
CCGTCCTCGACATCCTCCAGACCAAGTTCGTCAAGCGCGGCCTGTCGCTGAAGGCTCTGGACGCCAACGAGCCCCAGCTCTCCGGCAAGGAGTACAAGATCTTCGCCAACGTCAAGGAGGGCATCACCACGGAGGACGCGAAGAAGGTCGCGAAGATCATCCGTGACGAGGGCCCGAAGGGCGTCAAGGCGCAGGTCCAGGGCGACGAGCTGCGCGTCAGCTCGAAGAGCCGCGACGACCTCCAGGCCGTGCAGGCCCTGCTCAAGGGCAAGGACCTGGACTTCGCGATCCAGTTCGTGAACTACCGCTGACCCTCCGGTCGGCCGGTCCGACGGACGACGGCGCGGCCCCGCTCCCGGGTTCGGGAGCGGGGCCGTTCGCGCGACCGGGGCGGTCCCGGCAGGCGGGCGGGCGGGGGCGGGTCAGGCGGTCGGCTCCGCCCAGCCGCCGGTGGTGCGGTGCCGGCCCAGGCCGACCGACTCGAACTCGTCCACCCGGCCCTCCTCGGTGTGCGCGCCGAGCCGCCTGAGGGCGCGGGAGATCGGGGTGCCCTCGGCCGGGGACGCCTCGAACTCGCCGATGGTGAGCGGGCCGAGGGCGACCACGCCGTCCACCCAGACGGCGGCGCGCTGGGTGCCGCTGCCGCCGAAGTAGTCCGCCTCGACGCAGGCGATCGGGCCGGCCTTCGACCAGGCGGCCAGCCGGAGCTCGAAGCCGTCCGAGTGCCAACCGAACCCGGCCCCACCGGCGCGCTTGCGCGCGGTGCCGTCCCCCTGGAGCGCGGCGAGGACCGCGGGGGTGACGGGGAGCAGTGCCAGCCCCTGTGCCAACGGCACCACCCTGGCCGCCGGAACCTCCGCCGACGCCACCGTCAACAGCTCCAATGTTCCAATGAGCGCCTGGAGTTCGTAGGACATGGCGGACATGGTGTCCCACCGCACCGACAGTCGGCCCCGAATTTATGATTCCGTGCCCGGTCGGAGACCGTAGAGCAGACCGCGAGGCCGCATGACGGCTCAGGCCGCCTCTCCGGTCGCGCCGCCGGTCACCCGCTCGGACGCCTGCGGCATGCGGTGGCCGCGACACCCGGATGGACTGGCCCGGTACGGCCTCCACCGGCCCCTCCCCGTCTCCCGTACAGCCGGGTGCTCACGCCGGGACCGTACGCAGGAGGACCGCATGCATTCCACGGACACGCCCCCGCCGTACCGGACGGCCACGACCATGGCGCTCCGCAGTCTGGCCCGCGCCGCCCTTCTCCGCCTCGTCGCGGCCCTCGTGCTCCTGCCCCCGCCCGCCCCCGGCCGGGTCGGCGGCGCGCCCCGCCGGGCCCCGGCGCGGCCGCCGGGGCCGCTCCGGCCCGCCGAGGGGCGGCCGGCCCGTCGTCCGGATCGCGCCGGTCCCTCCCCGAGGGCTTCGCCAACTCGGCGCGGAAGTGATGGAGTCGACCCGATGGCGTCTCGCCGAGCCCGTCCGGCCCCCGAGGAGGAACCGCCGTGCCCCGTCCCTTCACCGTCGAGGACCACACCGCCCGGATGACTCGGGCCACCGCCGAGGCGACCGCCGCCGGGCTGGCCGGCCTGGTCGTCGCCCCCGGCCCGGACCTGGCCTACCTGTGCGGCTACACGCCCACCGCGGTCACCGAGCGGCTGACCGCCCTCGTCCTCACCGCCGGACGCGAACCCGCCCTGGTGGTCCCCAGGTTGGAACGTCCGGACGCCGAGAAGGCGGTCGGCGCCCCGGCCGTCCGGCTGCTCGACTGGTCCGACGGCGAGGACCCGTTCGCCACCGCGGGCCCGCTGCTCGACCCGGCCGGGCGGTACGGCGTCTCCGACAACACCTGGGCGCTGCACCTGCTCGGCTTCCAGGGCGCGCTGCCCGGCGTCTCCTTCAGCTCGCTCACCGACAGCCTGCCGATGCTGCGCGCCGTCAAGGACGCCGAGGAGGTGGACCGTCTGGCCGCGGCCGGCGGCGCCGCGGACGCCGCCTACCGGGGCATCCTGGAGGTCCCCTTCGTCGGCCGCCGGGAGAACGAGGTGGCCGGCGACCTCGCCGCGCTGCTCGTCCAGTACGGGCACAGCCAGGTCGACTTCACCGTGGTCGGCTCCGGCCCGAACGGCGCCGACCCGCACCACGAGGCCGGTGACCGGGTCATCCGTACGGGTGACACCGTGGTGCTGGACTTCGGCGGCCTCAAGGACGGCTACGGCTCCGACACCACCCGGACGGTGCACGTCGGCCCGGACGTCCCGGACGAGGTGCGGAAGGTGCACGAGCTGGTCCGGTCGGCCCAGCAGACCGCCTTCGAGGCGGTCCGCCCAGGGGTGCCGTGCCAGGAGATCGACCGGATCGCCCGCCGGGTGATCACCGAGGGCGGGTACGGCGAGTACTTCATCCACCGCACCGGTCACGGCATCGGCATCACCACGCACGAGCCTCCGTACCTGGTCGAGGGCGAGGAGCGGCCGCTGGTGCCCGGCATGTGCTTCTCGATCGAGCCCGGGATCTACCTGCCCGGCCGGTTCGGGGTGCGGATCGAGGACATCGTCACCGTCACCCCGTCGGGCGGGCGCCGCTTCAACAACACCCCGCACGAGTTGGCCATCGTGGCCTGACCGCCCCCGACCATCTCTGACCATTCCCGACCGTGTCCGACCGGGTTTCGGACCGGGCGCCCGACCGCCCGTCGAACCGCCTGTCGAACCATCTGTCGGACCGCCCGTCGAACCGGGTGTCGACCGGATCGGACGTCCTTACGAACCGGTCATATTTCACCCAGAGACCTCCAAGTTTGGGTTGCTAGTTTCGGTGCGCATGACCAAGACCCTCCCCCCGGCCCCGTACGACGTGCGGGCCGGGCAGCCGCGCCCGGTGCCTCCGCCCCGTCCACGCGTGACGGGCTGGTCGAGACTCCGGTGGCTCGCCTGGCCGCTCTACCTGACGTGCTTCCTCTGGTTCCTGCGCACCGAGGGCATCCCCGCGGCCAACGACGTGCTGTTCCTCTGGCTGATCGCCGCCCTGCTGACCGCCGCCGTGCACAGCGGGCACGGCCCCCGCGGCTTCCTCCTGGTCCTGCGCGACTGGGTCCCGGTCATGGCCGTGGTGTGGACGTACTCGCTGCTGCGCGGCTACGGCGCGCACACCCCGTGGGCCCCGCACTGGCTGCCGCAGCTGCGCTTCGACGAGGTGCTCGGCTTCGGCGAGACCTGGACCGTCCGGCTCCAGCACGCCCTCTACACCTCCGGCTCGCCACACTGGTACGACTACGCCGCGGTGGCCGTCTACCTCTCGCACTTCTTCGTCGTCTTCCTGCTGCTCGCGGTGCTCTGGCGGCGCGCCCACCACCGCTTCCGGCAGCTGCTCGCCGCCTACCTGACGCTCACCTTCGCGGGCTTCGCCACCTACCTCCTCTACCCGGCCGACCCGCCGTGGCTGGTCTCCCAGGAGGGCAACCTGCCGCACCTGTCCCGGGTGGTCTGGGAGGTGATCTCGGTGAGCGGGCTGCCGCAGGCCGACTCGCTGCTGGAGAACGGCAGTCAGTTCGCCAACGACGTCGCGGCGATGCCCTCGCTGCACTCCGCCTACCCGGCGATGCTGCTGTTCTTCTTCTGGCCCACCGCCAAGCGCTGGCTGCGGGCGGTGCTGGTCGCCTACCCGCTCGCGATGACCTTCACCCTGGTCTACGGCGCGGAGCACTTCATCATCGACGTCTTCGTCGGCTGGGCCTACGCGGCCGTGGTGGTGTTCGGCCTGCGCCGGCTGCACAACCGCCGGGCGGCCACTGCGGCTTCGGCCCCGGCTGTGGCTTCGGCCCCGGCTGCGGTTTCCGATCCGGCTGTGGCTTCGGATCCGGCTGCGGTTTCGGATCCGACGTCGGCCCCGGCCGCGACGGAGAGCACGGCCAAGGGCAGGGCAGACTTGGCCGGGTGACCCCGAGCGCACCGATGAAACCCACCGCCGAGCAGCTGCTGGCCGCCAAGGACGGCACCATCCCGGACGTCTCCGGGCCCGGGCTGCGGGTGCTGTTCTGCGGCATCAACCCGGGCCTGTGGTCCGGCGCCACCGGGCACCACTTCGCCCGCCCGGGCAACCGCTTCTGGCCCGCCCTGCACCGCTCCGGCTTCACCCCGCGCCAGTACCGCCCGGACGAGCAGCAGGAGTTGCTCGCACTCGGCCTGGGCATCACCAACGTCGCCCCGCGCACCACCGCCAAGGCGGACGAACTGACCGCCGAGGAGCTGCGCGAGGGCGGCGCCGCACTGCGCGAACGGGTGCTGCGGCTGCGCCCGCGCGTCCTCGCCGTGCTCGGCATCGGCGCCTACCGGACGGCCTTCGGGCAGCGCCGGGCCGTGCTCGGGCGGCAGCCGGAGGGCATCGGGGACACCGAGGTGTGGGTGCTGCCGAACCCCAGCGGCCTCAACGCCCACTACACCCTGGACGGGCTGGCCGAGGAGTTCCGAAGGCTCCGCGAGGCCGTCGACGGCTGAACCCCGGACAGCCGAGCCCCGGCGGCCCGAGCCGCTGACGGCTGAGCCGTCGAGGCCTGACCGGCCGGGGGCCGGGCCGCCGACAGCCCTTCCGGCAGGGGCAGTTCGCGCAGCTCGCGGATCAGTGCCCGGACGGCGGCCGTCCCGGCGAGCTCGGGCGTGGTGACGTACCCGACGGAGCGGCTCGGCGGCCGCGGCCCGAGGTCGGTGACGGCGAGGGCGGCCGGAGCGCCCAGCAGGGCGGTCCGGGGCATGATCGCCATGCCGAGGCCCTGGGCGACCAGCGAGAGGGCCACCGTGTCGTCCTCCACGTCCACCGTCGCGGGCGGGATCCAGTCCTGCCGCCGCCACCAGTCCCGGGTGTACGAACCGCAGTTCTCGTCCCAGTCGACCAGCGGGAGCTCGCGCGGCGCCGGGTGGCCCAGCGGGTGCGCGAGCGCGTACGACTCCTCGTACAGCGGCACCGCGACCAGACCGGGGACGGCCGGCGGGCCGCCCGGGTCGAGCGTGGCCAGCCCCAGGTCGGCGCGCCCGTCGGCGACCTCTCCGGCGGTGCCGCGGCCGATCTCCCGGACGATCCGGACACGGGTGCCGAGCCCGGGGTGCCGCTCGGCCAGCCGGGCCAGGACGGACGGCAGCAGATGGGCGGCGGCACTGCGGAAGGCGGCGATCCGCAGCGTGCCGGTCAGCGGCCCGGCCGCTCCCGCGCCGCGGACCTCGGGGCCCATCGCGTCCAGCAGCCGCAGGATCCGGCGGGCGTACGCCACCGCCCGCGCGCCGCCATCGGTGGGGCGTGCGCCGTGGCGTCCCCGGTCGAAGAGCACCGTGCCGAGCTTCCGCTCGCAGGCGCGCACGGTGTGCGAGACGGCGGACTGAGTGGTGCCCAGGCGTGCGGCGGCCGCCGTGAAGCTCCGCTCCTCCTCTACGGCGACCAGGGTCCGCAGCTCGTGCGGGGCGAGATCGGTCATGCGCCCGAACCTATCCCGGCCGTCCGGCGATCCATCGATCCCGCTCATGGATGCCGCCGTTCCATCGGCAGCAGCCTCTGCCCGGCCGCTCCCGCGCTTTCTACGGTGATCACGTCCCGCCGTCACCCGCCCCCTGGAGCAGCACCCGATGTCCCGTCCCACCGTCCACGCCGTCCACCTGGTGTCCCGCCCCGACGGCGCGCCCACCGCCGCGAACTTCGCCTTCGTCGACGAGACCGTCCCGGCCCTCGCAGCGGGCGAGGCCCTGGTCGAGAACCTCTACCAGTCCGTCGACCCGTACATGCGCGAGGAGATGGAGGAGGGCGGGTGGGAGCTGCACGCCCCGCTGGAGGGACGCACCCTCGGCCGGGTGGTGGAGTCCCGGGCCGACGGCCTGCCGGTCGGGGCGCTGGTCCAGCACCGCCAGGCGTGGCGCACCCACTCGGTGGTCACCGTGGAGCGGGCGAGCCTGCTGCCGGAGCTCGCCGGTGTCCCGCTCAGCGCCCACCTGTCGGTGCTCGGTGGCACCGGCCTGTCCGCCTGGGTGGCGCTTACCAGGATCGCCCGGCTCAGGGCCGGCGAGACGCTCTTCGTCTCGGCGGCCGCCGGCGGCGTCGGTACCGCCGCCGGACAGCTCGCCCGGCTGCTCGGCGCCGGCCGGATCGTCGGCAGCACCGGCTCCGCCGCCAAGGCGGCCCGGCTCGTCGAGCGGCTCGGCTTCGACGCCGCCTTCGACTACCACGACGGCCCGATCGCGGACCGCCTGCGCGAGGCCGCCCCCGAGGGGCTGCACGTCTACCTGGACAACGTCGGCGGCGACCACCTGGAGGCCGCCATCGGCGCCCTGCGCGAGCGCGGCCGGATCGCCTGGTGCGGCGCGGTCGCCCAGTACGACCGCCTCGGGGACCCGCCGGCCGCGCCGCGCAACCTCTACGACGTGGTCGGGAAGAGCCTGCGGCTGGAGGGCTTCCTGGTCCGTGACCACCTCGACGCCCGGCCGGAGCTCTACGACTTCCTGGTCCCGCACCTGCGCTCGGGCGCCGTCGTCCCCGACGAGACGGTCGTGGACGGCTTCGAGCGGGTGGTGGACGCCTTCCTCGGCATGCTGCGCGGCGCCAACACCGGCAAGATGCTGGTCCGGATCGCCGACTGACCCGGCTCCGGCCGGCCCGCCGTGCTCACCCCGGCGGCGCTCATCCGGGCAGGACGGCCAGTTCGAGCGCGGCGAGCCGGGCCGGGTCGGCCACCACCTCGTAGCCGGCCACCCGGCCGTCGGCGACCGCCAGCCGCAGCACCAGCCGCAGCCGCCCGCCCGGGGCGATCAGGATGCCGGGCACCCCGTCCACCAGCGCCACCGCGCCGTAGCGGGCCCGGCGGCCGAAGACCGTGGTCTTCCGGGGACCGTGGTCTTCCGGGCGACGGTCCCCGCCGGAGAACCTCCACGTGGCCACCGCCGAGCTCACCAGGGCCGCGGACATCCCGGCGCTGAACGCCCTCCGGCCGCTCGCCGCCGAGTCGCCGGCGGCCGCCGAGGCCGCCCTCGACGAGTTGGCCGCGGCGCTCCGGCCCCGGCGGACTACAGCGGGGTGACGGCCTTGAGCACCACCAGCAGGGCGATGGCGGCGTTGAGCGCGCACAGGGCCGACGCCGCCGTACCGATCGCCGCGACCATCGCCGCCAGGCCCGCCGGGGTCTTGGCCGGCGGCCAGTTGCGGGAGGTCGGCACCGGCCCGAGCAGGGCGGCGACCCGCCGCGGCACCGGACCGGCCGCGGCGGCCGGGGTGGCGAAGGCCGCGAAGCCGGGCGCCGGGGCGGCGTGCGAGACCAGGGCCGCCCGGGCCACCGCCCGCGCGGTGATCCGGCGGTCCCCGACGGCCTGCGCCGAGTCCTCGTCCGCCCACCGCTCCGCGCTGTACGCCACCGCGTCCTGCAGGGGCCGCAGGAACGGGTTGACGCAGGCGGCGAGCTGGGTGGCCAGCAGGTACCGGTGGTGCCGGTGGCGCAGGTGCGCCCGCTCGTGCGCGAGCAGCGCCTCGCGTTCGTCGGCGGCCAGGCCGTCCAGCATCCCGGTGGAGACCACCACCCGGCCCGGCGAGCCGGGCAGCGCGTAGGCGTACGGGCTGCGGTCCGGCAGCACCGCGAGGTCACCGGACCCGCCCGGCCCGGCGGGCAGCCCGCTCAGCGCCCGCCGGGCCCGGGTCCGCACCCGCAGGTGGCGGACGACCGTCCGGGCGCAGGCGAAGCCCACCAGGGCCAGCAGCCACATCGCGGCCGTGCCGACCGTCTCGTGGTACGGCAGCGCGGCCCGCACCTCCGGGTCGGACCAGCTGTCCGGCAGCGGGTTGCCCGGGATCTGCGCGGTGCCCACCACGCCGATCAGGCCGAGGCAGAGCACGCTGCACACCGCCATCACGGCGCTGATCACGGTCATCAACCGGGTCGCGCCGCGCGGGTGCAGGTGCTGCTCGGTCAGGCGCGCGATCGGGACCGCGGTGAGCGGCAGGACGAGCGGGAGGAAGACGAAGAGGCCCACGGATCAGCTCTCACGGTCGGGCGCTGCCGGATCGGCGGACGCGGCGTCCAGCAGCGCCCGGAGCAGTTCCTCGTCGTGCGGCAGCAGCGCGCTGACGAAACTGGCCAGGACGGCGTCCCGGTCCGCCTCCCCGTCGAGCATCCGGCGCATCCGCAGCGCGGCCAGCCCGGCGGCGTCCGAGGAGGCCTGCCACAGGTAGGAGCGGCCGGAGCGGGTCCGGGTCACGGCGTTCTTGGCGTGCAGCCGGGACAGGATGGTCATCACCGTGGTGTACGCCAGGTCGCCGTCCAGGCGTTCCTGGACCCATCCCGCGGCCGCCGGGCCGGGCGCCTGCTGGAGCACCGCGAGCACCTGTGCCTCCAGCTCGCCCTGGCCGCGTCGCCGGGTCGGCGCGTCCCCGGTCGTCGGGGCGTGCCTCTGGTCTGCCATGACGGCCCACTCCCTCCGGATGCCGCGCCCGGACCGACGGGCGCGGGTTCATCCTAACGAGCACGGGGCCGCGCCGACCCGGTCGGAGGCGAGGGTTCGGGGGCGTACGGCGCCCGAGGCGCCCAGGCCCTACCGGCCGTGGCCCGCCATCCGCTCCAGGCGGGCGATGCGCTCGGCCATCGGCGGGTGGGTGGAGAAGAGCTTCGCGCCGGCCTCGCCGGGGCGGAAGGGGCTGGCGATCATCATGTGGCTCGCGGTCTGGAGCTGCGGCTCGGGCGGGAGCGGCAGCTGCCGGGTGCCGGCGTCGAGCTTCCGCAGGGCGCTCGCGAGGGCGAGCGGGTCGCCGGTGATCCGGGCGCCGTCGGCGTCGGCCTGGTACTCCCGGGAGCGGCTGACCGCCAGCTGGATCAGCCCGGCCGCGAGCGGGCCGAGGATCATGATGGCGAGCATCCCGAACAGCCCCGGGCCGTCGTCGTCCTCGCTGCGCCCGAACGGGATCAGCCAGGCGAAGTTCACCAGGAACATCACCACCGAGGCGAGCGCCCCGGCCACCGAGGAGATCAGGATGTCCCGGTTGTAGACGTGGCTGAGCTCGTGCCCGAGCACGCCCCGCAGTTCGCGTTCGTCCAGGATCCGCAGGATGCCCTCGGTGCAGCAGACCGCCGCGTTGCGCGGGTTGCGGCCGGTGGCGAAGGCGTTCGGGGCCGGGGTCGGGGAGATGTAGAGGCGGGGCATCGGCTGGCGGGCCGAGGTGGAGAGTTCACGGACGATCCGGTACAGCCCGGGTGCCTCGAACTCGCTGACCGGCCGGGCGCGCATGGCCCGCAGCGCGAGCTTGTCGCTGTTCCAGTAGGCGTAGGCGTTGGTCCCGAGGGCGACCAGCAGGGCGATCAGGAAGCCGGTGCGGCCGAAGAGGCTGCCGATCACCAGGATCAGCGCCGAGAGGCCTCCGAGCAGGACCGCAGTCCTCAGTCCGTTGTGCCTGCTGTGCACGTCAGGCCCTCCAATGGTGCGGTGGGGAAGCCCTTTCTGCCTCGTCCCTCTTGCCCGGTCAACGGGTGGGGCCGGGGACCTTGTTCCCTTGTGACCGACGCGACACCGCCGGACCGCACCCCGACACCGCCGGACCGCACCCCCGACACCACCGGACCGCACCCCCGACGGTGCCCCGGGACCGCCCGGCAGCACCGCGGCCCGGTCCCGGCCGGGGCTCAGAACAGCGAGCCGCCCGCCACCTGGAGGACCAGCTGCGGCGCCACCGAGAGGACCACGGCCGCCGAGGCGGTCAGCCCCAGGGTCGCGGTGAGGCTCACCGGCAGGCGGTGCCCGGCGGCGGCCTCCCCGAGGGGCGCGTCGCCCGCCGGGGCGAACAGCCGGGCCGTCCACAGCAGGTAGTAGTACAGGGCGACGACCACGTTGACGGCCATCACCACGGCCAGCCAGCCCAGCCCGGCGTCGACCGCCGCGCGGAACACCACGACCTTGCCGAACAGGCCGATCACGCCCGGCGGCAGCCCGGCCAGGCAGAGCAGGAAGAAGGCGAGCGCCAGCGCCGTCCAGCGGTTGCGGGAGAACAGGCCGCGGAAGTCGTCCACGCTGGTCCCGGCGCGGCGGCCGACGGCGGCGACCACCCCGAAGGCGCCGAGGTTCACCACGCCGTAGATCAGCGCGTACGCGGCGGTGGCGCCGAGCGGATCGACGCCGGTGGGCGCGTAGCCGGCGGCGGCGAGCGGCACCAGCAGGTACCCGGCCTGGCCGACCGAGGACCAGGCGAGCAGCCGCACCGCGCTGTACCGGGTGTCGAAGCGCTGCCGCAGTGCGCCGACGTTGCCGACGGTCATCGTGACGGCGGCCAGCACGGCGAGCACCAGGCCCCAGGTGTGGGCGTACGGGCGGAACGCGACGGTGGTGGCGAGGGCGAGCCCGGACAGGCCGGCCGCCTTGCCGACCACCGAGAGGTAGCCGGCCACCGGCAGCGGGGCGCCGGTGTAGGTGTCGGGCACCCAGAAGTGGAACGGGACGGCGGCGACCTTGAAGGCGAAGCCGACCAGGGTCAGCACCGCGCCCGCCTCGGCCAGCGGCCTGAGCTGCCCGGGGGCGTGCTCCAGGCCCTGGGCGACGGCGCCGAGGTGCAGGCTGCCGCTCGCCGCGTAGACGAAGCCGACGCCGAGCAGCATCACGGCGGTCGCGGTCACCGAGGAGACGAAGAACTTGAAGGCGGCCTCCGCGCCCCGGCCGTCCCGGCGCAGCGCCACCAGGGCGAAGGCGGGCAGCGAGGCGACCTCCAGGGCGATCACCATGGTGGCGAGGTCCCGGGAGGCGGGCAGCAGGGCGGCGCCGGTGGCGCTGGAAAGCAGCAGGAACCAGTACTCGCCGCGCGGCAGCTTCTCGGTCTCCACCGTGTGCGCCGACAGCAGCGCCGCGATCAGCGCGCCGCCGAGGGCGAGCAGCTGGAACACCAGGGCGAAGTGGTCGGCGACGTACGAGCAACCGCCGTTGTCAGACCCCCCTGCTACGTTCTGCACGCAGAAGGTCGCTCGGGGTGATCCGCCGGTGAGGGGAAGGAGCGCGATGAGGGCGAGGGCGAGTCCGGCCGCGGTGAGGCGGCCGAGCCACCGCTTGTGCCGCTCGGGCAGGAACAGGTCCGTGAGCAGCACGGCGAGGGCGGCCACGGCGGCGATCAGCGGGGGCGCGATCGCCACCCAGTCCACGGACTGGATCAGGCTGCCCGGGTTGGCTACGGCGAGGGAGGTCACAGTGTGCTGCCCCGTGGAGTGAGGTCCGAGTGCGGCGGTCTGGGCTGCGAGCACGGTCAGCCACCCCCGAGGAGGTGCTTGACGGCGGGATCGGAGAGGCCGAGCAGCAGCGCGGGCCAGAGGCCGGCGAGCAGGGTGAGCGCGGCCAGCGGCGTCCAGCTGACGGCCTCGTACGGGCGCAGGTCGGCGAGCTCGGCCACCGGTGCGGGCTGCTCGGGGTCCCCCATGCAGACGCGCTTGACCACGATCAGGAGGTACGCGGCGGTGAGGAGGGTGCCGAGGCCGGCCAGGACCATGTAGGTGACGAACGCGGGGCGCGACAGGCCGTCGGCCGGGTCGAACGCGCCGAACATGGCGAGCAGCTCGCCCCAGAAGCCGGCCAGGCCGGGCAGGCCGAGGCTGGCGACGGCGGCGAAGGCGAGCAGCACACCGAGCCGCGGGGCCCGGCCGTACAGGGCGGCTCCGGTGGTGCCGGCGAGGGTGTCGAGGTCGGCGGTGCCGTAGCGGTCCTTGAGCGCGCCGACGACGAAGAACAGCAGACCGGTGATCAGACCGTGGGCGATGTTGGCGAACAGCGCGCCGTTGACGCCCACCGGGGTGAGGGAGGCGATGCCGAGCAGCACGAAGCCCATGTGGCCGACGGAGGAGTACGCGATCAGACGCTTGAGGTCGCCCTTGGCGCCGGGGCGGGCCAGCGCCAGGCAGGCCAGTGAGCCGTAGACGATGCCGACGGCCGCGAAGGCGCCCAGGTAGGGGGCCAGCGTGGCGGCGCCGTCCGGCACGACCGGGAGGAGGACGCGGACCAGGCCGTAGGTGCCCATCTTCAGCAGCACGCCGGCGAGCAGCACCGAGCCCACCGTCGGGGCGGCGGTGTGCGCGTCGGGGAGCCAGCTGTGCAGCGGCCAGGCCGGGGCCTTGACCGCGAGCCCGACCAGGATCGCCAGCGCGGCGATCACCTGGGTGGTGTGGCTCAGGCCGCTGCCGTGCGCGGCGGCCAGGGCCTGCATGTCGAAGGTGCCCGCCTTGCTGCCGATCAGCAGGAAGCCGAGCAGCATCACGGCCGAGCCGAGCAGCGTGTAGAGGATGAAGCGGTTGGCGGCCGGCACCTTCGCCCCGCTCCCCCAGCGGGCGATCAGGAAGTACATCGGGATCAGCACGATCTCGAAGGCCACGAAGAAGAGCAGGAGGTCCAGCACCGCGAAGGTGGCGAGCATGCCGACTTCGAGCAGCAGGAACAGCCCGACGAAGGCCTGCGCCGACGGGACGCCCTCCCCGTTCGGCAGCCTCTTCTCCGAGTACAGCGCGCAGAGGAAGGTGAGCAGCGCGGTCAGCACGACCAGCGGCAGCGAGACGCCGTCCACCCCGAGGTGGAGGCGCACGTGCAGGGCCGGGATCCAGGACACGTCGGTGGTGGCCTGCATCCGGGCGGGTTCGTCGTGGTCGAAGCCGGCCGCGAGGGCGACGGTGAGCAGGAACACCGCGCCGGTGACGACGGTGTTCAGCCGCAGTGCCCGCCGGTCGGCCACGGCCCGGTCCGGCCCGAACACCGGCGCCAGGGTGAGTGCGGCACCGAGCAGCGGCAGCACCAGGAGGGCGATGAGGACTGCGTTCATCGGGGGCTCCCAGCAGCGGTCGAGGGGACGGAGGTGGAGGACAGCAGCACCGGCTACACCGCCACCAGGACGGCCAGCAGGACGACGGCGGCCAGCAGGGCGCTGAGGTACGTCTGGGCGTTGCCGGTCTGCGCGAGCCGGACGGCCCGGCCGAGCAGGTTGGCGCCCACCGCGCTGCCGCGCACGTAGGTCTCGACGACCTCGCGGTCGAGGAAGCGGACCAGCTTGGCGGCGGCGCCCACCGGGCGGACGAACAGCGCGTGGTACAGCCGGTCGACGCCGAAGCCGTGCCGGGCCGGGCCGAACAGCGGGCCGAGCAGGGTGCGCCCGGGGTCGGCGACGATCACCTCGGCGGCCGGGGCGGCGCCCTGCTCGGGCACCCGGCCGGCGGCGGCCGGGGCCGGGCGGCCGGTGCCCAGTCGGGCGGTCGCCGAACGCCAGGCGCCGTACGCGGCGAGCGCGCCGACGACGGCGAGCCCGGTCCCGGTGACGGCGGTGACGGCGGAGGGCCGCAGCGAGCCGCCGTCCAGCAGCGCGGGCAGCCAGTCCGAGCGCAGGCCGGCGATGCCGAAGCCCATGGTCGGCACGGCCAGCACCCACAGCGGCCAGCGCATCGCGGGCGGCTCGGCGGCGGCCGGGTCGGCCTCGTCGAGCTCGGGCGAGTACGGCGCGTCGGCCTCGTGATCGGCCGCGACGGTGGCCCGGTCGGCGGCGGGCAGCACCTTCGGGGCGGCCGCGGCGGCCCCGGCCGGGCTGTGGAACGCGACCAGGAAGAGCCTGGCCGCGTACGCGGCGGTCAGCAGCGCGGTGAGCCCGGCGGAGATCAGCACGATCCACCCGGCGGCCTGCGGCACCGCCGAGGCCGGGCCGAGCCCGTTGGTCAGCGCTTCGCCCTTGGCGGCGTGCTCGGCGGCGGTCAGCACCGCCTCCTTGCTGAAGAAGCCGGAGAACGGCGGCAGCCCGACCAGGGCGACCAGCGCGATGCCCATCGTCCAGTAGGCGTCCGGCACCCGCTTGCGCAGCCCCGGGATGCGGGACATCGCGGAGATCGAGTTGGTGTGCGCGGCGTGGATCACCACACCGGCGGCCAGGAAGAGCAGCGCCTTGAACGCGCCGTGGCTGACCAGGTGGAAGACCGAGGCCTCGCGGTCCCCGCTGGCCAGCGCGCCGGCCATGTAGCCGAGCTGGCCGACGGTGGAGTAGGCGAGCACCCGCTTGAGGTCGTCCTGGGCGAGCGCGCAGAGCGCCGAGCCGATCATCGTCACGGCGGCCATCACCGCGAGCACGACCAGCGCCGCGCCCGACAGCAGGAACACCGGCAGCAGCCGGGCGACCAGGTAGATGCCGGCCGCGACCATGGTGGCGGCGTGGATCAGCGCGGAGACCGGGGTCGGGCCGGCCATCGCGTCCGGGAGCCAGGTGTGCAGCGGGAACTGCGCGCTCTTGCCGGCCACGCCGGCGAGCAGCAGCAGAGCGGTCAGCGTGGGGTGCCCGAGCCGGCCCTCCGTCGCGGCCGCCAGCACGTCCGGGACGCGGAAGCTGCCGGCGTCCGCGCCGAGCAGGAAGATCCCGAACAGGAACGGCACGTCACCGAGCTTGGTGACCAGGAAGGCCTTCAGCGAGGCCGAGCGGGCGTCCGCGGTCTCCCAGTGGTGGCCGATCAGGAAGTACGAGCACAGGCCCATGACCTCCCAGCCCACCAGCAGCACGATCAGGTCACCCGAGTAGACCACCAGGAACATCGCCGCGGTGAACAGCGAGACCAGCGCCGCGTACGAGGGGTAGCGCGGGTCCTTCTTGAGGTACGCGGTCGAGTAGACCTGGACGCAGGTGGCGACCAGGCCGACCAGCACCGAGATCAGCGAGCTGAAGCCGTCCAGGTGGAGCGCGAGCGCGATGTCCGGGCCGCCGGTCGGGGTGAGCCTGGTGGCGGCGTCCAGCGTCTGGCCGGTGCCGAGCTGGAGGGCGACCACCAGGGCGAGCACCGCCGAGACGGCGACCGGGACGATCGCCAGCGGCCGGGCCAGCCCGGGCGCCTTCTTGCCGACGGCCAGGGTCGCGGCGGCGCCGAGCGCGGGCAGCGCCGGGACGAGTACGGGCAGGGCGAGGTTCATGCGGCGGCCCGGCCCTTCAGTGCCTCGGCTCCGACCGGCGCCTCGGCGTCGACCGGCGTCTCCTCGACGGCGAGCGCCTCGGCCGGGTCGCCGAGCGCGGTGGCCCGGTCGATGTCCGCGGTGCCCCGGGCCCGGAACAGCAGCAGGACGATGGCGAGTCCCAGCCCGATCTCGGCGGCGGCGACGGTGATGGTGAACAGGGTGAGCGCCTGCCCGGCGTGCAGCGAGTCCCGCAGCCAGGCGTCGAAGGCGACCAGGTTGAGGTTGACGGCGTTGAGCATCAGCTCGACGGACATCAACACCAGGACGGCGTTGCGCCGGGCGAGCACGCCGTACACGCCGACGCTGAACAGCAGCGCGGCGAGGACGGCGGGATAGGCGAGGTGCATCAGCCCTCCTGCTCAGAGGTCGACGGCTCGGCGGTCGGTTGCGCGGCCGTCGGCTGCTCGGCGGTCGAAGGCTCGGCGGTCACCGGCTCGGCGGCCGCCGGAACCGGCTTCGGCGCCGTCGCGGCGACCGTCCCGTTGGACCCGACCGGCCGCCCGGCGCGCAGCTTGCCCGCCCGGGGCGCCGGCACCCGCCGCTTGGCGCCGCGGGACAGCACGATCGCGCCGACCAGCGCCGCCAGCAGCAGCACGGACAGCGCCTCGAAGGGCAGCACCCAGTGCCGGAACAGGCTGGCCCCGGTGACGGCGGCCGAGCCGCCGCCCTGGCCGAGGTCGATCCAGGAGGTCCGGAAGGCGTCGACCACCAGCGTGACCAGCGTCCCGGCCGAGGCCAGCGCCACGACCAGCGCCACCCAGCGGTTCTTGGAGTCGGCGTCCGGCGAGCGCCCGATCGGCGCCTTGGTGAGCATCAGCCCGAACAGCACCAGGACGACCACCGAGCCGAGGTAGATCAGCACCTGCACCCAGGCGATGAACTCGGCCGTGAGCAGCAGGAACTCCACCGCCAGCCCGCCGAGCGCGACCACCAGCCAGAGCGCGGCGTGCACCAGCTGCCTGGTGGTCACCGAGACCACGGCCGAGCCGAGCACGGCGATGCCGACCAGCAGGAAGACGATCTCCTGGCCGGTCGGGGACAGGAACGAACGGGCGGCCGGCTCCAGGGAGCCGGTCGCCGCGAGAAGCGTGGTGGCACCGATCACGCGTCGTCACCCTTCTCCTCGGTAGCCGCTGCCGCGGCGGCTGCGGCAGCGGCCGCCAGCTTGTCCGCCGCCTTGCGCGCGGTGGCGATCTCCTTGGGCTCCTCGGCCGCCGGGTCCAGCGCCGGCGGCGCGGGGACGGTCCACATCCACTCGCGGAGCTTCTCCCGCTCGTGGGTCAGCTCGTGGATGTCGGTCTCCGCGTACTCGAACTCCGGCGACCAGAACAGCGCGTCGAACGGGCAGACCTCGATGCAAATCCCGCAGTACATGCAGAGCGAGAAGTCGATGGCGAACCGGTCCAGCACGTTGCGGGTGCGGGCCCGGGCGTTCGGCTCGGCGGCCGGCAGCGTCTCCTTGTGGGAGTCGATGTAGATGCACCAGTCCGGGCACTCGCGCGCGCAGAGCATGCAGACCGTGCAGTTCTCCTCCAGCAGCGCGATGACGCCGCGGGAACGCGGCGGCAGCACCGGCTGCACGTCGGGGTACTGCGCGGTGACGCTCTTCCTCGTCATCGTCCGCAGCGTCACGGCCAGGCCCTTCGCGAGCCCGACACCGGGAAAACTCATGAGATCGCCACCTTGATGATGCCGGTGAGGGCCAGCTGGACCAGCGCGAGCGGGATCAGCACCGTCCACGCGAAGCGCATCAGCTGGTCCTCGCGCAGACGCGGGTAGGTGACCCGCAGCCAGATGACCACGAAGGCCAGCGCGAAGGTCTTGAGGATCATCCAGAGCCAGCCGAGCTGGTCCGACAGCGGTCCGTGCCAGCCGCCCAGGAAGAGCACCGCGGTCAGCGCGGACACCACCAGGATGCCCGCGTACTCGGACAGCAGGAACAGGGCGAACCGCAGGCCGGTGTACTCGGTGTACGCGCCGAAGATGATCTCCGAGTCGGCGACCGGCATGTCGAACGGCGGCCGCTGGAGTTCGGCCAGACCGGCCGTGAAGAACACGAACGCGCCGATGATCTGCCAGGGCAGCCAGTACCACTCCCAGGCGTCCACGATCCCGGGCAGCGACAGCGTGCCGGCGGCCATCGCCACCGAGGCCGCCGCCAGCACCATCGGCAGCTCGTACGACATCAGCTGGGCGGCCGTGCGCAGCGCGCCGAGCAGCGAGAACTTGTTCGCCGAGGCCCAGCCGGCCATCAGCTTGCCGATCACGCCGACGCCCATCACGGCCAGCACGAAGAACAGGCCGGCGTCGACCGCCTGGCCGACGAAGCCGTCCGGGCCGACCGGGATCGCCAGCAGCACGAAGAGGTACGGCAGCAGCGAGACGGCGGGCGCCAGCTGGAAGATCCGGCGGTCCGCCCCGGCCGGGACGATGTCCTCCTTCTGCGCGAACTTCACGCCGTCCGCGACGAGCTGCGCCCAGCCGTGGAAGCCGCCCGCGTACATCGGGCCGAGCCGGCCCTGCATGTGCGCCATGACCTTGTGCTCGGTCTGGCCGATGACCAGCGGGAACACCAGGAAGACGACGAGGGTGGCGACGCAGCGCAGCACCGTGTCGAGCAGGTTCACGCGCCGTCTCCGTCCTGGTCGGCCGCTCCGGCCGAGGTCTCGTCCTGCTGCCCGGCCGGCTCGCCCGACGGCTTCTCCTCGGAGGGCTTCCCGTCCGACGGCTTCTCGTCGTGGGCGGGCACCGGGTTGTGCCAGGGCGCGTCCGCGGACCGGGGCGCGTCGGAGGGCCGGGGCCGTACCGGAGCCGCGGGCCCGGCCGTCGGCTCGGCGGCCGGCTCGGCGGCCGGCTCGGCGGCCGGCTCGGCGGCCGGCTCGGCGGCCGGCTGGTCGGCCCCTTGGCCCGCCGCCTGGCCGGCCGATCCCTCGGAGGCCGACCTGGTCCGCCGCGGCCGGTCCGCCCGCACCGGAGCGCCGCCCTCGGCCGGAACCGCCGCGGGGGCCTCGGCGGCCGCCTGGCTCGCCGACCCCTCCGACACCGACCTGGTCCGCCGCGGCCGGTCCGCCCGCACCGGAGCGCCGCCCTCGGCGGCGGCACCGGCGGCACCGGCACCGGCGGCCGCCCGGGGCGTCCGCGCCGCCGCACCCGCCGCCCGCGCACCGCGCGCGGGCCGCTCGGCGACCGGCGGCAGGGTGCCCTTGAGCGGCCCCCACTCGTTCGGGTCCGGCACACCGGCCGGCTGCATCTTGCGCCGGGCCGGCCCGCCGCCGTGGTCGGACTCGCCCGGCTCCTTGGCGCCCGGCCAGTCCTTGGCGACCCGGGCCGCGAGCACGAACTCCTTGCGCAGCGGGTGCCCCTCGAAGCCGTCCGGCAGCAGCAGGGTGACCAGGTGGGGGTGCCCGGGGAAGTCGATGCCGAACATCTCGTGGGTCTCGCGCTCGTGCCAGGCGGCACCCGCGTACACCCCGACGGCGGTCGGCAGCGCCGCCCCGTCGCGCGGCAGCCGGGTGCGCAGCGCGAGGTGCCGCACGCCCGGAGCCTCGACGGCGGCCAGGTGCGCGACCACGGAGAAGCCGTCGGCGAGCTCGTCGACGGCGCTCAGCCAGTCGAAGAAGCCCAGGCCCAGGACGTCGCGGGCGTTGGTGAGCGCCTCGATCCAGTGCTCGGCCGGGACGTCGACGGTGGTCAGCCCGTACGCCTCGGCGCCGGTCGCCCACTCCCCGACCGACGCCGCGTACTGCTCGGCGGAAGTCACGAGGCCCCTCCCTCGGTCGAAGGGCCGGCTCCCGCGGTCGCAGTGCCGGCCCCGGAACCGGCCTGCGGCCCGGCCACCAGCGGGCGGCGCAGCGCCGCCGCGGGCGTGGTGTAGCGGTCCGGCAGGGACTCGGCGGCGATCTTCTCCTGGAGCTTGAGGATGCCCTGGAGCAGCGCCTCCGGCCGCGGCGGGCAGCCGGGCACGTAGACGTCCACGGGGATGATCTGGTCCACGCCCTTGGTGACCGAGTAAGAGTCCCAGTAGGGGCCGCCGGAGTTGGAGCAGGCGCCGAAGGAGATGACGTACTTCGGCTCGGGCATCTGCTCGTAGAGGCGCTTGACGGCGGGCGCCATCTTGTCGGTGACGGTCCCGGAGACGATCATCAGATCAGCCTGACGGGGGCCGGGTGCGAACGGGATGACACCCATCCGGATGAAGTCGTGCTTGGCCATGGACGCGGCGATGAACTCGATCGCGCAGCAGGCCAGCCCGAAGTTGAAGCACCAGAGGCTGTAGCGGCGCCCCCAGTTGAGCACCACCTTGACCGGGTCCGGCGCCAGCCGGGCCAGCGGGCCTATGCCGCGGCGCTCGACGGCGCCGGGGCGCGCCGGGTCCGGCAGACCGAGCGGGACGGGACCGCCCTGCGCGCCGCCGTGGGAGTGGGAGTGCGTCACGTCCATTCCAGAACACCCTTCTTCCAGGCGTACAGCAGCCCGACCGCGAGGAACCCGATGAACAGGAACATCTCGATCAGCGTTCCGGCGCCGTACCCGGCGGAGGCGAAGACGGTCGCCCAGGGGAACAGGTAGATCGCGTCCACCGCGAAGATCACGTACAGGAAGGCGTACACGTAGTAGCGGATCTGGGTGTGCGCCCAGTCCTCGCCCACCGGGTCCACCCCGCACTCGTAGGCGAGGAGCTTCTCGGGCGAGTACACCACGGGCCGCAGCAGCCGGTTGGCGGTGAACGCCACGGCGACGAAGAGCACCCCGACGACGGCCAGCAGGCCCATCGCGGCGTACGCGTCGAAGTAGCCGCTGCCGACCGCCGGGTCGGCCGCGACGGCAGCCGCGTGCTTCCCCTCCATGCCTTCGCCTCCACCTCGGCCGTGAATCCGCCCTCAGGACAGTTCTACGACGTTTGCTCTCACGGACCCAACCATGGCCAAAGCGTGAGTCTAAGGGGACCGCCGCGCTCCGCCCGAACCCTGCCCGCTTGGCAAGACGGCCGCTGGACACCCCGGCGGACCTCCGGCACCCCCGCCCGGGGTGGGGTTAACCCCCGGCCGGGAAGATGTATCACCCCCATGGCCTGCACCGCCCGGCGTTCGGGAAGCTTGGTCCACCCGCACGACGAAGAGGGACGGTAGATCCGGATGAAGCCGCTGCACCGCGCCGTGGACGCCATCAAGGAGCAGGACGCTCGGATGGAGCGTCCGCCGCTGTACGGCACGAGGATGTGGCACCAGGTCGGCCGGCTGCTGCTCAACCTGCCGCTCGGCATCTTCGGCTTCGTGCTGGCGGTGACCACTCTGTCGGTCGGCCTGGGGCTGTCGATCACCGTGATCGGCCTGCCGCTGCTGGCCGGCGGCCTGGCCGTCTCCCGCTCCCTGGGCGCGCTGGGCCGGCAGCGGGCCCGGGTGGCGTACGGCTCCGGGATCGACGAGCCGGAGCCGGTCAAGCCGCGCCGCCCGGGGATGGTCGGCTACACCATCGCCCAGCTCACCGACCTGCTGAACTGGCGCTCGGCGCTCTACAACGTGCTGATGCTGCCGTGGGGCGTGCTCAGCTTCGCGCTGACCCTGGTCGCGGTGATCGCGCTCTGGCCGGTGCTGCCCTGGGTGGTCCGCGGGCTGGCGGCGGTCGACCGCATCCTGATCGAGTCGCTGCTCTTCCCGGGCGCCCTGGCCGAGCGGGTGCGCGAGCTGGAGGACGACCGCGGCACCGTGGTCGACACCGCCGCCGCCGACCTGCGCCGGATCGAGCGCGACCTGCACGACGGCGCCCAGGCCCGGCTGGTCGCGCTGGCGATGGACCTCGGCATGGCCAAGGAGCGGCTGCGCGAGGTGGAGAGCGAGGACGACATGGCGGCCGCCACCAGGATGGTCGACAACGCCCACGGCGAGGTGAAGCTGGCCCTCCAGGAGCTGCGCGACCTGGCCCGCGGCATCCACCCGGCGGTGCTCACCGACCGCGGCCTGGACGCCGCGCTCTCCTCGGTCGCCGCCCGCTGCACCGTCCCCGGCGGGGTCCGGGTGAACGTCGACCTGGCCGGCGCGGACGGGCAGCCCGAGCGCCCGGACTCGGCGGTCGAGGGCATCGCCTACTTCACCGTCAGCGAGCTGCTGACCAACGTCTCCAAGCACGCCGGCGCCCGCTCCGCGTCGGTCGAGGTCTGGCGCTCGGACGACCAGCTGATGGTGCTGGTCCAGGACGACGGCAAGGGCGGCGCGGCCCCCTACCCGGGCAGTGGACTGGCCGGACTGGCCGAGCGGATCCGCGCGGTGGACGGGGTCTTCCTGGTGGAGAGCCCCGAGGGCGGGCCGACCACCGTCACCGTCGAGCTGCCCTGGCGCACCCGCACCGCCCGCCGCTGACCACCCCTGCCCCGGAACACGGCAAGGCGCCGGGACCCCGTCGTGGCAGAGACGGGGTCCCGGCGCCGGTCCGGTACGGCACCCGGCCCGCTGAACCCTTGCGCGGCGTGCGGCCCGGCGTCCCCGTACCGGGGCTCAGGGCGAGGTCCGGGCGAGTGCCAGTTCGCCGAGGGTGACGGCGGCGGTCCTGGTCTCGCCGTTCCTGGTGTACGTGACGGTGGTCTTGCTGCCCGGGCTGAGCGCGGCGAGCGCGGTGGTGAGCGCGTTCAGCGAGTCCACCGGGGTGTCGCCGATCTTGGTGATGACGTCCCCGACCTGGAGCCCCGCCGAGGCGGCCGCCCCGCCCGGGGTGACCGCCACGATGACCGCACCGGTGGGCTGGAACTGCTGGTTGAAGCTGGTCCGGGCGGTGATGCCGAGCGCGGCCCGGCCGGAGTTGGTGACCTTGCCCTGCTTGATCAGCTGGTCGGCGATGTTGGTGATGGTGCTCGCCGGGATGGCGAAGCCGATGCCGGGGGCGGCCGCGCCGTTGGTCTGCGGCTCGGTCGCGGCGAGCGTGTTGATCCCGATCACCTTGCTGTCCAGGTCGGCCAGCGCGCCACCGCTGTTGCCCGGGTTGATCGCCGCCGAGGTCTGCACCATGTTGCTGATCGTGGCGCCCGGCGACCCCGGCGCCTGGGGCTCGGAGACGGTCCGCCCGATGGCCGAGACGATGCCCTGGGTGACGCTGCCGGACAGGCCCAGCGGGCTGCCCATGGCGAGGGTGATCTGGCCGATCTGGACCTTGCTCGAATCGCCGAAGCTGGCCGGTTTGAGACCGCTCGGCGGGTTCTTCAGCCGGATCACCGCGAGGTCGGAGTCGGGGTAGCTGGCGACCAGGCCGGCGTCCAGCGCCGTGGTGCTGTTGGCGAGCGTCACCGTGAAGCCGGTCGCGGTGCCGACCACGTGGGCGTTGGTGACGATGTCGCCCTTGTCGTCGTAGACGATCCCGGACCCGAGGCTGTCGCCGGTGGTGATCTGCACCACGGAGGGCAGCACGTTGGCGATCACCGCCTGGTAGGCCTCCTGCAACTGGGTCGCGCCGTTCGTCGAGGCGGCCGGGGGCGAGGCGGTGGCCGGGGGCGAGGCGGTGGCGGCGAGGGTGGACGAGGAGGACGAGCCGCTGCTGCACCCGGCCGGCGCCAGCACGGCCACCAGCGCCATCGCGACGACTCCCGGCAGCCGCCGGCCCCGCGCCCACGGCCCGATCGGCCGCGGTCCGGCGGGCAGGGGGCTGGCGTGTTCCTTGTGACGGCGCACCTGGCTGCCTCCGATTCGTCACCGCGCCGAGCGGGCGCAGTCATGAACGCACGGAAATCCTTGTCAGCTTTTCACCGTTTTGTCCGCTTTGTTGTCCCGACTCGCCCGAACGTGGCGATCGAATCCGAGCGCCTAGGATTCGGGCCATGACTTGGTTGATCACCGGCGGTGCCGGATACATCGGCGGACACGTCGTCCGACAGCTGCTCGACGCCGGGGAGCGCGTCGCCGTCCTGGACGACCTCAGCACCGGCGACGCCTCCCGGCTCCCGGCCGGCGTCCCCCTGATCGAGGGCTCCACCCTGGACCGCGCCGCCCTGGAAGCCGCGATCCGCGAGCACGGCGTCGAGGGCATCCTGCACTTCGCCGCCAAGAAGCAGGTCGGCGAGTCCGTCGAGCAGCCGTTCCTGTACTACCGCGAGAACATGATCGGCCTCCAGACCGTCCTGGAGGCCGCCGCCGAGGGCGGGGTGAAGCGTTTCCTCTTCTCCTCCTCCGCCGCGGTCTACGGCATGCCGGACGTCGACCTGGTCACCGAGTCCACGCCCTGCGCCCCGATGAGCCCGTACGGCGAGACCAAGCTGGCCGGCGAGTGGCTGGTCGCCGCGGCCGGCAAGGCCCACGGCATGTCCACCGTGGCCCTGCGCTACTTCAACGTGGCCGGCGCCGCCTCCCCCGAGCTCTCCGACGCCGGGGTGTTCAACCTGATCCCGATGGTCTTCGAGCGGCTCACCGCCGGCGAGGCCCCGCGGATCTTCGGCGACGACTACCAGACCCCGGACGGCACCTGCGTCCGCGACTTCATCCACGTCTCCGACATCGCCTCGGCGCACGTGGCGGCCGCCAAGCGGATGGCCGCCGACCCGGCCGGCGCGACCTCCCTGGTGCTGAACATCGGCCGCGGCGAGGGCGTCAGCGTCAAGGAGATGCTGGCGGTGATCGGCAAGGTCACCGGCTACGACACCACCGCCGAGGTGACCCCGCGCCGCCCCGGCGACCCGGCCCGGGTGGTGGCCTCCGCCGACCTGATCCACCGGGAGCTGGGCTGGACCGCCCGTCACGACGTGACGGAGATGGTCTCCTCCGCGTGGGACGGCTGGTGCAGCCGCCACCCCGGGGCCCGCAAGGCCTGATCCGGCCCGACCCGGCCGACCGGCGGTGTCCGCCCGCGCTTCAGCGGGCGGGCACCGCCGTTCCGTAGAAGGCGTCCAGCGCGTACACGCAGCGGTCCTTGGAGCCGACGAAGACCCGGCCGCCGACCGCCACCGGCGAGCCGGTGAGCTCGCCCTTGGTACCGAGCTCCCAGCGCAGCTGACCGCTCGCCAGGTCCAGGGTGTGCAGCGAATGGTCCCGGCTGCCCAGGTGGACCAGGCCGTCGGCCACCGCCGGGGAGCCGACGATCTCGCCGCGGGCGGTGTAGCGCCAGCGCTCACGGCCGGTGGCCGCCTCGAAGGCGTACAGCACCTCGCCGTTGCCGACCAGCACCATGCCGTCCGAGACCACCACCGGGTCGGCGCCCTGGCGGCGGCCGGTGACCCCGCGCCAGCGGTCCAGGCCGGTGGCCGCGTCCAGCGCGTAGACCGTGCCCAGGTAGTCGGCCACGTAGACCGCGTCGGCGTCCAGGGCGGGCGGGGTGAACAGCACCACCGGGGCCTCGAAGCGCCAGCGCTCGGCCCCGCTGGCCGCGTCCAGCGCGTACACCCGGGTGCCGGCCGACACATACAGCACGCCGCCGCGCTCGACCGGGTGCGAGGGCACGTCCTCGCCGACCTGGAAGGACCAGCGCAGGCCCGCGCCCCGCGGGTCGACGCAGCGCAGCCGCCCGCCGCCGTAGTAGTAGGCGGCGCCGCCCACCAGGACCGGTCCGGACTGGGGGTTCTCGTAGTCCTGCTGGGCGTCGTCGGCGCGCCACAGCTCGGCGCCGTTGGCGGCCGAGCGGAGCTGGACGCCGCCGCCCCTGATCCCGCAGCAGAGCACGCCCTCGGCGGCGGAGAGCGAGTACACCCAGCCGTCCAGCGAGGTGCGCCAGCGCTCGGTGCCGTCCGCGGCGTCCACCGTGTACAGGTGCGGGCCGTCCGCGGCGTGCACCCGGCCGGCGTCCACCGCGAGCGCCCAGGCGACGTCCCGCGTCTTGTAGCGGCGCTCGCCGGAGGCGACGTCCAGCGCGTGCACCTCGAAGCTGGAGACGAAGAGCGTGCCGTCGGCGACCACCGGGGTGCCCCAGACGTCGTTGGACATCCGGAACCGCCAGGGACGCCAGCGGGCGACCGGCGGGGGCGGCGGGGTGGGGGCCCGGCGGACCCAGTCCGTCGTGGCCGGGGCGGTGTTCGGGCCCGGCTGCTCGTACTCGGCCCGGGGCCCCGGACCTATCCGCACCGAGGCGCCGGACAGCTGCACCTCGACGGAGCCGCCGGTCGGCGCCCGGTGCCGGTTCGGGTAGGCGACCTTCGCGGTCGGGATCTCGGCCTCGGAGGCCTGGCCCGGCCGCGGCAGGCTGTGCACCGGCCCGGCCGGCGGCTGCGCGTGCCGCCCGCCCGGGTTGGTGCGCGGGTCGGCCGGTGCCGGGTGCTGCGGCGGGAGGTGCGGGGGCGGCACCTGCGGGTGCGGGGGCGGCTGGGGCGGCGCGGCCGGCGGGCGCGGCGGCGGGGCGGCCGGGCGGCGGCCCCGCTTGCGCTCGATCAGCTCCAGCGCGTCGACCGGCAGCCAGTCCCCGGCCTCGCCGGAGGCGTCGTCCCGGGAGAAGAGGTGCGGGGCCAGCTCGGTCTGGATCTGCGCCGGCGTGGGCCGGCGCTCGGGGGCCTGCTGCATGCACGCGCGGACCAGGTCCATCAGCTCGGGCGGCATGCCGGTCAGGTCCGGTTCCTCGCGCAGCAGCTGGAACACCGTCTCGACCGGGTTGGTGCCCCGGTAGGGCGGGTGCCCGGTGGCGCAGAAGACCATCAGCGAGCCCAGCGAGAAGACGTCGCTGGCGCCCCGGACGGTCCGGCTGTCCCTGGCCTGCTCGGGGGACATGTAGGCGGGCGTGCCGACCGCGACGTTGGTCATGGTGAGCCGGGTGCTGGACACGCCGGCGGCGATGCCGAAGTCGATCACCTTCGGGCCGTCCTCGACCACCAGGACGTTGGAGGGCTTGAGGTCGCGGTGGATCAGCCCGGCCGCGTGGATGGACTGGAGGGCCTCCGCGATGCCGGCGACCAGCCAGCGGGTGGCCTCCACCGGCAGCGGGCCGCACTCCTCGACCAGGTCCTCCAGCGAGGGGGCCGGGATGTACGCGGTGGCCAGCCAGGGCACCCGGGCGTCCGCGTCGGCGTCCACCACGGCCGCGGTGTAGAAGCCGCCGACCGTCTTGGCCGCCTCGATCTCACGGGCGAAGCGGACCCGGAACAGCTCGTCCTCGGCCAGCTCACCCCGCACGGTCTTGATGGCGACCCGCCGCCCCGACGCGGAACGCGCCAGGTAGACCAGCCCCATCCCACCCGCGCCGAGCCGCCCCAGCACCTCGAAGGGCCCGATCCGCCTCGGATCGTGCGCCGTCAGCTGGTCCACTCCGCTGCCACCTCCCCGTTGTCCGCACCCGCCGCGTGGTGCCGGACCCGATTCTCCAATGCCGCCCCACGCATATCCAACCTCCCCCATCCGCCGGAACGCGCCGTTCGGGCCCGGACGGCGCCCCGGACAGGCCCCTGACCAGCGAGGACGGAACGGCCGGATCCTGACGCCCGCTCCGGGGCGGCTTGCGCGCGGAGCCGCGGACCGTCCACTTCCGGACGACACCGCGATCCTCGGCCATCGTCACGCTCTGTCACCCGACCACCCCTCAGCGGACTCGCCGTCACGCTGTGAGGTCAAAAGCACACGGGGGGGCTTCAACAGGGGCTTCGAGGCCCGGTGAATATCCGTCCGAAGCGGTTCATGACGCTATAACCGACCCCCCGTGCGGAGTAATAGTCGCATCACCGAATCGCGCCAAGATCTTGCCACGGTAAGCTGACGGCATGACAGGACAAGTTCGCACCGTCGACGGTCGCGTCGCCGGGCGACGCGGACAGGAGACGCGGCAGAAGCTGCTCGATTGCCTCCGCGAGATGCTCAGCACGTCGCCCTATCGGGACGTCAAGGTCATCGACGTCGCCCGTATGGCGGGTACCTCCCCCGCGACCTTCTACCAGTACTTCCCGGATGTCGAGGGCGCTGTCCTCGAAATCGCCGAGGAAATGGCCAAGGACGCCGACCAGCTCAAAGAGCTGGTGGCCGGAAAGTCCTGGGCAGGGAAGTCCGGACCGACCACTTCGGAAGAACTGGTCGACGGATTCCTCGCCTTCTGGCGCAAGAACGACGCCATTCTCCGAGTGGTCACGCTCGGTGCCGCCGAAGGGGACAAGCGGTTCTTCAAGATCCGCATGACGGTCCTCAACGCGGTCGCCAAGCCGCTCGCCGAGGCCGTCAGGGAACTCCAGGCGAAGGGCCAGGCCGACAAGTCGCTCGACCCGAACGCCGTGGCCGGGGCCCTGGTCTCGCTGCTCGCCTCGGCGGCCGAGCACCAGAAGGCCTTCACCTCCTGGGGCGTCAAGGTCAAGGATCTCAAGCCCAACCTCGCTCCCCTGGTGTACCTGGGCGTCACCGGCAAGAAGGCGCCCAAGTAGGACCCTCCTCCGATCCACCATCCACTCCGCGCGCAGCCCCGGCCTCCTGTCCGGGGTACGGCGGACGACGGCCGTGTCCTCGGGGGAGGTCCGCCGACGTACCGCACGCGCGCCAGACATGCCGGTGGGCGGGCACCCGCGACAGGGTGCCCGCCCACGGCGTGTTCGGGTCCGGACGGCGCCGCCGGCGCATCCGGGCGGCCTCACGGGGCCGCCCGGGGCCGTGGCGTCAGGGGCAGCGCACCACCTGGCCGGCGTAGGCCAGGCCGCCGCCGAAGCCGAAGAGCAGGACCGGGTCGCCGGGCGAGAGCTCGCCGCGCTCGACCAGCTTGGAGAAGGCGAGCGGGATCGAGGCGGCCGAGGTGTTGCCGGAGTGGACCACGTCCCGGGCCACCACCGCGTCCTCGCCGAGGCCCAGCTTGCCGGCGATCGCGTCGATGATCCGCAGGTTGGCCTGGTGCGGGACGAAGCCCTTCAGCTCGGACGGGTCGATCCCGGCCCGCTCGCAGGCCTGGCGGGCCAGCGGGGCGAGCTGGGTGGTGGCCCAGCGGAAGACCGACTGGCCCTGCTGGCTGATCACCGGGTCCCAGCCGGTGATCACCACGGCGTCGCCCCGCTCCGGCTCCGAGCCCCAGATCACCGGTCCGATGCCGGGCTCGGCACCGTCCTCCTGGGCCTCGACCACCGCGGCGCCCGCGCCGTCGCCGAAGATCACGCAGGTGGAGCGGTCGGTCCAGTCGAGGGTGTCGGACATCCGTTCGGCGCCGATCACCACGGCGCGGCGGGCCGCGCCGGCCCGGATCGCGTGGTCGGCGGTGGCCAGGGCGTACGAGAAGCCGGAGCAGACCGTGTTGATGTCGTACGCGGCGGGCGAGCGCACGCCCAGCCGGGCGGCGACGGCCGCGGCGGTGTTGGGGCTGCGCTCGATCGCGGTGCAGGTGGCGACCACGACGAGGTCGATCTCGGCCGCCGTCCGGCCGCTGTTGGCGAGCGCCTTCTGGGCGGCCTCGGTGGCGAGGTCGACCAGGGTCTCGTCCTCGGCGACGTGCCGGGTGCGGATGCCCACGCGGGTGCGGATCCACTCGTCGTCCGTGTCGACCAGCGCCGCCAGGTCGTCGTTGGTGAGGACCTTGGGGGGCTGGTAGTGGCCGAGTGCCACAATGCGCGAACCGCTCATACTGCCATGGAACCGGGTTACCCGCTGGTCAGCATGGCATGACCGGTGACAGGATCCGCCCTCTCGATCTGTAGGAGGTCGACAAGGGCCCTTGCGGCGCCCGGGTTCCGCGTACGCCGAGGTCAGGCGGCCAGAGTGGGTGCGTCGCCCATCACGATGACCGGGTGGGCCGCCGGGTCCAGGGTGCGGATCAACTGGGCCATCTTGTCCTCGGGGATCGACACGCAGCCGTGGGTCGGGCCGTCGTGGTCCACGTGGAGCCAGATGCCGCCGCCCTTCTTGGGGCCCATCGGGCGGCGCGGGTCGAGCGGGGACTTGCCGGCGACGCGGTTGTAGTTGATCGCGACCACGTAGTCGAAGGAGCCCTCCAGCTGGTCTCCGAAGAAGCCCGTGCCGGAGACCACGAAGCTCGGGTCCTTGTCGTACGGGAGCCTGCTGCCCGGGTCCGCCTTGCGGCCGCCCGCGTCGGTGAGGCCGAAGACTCCGATCGGGCTGCGCAGGTCGCCCTCGTTGTGGTCGGTGGTCCAGCCGTTCTTGCCGTTGTGGCCCTGCCAGGTCTCGCCGGCCAGCCAGCGGCCCTCGGGGGTGCGGGTCCAGAGGGTGACGGTGTTCTTGTCGGTGTTCTTGTCCTGGCCGGAGGCGACCACGACCTGGGTGGTCTCGGCGGGGATCTTCGCGGTGAAGGTCGCGCCGAGGCCGGGTATCGCGGCGACCGAGCCGTCCGCGCGGGTCTGGCTGCGGTCCGCGGCCGGGGCGGCGGCCTGCCGGTTGGAGGCGGCCTGGGCGGCCGCGGGGGCCGGGGCGGGCTGGTCGGGCTTGCTGACGCCCTCCGGTCCTGGGCCGTCGGCGGCGGCGATGCCGGGCTTGGCGTCGTCCTGGCCGACGGCGTACCAGCCGGCGGTGGCGGCGACCAGCAGCGCGGTGCCGGCCATCATGGCCTTGCCGTGACGTTTCTGCTTGGCCTTGCGCCGCCGTCCCCGGGCGGCCGCCCGGGCACCCGGCGCGGGCGCGACGGGCTCGGGCTCGTAGGCGAGCGGCTCGTAGCCGACGGGCTCGTGGTGGACGGGCTCGTAGGCGAGCGGCTCGTAGGCGACGGGCTCCTGGTGGACGGGCGCGGCAGCGGGCTCCGCCTCGTAGTAGACGGACTCGGAGAGCGGCTCGGTGACGGGCTCGGCCTGGTACGGCTGGTACTGCGGGTACGACTGGTCGTACGTCTCGTAGTACCCGTCGGACGCCTGGCCGTACGGCTGGTACTGGCCGTGGTCCTCTTGCCGGACCGGCTGCCGGTACGGCTGGAAGCCCTCGTCCTGCTGGTGTGGCATCAGGTCGACCGGCTCCTGCGACGGCTGGTGCGGCGGGTACGCGGTGGCACGATCAGAACCGGACATGCCTTCGATCCTGCCAAACGCCGCACCCGTTGGTAAACCCGGGCCCCGTGCGGAGGCCGTGAAGACAACCGCCGCCCCGGCCTTCGATCGGCCGGGGCGGCGGGTGGATCCGCGCGGGTGGACGGGTCAGAGGCGCATCGCCTGCGGGGACTCACGGCGCATCGGGTCCGGGCCGTCGTACTCACGGATGACCTCGTAGCGGGTGTTGCGCTCCACCGGGCGGAAGCCGGCGTCGCGGATCAGCCCGAGCAGGTCGTCACGGCCGAGCTTGTTCGGGGTGCCGAAGTTGTCCGCGTCGTGGGTGATCTTGTACTCGACCACCGAGCCGTCCATGTCGTCCGCGCCGTGGCTGAGCGCCAGCTGGGCGGTGGTGACGCCGTGCATCACCCAGAAGACCTTGACGTGCGGGACGTTGTCGAAGAGCAGCCGGGAGACCGCGAAGGTCTTCAGCGCCTCGGCGCCGGTGGCCATCTCGGTACGGGCCATCAGCCTGTTGCGCACGACGCCGTCCTTGGAGTCGTGGAAGTCGTGCTGGTAGCGCAGCGGGATGAAGACCTGGAAGCCGCCGGTCTCGTCCTGGAGCTCGCGCAGCCGCAGCACGTGGTCCACCCGGTGGCGGGGCTCCTCGATGTGGCCGTACAGCATGGTGGCGGGCGTCTTGAGGCCCTTGCTGTGCGCGAGGCGGTGGATCCGCGACCAGTCCTCCCAGTGGGTGTCGTGGTCGACGATGTGCTGGCGGACCTCCCAGTCGAAGATCTCCGCGCCGCCGCCGGTCAGCGACTCCAGGCCGGCGTCGATCAGCTCGTCCATGATCTCGTCGGCGGACAGGCCGCTGATCTTCTCGAACCAGTGGATCTCGGTGGCGGTGAAGGCCTTCAGCGAGACGTTCGGCAGTGCCGCCTTCAGCTCCCGCAGCGAGCGCGGGTAGTAGCGCCACGGCAGGGTCGGGTGCAGGCCGTTCACGATGTGCAGCTCGGTGAGGGACTCGCTCTCCATCGCCTTGGCGAGGCGGACGGCCTCCTCGATGCGCATCGTGTACGCGTCCTTCTCGCCCGGCTTGCGCTGGAACGAGCAGTACGCGCAGGACGCGTTGCACACGTTGGTCATGTTGAGGTGGCGGTTGACGTTGAAGTGGACGACGTCGCCGTTCTTCCTCGTCCGCACGTGGTGGGCCAGCCCGCCCAGCCAGGCCAGGTCGTCGCTCTCGTAGAGCGCGATCCCGTCCTCGCGGGTCAGCCGCTCACCCGCGTAGACCTTCGCCTCCAGCTCGCGCTTGAGCCCTGCGTCCATGCGGTGCCCCGCCTCCTCCGACATTCGTTTCCTTGCCGGAACGAGGTTACGCCTATGCCCGGAGCAGCTCGGCGAGCAGTGTCGGGTCGACGTTGCCGCCGCTGACCACGGCCGCCACCACCTGGCCCCCGGTCTCGGCGGCGCGGTGGAAGTAGGCGGCCGGGGCGACCGCCCCGGAGGGCTCGGCGACCAGCCGGCCGCGGCGGGCCAGCACGGCCACGGTGGCCCGGATCTCGTCCTCGGTGACGGTGACGATGTCGTCCACGTAGGCGGTGACGTGCTCGAACGGCAGCACGCCGAGCGACGGGGTGCGCAGCCCGTCCGCGATGGTCCGGTAGGTGTCGGCGACCGGCCACTCGACCAGGCGGCCGGCCCGCAGGCTGGCCCGGGCGTCGGCGGCCAGTTCGGGCTCCACGCCGATCACCCGGATGCCGGGGCGGGTGAGCTTGAGCGCGGCCGCCGTGCCGCCGATCAGGCCGCCGCCGCTGACCGGCACCAGGACGGTGTCCAGCTCGGCGGGGGCGTCCTCGGCGATCTCCAGGCCGACCGTGCCCTGCCCCGCGATGATGAACGGGTCGTCGTACGGGGGGACCCAGACGTAGCCGTGCCGCTCGGCCAGCTCGGCGGGCAGGGTGTCCCGCTCCTGCGGCGCGACCAGGATCACCTCGGCGCCGAACGAGCGGGTGGCCTCGACCTTCACCGCGGGCGAGGCGTCCGGCATCACGATCACGGCCTTGATGCCGAGCGTCCTGGCCGCGTACGCCACCGCCTGCGCGTGGTTGCCGCTGGACTGGGCGACCACGCCCCGGGCACGCTCGTCCTCGGTGAGCGCGGCGAGCCGGTTGTAGGCGCCGCGGGTCTTGAAGGCCCCGGTCGGCTGGAGGTTCTCGGGCTTCAGCCAGAGCCGCCGCTCCCCCTCGGCCGCCCAGGGGGCGGGAACCAGCGGGGTGCGCACGGCGACCCCCGCGATCCGCTGCCGAGCCGCGCGCAGCTCCTCCAGTCCGACCAGTGCCATGCGTCACTCTCCTACAGGAGGAAGTTCACTCACCCGGTTCTCCCACTTCGTGGAGAGTACGACGGTGGTGCGGGTCCTGGCCACGCCCTTCGTGCCCGAGATCCGCTTGACCACCGATTCCAGGCCGGCCACGTCGGCCACCCTGACCTTGAGCATGTAGGAGTCGTCGCCGGCGATGAACCAGCAGTCCTCGACCTCGTTGAGGTCCTTCAGCCGGAACGCGACGTCCTCGTGGTCCGCCGCGTCGGTGAGTTGAAGGCCGATCAGGGCCGTGACACCGAAGCCGAGCGAGGCCGGGTTGACCGTCGCCCGGTAGCCGGTGATGACCCCGGCCTGCTCCAGGCGGTTGATCCGGTCCGTGACGCTCGGGCCGGAGAGCCCGACCAGGCGGCCCAACTCGGCGTAGGACGCGCGGCCGTTCTCCCGGAGCGCCTGGATGAGCTGTCTGTCCACCGTGTCCATATACCGTCCGCGTCCTTCCGAACCTCTCCAGACCCACAGATCATTATCCGGATTCAAAGGCGCCTCGCGCCGAAAGACCCGGATATCGCAGAGAACATACTCTCCCGCCCTCGGTCTCCTTACTCCCCCTCAGCCGCAGTGCCCTCGCCGTCGGCCGTCTTGCGGGCGGCCGCCCCCAACTCCCCTTCCCAGCGCAGGTACAGGGAATGCGGCACGTCGACGGCGTCCAGCACCCGTCCGGCCACGAAATCCACGAGTTCGCGCACGGTGGAGCCGCCGGCGTAGAAACCGGGTGCGGCGGGCAGCACGACCGCCCCCTGTGCGTCGAGCTCCACCAAGTGCTTCAACGTCACCCCGTTGAGTGGTGTCTCGCGCACGCAGACGACGAGCGGACGGCGCTCCTTGAGGGTGACGCTGGCGACGCGCTGCAGCAGGTCCTTGCTCAGGCCGAGCGCGATCCCGGCCACCGCGCCGGTGGTCGCGGGCACCACGAGCATGCCCTTGGCCGGGTACGAGCCGCTGGACGGGCCGGCCGCGAAGTCCCCGGCGGGCCAGTAGCGGACGTCGTCCAGCCCCCGGTCGCTCCCGAGCCAGGCGGCGAGGTCGGCGCGCCAGTGGGCGTCCCGGAAGGAGATGCCGGTCTCGTCCAGGATGGTGAGCCGGGCGGCGCGGCTGACGATCAGGTCCACCGCCTCGCCGGCGGCCAGCAGCGCGCGGATCACCGAGGCCGCGTACGGCGTTCCCGACGCCCCCGAGACCCCGACCACCCACGGCTGACGTTTCGCAGTTCCCATGGGGCATTTCTATCCGGCTCCGTCCGCTCCGCCCACCAGGGCCCTCGCGGCGGGCCGGGTGGCGCCGGGTACCGGGGGTCCACGGGGTGGGCGGGGGCTGGGAGGATGGGCGCATGGCAGCGACCCTCGTCGACCTCACCCATCAGGTGACCACCGCGATGCCGGTCTACCCCGGCGATCCGGCCGTCCTGCTGGAGCCCGCGCTCACCACGGCCACCGCCGGGGTGAACGTGCTGGCCCTGCACCTCGGCTCGCAGTCCGGGACGCACGTGGACGCGCCGTACCACGTGGACGTCACCTGGCCGACCCTGGACGGGCTGCCGCTGGAGCGGTTCACCGGCCCGGCCGTGGTCGCCGACCTGCGCGGGCTGGAGCCCCGGACGGCCGTCACCCCCGAGCTGCTGGCGCCCGCACTGGAGCGGGCCGCCGAGGGCACCGTCCTGCTGCTGGCCACCGGCTGGGCCCGGCACTGGGGCACCGACGCCTACCTCGCCCACCCGAGCCTGACTCCGGCCGCCGCCGAGGCGATCGTCGCCGCCGGGGTGCGGACGGTCGGGGTGGACGCGCTCAGCGTCGACCCGACCCCCGACCCGGGCCCGGGCGATCCCGCGGTGGCCGCCCTGCTCGCCGACCTCACCGACGAGCACGACCACGGCACCGCCGACGAGCCCTCGCTCGCCGCGCACCGGGTGCTGCTGGGGGCGTCCGGCGGCGGGGTGATCGCCGAGAACCTGACCGACCTGCGGCCGCTGTTGGCCGCCCAGGAGGCCGGTCTGCCGGTGGAGGTCTCGCTGTTCCCGCTGCGGCTGGTCGCGGCGGACGGCGCGCCGGTGCGGGCGGTGGCCCGGCTGGGCTGACCGGGCGGTAACCCTTGCGGTACTTGGTCTAGACCATCCCCCGTCAACGCCAGTACGCTTTCCGGCCATGGCTGAGATCATCGGAGTGATCGAGCGACTCTGGCGCTACCCCGTGAAATCCGCCGGCGGCGAGCGGCTCGACTCCGTCGAGGTGGACGAGCGCGGCCTGGCCGGCGACCGCCTCTACGCCGTCCGCGACGCGGCCGGCAAGCTCGGCTCGGGCAAGAACACCCGCCGCTTCCGCCGGATGGACGGACTGCTCCGCCTCTCCGCCCGGCTCGGCCACCGGATCGACGGACCCGAACTGTTCGACCCGCTCGGCCGCCCGGTCGACCGGCCGAACGCCTTCCTGCGCGCCTACCTCCAGCGCGAGGACGTCGAACTCGCCCGCGAGGACGCCGTCTCCCACTTCGACCGGCTGCCGGTCAGCGTGCTCAGCACCGCCACCCTGGACTGGGTCCGCGAAGCCGTCCCGTTCGCCGTGGTCGACGAGCGCCGGTTCCGCCCCAACATCGTGCTGCGCACCCCGCCCGGCACCCCGCCGTTCGTCGAGGACGCCTGGCTCGGCCGCCAGGCGTCCGGCGAGGCCCCCGACAGCGCCCGGCTCTCCTTCGTCGCGTCCAGCGAGCGCTGCGCGATGACCGGCGCCCCGCAGCCCGGGCTGCCGCACGCGCCGGAGATCCTCAAGGCCGTCGTGCACGCCCACGACGGCCTGCTCGACGCCCTCGCCGAGGTCGCCGCCCCTGGCCGCCTGCGGGTCGGCGACCGGCTGCTCCTGATGGGCTGACGGGCGCCGGCCGACCCGTCGTCGCGCCCCCTTCCGGGGTCACCGTGCCGCCGGCCCGCTTCGCCCCTGCTTCCGGCGGGCGCCGTCCCGCCCGATCGCCCTCGGTCCGCTCCCCGAGCACGCCCCGGCCTTCGCCCGGCGCGACGCCTGATTTCACCCGATCGGGTGAGCTTGGCGGCGCAGGGGCGGCGGCTGTAGCAGGCTCCTCCTCGGATCTGTCGACCCGTCAGCTCCGATGCCGACTCCCCGGAGGCCGCCATGAGCACCATCCCGACGAACCTCAAGTACACCAACGACCACGAGTGGGTGGAGACGGTGGGGAAGGACCGGGTCCGCGTCGGCATCACCGACTACGCCCAGAAGCAGCTCGGCGACCTCGTCTTCGTCGAACTCCCCGCAGTGGGCGACAAGCTCGAAGCCGGTCGGGCCTTCGGCACGGTGGAGTCCGTCAAGTCGGTGAGCGAGCTCTACGCGCCGCTGTCCGGGACGGTCGCCGCGATCAACACGGACCTGAGCGACGAACCCGAGGTGCTCAACGGCGAC
Organism: Kitasatospora sp. NPDC032121; assembly: GCF_055580145.1. Taxonomy (NCBI): domain Bacteria; kingdom Bacillati; phylum Actinomycetota; class Actinomycetes; order Kitasatosporales; family Streptomycetaceae; genus Kitasatospora; species Kitasatospora sp. NPDC032121. The sequence goes on along the minus strand of NZ_JBVILX010000002.1, from coordinate 804,382 downwards.
CCGTACGGCGACGGCTGGATCATCGAGCTCACCGTGACCAAGGCCGACGAGCTGAAGGACCTGCTCTCGGCGGCCCAGTACGAGGCCCTCGTCACCGAGGCGTAGCGGGCCGCCCTCTCCCCGCGAACCGTCCGTTCGGGCGGGCGGATCGCGGGGAACGACCGTTGGCATGACGATCCCTCACCACCTGGTCGGCACCGGCGACCACCACGTCCTGGTCCTGCACGACTGGTTCGGCACCAGCGCGGGCTGGGGCCCGTTCCTCGACTACCTCGACGGCGACGCGTTCGGCTACGCCTTCCTCGACTACCGCGGCTACGGGCGGCGCAAGGACGTCCCCGGCGCGTACACGCTCGCCGAGATCGCCGCCGATGCGCTCGCCCTGGCCGACCAGCTCGGGTGGGACCGCTTCTCACTGGTCGGCCACTCGATGGGCGGCAAGGCGGCCCAGCAGGTGCTCGCCGAGGCGCCGCTGCGGGTGCGCAAGCTCGTCGGCCTGGCCCCGGTGCCCGCCGGGCCGTACCAGCTGGACGAGGCCGGCGAGGCGCTGTTCCACGGCGCCGCCGAGGACCGGGAGAAGCGCTTCGCGATCCTGGACCTGGTGACCGGCCGGCGGGCCGGCCGGGTCTGGCTCGACCGCATGGTCGACCAGTCCCTGCGGCTGTCCACCCCCGAGGCCTTCGGCGGCTACGTCCGCGACTGGACGACGGCCGACCTGCGGCCCCGGATCGACGGCAACCCGGTGCCGGTGAAGGTGATCGTCGGCGAGCACGACCTCGCCCTCACCGCCGAGGTGATGCGCGGCACCTTCCTCGGCCACTACCCCAACGCCGAGTTGGAGGAGCTCGCCGGCAGCGGGCACTACCCGATGTACGAGGCCCCGGTGGCCCTCGCGGTGTCGCTGGAGGGCTTCCTGCACGGCTGAGGCCGCCCCGGACGGGACGCGCGCCGCCCCGGACGACCGAGCGGCCGGGGCTGCACGGTCGTCCGCCGGCCGCCCCGGCCGCTCGTTCGACCGGCTTCCGGGATCAGATCCCGAGCCCGCGGACGAGCAGGTCCACCAGGGCGAAGAAGAAGAGCGAGATCCCCACGAAGCCGTTCGTCTGGAAGAACGCCCGGTTGAGCTTCGAGAGGTCGTTCGGCTTCACGATGGTGTGCTCGTAGACGAACGCGCCCGCGACGACCGCCAGGCCGATCCAGAACGCCACCCCGGCGTCCGTCAGGACCGCGAACCAGCCCAGCAGGAGCGTCGTCAGGACGTGGCACACGCGCGCGCCCCGGATCGCCGCCGGCACTCCGAACCGCGCCGGCACCGAGCGCACTCCGTGCTCGCGGTCGGACTCGACGTCCTGGCAGGCGTAGACCAGGTCGAACCCGCCGATCCAGATGCCGACGGCCACGCCCAGCACCACCGCGTCCCAGGACCAGCTGCCCGTCACCGCGAGCCAGGCGCCGACCGGGCCCATCGCCTGGGCCAGGCCGAGGATCGCCTGCGGGAAGTCGGTGAACCGCTTGCCGTACGGGTAGACGACCATCGGCACCACGGCCACCGGCGCGAGCGCCAGGCAGAGCGGGTTGAGCATCGCGGCCGCGCCGAGGAAGACCACCAGCGCGACGGCCGATCCGACGTACGCGGTCCTCAACGAGACCGCGCCGGTGACGAGTTCACGCGTGGCGGTCCGAGCGTTCCGGGCGTCGATCTCGCGGTCGATGATCCGGTTCGCGGCCATCGCGAAGGTGCGCAGCCCGACCATGCAGACCGTGACGATGAACAGTTCGCCCCAGTGCACCCGCCTGTCCGCGAGGAACATCGCGGTCAGCGCGGCGATGTAGGCGAACGGCAGGGCGAAGACCGAGTGCTCGATCATCACCAGGCGCAGGAAGGCCTTCGTGCGCCCGGGGGTCTCGACGGCGGCCGTGCTCACAGTCCGTACTCCTTCCAGCGGCGCGACACCAGGGCGGCCGTGGCCGGGTCCGAGGACACCATCTCGGGCCAGCCGCCGTCCCGGGTGTAGCCCTCCTCGGGCAGCTTGCGGGTCGCGTCGATGCCGGCCTTGCCGCCCCAGAACTGCTGGTACGAGGCGTGGTCGAGGTGGTCGACCGGGCCCTCGACGACGGTGAGGTCGCGGCTGTAGTCGACGTTGCCGAAGGCCCGCCAGGCGACTTCCTGGTAGTCGTGCACGTCGCAGTCGGAGTCCACCACGATGATCAGCTTGGTCAGCGACATCATGTGCGCGCCCCAGATCGCGTGCATCGTCTTCTGGGCGTGCTTGGGGTACTTCTTGTCGATCGAGACGATCACGCAGTTGTGGAAGCCGCCGGCCTCGGGCAGGTCGTAGTCGACGATGTCCGGGATGATGATCTTCAGCAGCGGCAGGAAGAAGCGCTCGGTGAACTTGCCCAGCGGGCCGTCCTCCGTCGGCGGGCGGCCGACCACGATGGACTGGAGGATCGGCCGGCGGCGCATCGTCACGCAGTCGATCTTCAGCGCCGGGAACGGCTCCTGCGGGGTGTAGAAGCCGGTGTGGTCGCCGAACGGGCCCTCGGGCAGCATCTCGCCGGGCTCCAGCCAGCCCTCCAGGACCACCTCGGCGTCGGCCGGGACCTGGAGCGGCACGGTCTTGCAGTCGACCATCCGGACCCGCTCCCCGGCGATGAAGCCGGCGAAGAGGTACTCGTCGATGTCCCCGGGCAGCGGCGCGGTGGCCGCGTAGGTGACGGCGGGCGGGCAGCCGAAGGCGATCGCGACCGGGAGGCGCTCGCCGCGCCTGGCCGCGACGGCGTAGTGGTTGCGGCTGTCCTTGTGGATCTGCCAGTGCATGCCGATGGTGCGGCGGTCGTGCCGCTGGAGCCGGTAGAGGCCCAGGTTGCGGATGCCGCTGTCCGGGTCCTTGGTGTGGGTCAGACCCAGGTTGAAGAAGGAGCCGCCGTCCAGCGGCCAGGTGAAGAGGGCGGGCAGCTCGTCCAGGTTGACGTCGTCGCCGGTGAGCACGACCTCCTGCACGGGGGCGTCGCCGGACTTCACGTGCCGGGGCGGGACGTGCGCCATCGAGGCGAGCTTGCCGAAGGCGTCCCGGAAGCCCGTGAAGCCCTGCGGCAGCTCGGGCTTGAGCAGGCCGGCGATCTTCTCGGAGATGTCGTCCGGGCCCTTGAGGCCGAGCGCCTTGGCCAGCCGCCGCTCGGTGCCGAAGACGTTCATCGCCAGCGGCATCGACGAGCCCTTGACGTTCTCGAAGAGCAGCGCCGGGCCCTTGGCCTTCTGCACCCGGTCGACGATCTCGCCGATCTCCAGGTGCGGGTCCACCTCGGCCTTGATGCGCTTGAGGTCACCCTCGCGGTCGAGGGCGCGGAGAAACGAGCGGAGATCGTCGTATGCCATGCCTGTCAGTATCCGCCACCCGATAACCTGGCTCGGTCAAGGGCCCCTGGTAGGCGCCCGCCGCCGTCGTCGCCCGGGGGGAGATCCCAGCCGTGCCGAGGATTCTTCTGACCATCATCCTTCCGCTCGCGCTCTGGGTCTGGGCGTTCGTGGACTGTCTGACCACCCCCGAGGACGAGGTGAAGCACCTGCCCAAGGTGGTCTGGGTGCTGATCGTGCTGCTCTTCCCGCCGCTGGGCCCGATCGCCTGGCTGATCGCCGGCAAGCAGCGCGGCTTCCTGCGGGCCGCGTCCGCCGGGGCCCGCACCGGGTACCCGGCCGACGACCGCCCCGGCGGACGCCCGCTGGCCCCCGACGACGACCCCGAGTTCCTCGCCTCGTTGAAGAAGAACGACAAAGACCACGAGGACATGCTCAAGCAGTGGGAGGCCGATCTCCGTCGCCGCGAACGCGATCTGCGCGACCGCGACGAACCCGAGGACGGCAGGAAGAGCTGATCACGGCAGGTCCGCACGCTCGCCCGGACAGCCCACCCCCAGCACACGGGGTGGGCTGCGGTGTTTTTGGCGCTTCCCTACGACTCGCGCCCCCCTCACCCCGGCGGCGGGCCCCCGACAGCCGGGCTTGAGCGGACCTTGAGCGCGCCACAAGAGGACCGACTTACAGTACCGGGAGACGGCCCTGACCTGCGCTTTTATTCATGCTCAGATCATCGGACCATCATCTGTTCGACAACCCCCGGTATCCAAGCGAACACCGAGCGCTCAGTGACCACACCGACCGCTTCTGTGCAGGCCTGACAGCTAAACGAACCCGACCTTGTACGGAATCGACGCCGAAACCAGCGCACGGCCCCTCGTACAGTCATAAGTGAAGAAAGTGATTCGCAGCCGGGGGCACAGCAGACGTTGGCTGTCGGACAGTTCCCTCACCCTTGGAGTGGTTCGAGATGACGGTTGTGCATGAGGCGCCGGTCGACGGCGAGGTTCCCGAGATTCCGGCCGACGCCCGCGGACGGGTCGCCGAGCTGCACGAGCTGCGCGAGAAGGTCCGCCGCGGCCCCAGCGACAAGGCCACCGAGGCCCAGCACGCCAAGGGCAAGCTGACCGCCCGCGAGCGCATCGAGCTGCTGCTGGACGAGGGCTCCTTCCAGGAGGTCGAGCCGCTGCGCCGGCACCGCGCCCAGGGCTTCGGCCTGGAGGCCAAGAAGCCGCACACCGACGGCGTGATCGTCGGCTGGGGCACCGTGCACGGGCGCACCGTGTTCACCTACGCGCACGACTTCCGGATCTTCGGCGGCGCGCTGGGCGAGGCCCACGCGCAGAAGATCCACAAGATCATGGACATGGCCATCGCGGCCGGCGCCCCGCTGGTCTCGCTGAACGACGGCGCCGGCGCCCGCATCCAGGAGGGCGTCACCGCCCTGGCCGGTTACGGCGGCATCTTCCAGCGCAACACCAAGGCCTCCGGCGTCATCCCGCAGATCTCGGTGATGCTCGGCCCGTGCGCCGGCGGCGCCGCGTACTCCCCCGCGCTGACCGACTTCGTCTTCATGGTCCGCGAGACCTCGCAGATGTTCATCACCGGCCCCGACGTCGTCCAGGCGGTGACCGGCGAGAAGATCACCCAGAACGGCCTCGGCGGCGCGGACGTCCACGCCGGCGTCTCCGGCGTCTCCCACTTCGTCTACGACGACGAGCAGTCCTGCATCGAGGAGGTCCGCTACCTCCTGTCGCTGCTCCCGCAGAACAACCGCGAGATGCCGCCCTCCGTCGTCAGCGACGACCCGGTCGAGCGCCGCAACGACAGCCTGCTGGACCTGGTGCCCGCCGACGGCAACCGCCCGTACGACATGCGCAAGGTCATCGAGGAGATCGTCGACCACGGCGAGTACCTGGAGGTCCACGAGCGCTGGGCCACCAACGTCCTGTGCGTGCTCGCCCGCGTCGACGGCCACGTCGTCGGCATCATCGCCAACCAGCCGCAGTCGCTGGCCGGCGTCCTGGACATCAACGCCAGCGAGAAGGCCGCCCGCTTCGTGCAGATGTGCGACGCCTTCAACATCCCGCTGGTCACCCTCCTCGACGTCCCCGGCTTCCTGCCCGGCGTCGACCAGGAGCACGGCGGCATCATCCGCCACGGCGCCAAGCTGCTCTACGCGTACTGCAACGCCACCGTGCCGCGCATCTCGCTCATCCTGCGCAAGGCCTACGGCGGCGCCTACATCGTGATGGACTCCCGCTCCATCGGCGCCGACCTGTCCTACGCCTGGCCGACCAACGAGATCGCCGTGATGGGTGCCGAGGGCGCCGCCAACGTCATCTTCCGCCGCGAGATCAACGCCGCCGAGGACCCGGACGCCATGCGCGCCCAGAAGATCAAGGAATACAAGAACGAGCTGATGCACCCGTACTACGCGGCCGAGCGCGGCCTCGTGGACGACGTCATCGACCCCGCCGAGACCCGCCAGGTGATCGCCTCCGCCCTGGCCATGCTCCGCACCAAGCACGCCGACCTGCCCAGCCGCAAGCACGGCAACCCGCCGATGTAGCGGAGCGGCTCCACCGCACGCGCGCACCGCAGCCTTCCGTACCGGCACCCACCTCAGACCACAGCAACCGGGGGAGAAACCAGGACATGACCGCTTCCGCCGAACCCCTCGTCCGCATCGTCCGCGGCAGTCTCACCGACGAGGAACTCGCCGCCCTGACCGCCGTCCTCGCCGCGCGCGCAGCCGTCGCGCAGCAGGCCGCAGCCGCCGCACCGGTCGAGCCGATCGCCAGCTGGCAGCGCCTGGAGCGCCGCCCGGCGTACTACTCGCCGTTCAGCTGGCAGCAGGCCGCCTGACGGTCCACGGCCCGAGCCGACGGCCGGTCACCCCACCCGGGTGGCCGGCCGTCGGCGTTCGCCCGGGCCGGGCCGGCGGCGCCACCGCGTGGTCGGCCGGGGCCGGAAGGGCCCGCGGCGGGCTCGGTAGGATGCGTACTGGACGGTATGCGTCCGCCACCAGGTCCGCCCCCGTAGGATCGGCCGCTGCCGAGATCAGAACTTTCCAGGGAGGCTGCGATGGCCAGGCAGGCCCGCGCGCTGGCGACCCGCCAGGCGGTACTCCTCGCAGCGGCCGAGGTGTTCGACGAGCGGGGCTACGCCGCCGCCACCATGTCCGAGATCCTGGACCGCGCCGGCGTCACCAAGGGCGCGCTGTACTTCCACTTCCGCTCCAAGGAGGAGCTGGCGCTCGCCGTCATCGAGGGCCAGGGCATCTTCATCTCCGGCTGGTCACCGGCCTCGGACAGCCCGATGCAGAACCTGATCGACCTCGCGTACGCCTTCGCCCGCGCGCTCCAGACCGACCCGCTGGTGCGCGGCAGCATCCGGCTGACCATCGAGCACGGCAGCTTCACCCAGCCGCAGCTCGCGGCCTACCAGGGCTGGATGGACACGGTCCGCGAGCTGCTGGCGCGCGCCCAGGAGGCCGGCGAGCTCCACCCGGGGATCGACCTGACCGCGGCCTCCGGGGTGATCACCGGGGCCGTCACCGGCATCCAGCTGAGCTCCCAGGTGCTGACCGACCGGCAGGACCTGATCCAGCGGCTGGCCGACCTCTGGACGCTGCTGCTGCCCGGCCTGGTCCAGCCGCACGCGCTCGCCCGGCTGAGCGTCGCCGAGCGCGGCTGAGCGTCGCCGGGCTACCGGCTCTGATCGCCGGCCCGGGTCGGCGATCAGAGCCGGTAGCCCGCCCGCCGTTCCGACGGCACCAGGGCCGGCAGCGCGGCCGTCCAGAGCCGGCTCACGTCCTCCGACCCGGGCCGGCCGGCCTCCTCGCCCGCGAGCAGCACCTGGCCCGCCGCCACCGCGGTGAGCAGTTCCGCGGCGGTCCGCCGGTCCACCCCGGGGCACAGCTCCCCGGCGTCCGCGGCGCGGTCCAGCAGCCGGTGGACGACGGCGGCGAGGCCGCGCCAGGCGACCTCGGGGGCCATCGGAGCGGCCCCGTCCACCCCCTCCCGGACGCCGCCCCGGCTCGCGCCCGAGCGGCCCAGCCGGACGCCGGCCCGCACCACCACGTCCTCGCGCAGCAGCCGGGCCAGCTCGTGCGAGAAGTCGATCAGGCCCTGGAGCGCCGGGCCGTCGGCCCGCAGCGCGCGCAGCGCGGCCGAGCCGACCTCCCGCCCGGAGGCGCGTCGTACCCCGTCGGCGAGCGCCTGCTTGGAGACGAAGTGGAAGTACAGGGCGCCCTTGCTCACCCCGGCCCGGCGGCTGATGTCGACCAGGCTGGCGGCCTCGAAGCCCACCCGCGCGAAGGTCTCGGCGGCGGCGAGCAGTACGGCCTGCCGGGTCCGCCCAGCCCGTTCCTGCTTGACCACTGGCCCCCTCCGGACTCGACCGGGCGCGATCCCCGCCCCACCCGGCAGCTGTCGGCGCGGCCCCTTCGGGAGCGGCGCTCGCATGCGGACGGCATCTTCCGAAACCGCATGGTTGGTATCTAATCTAGCGCCTGCAGCGCGCTCGCCGTCCCCGCCGTCCAGCGGGTACGGGCCCCCACCGATGGCCCGAGACCCTCCGAACGGGCATTCCCCCAGTCCACGGGGCGGGTAGCGTGATCAGGCCGGCGAGTGCGGCCCGGGCACCCCCAGTCGCCGAACACAAACCGGGTGGTATGTATGTTTTGCTCGGACGGCCGTAGCGGCCGCTCCGACCGACACCCTGAAGCGGGGGCCCGTCATGCCATCGATCGTAGAGCCGGACCCGCTCGGCCCGTGCGCCCACCCCGGCCCGGGCAGCGGCGGCGGCTTCGACCTCTTCCACGACGGCCCCGCGACCGGCTACGACTTCCACGACCGGACCGTCTCCCGGCACCTGGTGCACCGCGCCTCGGTGTCCGAGGTCTTCCTCACCGGCTGGCAGGCCACCGGCCCGTACGACTTCCTGCTCGGTGCCCAGTGGCCCCGGCTGCACGGCTTCTACCGGCTGCCCGGGGACCGCTACCACGACCCGGTGCTGCTCGCCGAAACGATCCGCCAGGCGGGGCTGCTGATCGGCCACGCCGGGTTCGGGGTGCCGCGCGGCCACCACTTCGCGCTGGAGGACCTCTCCTACGCGCTCGACGGGCCCGGGCTGCCGGGCCTGGCCGTCGGCGCGGGCCCCGCCTCGCTGATGCTGGCCGTCGGCTGCGAGGACGTCCGGATCCGGCACGGCGAACTGGCCTCGCTGCGGGTGTGCGTCGACGTCACCCGGGACGGCCGGCCGGTCGGCCACGGCAGCGGTCGGCTGCGGGTGCTCTCCCCCGCCTCCTACGCCCGGCTGCGCGGCCCCGAGCGGCGCGCCGCCCCGCCGCGGCCGCCGGCGCCGGCCGCACCCCAGCTGGTCGGCCGCGCGCAGCCCGCGGACGTGGTGCTCAGCCCGACCCTCGCCCCGGACACCTGGCTGCTGCGGGCCGACGCCACCCACCCGGTGCTGTTCGACCAGGAGCTGGACCACGTGCCCGGGATGCTGGTGCTGGAGGCCGCCCGGCAGGCCGCCCAGCGGCTGCGCCACCCCGAGCCGGTGGTGCCGGTCGAGCTGGTGACCTCCTTCGAGCACTACATCGAACTGGACCGGCCCTGCTTCGTCCGGGCGGTCCCCGAGCCGGCCTCCGGGGCGACCGGGGCGGGCGGACGGCTGCCGGTACGGGTCCTGCTGGTCCAGGACGGCCGGACGGCGGCCGAGTGCGTGCTGCTCACCGCGCCGTTGGACGGGCCGGTCGAGAGCCCGACGGCGCCGGCCCGGCGGGACGCCTGCGAGGGCCGCCCCGCCGCTCCGGACCTCGACGGCACCCGGCTGCCGCTCGCGAGCTGACCCCCGTCAGGCGGCCATCAGGGCGGCCGGCCGGCCCGCGTGCATCACGCTGAGGTTGGTCGCCAGCCGGACCGGGTCCTGGGCCAGCCAGAGCCGCAGCGCCGCGCCCAGGGCGGCACTGGCGGACTCGATCCGGACGTCGGTGATCTGGGCGATCCGGGCCGCGCCGGGCACCAGCAGGTCGGCCAGTGGGGCCGGCAGCCAGACCGTCAGGGCGCACGGCGCGGGCACCACCAGCGCCCCCAGCAGCCGGTAGGCGTCCCCCGGCGCGCTGAGCGTGGGGATGATGTCCAGCAGCGCGTCGGACACCACCTCGGACACGTCGCTCCGGTGCCCCTGGGCGAGCCTGCGGAGCAGCATGCGCTCGGCGGCGGTGATTCGGACGGTCAGCATGACCTCGTCGCACTCCATTGCGCGATTTCCTCCTCAATTCCCTCTCGCGCCGGCCGGCGGCCGGCACGCACTACCCCTGTCGCACCTCGGCCCGGCTACCTGTGGGAGAGCCGGGCCGGTGGGTGATCGTGTGCCCCGGTCAGATCCCCGCGTAGGAGTGCTTTCCGGTGACGAAGATGTTCACGCCGTAGTAGTTGAAGAGCCAGCAGGCGAACGCCGCCAGCGCCAGGTAGGCGGCCTTGCGGCCCTTCCAGCCGGCCGTCGCACGGGCGTGCAGGTAGCAGGCGTAGGCGACCCAGGTGATGAACGACCAGGTCTCCTTCGGGTCCCACTCCCAGTACTTGCCCCAGGCCGCCTCGGCCCAGATCGCGCCCGCGATGATGGTGAAGGTCCACAGCGGGAAGACCAGGGCGTTGATCCGGTAGGACAGCTTGTCGAAGGTGGACGCGGCGGGCAGCCGGCGCCAGATCGAGGCCGAGGTGCCCAGCGGACCGGTGGTGAGGCCGGCCGCCATGCGCTTGTCGAAGGAGTCCTTGCCGAGGTACAGCAGCGTCGCGATGAACGCCGCGTAGAAGGCGCCGCCGCAGAAGATCGCGGTGGAGACGTGGATCGCCAGCCACGGCGAGTGCAGTGCCGGGACGAGCTGCTCGGAGTCCGTGTACAGCACCGTGGTGGCGATGCCGAGGGTCAGCAGCCCCGCGAGGACGACCGGCAGGCCGAGCCAGCGGACGTTCTTCTTCGCGGCCAGCAGCACCAGGTACGCCGCCGTCATGGCGAAGGCGAACGCGCACGAGAACTCGTACATGTTGCCCCACGGCCAGCGGGAGACCGACAGGCCGCGGGTGACGATCCCGCCCACGTGCAGCAGGGCCGCGAGCACGGTGAGCGAGATGGCGATCCGGCCGGCCAGGTCGGCCTTCTCGTTGGTGCCGGCCGCGCCCGGGCCGTCCACCTCGTCGGCACCGCGCCCGCTGGTGACCACCGTCGCGCCCTCGCCCGCGACCGCGGTGCGGGTGAGCGTGGTGGTGCCGCCGCCGGCTCCCGCCACGGTGACCGTGACCTTCTTCGCGGCCTTGTCCGCGGCCTGCTGCCCGGCCGCGGCGACGGTCTCGGCGAGGCTGCCCGCCTGCTCCTTCGAGCGGACGGCGACGCCGCCCCTGCTGCCGAAGGTCCACTCGATCATGTGGGCGAACATGGCGAGGGTGTAGACCACCATCGCCGAATAGATCAGCTTGTTGGAAAGGTCGGCCAACTGTGGGTCGACCGCCGAGGCGAGGTGCACCGTCTACTCCTTGGAGTTCTGGTCGGCAGGGGCTGCGGGGGCCGGGGACGCCTTCGGGGCGGTGGGGTCCCCGGGCTCCTCGGGTACGTCCGTTTCGGTGGCGTCGTCCTCGTCCTCGTCCTCGTCCTCGGAGGCCGGGGCGTCGTCCTGGAGGTCGACCGCGAGCTCCGCCAGCTCCTCGGCGATCTTCGCCGACTCGCTGCGGGCCAGGCCGGCCAGCTCCACCTGGGTGCCGCCGCCGGGCAGGGCGACCGCCCGCACCCAGATCCGGCGGCGCTGGATGAACAGCGAGCCGATCAGGCCGAGGATCGCGAGCACTCCGCCGGCCAGGGCGATCTCGTTGCCCGGGCGGTGCGTGATGTTGAAGCTGGCCCACTGCTTGTAGCCCTCGAAGGTCACCGAGCCGTAGCCGTCCGGCAGGGTCCAGGCCTGGCCGGGCTTGAGCCTGGCCTTGGCCGGCTGGCCGTCCTGGATCAGCTGGGTGAGCTTGCGGGTGTTGAGCTGGTAGACGTTCTGCGGCAGGCCGGAGTCGGTGCCGAGGTCGCCCGCGAAGGCGTTCAGCACCAGCTCGGGGGCGGCGTCGCCGGGGAACAGCGAGACCGGGCCGGTGCCCTCGAAGCTCAGCGGGGCGGTCGGCAGGAAGAAGCCGGAGAAGCCCATCTGGGTCTTGTTGCCGTCGGGGCCCGCGCCGTAGTCGGAGACCTTCACGACGCCGGTGGAGGTCAGGTTGCCGTCCTGCGGCAGGAACGGGACGGCGCCCTGGTAGACGACCTCGCCCTTGCCGTTCTTGACGGTGACGAACGGGGCGTAGCCGTGGCCGATCAGGTAGACCTTGCTGCCGCCGACCTCCAGCGGGTGGTTGACCTCGATGGTCGACTTCTTCAGCTTCGACTCGTCGCTGCCCTCGTAGTACTCGACGTTCGCGGTGAACTGCCGGGCGGCGCCGATCTGGTCGCCCTTCTCCTGGAAGCGCGAGGTGAAGCCGTTCAGCTTCAGGTAGAAGGGGTCGAGGTCCTGGCTGCCGTAGAAGCGGGTGCCGGTGAAGTCGTCGAGCTGGGTGATGGTGTTCGAGTAGCCCTCGCCCTCGATCATCAGCTTGCCGCCGGTACCGGCGGCCAGGCTGGACCAGGCGAAGCCGCCGAGCAGCGCGAACAGCGACAGGTGGAACAGCAGGTTGCCGACCTCGCGCAGGTACCCCTTCTCGGCGGACACCGCGCCGCCGGACAGGTGGGCGCGGAAGCCGCGCTTGCGCAGCAGCCGGTGCGCGGCGGCGTTCACCTTCTCGGCGTCCGCCGAGGTGCGCCAGGCCGCGTGCACCGGCATCCGGGTCAGGTTGTGCGGGGCGGCCGGCGGCTGGGCGCGCAGCACGCCGACGAACTGCCAGGTGCGCGGGACGATGCAGCCGGCCAGCGAGACGAACAGCAGGATGTAGATCGCGGAGAACCAGACCGAGCTGTAGACGTCGAACAGCTGGAGCTTCTCGTAGATCGGCGCGACCGTGGTGTGCTGCGCCTTCCAGGTCTGCACCTTGAACTGGTTCTGCCCGTTCTGCGGGATCAGCGAGCCGGGGATGGCGGCCAGCGACAGCAGGAAGAGCAGGATCAGGGCGACCCGCATCGAGGTCAGCTGGCGCCACATCCAGCGCGCCCAGCCGAACGCCCCTATGCCGGTCGGGCCCTCGGACTCGACCGGTGCGGTGCTGAGCCGCTCGGCGGCGCTGTCGTCCGGCGCCGGGGGCTGCTCGGTCTCGGTCGTGGTGTTGCTCACGGTCAGATTCCGATCTGGAAGTCGGCGGTCCAGGACTGCAGCTGGCTCATCATCGAGTCCCAGATCCCGGTGACGAGCAGCAGACCGACCGCGACGAGCATGCCGCCGCCGATCCTCATGACGAGCGGGTAGTGCCGCTTGACCCAGCCGAAGGCGCCCAGCGCCCGGCGGAACGCCACGGCGGCCAGGATGAACGGTACGCCGAGGCCCAGGCAGTAGAAGGTGGTCAGTAGCGCGCCACGCTGGGCGTCGGCCTGGTTGAGGGCCAGGTTCTGGACGGCGGTCAGGGTCGGGCCCATGCACGGGGTCCAGCCGACGCCGAAGACCACCCCGAGCATCGGGGCGCCCAGCAGGCCGACGGCCGGACGGCGGTGCGAGCGGACCTCGCGCATGCTCAGCCCGGGCACCAGGCCCATGAACGCCAGGCCCATCACCACGGTGAGCGAGCCCAGCACAATGCTGATGATCCGCTTGTAGTCCTGGAGTTCCTGGCCGAAGTAGCCGAACAGGGCGCCGGTGGAGACGAACACCGCGGTGAAGCCGAGGATGAACAGCACGACGCCGAGCAGCATCCGGCCGCGCCGCGAGCCGCGGGCGTCCGCGAGGTCGGCGGCGGAGAAGCCGGTCACGTACGACAGGTAGCCCGGGACCAGCGGCAGCACGCACGGCGAGAAGAACGACGCCAGCCCCGCCACCAGCGCGACCGGGGCGGCGGCCAGCAGCGCGCCGCTCTGGACGGTCGAGGTGGCGTCGGCGAGGTGCAGCGGCGACAGGCTCACTGCTTCTGCTCCGCGACCACCGGCTGGAGGATCGACTCCAGCGCGTCCTCGGTGGTGCCGCCGACGGCGCGGGCGGCCAGCTTGCCGTCCCGGTCGACGACCAGGGTGGTCGGGATGGACTGGGGGTTGAGGCTGCCCTTGGGGAACTTGAGCAGCTGGGTGCCGGCCGGGTCGAACAGGCTCGGGTAGGTGACGCCCTGCTCCTGCTCGAAGCGGAGGGCGTTCTGCTTCTCGGCGTCCCGGGTGTTGATGCCGAGGAACTGGACGCCCTGGTCCTTGTACTTCTCCGAGACGGCCTGGAGGCTCTTGGCCTCGGCCCGACACGGGCCGCACCAGGAGCCCCAGACGTTCAGCACGACGACCTTGCCCCGGTAGTCGGAGAGCTTGGCCGCGGTGCCCTCCAGGGTCTCCCCGGTGATGTCCGGCGCGTCCCCGCGCTTGCCCGCCTCCGCCTTCGACAGGTTGGTGCCCTTGACCGTGACGAAGCCGACCTGGCCCTCGCCGCTGCCCGACGAGCCCGAGGAGGCACAGCCGGTGAGGGCGAGCGCAGCGGCGGCGACGGTGGCGGCGGCTGCTGCGGCGACACGGGGACGGGGGCGCGTCATGGCAGACATGTGAAAAGTTTCGCATGGAGTTCCGGGCGGGTTCGCCGGGGTCCTGCCTTGCGCGTCGCACCCCATCTGACCTGCGACGAAATCGGGTCACCCGGCGTTTGCCAGGTGACCCGAAGTCATACTTACACGCCGCTTACGGAGGCTAGGCGCCGAAGCTCTTGCCCACCGGCTTGTCGCCCTTGCGGCCCTTGCCCACCAGGTGCGCGGGCAGCAGGTCGCGGGCCGGCTCGCGGTAGCCGACCGAGACGATCTTGTCGCCCTCGAAGGTGAAGCTGGTCAGCGAGGCCAGCGAGCACTGCCGGTTGCGCGGGTCGTGCCACAGCCGGCGGCGCTCGACGAAGGAGCGCAGGATCCAGATCGGCAGCTGGTGGCTGACGCAGACCGCCTCGTGCCCGCGGGCGGCGTCCCGGGCGGCGCCGAGCGCACCCATCATCCGCACCACCTGGTCGAGGTACGGCTCGCCCCAGGAGGGCTTGAACGGGTTGGTGAGGTACTTCCAGTAGCCCGGGTTCCGCAGCGAACCGTCACCGACCCCGAAGGTCTTGCCCTCGAAGACGTTCTCCGCCTCGATCAGCCGCTCGTCCACCGCGACGGCCAGGCCGTGCGCCTCGGCGATCGGCGCGGCGGTCTCCTGGGCCCGCTCCAGCGGGGAGGCCACCACGTGGGTGACGTCCCGGTCGGCCAGGTCCTCGGCGACCCGCTCGGCCATCTTCCGGCCCAGCTCGGACAGGTGGTAGTCCGGCAGGCGCCCGTACAGGACGCCCTCCGGGTTGTGCACCTCGCCGTGCCGCATCACGTGGACGACGGTGATCTCTTTGGCGCTCACTTCTCGACTACTCCTGGAAATCGGGTACGGGCCGCGGCGGTCAGGCCGTGGCGGCGGCAGCGGCGCGCGCGGCGGCCGGCAGGGCGGCGGCGATCCGCTCGATCGCCCGCTCGTCGTGGGACGCCGAGACGAACCAGGACTCGAAGGCGGACGGCGGCAGGTAGACGCCCTCGGCCAGCATGGCGTGGAAGAAGGCGGTGAAACGGTACGCCTCCTGGGTCTTCGCCTCGTCGTAGTCGGTGACGGCGGCCTCGGTGAAGAACACCGAGAACATGTTCCCGGCGGTCTGCAGCCGGTGCGCCACGCCCTCCTTGGTGAGCGCGTCGGCGACCAGGCCGGAGACCTCGGCGGCGACCTTGTCCACCGTCGCGTACACCTCGTCGGTGCAGCCGCGCAGCTGGGCCAGGCCGGCCGCGGTGGCGATCGGGTTCCCGGACAGGGTGCCCGCCTGGTAGACCGGGCCGGCCGGGGCCAGGTGGGCCATCACGTCGGCGCGGCCGCCGAAGGCCGCGGCCGGGAAGCCGCCGCCCATGACCTTGCCGAAGGTCAGCAGGTCCGGCGCCCAGCCCTCGTTCGCCGCCTCCAGGCCGTACCAGCCGGCCCTGGAGACGCGGAAGCCGGTCATCACCTCGTCGGAGATGAACAGCGCGCCGTTCTCCCGGCAGAGCCGGGCCAGGCCGCCGTTGAAGCCGGGCAGCGGCGGGACGACGCCCATGTTGCCGGGCGAGGCCTCGGTGATCACGCAGGCGATCTCGCCCGGGTGGGCGGCGAAGGCCCGCTCGACGGCGGCGAGGTCGTTGTAGGGCAGCACGATGGTGTCGCCGGCCTGGGCGCCGGTGACGCCCGGGGTGTCCGGCAGGCCGAAGGTGGCGACGCCGGAACCGGCGGCGGCCAGCAGCGCGTCCACGTGGCCGTGGTAGCAGCCGGCGAACTTGACCACCTTCGCCCGGCCGGTGAAGCCGCGGGCCAGTCGGATCGCGGACATGGTGGCCTCGGTGCCGGAGGAGACCAGCCGGACCTGCTCGACCGGGGCGACCCGGGCGACGATCTCCTCGGCCAGCTCGACCTCGCCCTGGCCCGGGGTGCCGAAGGAGGTGCCCTTGGAGACGGCCCGCTGGACGGCGTCGATCACCGCGGGGTGCGCGTGGCCGAGGATCATCGGACCCCACGAGCACACCAGGTCGACGTACTCGCGGCCGTCG
This sequence comes from Kitasatospora sp. NPDC032121, assembly GCF_055580145.1. NCBI lineage: Bacteria > Bacillati > Actinomycetota > Actinomycetes > Kitasatosporales > Streptomycetaceae > Kitasatospora > Kitasatospora sp. NPDC032121. The sequence continues at coordinate 788,305 of NZ_JBVILX010000002.1, read as the reverse complement.
GCGTCGGTGAGGTAGGGGCCGGTGCCGGACACCATGAAGCGCGGCGTGCCGCCGACCGCGCGGAAGGCGCGCACCGGGGAGTTGACGCCGCCGGGCGTCACGACGGAGGCGCGGTCGAACAGCGACTGGGACTGGGGGGCTTCGTAGGGGTAGCTCACAAAAGACATGGTCTCAAATCGTGTCCTCACGCTCTGCATGTCCGACCCGATCATCTGGAACGATGATCCGGGCACCGTTGTCTGTACGGTTGTCCGTACAGCAGGGGCCGCTGACTGCACCGGACCGGGGACCAGTCAGACTGTGTACACAGAGTGCGCAGGGGCTCCGGTTTGTGTGCAGGGGTGTGGAGAGGACTGCCGCGTACCGCGAATGGGTACGGCGGCGCATGACGGGTAAGGAGCACGTCCGGTGGGCGCCGGATGTGCGGGGGTCTGTCGATTCCGGCGAATTCCGGTGAGGATGGTCCGAGTGTCCGAGGCGCAGGACGGCTACGACGAGGCCGCGGGGGGCTCCCGACGGCCCGCCGAGGCCGCACGCGGGGGTACGGGAGCGGGTACGGGGCGCGGTCGGCGCGGGGGTGAGAGGCGGAGCGAGGGACGCGTGGGGGTGACCTACAAGTACTTCGGAGCCCCGGACCGCGCGACCGCCGCCAGGGTTCCCACCGCCCTCGGCCCGGGCGGGCTCGGCCTGGACGCCGGCGAACTCGGCGCGCTGGGGCGGCTCGGCGACCTGATGGAGACCAGCGGCTCCCCCACCGGCCACCTCTCCACCAAGATCAAGCCGGAGACGATGAGCGCCATGGTGCTCACCGGTATCCAGGGCGTCCCGCTGCACCAGGTGCCGCCGCTGGAGCTGGTCGTGCTGCACCCCGACTACGCCGTCGTCCAGCTCCCCCACAACGTCGTCGAACCGCTGCGCAAGGCCGACGAGACCGAACTCGGCGCCGCCGCCTTCATCTGGTCCACCGTGCCGGACCGGCGCGGGCCGCGGGACGCCTTCGTGATCTACAGCATGCTGCACGAGTGGCAGGACTTCGCCAACCGCCTCCACGAGGCCGGGCACCAGCTCTACTGCCTGGTCTGGCCGTGACGCACCGTCCCGGTCCGCCGCTCGAACACGGGTCGGGGCCGGGCGAGTTGACCGCTCGCCAGTTCTGACGCCCGGAAGGACCCGCCCGGGGGCCTACCCCCGGGCGCGGCGGGCGCGGCGGACGGTGCGCTCGACCTCGACCGGCTCCGCGAGGTGGCCGTCCACCAGGTGGGCCAGGGCCGAGACGAACACCTCGCGCTCGGACGCCGGCAGCGACTCCAGCAGCTCGCGGTGCACCCGGTCGGCGATCGCGGTGCCCCGCGCCACGGCCCGCTCGCCCGCCTCGGTGACGGACACGATCCGGGCCCGCCGGTCGGTCGCGGACGGGCGGCGCTCGGCCAGGCCCGCCTTCTCCAGCTCGTCGACGGTGACCACCATGGTCGTCTTGTCCAGGTCCGCCAGCTCGGCCAGCTGGATCTGGGTGCGCTCGGCCTCCCGCGCGTGGAACAGCACGCAGTAGGCGCGCGGGGTGATCCCGAGCTCGGTGAAGGCGGCCGCCATCCGGGTGGCCAGCACGTGGCTCGCGTGGTCCATCAGCCCGGAGATGTCGCGGATCTGGCGCACGGGCGGCGGGGTCGTCGTCATGCGTCCGAGGTTAGCAACGGCCCGTCTGCTGCCGGATGATCCCGTTGCCAACCAACGCCGGGTCTACGGGATGCCCAACTCGAACAGCGCATACCCGGCGTACCAGCCCGCCGCGAGGACCGGCATCGCGAGCAGCCCGGCCAGCGAGGAGGTCCGCACCCGGCGCAGCGCCACCGCCAGGCCGATGCAGAGCGGGAAGGCGGGCAGCAGGTAGCGCGAGATGTTGCCGAAGATCTGGTTGCTGCTCAGCGCGGTGGCGATGGTGAGCGCGGTGTAGACCCACAGCACCAGCGGCGGCCGGGTGCGCCAGAGCAGCACCAGCAGTCCGGGCAGGGCCATCAGCAGGGCGATCGCGATCAGGTCCGGGACGGGGTTGGACTGCCAGAAGGTCCAGTGGCCGGTGATCACGTCCATGATCGTGCGCAGGGTGGAGGCGCCGCCGTCGAAGTAGCGGTTCCAGGCGCCCTGCTGGAGCTTGAAGTAGCCGCCCCAGTCGCCCATCCGCCAGCCGACCCAGGCGATGTAGCCGATCAGGCCCCAGGGGGTGATCAGCATCGCGGTCAGCGGGCGGGCCACCCCGTCGGTGCGGCGGACCAGCGCGACCAGCGCGGCGATCGAGACGGCGGCGATCAGCGCGGCGGCGGTCGGCCGGTTGAGGCCCGCCACCAGTGCCAGCAGGCCGGCCGCGAGCCAGCGGCGGGTCATCACGCAGTAGCAGGCCCAGGCGGACAGCGCCACGAACAGCGAGTCCGAGTAGACCGCCCACTCCACGCCGGAGCCCGGGAACAGGCCCCAGAGGACCGCGGCGATCACGCCCGCCCGGCGGCCGCCGAGCCGCTCGGCGACCGCGAAGATCCCGGCCGCGGCCACCAGCGAGGCGAGCACCGAGACCACGATCCCGGAGCCGTACGGGCCGAGCCCGGTGACGGCTCCGACCAGCCGCATCAGCCAGGGGTAGAGCGGGAAGAAGGCGGCGGAGTTCTCGTAGTAGGTGGCCAACGGGAAGCCGTGCAGCGGGATCAGCTGCGGGTCGTACCCGTTCTCGGCGATCCGCTGGTACCAGACGCCGTCCCAGGTGCCCAGCACGTCCCAGGCGTTGGCGCCGCCGCCGCGGCCCGGCTGCTTCTTCAGGTAGTCGCCGGTGTGCGAGAGCAGCAGCATGAAGACGGTCAGGCCGATGGCCTTGACCACCGCGTACGCGCCCAGCGCGGGCGCGAAGCGGTCCACCAGCGCCCCGAACCGCCCGGGCGTCCGGACGGCGTGTTCCTCGGAGGCCTCCGCGCGCGCCGTATCGGACGCCGTCTCGGGCACGTCGGGCTGGGTGCTGGACGACTCGGTGCTCGATGCCGTGCTCATCTGGTCTGGGTACTCCCCGCCCCGCTCGTGGTCCGCGCGGCTCCGGCGCAACGATTTTCCCGTGAGCCTACGGCACGCCTCCGAACCGGGAACCCCCTGGCGCCCCGGACCCGGGCGGGAACGAGGCCGCCGCCGCCCCGGGCGGGGACGGCGGCGGCCCGAAGGATCCCGGGTGGATCAGCCGTGGACGTAGACGATGCCGAGCTTGGTGAGCTGCCAGAGCTGGCCGGCGGCGCCGGTGTCGGTGGCGAGCTCGACGTAGGGGTTGCCCTTGGCGTCGAGGGTGCTGCCGACGGCCAGGACCTTGCTCTGGTCCTGGGAGTCGGCGATCTTGTAGCGGCCGTCGCCGGCCGGCTTGAACACCCAGCGCTGGTTGCCGCCGCCGTTGCAGCCCCACTGCTGGATCCGGGTGCCGGGGGCGGTGGAGGCGGCGTTGGCGTCCAGGCACATGTCGCGGTTGCCGCTGAAGTCGACCTCGTAGCTGCCGCCGGCCTTGGCCTCCAGGACGAAGGACTGGTTGAGCCCGCCGGTGGCCGGGTAGCTGATCGCGGCCCGCCCGTTGGTGGAGTCGCCGTAGCTGCCGCCGCCGGTGAGGTCGAGCGCGTTGCCGGTGGCCGCGTTGGTCAGCTGGTACCAGGAGCCGTCCTCGGGAACGTCGCCGAACGGCCGTCCCGGACTGAGCGGCTGGATCGAGGTGGTGTTCTGCTGGTTGAGCGTGCAGTACGCCTGCGCCAGCTCGGGCCGGGAGTAGAACTGGCCGAGGCAGACGCCCTCACCGCGGTAGCCGGCCACCCGCAGGTGGTACGACTGGCGGACCATGTTCGTGCACAGCCCGGGGATGCCGATCTGCGAGTCGCAGCCGTTGCGCACCCACTCGGAGAGGTTGATGACGTCCCCGTTGGTGTACTCGTACGGGGAGCTCGTCCACTCCGCGCAGACCTCGTGCCCGAAGGCGACCCGCCGCTGGTCCAGGTAGCGGACGCCGGGCACCTGCTCGGCCGCGCCGCGCAGCGCGTCGCTGAGGGTCGGCACCACCCAGTTGTGGCCCCAGGCGAGGTCCTCGGGGAAGGCCGGGCAGCCGTCGGCGACCTTGCCGACGTAGTCGTTGCGCCGGATGTCCGGGGTGATCGGGTTGAAGTACGACTGGTAGACCAGCTGGTACGAGGAGTCGGCGTAGCCGGCCCTGCGCATGGTCTGACGGATGTTCTGGAGCGCCGCGACCACCTTGGGCTGGACGCCCTTGGCGCGACGGCGGATCTCGTCACTGCCGATGGTGTCCCGGCAGCCCTGGTCCTTGGGGATCGGGAAGTACTGCGCCAGGCAGTGCATCATGATGCCGCTGAAGTCGAAGTCGTCGTTGGCGCCGATGGTGACGACGACCATCTTGACGTCGTACTTCGCCGCCGTGTCGGCCAGCTTGACGTCCTGCTTGGGCTCGCCGAAGTCGCCGCTGCCGGGGCCGGTGATCTTCGCCAGCTCCGGGTCGCTGACCAGGTCGCCGGTCTGGGCGCCGGAGCAGGCGAGGTCGATCGGGGTGACCCCCGGGATGTCGGTGACGAAGATCTCCGACTTGGGGTGCCGGTGACAGTAGTTGGTGGGGCTGTCCGTCTCCGGGAAGTAGCCGTCGTTGGTGTCGGTGCCGGCGCCTTCTCCGGAGATGGCGCTGTCTCCGAGGGCGACGATCGCGGCCGGACGGGTGGCCGCGGGTGCGGCCGGGGCGGGGTCGGCGAGGGCGGCGGGGGCGCCGGCCAGGCCGAGGGTGGCGAGGATGGCTCCGGTGGCGAGCAGCGCGGCGCACCGGGACGCGCCCGTGCGCGTTCGCCGTGCCGCCGACAGTGGGGACCTGGTCACACGCGACTCCTTGCGGGGGTGGGGGACCGCCCTGGCGGGAGCCGAGCGGTGCGGAGCAAGAGAGGAGCAGGAAAGGTGAGCAGGTCTCGCATTCTAGGAACTGACAAGTAACACAACAAGACTCGTGACATCGCCGGGAACTGACGGAGCGCCGGATTCCGGGCAAGCGAAGAGCCGCCGCCCCGCGCCCCAGGAGGGAAGCGCGGAACGGCGGCTCGCACCGGCCGAACCGGGTGTGCGGGATCAGCCCACGTTCGCGCACTTGTTGCCGAACGCCGGGTTCAGCAGGCCGACGATGTCGATGGTGTTGCCGCACAGGTTGATCGGGAGGTGCACCGGGACCTGGATCTGGTTGCCGGAAGCGACACCGGGGGAACCGGCGGCGACACCCTGGGCGCCGGAGCTGGCCATCGCGGTACCGGCGCCGGTGGCCACGATGCCCACCACGGCCGCGCCGACGGCGGCGGTCTTCTTGATGCTCATACGAGCCTCCTGACTGTTCGACAGATATGCACGGGGAGTGCGACATCTAGAACGAGACCCCACGGGACCGGTTGCGACGGGCCCCGCACTGTCACCCATCCGGAGCAATCGCGTCGCCGGCAGCGGCATTCGGGTGATGGACGGATCGGACCGTTTCCCCTCGGGCGGCGCCTCGTTCTCCCTGACGGAACCCGGTCTCCACCGGCCCCCACGCGGCGGGCCTCCCAAACCCGGCGTCCGGCAACCCGTGCCGGAACGCCCGACCGGAATTCCACCTGGTCGCGCCTTTCTCCGAACCTTTCCCGGCCGTGCGGGAATCGTTTCGAGAGGCAATGCGACCGCGCAGCCGCGGCCGCGCCCGAGCCATGGGCGAAACACGCCGACGTGCGCCGACCGAGTGACAATCACGGCAATCCCTGAAGCCTTCGGGTGAGTATTCGTGCTCGCCCGGCTCCCGACATTCCCCTTCCGTCGGGCCGAAATCGGAGGAATACATGCGCAACATCAAGAAGGCCGCCGCCCTGTCCCTGGCCGCCAGTGGCCTGGTGGTCGGTGCCGCCGGTGGCGCGTTCGCCAGCGCGGGCGCCGAGGGCGTCGCCGCCGGCTCCCCGGGCGTGCTCTCGGGCAACCAGATCCAGGTGCCGATCCACCTGCCGATCAACCTGTGCGGCAACACCATCGACATCATCGCCCTGCTGAACCCGGCGTTCGGCAACGAGTGCGCCAACATCGGCTGAGCCCGCGGTCGCCGCACCGGCGACCGCCGATTCACCCGAGCCCGTGCCGCGCCCCGCAGCGCCGGGGCGCGGCACGCTCCCCCCGTGTGTGATCGAGGAGATCAACCCCCATGCAGAACATGAAGAAGGCCGCCGTCCTCTCCGCCGCCGCTGTCGGCCTGGTGCTCGGCGTGGCCGGCTCCGCCGCCGCCAACTCGACCGCCGAGGGCGTCGCCGTCGGCTCCCCCGGTGTCATCTCCGGCAACCAGATCCAGGTGCCGCTCGACGTCCCGATCAACGTGTGCGGCAACACCATCGACATCGTCGGCCTGCTGAACCCGGCCTTCGGCAACGCCTGCGCCAACGTGGAGCTGCCGCCGCCCGCGGACGACTGCTGATCCCCGACCGGTACGCGTTCCGGCCGTCCTGCCCCCCGACCGACCGGCCGGGGGGCAGCTCGGCGTCCCCGGACAGCCGTCCGGGCTCCCCGATCCACCGAAGGGTGATCACGATGGTTTCGAAGAAGAGCGCGGCCGCCCTGGCCGCCGCCGCGGGAGCCGCGGTGCTGCTCGGCGCCGGCACGGCGCAGGCCGCCACCGCGCCCGACCAGGCGGCCCCCGGCCAGGCCACGCTGACCAAGACCGACGTCGGCCAGGCCCTGAACGGGACGACCACCGGCCTCGGCTACGGCATCGCGCCGATCAAGAGCCTGCGGCTGGACCCGTGGGCGAACTCCGCGGCCGACTTCCTCAACAACGGCGCGGCCCTCCAGCCGGACCAGGGCCTGCCCGAGATCGGCACCGGGACGCTGACCGGCCCGCTGAGCGCCGGCGGCGGCGTCAAGGACCTCCCGCTGGTCGGCGGGCTGACCGGCCTCCTCCCGGGCTGAGCCCCCTCCGGGCGTACGAGAGCCCGGCGTCCCGCCGCACGGTCGGGGTGCCGGGCTCTCGTACGCCCGCGGGCCGGTCAGGACTCGGCGAGGTCGGTCAGGCCGGTCTGCTCCACCACGCCTCCGGTCATCACGGCGGCGGTCCCGGCCAGGGCGCCCGCCGTGTCGGTGAGGGAGAGCCGGCTGTCCTCGCCGCCGAGGCTGGCCTTGGCCCCGGGGACCACCTGCACCGCGCCGGAGATCAGGCGGGGGTCGATCTCGTCCAGCTTCAGCCGGCCGTCGGCGAGCTGGCCGGTGCCGTCCTGGGCGAGGGCGAGCGGCTGACCGAGGGTGAGCCCGGGGGTCTTGGCGTGCAGCGGCGCGGCCGGGGCGTCCAGCAGCACCTTGCCGAGGTCGGCGCCCTGGTCGACCAGCGGGAGCGGCAGCTCGGCGTTGGCGCTCGGGCCGACCTTGCCGGTGCTCAGCTGGGGGACGATCTGCTCCGGAAGCAGCGCGCCGCCGGCGCTGGTGGTCGGCCCGGGCACCGGCGGCATCAGCAGCGAGGTCGGGATGCCGGCCGTGAGGCGGCTGCCCAGTGGGGCGAGCGGGACGTCCGCCGGGACCTGCTGGGTGGCCAGCGCGTCCTCCAGCGCGCCGACCTGGTCGAGACCGGCGGGGGCGGCGGCGCAAGCCGCTCCCTGGGAGGCGAGCACACCGGCACCGACCGCCAGCAGCATCGCGCCGGCCCGCTTGGAGAACTTCATGCTTTTCACCGTTCTGCTGTCCGTACTGGAGATCACTGGAAGGGCTGCGGAGGCCGCAGCCGGAAAGCGATCTGCTCAACGAGTGACCGGGAGCGCGGATTGCGGCGGTTAACCGATTCGGCGTAATAATCCGATCGGATTCCCGTCGCCGCCGCGCCTCCGCGACTCTTTTCAAGAATCCCCGTAACCTTCCGTGCCGTCGTTCTTTGATCTGGACGTCAGTGACTGCAGACCGGGTCTGAGCGTTCTCAGCGTTGTACGCACGGAATCCAAAGAGCATTTCAGAGAGGGATCTCGCCATGATCCAGAAGTCCTTCGCCGCTGCCGGCCTGGCCGTCGCCGCGCTGGCCGGTGCCGCCGCGCCCGCCTCCGCCATCGGTGACGCGGACGGCGCGGCCGCCTCGATCGAGGGCAACGGCGGCACCAACTTCACGGGCACGGTCGGGAACAACAGCCCGAACTTCCACTTCCTGGACAACCCGAACATCTGCCTGCCGGAGATCCACAACATCGCCGTCGGCGTGCTCGGCGTGGCCGTTCCGGTCGAGGTCCCGATCGCCAACAACGGCGGCAGGCAGTACTGCACCGTCGGCCAGGGCACCCAGAGCCAGGGCGACGGCGGCGTGTCCCACCTGATCGGCTGATCGGTCGCCGCTCCGTTCTCCCTGCACCACCCTCCGATCCACCTACGAATCGCTCCCCGATTCACCCCGAGAGGAAGACCAGAAATGATCAAGAAGTCCCTCGCCGCCGTCGGCCTGGCCGCCGCGGCCCTCGCGATGTCCGCCGGTTCGGCCTCCGCCATCGTCGACTCGGACGGCTCCGCCACCTCCGTCCAGGGCAACGGCGGCACCAACCACACCGGCACCCTGGGCAACGGCAGCCCGAACAACCACGTTCTGGACAACCCGAACATCTGCCTGCCGGAGATCCACAACGTGGCCGTCGCCGCCCTCGTCGGCGTCGCGGTGCCGATCGAGGTCCCGATCCTGAACAACCAGCCGAAGCAGATCTGCAACGTCGGCCAGAACACCCAGTCCTCGGGCGACGGCGGTGTCTCGCACCTGATCGGCTGATCAAGGGGCGCAGCACGGTCGGAGGGCCCGGGGAGAAACACCTCCCCGGGCCCTCCGGGCTGTGCGGACGAGGTGTCCGGCCGGCCGCGCGGCAGCGCGGCCGGCCGGGTGAGCGCGGTCCGGTCCGGCGCACGGGGCGCCGGACCGGGACGCCGGATGTGATCACGTGTCAGAGCGCCCGCGGGGGCGCTCCGAGAGAGAGGGCAGTTCCATGAAGAGCAAGCTGGCCAAGGCCGCCCTGACCGCCGCCGCCGCTCTGGCGCTCGCGGGTGCCGCCACCCCGGCCTTCGCCCACGTCGGCGTCGCCGGCGGCGGCGAGTTCGTCGCCTCCGCCGACCAGCCGTTCCTGGCCGGAGAGGCCTTCGGCCTCGCCCACGCCGGGGACACCGCCGCCGGGGGCTTCGGTGGCGGCGCCGCCACCGCGACCGACCTGGTCGGCGGCGGCGTCGGCTTCGCGCACGCCGGAGACGTCGGCATCTAGGCGACGCCGGCATCCGGCCGGAGACCCGGAAGGCCGGGCCGCTCCCCCACGGGGGGCGGCCCGGCCTTCCGTCGTACGGGGTCCGCTACTTCAGCATCGCGGCGGCTTCGAGGGCCCAGTAGGTGAGGATCTGCTCGGCGCCCGCGCGGCGGATCGAGGTGAGCGTCTCCATGATCATCCGATCCCGGTCGATCCAGCCGTTCGCGGCGGCCGCCTCGACCATCGCGTACTCGCCGGACACCTGGTACGCGGAGACCGGCACCGGGGAGGCGTCGGCGATCTGGCGCACGATGTCCAGGTAGGACATGGCCGGCTTGACCATCACCATGTCCGCGCCCTCGGCGATGTCCTGCGCCAGCTCGCGCAGCGACTCGCGGGCGTTGGCCGGGTCCTGCTGGTAGGCCTTGCGGTCACCCTTGAGCGAGGAGCCGACGGCCTCGCGGAACGGGCCGAAGAAGGCCGAGGCGTACTTGGCGGTGTAGGCGAGGATGCCCACGTCCTGGTGCCCGGCCTCGTCCAGCGCCCGCCGGATCACGCCGATCTGGCCGTCCATCATGCCGGACGGGCCGACCAGGTGGACGCCGGCGTCGGCCTGCACCCGGGCCATCTCGGCGTAGCGCTCCAGGGTGGCGTCGTTGTCGACGCTGCCGTCGGCGGCCAGCACGCCGCAGTGGCCGTGGTCGGTGTACTCGTCCAGGCAGAGGTCCGACATGATCACCAGGGAGTCGCCGACCTCGGAGACCACGTCCCGGATCGCCTGCTGGAGGATGCCGTCCGGGTTGGTGCCCTCGCTGCCGATCGCGTCCTGCACCTCGGGGACGCCGAACAGCATGAGGCCGCCCAGGCCCGCCTCGGCCGCCTCCACCGCGGCCTTGCGCAGGGTGTCGCGGGTGTGCTGGACCACGCCCGGCATCGAGGTCACCGGGACGGGCTCGCTGACGCCCTCGCGGACGAAGAGCGGCAGGATCAGCTCCGCCGGGTGCAGCCGGGTCTCGGCCACCAGGCGGCGCATCGCCGGGCTCTGTCGCAGCCGGCGCGGGCGTACGTACGGGAATTCAGCGGACACGGCTTCTCTCTCCGAACGGTTGTGCAGTACCGGGGGCGACGGTCGGCCGCCCCCGGCCGTGAGGGATGTCAGCGGGCCTTGCGGCGGGAACCGGGACGGCGCTCGCTGGGCCGGTAGACCGGCTCACCGGCGGCCGTCGCGGTGTCGCGCCGCTTGGCCCCGAAGTCTGCCAGCGCCTGGGCCAGCGCGGCCGCCGACGGCGCCGGGGCCATCACGTCGACCCGCAGGCCGTGCTCCTCGGCGGTCTTGGCGGTGGCCGGGCCGATGCAGGCGATGACGGTGACGTTGTGCGGCTTGCCCGCGATGCCGACCAGGTTCCGGACGGTCGAGGACGAGGTGAACAGCACCGCGTCGAAGCCGCCGCCCTTGATCGCCTCGCGGGTCTCGGCCGGCGGCGGCGAGGCGCGCACCGTCCGGTACGCCGTCACGTCGTCGACCTCCCAGCCCAGCTCGACCAGGCCGGCCACCAGGGTCTCGGTGGCGATGTCGGCGCGCGGCAGCAGCACCCGGTCGATCGGGTCGAAGACCGGGTCGTACGGCGGCCAGTCCTCCAGCAGGCCGGCCGCGGACTGCTCGCCGGAGGGCACCAGGTCCGGCTTCACGCCGAAGTCCACCAGCGCCTGCGCGGTGGTCTCGCCGACCGCCGCGACCTTGATCCCGGCGAACGCGCGGGCGTCCAGGCCGTACTCCTCGAACTTCTCCCGGACGGCCCGCACCGCGTTCACCGAGGTGAAGGCGATCCACTCGTAGCGGCCGGTGACCAGGCCCTTGATGGCCCGCTCCATCTGCTGCGGGGTGCGCGGCGGCTCGACCGCGATGGTCGGCACCTCCTGCGGCACCGCGCCGTACGAGCGCAGCTGCTCCGACAGGCCGGTGGCCTGCTCCTTGGTGCGCGGCACGAGGACGTTCCAGCCGAACAGCGGCTTGGTCTCGAACCACGAGTGCGAGGCCCGGTGGGCGACCTGCTCGCCCACCACGGCTATCACCGAGGTGGCCGGGTCGACCGGGGCGGAGACCGGCGAGGGCAGCACCCGGGCGGCCTTCAGGTCGGCCGCGATGCCGGACAGCGTGGAGGTGAAGGTCCGCTGGCGGGTGGTGGTGCCGGAGAGCGTGGCGCTCAGCGCCGACTCCGGCTTGCGGCCGCCCGCGACCAGGGCCGCGGCGGTGGCGGGCAGCTGGCCGAGGGTGGTGCGGACCACCAGGGTGGTCTCCGGCACCCCCAGGTCCACCGGGCCGCCGGCCAGCAGCGCGGCGCCGTCCACGAAGCGCACGTCGGTGCCGGAGCCGGCCCGCAGCGGGACGCCCGCGTACGCCGGGACGCCGACCGACTGGGCGACGCCCGGGATCACCTCGAACGGGATCCCGTCGCCCGCGCAGCTGAGCATCTCCTCGGCGGCGCAGCCGTCCAGGCCGGGGTCGCCGTCGACGGTGCGGACCACGTGCTTGCCGGAGCGGACGGCCTCGGCGACCAGCTTGGCCAGGTCGAAGTCGGCGCCCTCGGCGACCGGGGCGTGCACCAGCACGCCGGCCGGACAGTGGCTGCGCACGGCGGCGGCGGTCAGCGGGTCCGCGACCAGCACGTCGGCGGTGGACAGCACCTCGACCGCGCGCAGGGTCAGCAGGCCCGGGTCCCCGGGGCCCGCGCCCAGGAAGGTGCACCGTCCGGTGGCGGGCTGTCCCGCCGGGAACAGGGCGTCGGTGGCGGCGGTGGGGCTCATGCGCCCACCTCGCTGCGCTCGGCGGTCTCTTCGCGAAACGCGCAGCTCTTCATGATTCGCTCGCTTCGCTCGCTCATCGGGCTCGCTCCCCCATCAGGGCGGCCGCGCCCGCGGCGAGCAGCCGGTCAGCCAGCGCGCGGCCGAGGGCCGCCGCCTGCTGCTCGGCGTTCTCGTCGAGGACGATCGGACCGTTGGCGGACATCTTCAGCAGGGCGGTTCCGTCGGGGTCGCCGACCACGCCGTCCAGCCGCAGTTCGTTCTCCCGGCCCCAGGTGGCCAGCGCGGCCACCGGTGCCGAGCAGCCGGCCTCCAGGGTGGCCAGCAGGGCGCGCTCGGCGGCCACGGCGACCCGGGTGGGGGCGTGGTCCAGCGCCGCGAGCGCGGCGGTCAGCGCGGTGTCGGCGGCGGTGCACTCGATCGCGAGCGCGCCCTGGCCGGGAGCCGGGATCATCACCTCGGTGTCGAGGTGCTGGGATATCTCGGCGCTGCGGCCGAGCCGGTTCAGGCCGGCCGTGGCCAGCACCACCGCGTCCAGCTCGCCGTTGGCCACGAAGCCGATCCGGGTGTCCACGTTGCCGCGGATCGCGACGGTCTCCAGCTGGACGCCGCGGGCGGCGGCCCAGGCGTTCAGCTGCGCCATCCGGCGGGGCGAGCCGGTGCCGATCCGGGCCGGACGGCCGGCGCCGGCCAGCTTCTCCACCAGCTCGTCCAGGGCCAGGCCCTCGACCGCGACCAGGGCGTCCCGGACGTCCTCCCGCTCGGGGACGGCGGCCAGCGCCAGGCCCTCGGGGGCGGCGGTGGGCAGGTCCTTGAGCGAGTGCACGGCGAAGTCGATCCGGCCCTCCAGCAGCGCGTCGCGCAGCGCGGAGACGAACACCCCGGTGCCGCCGATCTGCGCCAGCGACTCCCGGGAGGTGTCGCCGTAGGTGGTGATCTCGACCAGCTCGACGGGGCGCCCGGTGACCCTGGTCACCTCGCGGGCCACCATGCCCGACTGCGCCATGGCGAGGGCGCTGCGCCGGGTGCCGAGCCGCAGGGCCGCGGTGGCCGAGGGCTGCTCCGTGATCGGTTGACCATTCATGAGGTGATCGTCCCGGTGGTACTCGTGGGATGGCTGACGGTTCATCTGGTGCCCCCGGCCGAGGGCTGGGGCGCGCCGCCGACGGGCGTGCCCGACACGGCGTGCACGGCCGCCGGGTCGAGGTCGAACAGTTCCCGCAGCGCCTCCGCGTAGGAGGCGCCGCCGGGCTCGGCGGCCAGCTGCTTCACCCGGACGGTCGGGGCGTGCAGCAGCTTGTCGACGACGCGGCGGACGGTCTGGGTGATCTCGGCGCGCGAGCGCTCGTCCAGGTCGGGCAGCCGGGAGTCCAGCCGGCCCAGCTCGGCGGCGACCACGTCGGAGGCCATCGAGCGCAGCGCGACCACGGTCGGCGCGATCCGGGCGGCCCGCTGGGCGGCGCCGAAGGCGGTCACCTCGTCGGAGACGATCCGGGTGACCTGGTCGACGTCGCCGGCGCCGGGGCTGGCGGCGTGCGCGTGGGAGAGGCTCTCCAGGTCGACCAGCAGGGCGCCGGGCAGCTCGTGCACGGTGTGGTCGACGTCGCGCGGCATGGCCAGGTCGAGCAGGGCGAGCGGCTCGGGCGAGCGGCGGGAGGCGACCGCGGCGGCCACGTCCTCGGCCCTGATCACCACACCGGCCGCGCCGGTGCAGGAGATCACCAGGTCCACGTCGGCGAGCGCCTCCGGCACCTTGGCGAGGTCCAGGACCCGGGCCACGTCCGGGCCGAGGATCTCGACCAGCCGCTCGGCGCGGGCCGGGGTCCGGTTGGCGATCAGCAGGTCGGTCACGCCGGAGCGGACCAGGGTGGCGGCGGCCAGCGAGCTCATCGAGCCGGCGCCGACCACCAGCGCGCGCTTGCCGGCGATCTCGCCCGCGCCCGCCGCGACCTGCTCCAGGCCGAAGGTGACCAGCGACTGGCCGGCCTTGTCGATACCGGTCTCGCTGTGCGCCCGCTTGCCGACCCGCAGCGCCTGCTGGAACAGCTCGTTCAGGCCGCGCCCGGCGGTGTGCTCGTCCTGGGCCTTGGCCAGCGCGTCGCGCAGCTGGCCGAGGATCTGGCCCTCGCCGACCACCATCGAGTCCAGACCGCAGGCCACCGAGAACAGGTGGTGGACGGCGCGGTCCTCGTAGTGGACGTACAGGTGGGAGGTCAGCTCCTCCAGGTCCACCCCGCTGTGGTGGGCCAGCAGCAGCGACAGCTCGGCGACGCCGGCGTGGAACTTGTCCACGTCCGCGTACAGCTCGATCCGGTTGCAGGTGTTCAGCAGCGCGGCCTCGCCCACCGTCGCGGTGGCGGCCGCGTCGTGCAGCAGCCGGGTCGGTACGTCACCCGTCAGCGCGGCGCGCTCCAGCACCCCGACCGGGGCGGTGCGATGGCTCAGCCCTACGACGAGAAGGCTCATGCCCGCCCCCCACAGCTCTCGGTGTTCATGCGGGCATCACCGCGGAGAGATCCCCGTCGCCGCCCTTGGCGGCCTTTCCCTTGGCCTGCTCGGCCTGGTCCTTGGCCGTCGACTCGACGGCGCCCCGGGCCTTGCCGCTGCCGCCGGCCGCGCGGCGCAGCTTGGCGGCGGCCGCCCGGACCGGACCGGGGGCGCGGTCCAGCACCGACTCGGCGCGGTCGTCCGGCTCCTCGCCGGCCTTGCGCTGCTCGTGGAAGGCGAGGATCTGGAGCTCGATGGAGAGGTCCACCTTGCGCACGTCCACGCCGTCCGGGACGGTCAGCACGGTCGGGGCGAAGTTCAGGATGCTGGTGACGCCGGCCTCCACCAGCCGGTCGCACACCTGCTGGGCGGCGCCGGGCGGGGTGGTGATCACGCCGATGGAGACGTGCTGGCTCTCGACGATCGACTCCAGCTCGTCCATGTGCCGCACCGGAAGTCCGGCCGCGGTGGAACCGACCACGTGGGGATCGGCGTCCAACAGGGCGGCCACCCGGAAACCGCGGGAGGCGAACCCGCCGTAGTTGGCGAGCGCGTGGCCGAGGTTCCCGATGCCGACGATGACGACCGGCCAGTCCTGGGTCAGGCCGAGCTCGCGGGAGATCTGGTAGACGAGGTACTCGACGTCGTAGCCGACGCCGCGGGTGCCGTAGGAGCCGAGGTAGGAGAAGTCCTTGCGCAGCTTGGCCGAGTTCACGCCGGCCGCGGCGGCCAGCTCCTCGGAGGAGACGGTCGGCACCGAGCGCTCGGAGAGCGCGGTGAGGGCCCGCAGATAGAGGGGCAGGCGGGCGACCGTCGCCTCCGGGATGCCCCGGGCACGCGAGGGTCGGCGCGCGGCGCCCTGGTCGGGCGTCTGCGAACTGCTCTGTGGTGATCGGCCGATTGCCACGGTGCTCCTGTGGGTGAAGCTGGGCTTTGGCAGCCAGGCTATGCGTTTGTGAACGTGTGCACAAAGATGGTGTCCGTTTTGTCCCCGCACAGTGATGCGCATCACGCCATCGAACCCATAGCACCGGAGTGGGTCAGCAGCACCTCCGGGGCCTCGGAATCCGGCAGCCAGGGGCCGTACGGAGCCTCCCGGCGCAGCAGCGGGACGGCGGCCGCGGACGGGCGGGAGCGGGCCCGTCCCAGCCGGGGCCAGGGCACCCGGGCGGCCTCGCGCAGCGGGCCGGTCCAGTCGTCCGGCGGGCAGGACGGCGCGTCCAGGCAGTGCAGCAGCAGCTCGGCGGTCACCCGGGCGTCGCCCAGCGCGGTGTGCGCCGGGTACCAGCCGAGGCCGGCCGCCTCCGCGCAGGCCGCCAGGCCGTGGCCGCGGGCCTGGGGCAGGTGGGCGCGGGCCAGCCGCATCGTGCACAGCAGCGGGACGGGCGGCAGCGGCACCCCGATCCGGGCGAACTCGCGATCGAGGAAGGCGTGGTCACAGCTGACGTGGTGGCCGACCAGCACCCGGCCGGCCAGCAGCTCCAGCAGCCGCGGGGCGATCTCGCGGAAGCGCGGGGCGCCCTCGACGTCGCACTGCCGTATCCGGTGCACATGGGTCGGGCCGACCGGGCCCAGCGGATCCAGCAGGGTGGCGAACTCCCCCTCGGGGCGCAGCCGCTCGTCGAGCAGCACCACCGCGACCTCGACCACCCGGTGCCGCCACGGGCTGCGGCCGGTCGCCTCCACGTCCACCACGGCGAAGCCCCGGGGGCTCCCGGACGGGACTCCGGGCGTGCCTGGGACAGGGCCGGGAAGCATGGCGCACTCCTCGTGTGCTCAGCCCCCCACGGGCGCAAACGCGTTCGATCGTAAGCCGACCGACCCGCCCCGCCCCAGGCCGGAACGGCGTGTCTTCGGCAACGATTCGGCGAACCGACCCCGCCGTTCGGCGGGGTCGGTGTACGGACGAACGCCGGGTCAGAAGCCCGCTCAGGCGCCCAGCGCGGTGCGCAGCCGGCGCTCGTCGACGCGCCAGAAGTCGTGCTGGCGGCCGTCGATCAGGGTGACCGGAATCTGCTCCCAGTAGCGGCGGAACAGCTCCTCGTCCTGGGTGATGTCCCGCTCCTCGAAGGACACGCCCAGCTCCCCCGTCACCCGGAGGATCACCTCGCGCGCCTCGTCGCACAGGTGGCAGCCGGGCTTGCCGACCAGGGTCACGGTCCGGTCCGCGGGCCGGGGGCTCTTACGTCGCAGCAGTGGGCTCACCGTCCCATTCTCCGCCATCGCCCCCACCCGCTCCGGGGGCCGGCAGCCGGTGGAGCTGTTCACCTCGCGGGCACGGCTCCGTCACGGCCGCCAGGCGGCCGGCTGGCTATCCTCGATGACATGGCCGTGCTCAGAAGGCTCACCCAGGCAAGGCGTTCCAGCAGCGAGCGGAGCGCCCTGGCCGGCGAAGCCGCGGCCGAGGCGGCCGAGGCCGCGCTGCGGGCCGAGCCCGGGCCGGCACCCGCCCCGGGGCCGGGGGGCGATGCCGGAACGGACGGCGCCGGAACGGACGGCGCCGGGCCGGAAGCGCCGGCCGCGGGCAAGTCCGGCAAGGCCCCCAAGGCCCCGGCCGGGAACCACACGCCGGACCAGGACGACCCCCGCGCCGCCGCCTTCTTCGACTGCGACAACACCATCCTGCGCGGCGCCGCGATCTTCTACCTCGGCGTCGGCCTCTACCGCCGCGGCTTCCTCACCCGCCGCGACATCGCCCGCTTCGCCTGGCAGCAGGCCTGGTTCCGGCTGCACGGCGCCGAGGACCCGGAGCACATCTCGGACGCCAAGCAGTCCGCCCTCGGCATCGTGGCCGGCAAGCCCACCGCCGACCTGGAGGCGATCTGCGAGGAGATCTTCGAGGACGTCGTGGCGGACAAGATTTGGCCTGGCACCCGCGCCCTGGTCCAGATGCACCTGGACGCCGGCCAGCGGGTCTGGCTGGTCACCGCCGCCCCGCTGGAGGTGGCCCGGATCATCGCCCGGCGGCTCGGCATGACCGGCGCGCTGGGCACCGTCGCCGAGGCCACGGACGGGCACTACACCGGCCGGCTGGTCGGCGACCTGCTGCACGGTCCGGCCAAGGCCGCCGCCGTCCGCGCGCTGGCCCGGCGCGAGCGCCTCGACCTCGACCGCTGCGCCGCCTACAGCGACTCGGCCAACGACATCCCGATGCTCTCGCTGGTCGGCCACCCGTACGTGGTGAACCCGGACGGCGCGCTGCGGCGCCACGCCCGCGCCCAGGGGTGGCGGGTGCGGGACTTCCGGACCGGGCGCAAGGCGGCCCGGGTGGGGCTGCCGGCGGCGGCCGCGCTCGGGGTGCTGGCCGGCGCGACGGCGGCCGGGGTGGCGCTGAACCGACGGCGACGGCGCGGCTGAGACCGCCCGGGAGGCCGCCCGAACGCCGCCCGGGGCCTGTCCGGGCGGGCTCGCCCTGACGAGTGAGCGGACGTCAACAGGGCCTCTGACCTGGCCCCTCTTACGGGCGAACTCCCCCGCACCACACGGCAGTCCGGGCCGCCTGCGCGAATCTGTCGCCGGGTGACCGGTTCTGATCGTTCGCCAGTCCGGGAAAGTCGGGGATTGCCGAGCCCCAAGGCTGGGAAACCGCCCCCCAGGCCGCCAAATTGGTCACCCTGAGCGCCCGTTCGATCACGTTGAGCCGGATGAACGATGACAGCTCCGGTCACTATCAGCCGAATATGCACAACAAATGGATCCCAAACGACCACTTCGACCACACGGCGTAGCTGTCATTGCACAAAGCGTTATTCTCTCCTGGATGCACGCCACCACGCGTCCCGCTCGAACGGACGCCGCGGGGGTGCTCTCCGCGCAGGCGGAGGTGATCCGTCCACAGTTCTGCCTCTGGGAGTCCCGTGTACCCACCCGTCCGGAACGACGCGCCTGCACCCTCCCGCCCGTCGTCCGCGCCCCTGCGCCCCCGCACCGGCCTGCGCGGCCGGCCGGCCGTCGAGCGGCAGATCTCCACCGGCCTGGACCTGTTGCGCACCCTGCTCCGCACCCAGCTCCCCACCTCGCCCCAACCGGTGCTCGCCGGAGGATCGTTCGGCCAGCCCGCGACATCCGGCCCGGCGCTGCGCACCACCGCCGCCGGCTCGGCCGGCACCGGCTCACGCGGCCGCACCGGCAGCGCGGGCACCGGCCGGGGGCGCACCCGGACCGCGCCCAGCCCCGGCTACGAGACCGAGCACAACCCGATCATGGAGCTGGTCGAGCGGGCCCAGGCCGGTGAGAGCGAGGCCTTCGGCCGGCTCTACGACCACTACGCGGACACCGTCTACCGGTACATCTACTACCGGGTCGGCAGCCGGGCCACCGCCGAGGACCTCACCAGCGAGACCTTCCTGCGCGCCCTGCGCCGGATCGGCACCTTCACCTGGCAGGGCCGGGACTTCGGCGCCTGGCTGGTCACCATCGCCCGCAACCTGGTCGCCGACCACTTCAAGTCCAGCCGCTTCCGGCTGGAGGTCACCACCGGCGAGATGCTCGACTCCAACGAGTGCGAGCGCAGCCCGGAGGAGTCGGTGCTGGAGTCGCTCTCCAACGCCGCCCTGCTGGACGCGGTGCGCCGGCTCAACCCGCAGCAGCAGGAGTGCGTCACCCTGCGCTTCCTGCAGGGGCTCTCGGTGGCCGAGACGGCCCGGATCATGGGCAAGAACGAGGGCGCCATCAAGACCCTCCAGTACCGCGCCGTCCGCACCCTGGCCCGGTTGCTCCCGCCCGACGCGCGATGAGCCGCGCCCCGGACGGCACCGGCGCCATACGCCCTACCGGGCCGTCATCGTTCGCGCCCGGCCGACACGTCAGGGTGAACGGTCGATCCGATGATCAGCCGTGCGTAACCGACCGCCCGCACCGCTCGTTTTCCAGCGTGCAAGCCCCCACCAGGCGTACGGTCAAGTCGAATTGCGGCCTATCACCCGATGGAGTGGCTTTGGCCAGCCGGGGCAACCGTCCGGCAGGCCGGGGTGTCGACAACGACGAAGGGAGGTGTGGCCCGTGACGGCAAACGTGCTTGAGCACCGGCGGGCGAAGGCCTTCGCCGAGGCGCTGGAGGCCCACCAGGCGGAGCAACGCGCTGCGGCCAACACCGAATCGGACAGCGCCGCTGTCACCGGCGCCGGTCCGGTCGCGATGGCCGAACTGGTCGGTCTGACCGATGCGCTGGGGGCGCTGCCCGGGCCGGTGCTGGACCGGGAGGTCCGCACGGTCCAACGCGCCCAGCTGATGGCCGCGTTCGAGCAGGCCTTCGCCGGCGGGACGGGCACCGGGGTGCCCCGCCAGCGCCGCCACCGGGCGATCCGGACGGCGCCGCGCGGCCGCTGGAGCCGACGGTTCGCGATCGGCGGGCTGGTCGCCGGGCTCGCCGTCGGCAGCCTGGCCGGCGCCGCCGCGGCCAGCTCCAACGCCCTCCCCGGGGACACGCTGTACGGCCTCAAACGCGGACTGGAAGGGCTCCGGCTCGACCTCGCGGGCTCCGACTCCGAACGCGGCGAACTGCTGCTCGACAACGCGGCCACCCGGCTCGGCGAGGCCAAGACGCTGGTCGGCCGCACCGGCCCGGCCGGCGCCCTCAGCCCGGCCACCGTCGAACAGGTCCGCCGCGCCCTGGACGACATGCACGCCGACGCCCTCAAGGGCCGCGAGCTGCTGCGCTCGGTCTACCGCAGCAACGGCTCCCTCGACCCGATGCGGGCCCTGGCCGGCTTCGCCCACGACGAGGACGGCCGGTGGAGCGAGCTGCAGGGCAAGCTGCCCGTCCAGCTCACCCGGCAGGCCGACCTGGTGAACCGGCTCTTCGACGACATAAGCGAGGACGTCGCGCCCCTGCGCCTGGTCCTGCCCCCCGCCCAGGGCGGCGGCGCGACCGGCACCGGAGCGGGCGACGGCTCGGCCCACTCGACCGGCGGTTCCCCGGCCGGCTCCCCGGCGGCCGGCTCCGGCACCGCGGCCGGCGCCGACCAGGCCCCGGGCTCCGGCTCCGCCGGCAACCGCCCCGGCGCCACCGAGCACCCCCCGGCCTACCCCGGCTCCGGCGCCTCCGGCAACGGCGGCAAGGGCGGCGTCCTGCCGGACACCCTGCCCAGCAGCGCCCCGGACGCCGTCAACGGCCTGGTCGGCGGCCTCACCAACGGCCTCACCGGCACCAGGCCCTCACCGAGCGCCGACGCGGCCCCGCCGCAGGCGCCGCAGCAGGCCGCGCCCAGCGCCCCGAACGCGGCCCAGCCGCAGGGCGTCGAGGTGCCGCCGCTGCTCCCCGACCTGCTGCCCGGTCTGCGGATCCTGGGCGGCTGACAGCAGGGCGGTGGGGGCCCGGCGGAGTGCGATATCCGCCGGGCCCTCGCCGTGTCCGGGGCCGGTCCGGGGCCGGTCCGGGCGACGCCGCTCGGCGGGGGTCTGTCAGAAGAACACCGAGCGCCGCTGCACCAGCAGCTGGTAGAGGCTGTGCTGGATGGTCTCGCGCACCTTGTCGGCCAGGTCGAAGACCAGCATCGGGTCGTCCGCCGCCTCCGCCGGGTAGGCGTCGGTGGCGATCGGCTCGCCGAAGCGGATCGTCCACTTGGTCGGCAGCGGCAGCATCCCGAGCGGGCCCAGCCAGGGGAAGGTCGGGGTGATCGGCACGTACGGCAGGCCCAGCAGCCGGGCCAGCGTCTTCACGTTGCCGATCATCGGGTAGGTCTCCTCGGCGCCGACGATCGAGCAGGGCACGATCGGCACCCGCGCCCGCAGCGCGGAGGCGACGAAACCGCCGCGGCCGAACCTCTGGAGCTTGTAGCGCTCGGAGAACGGCTTGCCGATCCCCTTGAAGCCCTCCGGCCAGACCCCGACCACCTCGCCGCGCTCCAGCAGGGCCTGGGCGTCCTCGTTGCAGGCCAGCGTGTGGCCGGCCTTGCGGGCCAGCTCGTTGATGCCGGGCAGTACGAAGACCAGATCGGCGGCGAGCATCCGCAGGTGCCGCCGGGCGGGGTGGTGGTCGTGGATGACCACCTGGGTCATCAGGGCGTCCAGCGGGATCGTCCCGGAGTGGTTGGCGACGACCAGCGCACCGCCCTCGGCCGGGATGTTCTCCACGCCCTGGACGTCGATCCGGAAGTACTTCTCGGCCAGCGGACGCAGCAGCGAGAGGAGCACCTCCTCGGTGAGCTCCCGGTCGAAGCCGAACTCGTCCACCTCGTAGTCGCCGGTCACCCGGCGGCGCAGGAAGGCCAGCCCCTCGGCGGCGCGGCCCTCCCAGCCCTTGCCGAACAGCCGGGTGGCGGCCTGGCCGAGCGGCCCGGACAGCGCCCCGCCGACGGCCTCGGCGAGCCGGTCGGCCGGATTCGGCCCCTCGGGTGAGGTCCAGCTGGGGGCGGACTCGATCGGGATGACCCTGGCCTCGCCCGGCGCGTTCTCGGCTGCGGCACTCATCGCGGGTTCAGCTCCTCGGTCGGCGGGGGCGGTTCGGCAGGGCGTCCGGTCCGGTGGCGGGCCCAGTGGCACGCTCCGGGCCGAGCAGGGCGGTCAGCCGGTCGGCGACGGCGGCCAGCCGCTCGGGCGGCAGCAGGCCCGGGCCGCGGGCGGCGGCGAAGTCGGCGAAGGCCTCCGGCGTGCTGAACGCCGGACGGTAGCCGAAGGTGTCGCGCAGCCGCGCGGTGTCCACCACCCGGCCGTGGGTGAGCAGCCGCAGCTGCTCGGGCGAGACGTCCACCAGCCGGCTCTGCCGGGCGAGCACGGCCATCCAGCTGACCGCGGGCAGCAGCAGCGGCAGAGTGGGCCGGCCGAGCCGGCGGGCGCACTGGGAGAGCAGCAGGACGCCCTCCCCCGCCACGTTGAAGGTCCCGGTGTTGACGGTGCCCGGCGCGGGGTCGTCGGCGGCCCGGCAGAGCACCGCGACGGCGTCGTCCTCGTGGACGAACTGCAGCCGCGGGTCGTAGCCGAGGACGGTCGGCAGCACGGGCAGGGCGAAGTACTCGCTGAGCGGGGTGTCCGCGTCGGGGCCGACGATGTTGGCGAAGCGCAGCACCGTCACCGCGACGTCCGGGCGGCGGCGGGCGAAGCCGCGCACATAGCCCTCGACCTCCGACGCGTCCTTGGCGAAGCCGCCGCCGGGCGGGTCCTTGGGCTGCATCCGCTCGCTGAACACCGCCGGGTCGCGGGGCGCGGAGCCGTAGACCCCGGTGGTGGACTTCACCACCAGCCGGCGCACCCCGGGGGCCTTCTGGCAGGCGCCGAGCAGCTGCATGGTGCCGATCACGTTGGACTCCTTCACCGCGGAGCGGTTGGTGGAGCCCAGGCCGGTGGCGCTGACGCTGAGGTGCACCACGGTGTCCACCCGGTGCTCGGCCAGCACCCGGGAGAGCGCCGGACGGCGCAGGTCGAGCTGGTGGAAGCGGTACGGGGCGGCCGGGCCGACCGGCTCCCCGGGCGGCAGCCGGGGCGGCTGCACGTCCACGCCGACCACCAGGTCGACGCCAGGACGGCGGCGGACCTCGGCGGCGAAGCGGGCACCGAGATGGCGTGCCACGCCGGTGACGAGCACGACCACGCCCACGGTGATGCCCCCATTTCCCGGCCCCGGCGGCCTGCGTGCACCGTACCGCGCCGCCCCACCGGGCCGTGAAACGACACCGCCCGCCCAGGCCGTGACGGGCTGGGCGGGCGGTGGAAGCGCTGGGCGCGCCAGGCGCGGCCGGGGGCGCTTACTTCTTGTTGCGACGCTGAACGCGAGTCCTCTTCAGAAGCTTGCGGTGCTTCTTCTTGGCCATACGCTTGCGACGCTTCTTGATGACAGAGCCCACGGAACAACCCTCGCTCACTGAGACTCTCGCCCGTGAGAGACGGAGTCCATACGACTGACGTGAGGGCCTAGCCTACCTTCCGGTTGCCCGGGGCTGTAAATCGCGCCCCCGGCAACCGGAGAACTCGGGGGAAATCCCCGGCGAACGGGTGCGGGGCCCACCGGTGTGGACCCCGCGCCCGCGCGCCCGCGCTACGCGCTCTCGAGCCGCACGTAGGACTCCTTGAGGTACTCGTGCACCGCCTGCTGGGGCACCCGGAAGGACCGTCCGACCCGGATGGCCGGCAGCTCTCCGCTGTGCACCAGCCGATACACCGTCATCTTGGACACCCGCATGACCGCGGCGACCTCCGCCACGGTCAGGAAGACGACTTCCTGAAGGGGGCGCTCGACGGAACTCATGACCATCACCCGACCCTTACCCGTGTGCAAGGCACCGGCTTCCCCTCCGGTGACTCCACCGGCACACGTGTATCCCCAGAGTAGTTATGGGTGGTACCAGTGGGAAGAGGGGAAGTGCAGTCCTCGTACGGTGAGAGATAGGACTGTTGCAGTACGTAGCCGACCGGCGGATGGCACCGCTCGGCGTACGCACGGCCCCGCCGGGACGCGGTCCGGGCGCGGCCGGGAAGGCGGATTCAGGCCAGCAGTCCGTGCAGCGGGAACACCGCTCGCCGGGTGGCGAGGATGGCCTGATCGAGCCGGTCGGCCGGATCGTAACCCGAGTCGAAGTCGCGCCAGACCGGGCGGGCGCCGTCGGTCATCCGCAGCGGGGCCGGGCGGCGGGTGCGGCGGTAGACCTCGGCGCGCCAGGACTCCGGGGTCTCGGTGGCCGGGTCGACGGGCCGGGCGGCGGCGGTGGCGACCAGGTGGGTCCAGGTGCGCGGGACGACGTCCACCACCGCGTAGCCGCCCCCGCCGGTGGCCACCCAGCGGCCGCCGGCGTACTGGTGGGCGAGGTCGTGCAGCGTCTCGGCGATCAGCCGCTGGGCGTCCACGGTGACGGCGAGGTGGGCGAGCGGGTCCTCCAGGTGGGTGTCGGCGCCGTGCTGGGTGACCAGGACCTGCGGCCGGAAGGCGTCGAGCAGTTCGGGCACCACGGCGTGGAAGGCGCGCAGCCAGCCGGCGTCGCCGGTGCCGGCGGGCAGCGGGAGGTTGGCGGCGGAGCCCGGGGCGTCCTCGCCGCCGGTCTCGATCGACCAGCCGGTCTGCGGGAAGAGCGTGGCGGGGTGTTCGTGCAGCGAGACGGTGAGCACCCGGGGGTCGTTCCAGAAGGCCGCCTGGACGCCGTCGCCGTGGTGCACGTCCACGTCCACGTAGGCGACCCGCTCGGCGCCGAGTTCCAGCAGCCGGGCGATGGCCAGCGCCGGGTCGTTGTAGACGCAGAAGCCGGAGGCCTTGCCGGGCATCGCGTGGTGCAGCCCGCCGGTGAAGTTGACGGCGTGCGGGGTCTCGCCGCGCCAGACCGCCTCGGCGGCGGCCACGGACTGGCCGGCGATCAGCGCGGAGGCCGAGTGGATCGCCGGGAAGGACCAGTTGTCGTCGGTGCCGAGTCCGTGCAGCGGGTCGGAGCGTTCGGGGTGGGCGGCGGCGTTGCGGACCGCCTCGACGTACTCCCGGGTGTGCACCAGCCGGAGGGTGGACTCGCCGGCGGGCGGTGCGGCCCGGACGGTCACCCCGGGCCCGCTGCTCAGCCCGAGGTCCTCGACCAGGCGCATGGTGAGGGCCAGCCGGGTCGGGTCCATCGGGTGGCCGGGGCCGAAGTCGTAGGCGGTGACGGCCTCGTCCCAGAAGAGGTGCAGGCCGCAGGGGGTGTCACGCTCGGCTTCGGGCATGGCCTCCACCGTAGCGGGTGGCGGTGGCCGGACCGCTGCCAGGGCACGCCGGGCCGGTGCCCGGGGGGCGGCCGAGCGGGGCGGGTGCGCGATGAAACCACGGACGTTGTGGGGCGGCTGTGGAGGCGGGTGTTGAGGCGGTACAGACAAAAGCTTTGAGACTCCATATCCTCTCCGCCATGAAGCCATTCAGCGTGCAACGCCTTGGGGTAATTCTCGCTGCAATACTGGGATTTGGCGTCTTCTTTGCCGCCCAGCCGGCCTCCGCCGCGGTCGGCGGCACCACCTTCGCGGTCGACAAGTCGGCGGCCAAGGCGGGAGACCAGCTGACCCTGACGCTGTCGCTCACCAACAGTGAGAACAGCCCCATCTACTTCGCCTACGAGTCCGTCCAGCCGACCTGGCCGGCCAACACCCAGGCCGGAGCGTTCACCGTCACCGGTTGCACCGGCGACACCTCCGACTGCGTGACCAACGGGAACAGCGCCAACTTCCACTTCAACGCGCCGATCGCGCCCGGGGCGACGAAGAGCGTCACGCTCACCGTCAAGATCACCGACACCCCGGCGTGGGGCACCGCGCCGTACACGCTGAACTGGGCGCCGTACGTCTACTACGAGTTCGGCCAGGTCGGCGGCACCACCACGGCCAAGGACCAGAGCTGGACCTACGGGGTGCCCGAGCTCCAGACCGTGATCAGCTGACCCCACGTCCCGTCGACCGCCCCCGCCGTCACCCGACGGCGGGGGCCGGGGCGTGTCGGCGGCAGTCGAGGGCGATGTGAAGGCGTTGCAGACAAGACCTTCACAGATCCCTATCCTCTCCGCCATGAAGCCATTCGGCGTGCAACGCCTTGCGGTAATTCTCGCTGCGATACTGGGACTTGGCGTGATCTTCGCCGCCCAGCCGGCCTCCGCCATCCCCCAGATCGGCGGCACCGCGTTCTCCGTCGACAAGAAGACGGCGGCGCCGGGCGATCAGCTGACCTTGACCCTGTCGCTCACCAACACCGAGCCCAACGCCATCTCCTTCGCCTACCTGTACGTCCAGCCGACCTGGCCGACCAACCAGCGGGCCGACGTGGTCACCACCACCGGCTGCGGCGGCGAGAGCGTCGACTGCTCGTACGGCGGCTTCAACAACGGCGCCGCCTTCCACCTCACGACGCCGATCCCGCCGGGCGCCACCCGCACCGTCACGGTCACCGCGCGGATCACCTCCACACCGACCTGGACCGGGTCGTACACGCTGAACTGGGCCCCGTACGTCTACGCCGAGTACGGCTCGGACGCCCCGGGCTTCAACAAGGACGGCCTCTGGGCAGGAGGACTGCCCGAACTGGAGACCGTGATCAGCTGACCCCACGTCCCGTCGACCGCCCCCGCCGTCACCCGACGGCGGGGGCGGGGGCCGGAACCGGCGCCGGGGCGAAGCGCTCGGCCAGCGGCAGGACGGCGAGCACCAGCAGCATCGGGGCGAGCAGCGCCCAGCGGTACGAGCTCGCGTCCGCGATCGCCCCGACCAGCGGCGAACCGAGCAGGAAGCCCACGTAGTTGAAGAGGTTGAGCCGGGCCACCGCGGCGTCCGAGTCGGCCGGGAAGAGCCGGCCGCCGGCCGCGAACACCTGCGGGATGATCGCGCAGATGCCGAAGCCCAGCACGGTGAAGGCGGCGATGCCCGCCCAGGCGGCGGGCGCGACCGCGGCCAGCCCGAAGCCGAGGGCCGCCAGCGCGGCGCCGGCGCGGACCACCGGGACGGCGCCGAAACGCTGCACCGCGCGGTCGCCCAGGGCCCGGCCGAGCAGCATCGCGACCATGTAGCCCAGGTAGGAGAGCTTCGCGAGGTCCTCCCGGCTGCCCAGCCCGTCGGTCAGGTACTTGACGCTGTAGTTGGAGACCGAGGCGTCCGCGATGTACGCGAAGGCCATCGCCAGGCAGAGCGGCAGCAGCGGACGCCAGGGGACGGACCGGGCGGCGGCCTCGGCGGCCTCCCGGACGGCGTCGCCGAGTTCGGCCGGTCCCGCGAACCGCGTGCCGGTCAGCAGGGCGAGCGGGGCGATCACCGCGGCGGCCGTGCCGAACAGCACCGGCAGCCCCAGGTCGTAGTGCGAGCCGAGGCCCGCCAGGGCCGCGCCGAGGATGCCGCCGAGGCTGAACGCGGCGTGGAAGCCGATCATGATCGAGCGGCCGTAGCGGTGCTGGAGCCCCACCCCGAGCATGTTCATGCTGGCGTCCAGCGCACCCACCAGCAGCCCGAACGCGCCCAGCGCCAGCGCGAGTTGCCACAGCGTGCCGCCCAGCCCGGCGGCCGCCAGGCTGAGGCAGACGGCGGGCTGGACCACCCGCAGCACGGCCCGCGCGCCGGTGCGCCTCACCAGCTGCTCGGAGGCGATCGACCCGACTCCGGCGAGCACCGGCACCGCGGCCAGGAAGACCGGCAGCAGCCCGTCGCTCAACCCGTACCGGTGCTGGATCTCCGGGATGCAGGTGACCAGCAGGGCGAAGACGGTGCCCTGGAGCAGGAAGCTGACGGCGAGTGCGGCCCGCCCGGCCCGCAGGCCGGGCGCCACGGGGGACGGGACGGGCCGTGCGGACGGTGCGGCACTCACGCGGACCTCCAGGCGGACTCCACACGGACCTCGCTGACGTCGCCGGCCCCACTACCGACCGGTAGGACGATGTTGGCGAGAGCGTAGGGGGTGCGCCGCGATTACGGGAGGGGTCGCGCAGCGGTCATTTTCCGCCCGAGGCCAGCTCCCGGGAGCGGTCCCTGGCCGCCTCCAGGGCACCGAGCAGTGCGGCCCGCACCCCGTGGTTCTCCAGCTCGCGGATCGCCGCGATGGTGGTGCCGGCCGGCGAGGTGACCGCCTCGCGCAGCTTCACCGGGTGCTCGCCGGAGTCGCGCAGCATCACCGAGGCGCCGATCGCGGACTGCACGATCAGGTCGTGCGCCACCTGCCGGGGCAGGCCGAGCAGGATGCCGGCGTCGGTCATCGCCTCGACCAGGAAGTAGAAGTAGGCCGGACCGGAGCCGGACAGCGCGGTGGCCGCGTCCTGCTGCGACTCGGGCAGCCGCAGCGCCTTGCCGACCGAGCTGAAGATCTCCTCGGCGCGCGCCAGGTGCTCCTCGCCCGCGTGCGAGCCGGCCGAGATGACGCTCATCCCCTCGTCCACCAGGACCGGGGTGTTGGGCATCACCCGGACCACCGGGGTGCCGGCCGCCAGCCGCTCCTCGAACCAGGCGGTGGGGACGCCGGCCGCGGCCGAGATCACCAGCCGGTCCGCGCCGACGTGAGGGGCCAGCTCGTCCAGCAGGGTGCCCATGTCCTGCGGCTTGACCGCGAGGATCAGGGTGTCGGCGAGCTTGGCGGCCTCGGCGTTGGAGACGGCCACCACGCCGTAGCGGGCGGCGAGTTCGACCGCGCGCTCGGGGCGGCGGGCGGTCACCAGGACGTCGGCCGGGTCCTTGCCGGCCCGCAGCAGACCGGAGAGCAGGGCCTCGCCGATCTTGCCGGTGCCCAGGAAGGCGATCTTCTGTCCGTGTGCTGCGCTGCTGCCCATGGTCCGCTCCTTGCCTCGGTACTACGGCCTTGCCCCGGTGCTGCGGCCATCCTCGCACCGCCCGGCGGCGTACGCGGGGACCGTCCGCTCCGTGGTCGCCACGGACCGGAACGGCCTTGCCCCTAGGGAGGAAAGTCGGGGGTTTCCCCTATGGCCTCCGCGCTCCGGCAGGCGCACCGTGGAGCCATGGCACACGACGAAATGTCCCGACGTGAGAACCGGCAACTCGCCGTCGCCTCGGCGACCGTGGGCCCGTGGCGGACCGCCGCGGGGGTCGGTGCGGTGGTGGGGGCGACGGCCCTGGGGATCGAGGCGATCTCCGGGAACTGGTCGCTGAGCATGCTGGCCTCACCGGCCGGCTGGGGTCTGTTCTTCTTCTTCCTGGTCGGCACCGTCGGCGGCCGGCTGCGGCACGACACCACCGACCGGCGGCTGCGCCGCTGGGCGGACGAACACCCGTGGCAGTCGGCGCTCCCGGCGGCCGGCGGACTGCTGGCGCTCAACACGCTCGCCCAGCTGTTCCTCGGCGACGAGGGTCTGTTCGGCGCCTTCTTCGTCTCGCTGCTGCCGGCCGGTCTGCTGCTGGCGATCGCCGGGGTGGTCGGCTCGGTCAAGCAGGCCCGCGGCAAGGGCTGAGCGGGACGGACCCGGGCGACGAACGGCCCGGGCGACGGCGCGGACCCGGGCGACGAACGGCCCGGGCGGCGGCGCGGTTCCGGACGAACCGGGGTGAACTGTCACCCGATCCGCACGAGTTCACCACGTGGTGTGCCCCCGATCGGCGCACCGTCACCCCCCGTCGTCATACTGGCGCGATGCCGATAGCCGAAGATCCGGAACCGCGCCCCTCCGGGGGCGACGAGCCGGGCGGGTCCGACCCGTCCGGGACGGGCGAGAAGGACCCGTTCGCCGACCTCGTCCTGGACGAGGAGTTCATCAGGGGCGCCGCCGTCAAGGAGCAGAGCGGGCGCACCCGCATGCTGTCCGCCCGGTGGAAGCACACCCCGCCCGTCGACCCGGGCGGCCGCCGCTCGGTCAACGACGGCCCGCAGGCGTCCAAGCGCCGGTTCGGCCGCAAGCCGAAGCCCGCCGCGCCCGACCCGTGGGGCAACCCGCGCCCGCGCCGCCGGCTGGAGTGGCGCGCGCCGCTGTTCGTCGCGCTGGCCGTCGCCGTGGTGCTCGCGGCGCTGAACGTCGACGCGCTGCGCGACTGGTACTCGTTCCGCTGGGGTGCGGGCGCCTCGGCCCAGCACTCGCCGGTGCCCACCGTCGCCCCGGAGACCGCCAAGCCGACGACCGCGCCGCCGAAGGCCCCCGCGGAGCAG
This sequence comes from Kitasatospora sp. NPDC032121, assembly GCF_055580145.1. Lineage (NCBI taxonomy): Bacteria > Bacillati > Actinomycetota > Actinomycetes > Kitasatosporales > Streptomycetaceae > Kitasatospora > Kitasatospora sp. NPDC032121. Next base: position 758,269 of record NZ_JBVILX010000002.1, on the reverse strand, counting down.
CCGACCGTGGACCACCCGTGGGCCGGCTCCCCGGCCGAGGGCTGGCCGAACGGCGCGGAGGCCTTCGTGCTCCCCGAGGCCAAGGCCACCGGCGTCTTCTCCGCCGACCAGGTCGCCGCCCAGCTGCAGCTGGTCAAGGACTACCTGACCGCCGCCGACCTGGACCCGAAGACGGTCGGGGGCGGCCGGCCGGACGCCGCGCTCGCGCTGCTGCTGCGGGAGGAGCGCGACGGAGCGGTGGCCGCTCTGGACAACCCGTCCGAGAAGAACGACCCGACCAGCTGGTTCAGCCGCTTCGACCCGCGCGACGCCATTCCGGTGGGCGACGTGGTCAAGGTGCAGGGCCGGATGACGTACGAGGGCGACGGCGACAAGGGCGTCCTCGTCCACACCGACTTCAGCTTCGTGTACGCGCTGCGCCCCGGTCCGGACGCCGCCAAGCGGGCCATGTCGCCCAAGCCGCCGACCGGCGCCCCGCAGCCGACGAAGCCGACCGCGCCCCAGAACGGCGCGGCCAAGCCGGCGGGCCTGCTCACGCCGAGCGGCGACGTGTCCGGGGACACCTGGACCACCCGCACCATCGTGCGCCGGGTGGAGACGTTCCGTTTCTACGACCCGGGCCGCTACCCCGTCGATCCCAGGAAGATCGCGTTCGGCGAGAGCCAGACGGACCCCGCCAACTCGGCCTGCGGCGTCTACGACGGCTACTTCCACCCGCAGTTCGACCAGTTCGCCGAGCTGCAGTCGGACGCTCCGGGCTCCCGGCCGACCGGTCCCGAGATCGACCCGTACGACCGCAGCAAGGACATCCAGCCGGCCGACGAGTGCGGATCCGTCAGCCGGACCTGACGATCAGCCCTTGCGCTTCCCGCCGGGTCGGCCGCTGCGGCCGGCCCGGCGCTTCTCGTACTGCTCGACGGCCCGCTGGTGGGCGGCCCGCCGGACCGCCTCGCCCGGGGCCTCGACCAGGCTGCGGGCGAAGTAGGCGAGGAGCGAGCCGGCCCCGCCGATCATCCACACCGCGCCGAGCGACCTGTCCTCGGCCATCCAGCCGGTCAGCTTGTCCTTGCCCTCGGTGAGCACCTTCCAGGTGCGCCGCACGGCCATCATCGAACAGACCACGATGGCGGCGGTCAGCAGCCCGTTGAGGAAGCCGCCGTTGTCGGAGAGCGCGACGCCCTCGACGCCGAAGCGCAGCAGCAGCACCGCGGCGGCGGCCGCGGCCAGGGAGCCGACCGACACGGCGACCCGGCGCAGCCAGTAGCCGTTGTCCCGGTTCAGCCAGGTGATGCCGAACCAGCGGATGGGCTCCGGCTCGGGGGCGCCGGCGGGAGTGGGGGCGGGGGTGGGGGGCTGCTCGCTCACACCGTCGATTATCACCCGACCGCCGCACACGGCGGAGGAGCCGTCCCGGGCCGGTGGGACGGCTCCTCCTTCCTCGTTCCGTGCTCCTCGTTCCGTGCTCCTCGTTCCGTACGAGGCTCCGTACGAGGTGCCCCGTACGGGCCCGTACGGGCTCAGCCCAGCTTGGAGACGTCGCGGACGGCGCCCTTGTCGGCGGAGGTGGCCATCGCGGCGTAGGCGCGCAGGGCCTGGCTGACCTGGCGGTCGCGGTTCTTCGGCCGGTAGCCGCCCGCGGCTTCCAGGGCGCTGCGGCGCTCGGCCAGGACCTCGTCCGGGACCTCCAGGGAGATCCGGCGGCCCGGGATGTCGATGGCGATGGTGTCGCCGTCCTCGACCAGCGCGATGGTGCCGCCGGAGGCCGCCTCCGGGGAGGCGTGGCCGATGGACAGGCCCGAGGTGCCGCCGGAGAAGCGTCCGTCGGTGACCAGCGCGCAGGCCTTGCCCAGGCCCCGGCCCTTCAGGAAGGAGGTCGGGTAGAGCATCTCCTGCATGCCCGGGCCGCCCTTGGGGCCCTCGTAGCGGATGACGACGACGTCGCCCTCCTTGACCCGCTTGGCCAGGATCGCCTCGACCGCGTCCTCCTGGGACTCGACCACGACGGCCGGGCCGCTGAAGGTCCAGATCGACTCGTCCACGCCGGCGGTCTTCACGATGCAGCCGTCCTCGGCGAGGTTGCCGTACAGCACGGCCAGGCCGCCCTCGACCGAGTAGGCGTGCTCGACGCTGCGGATGCAGCCCCCGGCGGCGTCGGTGTCCAGCGACTCCCAGCGCTCGGACTGCGAGAAGGCCTCGGCGGAGCGGACGCAGCCGGGGGCGGCGTGCCACAGCTCGACGGCCTCGGCGGAGGGCGAACCGCCGCGCACGTCCCAGGTCTTGAGCCACTCGGCGAGCGAGTCGGCGTGCACGGTGTGGACGTCCTCGTTGAGCAGCCCGCCGCGGTACAGCTCGCCGAGGATGGCCGGGATGCCGCCGGCCCGGTGCACGTCCTCCATGTAGTACGAGCCGTTCGGCGCGACCTTGGACAGGCAGGGCACCTTGCGGGAGATGGCGTCGATCGCCCGCATGTCGAAGTCCAGCTCGGCCTCCTGGGCGGCGGCCAGCAGGTGCAGGATGGTGTTGGTCGAGCCGCCCATGGCGATGTCCAGGGCCATGGCGTTCTCGAAGGCGGCGCGGGTGGCGATCGCCCGGGGCAGGACGGAGGCGTCGTCCTGGCCGTAGTGGCGGTTCGCGATCTCGACCACCGTCCGCCCGGCCCGCTCGTACAGGTCCTTGCGGGCGGTGTGGGTGGCGAGCACCGAGCCGTTGCCGGGCAGCGAGAGGCCGATCGCCTCGGTCAGGCAGTTCATCGAGTTGGCGGTGAACATGCCGGAGCACGAACCGCAGGTCGGGCAGGCGTTCTCCTCGATGATCGCGATGTCCTCGTCGGAGACGTTCTCGTTGACCGCCTGGGAGATCGCGTCGACCAGATCGAGCTTGCGCACGGTGCCGTCGACCAGGGTGGCCTTGCCGGCCTCCATCGGGCCGCCGGAGACGAACACGGTCGGGATGTTCAGGCGCAGCGCGGCCATCAGCATGCCCGGGGTGATCTTGTCGCAGTTGGAGATGCAGATCAGGGCGTCCGCGCAGTGGGCGTTGACCATGTACTCGACCGAGTCGGCGATCAGGTCGCGCGAGGGCAGCGAGTAGAGCATGCCGCCGTGGCCCATCGCGATGCCGTCGTCCACGGCGATGGTGTTGAACTCGCGCGGGATGCCGCCCGCCCGCTTGATCGCCTCGGAGACGATCCGGCCGACCGGCTGGAGGTGGGTGTGGCCGGGGACGAACTCGGTGAAGGAGTTGGCGACCGCGATGATCGGCTTGCCGAAGTCCTCGCGGGCTACGCCGGCCGCCCGGAGAAGCGCCCGGGCGCCTGCCATGTTGCGACCGTGGGTGACCGTACGGGACCTCAGCTCGGGCACTGTGCTCCACTCCTTCGGGGCTCTCGCGGGCACCCCGCTGCTGGGAGGGTTCGGGGCCCGCTGTGGGTACCGAGCCTACGCCCGCCGTCCGGCCGGGTGGACGGTCCGTCCGCGATGCGGGCAGGCGGCGGGGCGGGCAAGCCGTGGGGCGGGCAGGCCGTGGGCGGGCAGGCGGCGGGGCGGCGGCTCAGCGCCGCACGACGGCCACGGTGAGGTCGAGGACGTACGGCTCGACCACCTGTCCGTCCGGGAACTCGGCCAGCAGCGCCGCGCGCTCGCCGGCGAGCAGCGGCTCGCGCCGCTCCGGGGTCAGCGAGGCGAAGTAGGAGCGCGAGGTGAGGTTGTCGACCACCTGCTCGACGGACACCCGCCGTCGCCAGCGCAGCTGGGTGCGGCGGACCTCCAGCCCGGCGGCGGCGAAGGGGGCGGTCAGGTCGGCCACCCGGCCGTAGCCGTGGTAGCGGCCGGACAGCTCGGCGGCCAGCCGCTCGTCCCGGGCGCGCACCCACGGGACGGTCTCGTCGAAGAGGTTCCACCAGGCGGCGAGGGCCCCGCCGGGCCGCAGCACCCGGACCGCCTCGGGGACGGACCGCCCGGGGTGCGTCCAGTGGAAGGCCTGGGCGTAGGTGATCAGGTCGGCGCAGTGGTCGTGGAAGGGCAGGTCGTCACCGCCGCCGCGGACCAGCGGGAGCTGCGGGCAGACGGCCTGGAACTGCGCGGCCATCCCGGCGGACGGCTCGACGGCGACGACGTCCGCGCCACGGGCGGCCAGCAGGCGGGTGGCGATGCCGGTGCCGGCGCCGACGTCCAGGACCCTGGCCCCCTTGAGCCCCCGGCCCCAGAACCGCTCCAGCTCGTCGAACAGTTCCTCCGGGTAGCCGGGGCGGCCGCGGTCGTACTCGGCGGCCACCGCGCCGAAGCTCCCGGCCAGCTCGCGGAAGTTGCGGAGTCCGCTGAACTCCCGACTCCCCTTGCTCTCTTGACTGTTCGTCACTTCTCTCCCTCGGCAGGGCGGCCGGCGGTTCGCACCCGCTCCGGCCGGACGGCTCAGCGCACGTGCGACGGGGTGGCCAGGTGCAGGCGGGTGAAGGCGAGGGCCTCGGCCAGGTCGGCCTCGCGTTCGGCGGGGGAGGCCGAGCGGCGGGTGTTGACCTCCAGCACCACGTGGCCGTCGAAGCCGGTGCGGGCGAGGTGCTCCAGAAGCTCGGCGCAGGGCTGCTTGCCGCGGCCGGGGATCAGGTGCTCGTCCTTGCCAGAGCCACTGCCGTCGGCCAGGTGGACATGGGCGAGCCGGTCGCCCATCCGCTCGACCATGGCGAAGGTGTCGATCCGGGAGGTGGCGGCGTGCGAGAGGTCGATCGTGAAGTGCCGGTACTCCTCGTCGGTGACGTCCCAGCCGGGGGCGTACGCGAGCATCTCGCGGTCGCGGTAGCGCCACGGGTACATGTTCTCGACGGCGAAGCGGACGTCGGTCTCGCCCGCCATCCGGTTGATGCCCTCGACGAACTCCCGGGCGTACTGGCGCTGCCAGCGGAACGGCGGGTGGACGACCACGGCGCTCGCGCCGAGCTTCTCGGCGGCCGCCCGGGCCCGGACCAGCTTGGTCCACGGGTCGGTGCTCCACACCCGCTGGGTGATCAGCAGGCAGGGCGCGTGCACGGCCAGGATGGGCAGCCGGTGGGCGTCGGAGAGCCGGCGCAGGGCGTCGATGTCCTGGCTGACCGGGTCGTTCCAGACCATCACCTCGACCCCGTCGTAGCCGAGCTTGGCGGCCAGCTCGAAGGCGACGGCGGTACTCGCCGGGTACACGGAGGCGGTGGACAGCACCACCTTGGTGTCGGGGATGTGCAGGGCCGGATGCCGGGGCAGCACCAGCCGGTCGGTGGTGCGCAGCAGCGGCGGGCGGGCGGCGTCGCGCTTGGCGGCCTTGACCGAGCGGACGGACTGGACGGCGGCCTTGGCGGCGCCGGCGGCCCGGGCGGTGCGGGTCTCCTTCGGGGCGGACTGCTGCGCGGCGGGGGTCCCGGCGGTGGGCTGGTGTCCGGGGGCCGGCTTCGGCCCCTTCGCGGCCTTCGCCGTCTTGGCCGTCCTGGCCGTCTTGGCCGTCTTCGCCGTCTTGGCTGCGGCGGTCGTGGCGGCGGTCGTCTTCGCCGCTGCGGTCTTCGCGGTGCGCTGGGCGGCCTTGACGGCCTTCGCGGCCTGCTTGGCGGCCTGGGCGGCGGTGGCGCCCGTGACCGCCTTGCCGAGCCGGCGGCGCGGACCGTCCGGCCGCGACTGCCCGTTCCCGGGAGTGCGGCCCTCCTGCGTTCCGTCCTCGTCCGCTGGTTGCACCACGGGAGACAGCGTAAGCGGAGCACGCGGCGAACGGGACGGGATGACCGGCGCAGTGACCATCGGCACGTTGCCCCGGGCCCGGTCGGTCGGCGGTCCTCCGGGGCGCCCCGGCTCCGGGGCGGGGCGAACGGGGCCGGGCGGCCGCCTGGCGCGGCCGGGGGCGCGGACTACGGGCCGCGCCCCCGGCTTACGAGGTGAGCGCCGGGCGGCGGCGGTCGGCCGAGCCGTCCATCGCGTCCAGGCGGCGCAGGATGATGCCCTCGCGCAGCGCCCACGGGCAGACGTCCAGCTCCTCCAGCCCGAACAGGTCCATCGCGGCGTCGGCGACCAACGCGCCGGCCAGCAGCTGCTTGGCCCGCCCCTCGGAGACACCGGGGATCCGGGCGCGCTCGGCGACGGTCATCGCGGACAGCCGGGGCAGCCAGGAGGCCAGCCCACTGCGGGTGAGCCGGCGGTCGGTGTACGGACCGGCGTCGGCAGGGGCGGCGCCGGTCATCCGGGCCAGCTGCTTGAAGGTCTTGGAGGTGGCGACGGCGTGCCGCGGCGGGCCGAGCCGGATGATCTCGCCGACCACCGTGGCGAGCTCGGCCCGGATGTGGCGTCTCAGCTCGCGCAGCCCGTCCGGGTCGGCGACGTCCCCTGGCAGCCAGCGGGCGGTCAGCCGGCCGGCGCCCAGCGGCAGCGAGCAGGCGACGTCCGGCTGCTCGTCCAGACCGCAGGCGATCTCCAGCGAGCCGCCGCCGATGTCCAGGTTGAGCAGCCGGCCCGAGGACCAGCCGAACCAGCGGCGGACGGCCAGGAAGGTGAGCCGGGCCTCGTCCTGCCCGGAGAGCACGCGCAGCTCGACGCCGGTCTCGGCGGTCACCCGGCGCAACACCTCCTCACCGTTGGCGGCCTCGCGCACGGCGGAGGTGGCGAACGGGAGGATGTCGACGACGCCCTTGTCCTCGGCGACCCGCAGCGAGGAGGCGACGTGGCCCACCAGCCGCTCGATGCCGGCCTCCGTTATCGCACCGTCCGCGTCCAGCAGCTCGGCCAGGCGCAGCTCGGCCTTGTGCGAGTACGCGGGCAGCGGAGCAGCGCCCGGATGGGCGTCCACCACGAGGAAGTGGACCGTGTTGGAACCTACGTCGAGCACACCGAGTCGCATAACTCTCCACGCTACGCGATCCGGGAGCCGCCGAGCGGGGGGTGTGACGGTAGTCGCGCTGGTCCGGGACCGGTCGGCGGGCGGCGGAGCGGGGGTCGCCGGCCCCGGTCGTCCCTCACAGCGGGCCGTTCCTCACAGCAGTCCGTCCCACAGCTGCTCCACGATGACGGCCCACCAGTTCTCCGGGTCCGCGAAGACCGTGCCGTCCACCGCCGCCAGCGCCAGCTGCAGGGCGTCCACCGCCCCGCCGGCGGCCACCGGGTCGAGCCCGCGCAGAGCGGGCCACCAGCCGGCGAACACCTCCAGGCAGCGGACGAAGGCGCACAGGTCGGCGTTGCAGTGGCGGGCGGTCGCGTAGTCCGGGTCCACCGCCCGGACGGCTCCGGCCACCGGGTCGAGGGCCAGCAGCGCCCAGCCGTCCGTCCCCAGCAGCAGCTGCCCGGCGAGCGCCAGGCGCTCCCGCTCGGCCACCCTGGTACCGCGGCCCAGCTCGGCCAGGTACCCGGCGAGCGGGGGCAGGACGCCGCCCTGGCGGGCGCCGTCGGCGATCGCGTCCGGCCCGGGGTGGTGCAGGGCGAAGAACCCCGGCACGGCCACCGGGACGCCAACCGTCAGCAGCAGCGCGGCCGCGTCCCCGGGCAGCTCGGCGCGCGCGACGTCGGCCGGCTCGAAGCGCTGGACACCCGCCGGGCCGAACCGCTCCGCGAGCCGGGCGGCGAGCGCCGCGTCGGGCTCGTCGGGCGCGGGGCGCACCGCGCGGGGAAAGGGCACCCGGTTGCGGGCCGGACCGTCCGGCGACGCGGGCAGCGCCCGTACGGCGGCGGCCCGGTGGTCGAAGCGCGGGCCGTACGGGAGCTCGAAGTTGATCCGGGCGTGGGGCAGTTCGGCGGCCAGCGCGTACGACCAGTAGCCACCGGGCAGTGCGCTCGGCCGCAGGTCGGTCCGGACGGCCAGCACGTCCCCGGCGGCGACGCCCTGCTCGCGCAGCCACCACCAGCCGCGCAGTGCCGGGTGCGGCATGCCCGCCGCGGAACGCAGGGCCAGCGACCGCTCCTCGCCGGTGCCGTCCCGGTAGGTCAGCTCGGCCCGGGCACCCCGGCCGGTCGCGGGCGGGAGGGTCGGGTCGTAGCCGCCCGCGCCGACGAAGTCCCGGTACAGCCCGACCACTTCGTCCACCGGCACCGAGGGCCACACCGTGAACCGTCCGCTCTCCCGGTCCACCACGGCGCAGGCCGCCCCCACCTCCTCGGGCGCCCGCCGCTCCCCCGTCCGCGGATCCACCACCACCCGGGCGGGCTCGGCCCACACCACCCAGCCGAGCTCGAACTCATGCGTGCACACCCGCCGCACCGCCCCGGCCCCCTGCGGCAGATCCCCGTTGATCCACCGGTGCCCGGCCTCCACCGCCTGCGCCCGCGCAATCACCCGACCACCCCGTCCGTCCACTCCCAGCCCCATCCCGACCTGACCCGCGACCCTACGCCCCCATCACCATCCCCTGCGTGAGAAGTCGGGCGAGCCGACTTCTCACGCGGGAGCCCCGTAACTCCGCGGCCGGAGGCTGGCGCAGGAAGTCGGGCGGGCCGACTTCTCACGCACCCCCTCCCCCTCCCCTGCCTCTCCGCCGCAAGGCACGGGCCCAGCAGCGCAGGAAGTCGACCCCATCGACTTCTCACACCCCGTTCCCCGCCCCCACTGACGGGCGCCAGGCCAGGCACGCGCGGGAAATCGGGCGGGCCGACTTCCTGTGCGGGGCCTGGTGATTCGGGAGTGTCATGAATCAGGTGGACACCCTGATCAAGGGAGACGCCGATCTCGTGGTTCCCGCCGGGGTGGGTGGCACGGGGAGTCGGGGGCGGCTTCCGGTGGGGGCGGGTCAGGGGGTGGGGGTGAGGGGGCGGCCTTCGGGGGTGAGGGCGATGGCCCAGAGGCCGTGGGTGGCGGGGTGGAGGGGGGTGGGGGCCTGGCGGGCGAGTTGGTGGTCGAGGTAGGTGACGGTGTCCTGGTGGTTGACGGCGTTCCAGGCGTGCGGGCGGCCGTAGGCGTCGAGGGTGAGCAGTACGGCCTGGGAGCCGTGGCCGGCGCGGCGGAGGTCGTCGGTGAGGCGGTCGAAGGCCGGGCCGCCGTCGCCCAGGTCCCGGAAGGGGGCGCCGAGTTCGCGTTCCGCGCGGTCGCGGCCGCCGCGTTCGCCTGCGTCGCCCTCGGTGGGGATGCGCGGGGCCGCGCAGGTCGGGCGGCCGGTGTAGCACTCGACCGCCGAGAGGGCGATCTCCAGGCTGTTGTTGGCCCGGCCCGGTTCGCGGTGGCCACCGTCGTTGACGACCTCCGCCCAGCCGCCGACCGCCGGGTCGGGGTGGCGGACGGGCAGGCCGTCCTCGTCCCGGGGCATGCGGCGTTCGACCTCGGCCTGGTGCTCCGGGTCGACCGGCCCGAGCCCGCCCGGCAGGCCGTACGGTCGGCTGTCGGTGATGCTGCGCGGCCGGACCGCCGGGTCCTCCGGCTGGGCTCCGCGCCGTGCCCGCAGGGCGAGTTGGAGGGCCATCGCGTGGGCGGTCGCGACCGGCACCGCGCCCCAGGCGAGGGTGGGGTCGGCGAGGCCCGCCGCGTTCTCCCGCCGCCGGGCCTCCCCCGGGTGCGGCTCGGGCCGGCCGATCACCGGGGTGGTCCCGACGATCGGGGGTGCGGCCGGAGGCGGCGGGGCGGCGTGGACCGGCGGTCCGACGACCGGGTTCGGCGCGGCGCCGGCCGGGGTCCTGGCCCCCGGAGCGCCGGGCTGCGGCCCGCCGACGGCCGTACCGCCGCCCACCACACCACCCACCACACCACCAGGGCTGCCGGACGCGCCCGCCCCGACGCCGCTGCCGAACGGAGCCGCCACGTTCACGGGCCCGCCGCCGCTGCCCGCCAGCGGCCCGGGCCCGACGGTGCCGACCGGCCCGGGCGCCGGATACCCGCCGTGCCCGCCGTACCCGCCGCCGTACGCCGGGGCCGCGAACTGCCCGGGCGCCGCGACCGGCCGGACCGTCGGCGGGGCCTCCGGTGCCGGACCGTGCGAGGGACCGCCGACGGACGGCGCCGTGACGGGCGCGACCGGCGCACTCACCGAGTCCGTCCGTACGGTCACCGGCCCGCCGCCACCGCCCCCGACCGCACTGCCGTGCGAGGAGGCCGCGGGCGCCTGGAGCGGGTAGTCCCCGTCCGACCAGCCCGCCGACCCGCCGCCCTGCCGGACCGGAGCGGCACCGGACGGCACCGAGTCACCACCGCCACCGCCACCCCCGCCGCCACCGCCGCCACCCGCCGCCCGGTGCTGCCCCGCCGAGCCCCAGAGGCCACCCCCGCCCCCGGCCGCCACCGCACCCGAGCCCACACCCGCACCCGAGCCCGCACCCGCCGAAGCGCCCGCCGCCACCGCCACATCCGGCCCGCCGACCACCGCCCCCGGGTCCGCCACCGCGACCGAGGCCACCGTCACGACCCCCGGCACCTTCGGATCCGCCGGCCCGTCGGGCGTCCCACCCGCCGACGGCCTGTCGGCGCCGGGCTTGTCGCCACCCGGCCCGTCCGCCCCCGGCGTGAGCCCGGCGATCGGCACCCCGCGGACCGCCTTGCCGTCCTCGTCGGTGAGCACCGGCCGCCCGTGTTCGTCCAGTCGGACGGCCAGGTCCGCGACCCCGACCACCGGCTTCCCGTCCGGCCCGGGGACGACCAGCAGCCCGGCGGCGTCGGCGACCGGCGTGCCGTCGGCGCGCAGGATGACGGGCTGCCCGTCCGGGCCGAGGACCGGCTTGCCGTGCTCGTCCACCTTGACCGTCAGCCCGGGCACGCCGACCAGCGGCTTGCCGTCCTTCCCGGCGAGCAGGACCAGCCCGGAGCCGTCCGCGCCGAGCACGCCGGGTTCGCCGAGGGCGGCGGGCAGTCCGGCGGCGAGCGGGTCGAACGCGCCGGCGCGGTACGAGGCGGCGGTGATCCCCGTGCCCTGCGCGGTGCCGAGCTTCAGCAGGGCGACGGCGGCGGGCTCCTTGAGTGCGCCGGACAGGCCGTCCTTCATGGCGCGGCCGAGCTCGGCGAGCAGTCCGCCGATCTTCAGCGCGGCGGCCTCGACGGCGACGGCCGCCACCCCCGCCGCGACCTGCTCGGCGGCGGCGTTCTTCAGCTTGGTGGCGAGGCCGCCGACGGCGGTCTCCAGTCCGCCGACCACCCCGCTCTTCGTCGGGTCGCCGTCGACCGCCGCGGCTGCCCGGCCGGCCGCCTCCTTGGCCTTGGCCGCCTGCTCCTCGGCCTGCTTGAGCTCGGCGGCGAGCTGCCGCAGGGTCGCGATGATCTCGGCCTTGCAGGTGTCCACGGCCCGCGCGGCGGTGTCGAAGGCCCCGGCGACCAGCCCGACCGCGCTGTGCGCGTCGTCCAGGTGGCCCCTGCCGCCGCCGCTGAAGCCCTGCCAGTACGCGCCGAAGGCCTCGACCGCGTGGCCGGAGTTGTCGGCGGTGACCCGCCGGACGGACTCGCCGCAGCGCCGGGTGAGCCGGTCGGCCTCCTTGCCGAACTCACGCCAGACCCCGGCGGCCTTGCGCAGGCCCTCCTCGTCGGCCTGCGGCCACTGCTGGCCGGTCCTGGCCAGCACCGGGGCCAGTTCCTCGGGCAGTTTCCTGGACACGCGCTTTCCCCCTTCGAGCCGGTCCGCCTCGGACCGCTCCGTCCCGGAGCCGGTCCGTCCTGGAGCCGGATCGGTCAGACCGACTTGTCCCCGGGGACGACGGGAACGGCCCCCGGGGTTGCCTCGGGCACCGTCGAGTACACCGCGGACGTCACCGCCGACACCCCCGAACCAGCCGGCACCCCCGAAGCAGCCGCCGCCCCCGGGCCCACCGGCACCGCCGTGGCCCCGAACCCGCTCGCCGCCGAGCTGTCCGTGTCCGCCGTCCGCGCGGCCATCGTGTGCAGCCCGGCCCCGACCCCGGTCACCCGTCCGGCCAACCCCCGCAACCCGCCGACGAGTTCGCCGCGCGCCTGCCCGTACACGGTGGCGAAGCCGCTGCCCGGCTGGTCCGCGCCCCAGGGCGCGCCGATCGCGGCGAGCCCCTCCTCCAGGGCGGTGACGGCCTTCGCCAGTTCGCCGCCGAGCTTCTCGAACTCCCGCCCCTCGCCGTGCAGTTCCCACGGCCTGAGGACGAACTCCCCACCCGCGCGGCCGGACGCCCCGGTGCTGCCGCCTGTCATCCCCGTACCTCCCCGTAGCGGGCCCGTAGCGGACCGGCCGCCATCCTAGGCACGCCGCCGGGCCCGCCCGCACGCCCCGCCGGACCTCTTCACCCCGCCTTCACCCCGGCGTCCCCGCGGCGGGGGCCGCCATCCGTCCCGCCCGCGGAACCGCCCCCGGAAGCACCACCGGCACCGCCACCGGAAGCACCCCCGGAACCGCGACCGGTCCCGCCACCGCGCCACCACCCCCGAAAGCTCTACCCTTGCCGAGTGGCACCAGCAGAAACGTCCAAGAAGAAGGCCAAGGCGAAGCCCAAGGCCTCCCCCGCCCCCGTCGACCTCGCGATGCCGACCCTGCGCCGCGAGATCCCGCGCGACGAGGTCCCGCTCGACTTCCCCCGCGCCTGGGTCGAGTTCGCCGACCCCGCCGACGAGGAGCAGGTCTTCCGCTGCGACCTCACCTGGCTGACCTCCCGCTGGTCCTGCGTCTTCGGCCAGGGCTGCCACGGCATCCGCGAGGGCCGGGGCGAGTCGGACGGCTGCTGCACGCTGGGCGCGCACTACTCGGACGAGGACGACGAGCAGCGCGTCCTGGGGCACGCGGCCCGGCTGACCCCCGAGCTGTGGGAGAACTTCGCCGAGGGCACCGACGCCAAGGGCCGGATCAGGTCCGACGGCGGCATCACCATGCTGGACGAGGACGGCGACCGCCAGACCCGCCGGGTCGGCGGCGCCTGCATCTTCGTGAACAGCCCGGACTTCGCGGGCGGCGCCGGCTGCGCCCTGCACGCGCTCGCGCTCAAGGAGGGCCGCGAGCCGCTGGAGACCAAGCCGGACGTCTGCTGGCAGCTGCCGATCCGCCGCACCTACGACTGGATCGACCGCCCCGACGACACCCGCTACCTCCAGGTGTCGATCGGCGAGTACGACCGCCGCGGCTGGGGCCCGGGCGGCCACGACCTGCACTGGTGGTGCACCGGCGCCCCGGCGGCCCACCAGGGCGCGGAGCCGGTGTACGTCAGCTACCGTCCCGAGCTCACCGAGCTGATGGGCAGGGCCGGCTACGAGGTGCTGGCCCGGCTGTGCGAGGAGCGGATCGCCACCAAGGGCGACCGCAAGGTGGCCCCGCACCCGGCCGACCCGGTCAAGAAGCCCAAGAAGGCCTGACCGGGGTACCAGGGCGTCCGGCCCACCGGACGTCCTGGTGGGGCGGCGCCCGGAAGCCCGGGGCCGGGCCCGGGGCCCTACTTGTCGATGTCCCCGACCACGAAGAACATCGACCCCAGGATCGCCACCATGTCCGCGACCAGCGTCCCCGGCAGCAGTTCGGTCAGCGCCTGGATGTTGTTGAAGGACGCCGAGCGCAGCTTGAGCCGCCACGGCGTCTTGTCGCCGCGCGAGACCAGGTAGTAGCCGTTGATCCCGAGCGGGTTCTCGGTCCACGCGTAGGTGCTGCCCTCGGGTGCCTTGAGCACCTTGGGCAGCCGCTGGTTGACCGGGCCGGGCGGCAGCGCGGCGAGCTTGTCGAGGCAGGCGTCGGCGAGGTCCAGCGAGTTGAGGGTCTGCTCCAGCAGGCACTCGAAGCGGGCCAGGCAGTCGCCCTCCTCGCGGGTGACCACGGTGAGCACCTGCCGCAGTTCCTCGGAGCCGTACGCGAGGTACGGCTCGTCGCGGCGCAGGTCGAGGTCCAGGCCGCTGGCCCGGGCGATCGGGCCGCTGACGCCGTACGCCTCGGCCTGCGCCCGGGTGAGGACGCCGACGCCGGCGGTGCGGGCGCGGAAGATCTCGTTGCCGAGGACGAGGTCCTCGAAGACCGGCAGCTGCGAGCGCACGGTGGCGACGGCGGTGCGGACCCGGCCGAGCCAGCCGGCCGGCAGGTCCTCCTTGAGGCCGCCGACCCGGTTGAACATGTAGTGCATCCGGCCGCCGGAGGCCTCCTCCAGCACGTGCTGGAGGTCCTCGCGGCCGTTGAAGGCGTGGAAGACGGGGGTGATCCCGCCCAGCTCCAGCGGGTACGAGCCGAGGAACATCAGGTGGTTGAGCACCCGGTTGAGTTCGGCGAGCAGGGTGCGGATCCACACCGCCCGCTCGGGGACCTCCATGCCGAGCATCCGCTCGACGGCCATGACGACGCCGAGTTCGTTGGAGAAGGCGGAGAGCCAGTCGTGCCGGTTGGCCAGCATGATGATCTGCCGGTAGTCGCGGGCCTCGAACAGCTTCTCGGCGCCCCGGTGCATGTAGCCGATCACCGGCTCGGCGCTCACGATGCGCTCGCCGTCGAGCAGCATCCGCAGCCGCAGCACGCCGTGGGTGGCCGGGTGCTGCGGGCCGATGTTGAGCACCATGTCGGTGGTGCCCGCCGCGCCGGTGAAGTTCTCGGCTCCCGCCCCGATGCCGACCGTGGTCTCCCTCATGCCCCCAGAGTCTGCCATCCCGGCAGGCCCGCCAAGCTCACCGGTTCCGGCATGCGGACGGCCTGCACCAGCCACCCGAAGGCGCCGAGGCCGCCCGGGTCGGTCAGCTCGGCCCCCTCCCCCGCCCCGCCGAGCGCCCGCAGGTAGCCGGCCGGGTCGCTGGAGGCCAGCGCGAGCGCCGGGCGCTCGCCACTCACGCCGAGCGCGCGCAACGCCTCCCGTTGGGTTGTCCACAGGCTGTGGAGACCGGGCACGGCGGCGGAGTCCAGCGCGACGTGCGCGGTGACGTCGCAGGAGCCGTCCGGCACCGGGGCCACCTCCCGGCCGTCCCGGAAGCCCGCGTACGTGCCGAACGGCGGGCGCCGCCCGGCGGTGTGCCCGTAGTCGACGGCGACGGCCAGCCCGCGCTCCAGCCCGGCCACGGCCCGCGCCCAGGCGGCGTCGCGGGGAGCGCCGAACTCCACCACCTCGCCGGGCTCCACGGCCGGCCACCAGCGGTCGGCCCAGGCCGCGTCGGCCGCCGAGACCGGCTCGCCGAGGCGCTGCTCGCCGGTCCCGGTGTCCACCTCGAGGTAGCGCAGCACCCCGTCCTCGTCCACCTCGCCGCAGTCCAGCGGGACGTTGTCCAGCCACTCGTTGGCGAACAGCAGCCCGGTCACGCCGCGCGGCGGTTCGTCCGTCCACAGGGCTGTGGGCGGCAGGCCGGCCGGACGCCCGGCGATCTCCACGCCGTACGGGCGCAGCCGCGCCAGCACCGGCGCGGGCAGTTCGGCCAGGACCCCGGTGAGCAGTTCGCCCCGCCCGGCCCCCATGTCGACCAGGGCCAGCTCCTCCGGACGGCCGAGGGCCTCGTCAACCTCCAGCAGCAGCCGGGCCACCGCACGGGCGAACCTCGGTGAGGCGTGCACGGAGGTGCGGAAGTGCCCGGCCGGGCCCTCCGGCCTGCGGTAGAACCCCTGCCCGGGGTCGTACAGGGCCTGTTCCATGGCGGGCGCCCACCGCATCCAAGTCATGGGGCCGGACGCTACCCGGCGGGGGAAGGACCCTCCCAATCGGATCAGGTGCTTCTCCGACCTACGGAGTAGGGCGGATCGCCCTACTGGCGGACCTGGGCACACCGGGCGACTGCCTACGCTGGACACGTGCATCGACTCAACGCCTGGCTCCGCCGTCACCCCATGGTGGTCGACGCCGCCTGGGCGGCGATCGTGCTGTTCTTCGGCCTGCTCCCGAACGGGGCCAACGTCGACGAGGGCTGGCGCTTCGACGCCTCGATCGCGCTCGCGGTGCTGCTGCCGCTGCTGATGGTCTTCCGGCGGCGCTTCCCCGACCTCACGGTGGTCGCCGCCACCTGCATCGGCGTCGGCCAGGTGATCGCGGGCGTCGCACCGGGCTTCTCCTCGATCGCCTACCTGGTCTTCGGCTACACGGGCGCCGCCTTCGGCCACAAGTGGACCTCCCGACTGGCCCTGGCGGCCGGCCTGTCCGCCGGGCCGCTGGTGTTCTGGCAGATGAAGCCGGTGAAGACGGTCTTCGACGGGGCCGGCGACGCCCACACCCGCCCGTACGGCTTCGGCGAGGCGGCGATGATCACGCTGCTGATGAGCACGCCGTTCATCCTCTGCTGGGCCTGGGGCCGGCTGACCAGGGTCCGCCGCGCCTACCTGACCGAGCTGGAGGACCGCGCCGCCCGGCTGGAGCGCGAGCGGGACGCCCAGTCCAAGGTGGCGGTCGCCGCCGAGCGGGCCCGGATCGCCCGCGAGCTGCACGACGTGGTCGCCCACAACGTCTCGGTGATGATCGTCCAGGCCGACGGCGCCGCGTACGTCCTGGACAACTCCCCGCAGCAGGCGAAGGAGGCGCTCGGCACGATCGCCTCCACCGGCCGCCAGGCGCTGGTCGAGATGCGCCGGCTGCTGGGCGTGCTGCGCACCGCCGACACCAAGGCCGAGGAGTACGTGCCGCAACCGGGCGTCGAGGAGCTGCCGGAGCTGCTGGAGCAGGTCCGCACGGCCGGGCTCGACGTGGACTACGCCACCTCCGGGCAGCCGCGCGAGCTGCCGCGCGGCGTCGAGCTGACCGTCTACCGGATCGTCCAGGAGGCGCTCACCAACGTCCGCAAGCACGGCGGCCCCGACGTGCACGCCCGGGTCGCGGTCGACTTCGGCGAGCGCGAGCTGGCCGTCCTGGTGGAGGACGACGGGCGCGGCAGCACCGACGAGCACCTGACCGCCGGCGGCGCGGACGGCCTCGGCCACGGCCTGATCGGCATGCGCGAACGCGTCGGCATGGTCAGCGGCAGCCTCGACGTGGGCCCCCGCCCCGGCGGCGGCTTCCGGATCCGCGCCGTCCTGCCGCTCAAGGCGGCCCACTAGCCCAGTCCGCCGTCCACCCCTCCAAGGAGTCCCACCTTGACCATCCGCGTGATGCTCGTCGACGACCAGGAACTGCTGCGCACCGGTTTCCGGATGATCCTCCAGTCGCAGGGCGACATCGAGATCTCCGCCGAGGCTGGCGACGGCGCGCAGGCCCTGGAGAAGCTGCGTCACACCGAGGTGGACGTGATCCTGATGGACGTCCGGATGCCGCGGCTGGACGGCGTGCAGGCGACCCGCCGGATCTGCCTGGCCGAGGACGGCAGCCCGCTGCCGAACGCCCCGCACGTGCTCATCCTCACCACCTTCGACCTGGACGAGTACGCCTTCGCCGCGCTCAAGGCCGGCGCCAGCGGCTTCCTCCTCAAGGACGTCCCGCCGACCGAGCTGGTGGCCGCGATCCGCGCGGTGCACGGCGGGGACGCGGTGGTCGCCCCGACCACCACCCGCCGGATGATCGACCGCTTCGCCGAGGTGCTGCCCACCCCGCAGAGCGCGCCCGGCTCCGACGCCCTCGGCCCGCTGACGGAGCGCGAGCGGGAAGTGTTCCTGCTGGTCGCCCAGGGCCTGTCGAACGGCGAGATCGCGGCCCGGCTGGTGCTCTCGGAGGCCACCGTGAAGACCCACGTCGGCCGGATCCTGGCCAAGCTGGGCCTGCGCGACCGGGTCCAGGCCGTGGTCCTGGCGTACGAGGCCGGGCTGATCCGGGCCGGGGCCGCGGACTAGCCACCTCGGGCCCGAACGGGCCGCGGCGGCGCCCGTACACTGGGGCGGTACGTCCGGTACCCGTCGCGGACCGGAACGGTCATTCAGGACAAGGGTGGACATGGGTTCGTCCGACTTCAGCGAGTTCGCCCCGTTCGGCGACCCCGGTGACCCCGGCAACCGGCCCGCCCGGCTGGCCGTCGGCGTGGTCGGCACCGGCCGGGTGGGCCCCGCGCTGGGCGCGGCGCTCCAGCTCGCCGGGCACACCGTGGTCGCCGCCTCCGGGGTGTCCGCCGTGTCCCGCCGCCGCGCCGAGGCGCTGCTGCCGGGCGTGCGGATCGTCACCCCGCCGCAGGTCCTGGCCGCCGCCGACCTGGTGCTGCTGACCGTCCCGGACGACGCGCTGGCCGACCTGGTGGGCGGCCTCGCCGCCACCGGCGCCGTCCGCCCCGGGCAGCTGCTGGTGCACACCTCCGGCGCGCACGGCGTCGGCATCCTGGAGCCCGCCACCCGGGACGGGGCGCTGCCGCTGGCCCTGCACCCGGCGATGACCTTCACCGGCACCTCGGTGGACCTGGCCCGGCTGGCCGGCTGCCCGTTCGGCGTGACCGCGCCCGAGGAGCTTCGGCCGGTCGCCGAGGCCCTGGTGGTGGAGATGGGCGGCGAGCCCGAGTGGGTGCCCGAGGAGGTCCGCCCGCTCTACCACACCGCCCTCGCCCACGGCTCGAACCACCTGGTCACCCTGGTCGCCCAGGCGATGGACCTGCTGCGCACGGCCGGCGTCGCCGAGCCGGGCCGGATGCTCGGCCCGCTGCTGGGCGCCGCCCTGGACAACAGCCTGCGCTCCGGCGACGCGGCCCTCACCGGTCCGGTCGCCCGGGGCGACTCGGGCACCGTACGGCGCCACCTGGCGCAGCTCAGTACGGTGTCCCCGGACATCCCGGCGGCCTACCGTGCGATGGCCCGCGCCACCGCACAGCGGGCGCTCGCCAACGGGACGATCGACGAAACGTCGGCGGCGGCGCTGCTGGACGTACTGAACGAGGAGAAGCCCTAGATGGCACGCGGTAAGCAGTCGAACAAGCCCCAGCGGACGCCGAAGGTCCACCGGGCCGTCGTCACCCGCACCGTGGACGAATTCGAGGCCGCGTTCTGGCCGGACGAGCAGCCGGTGGACAACGCCGTCGTGATGACCATGGGCGCGCTGCACGAGGGCCACGCCGCGCTGATCCGGGCCGCCCGCAAGCAGGTCGGCCGGGACGGCCGGGTCGCGGTGACGGTCTTCGTCAACCCGCTCCAGTTCGGCGCGGGCGAGGACCTGGAGCGCTACCCGCGCAGCCTCGACGAGGACGTGCGGCTGGCCGAGGAGAACGGCGCCGACGTGGTCTTCGCGCCGTCCGTCGAGGAGGTCTACCCGAACGGCGAGCCGCAGGTGCGCCTGGTGGCCGGCCCGATGGGCGAGCGCTACGAGGGCGCCACCCGGCCCGGCCACTTCGACGGCGTGCTGACCGTGGTCGCCAAGCTGCTGCACATCACCGACCCGGACTTCGCCTTCTTCGGCGAGAAGGACGCCCAGCAGCTGGCGATCATCCAGCGGATGGTCGCCGACCTGGACTTCGACGTCGAGATCGTCGGCGTGCCGACCGTCCGCGAGGAGGACGGCCTGGCGCTGTCCTCGCGCAACCGCTACCTCTCGGCGGAGGAGCGCGCCCACGCGCTCGCCCTGTCCAAGGCCCTGTTCGCCGGCCGGGACGCCGCCGCGCAGGGCCCGAAGGCCGTCCGCGAGGCCGCCTCGGCCGCCCTGGACGGCGCCGAGGGCGTCACCCTGGACTACCTCGCCCTGATCGACCCGCACGACTTCTCGGAGGCGGCGGACGACTTCCAGGGCGAGGCCGTGCTGGCCGTCGCCGCGAAGGTGGGCCCGACCCGCCTGATCGACAACGTCCGCATCATCGTTCGCTGAGACACCGTCGGCGACACCGGCGGCGACACCCGCAGCAACACCCCCCTTCAGGCATGCACTCACAGGAGGCGTGACCCGCAATGCTCCGCACCATGCTCAAGTCCAAGATCCACCGGGCCACCGTGACCCAGGCCGACCTGCACTACGTGGGATCCGTCACGGTGGACGAGGACCTGCTCGACGCCGCCGACCTGCTCCCCGGCGAGCTGGTCCACATCGTCGACATCAACAACGGCGCCCGGCTGGAGACGTACACCATCGCCGGCCCGCGCGGCTCCGGCGTGATCGGCATCAACGGCGCCGCCGCCCGCCTCGTCCACCCCGGCGACCTCGTCATACTCATCGCCTACGGGCAGATGGACACGGCCGAGGCCAAGGGCTACGAACCGAGGATCGTCTTCGTGGACGAGCGGAACCGGATCACCGGCCTGGGCGGGGACGCCGCCGAGGCCCAGGAGGGCACCGGGCTGCTCCGGGGGGACAGGGCGTACGGTGACGGCAACGGCGCGGCCGACGCCGCCTCGCGCTGAAGGAGCCACCCACCCATGTCCACGCACCGCCTCACCGCCCCGGCCCCCGGCTGGACCGCCACCACCGACGTGGTCGTGGTCGGCTCCGGGGTCGCCGGTCTCACCGTCGCGCTCAACGTCCGCAAGGCCGGCCTGCGGGCCATGGTGGTCACCAAGGCGATGCTGGACGACGGCTCCACCCGCTGGGCCCAGGGCGGCATCGCGGCCGCCCTGGGCGAGGGGGACACCCCCGAACAGCACCTGGACGACACCCTGGTGGCCGGCGCCGGGCTCTGCGACGAGGAGGCCGTGCGCACCCTGGTCACCGAGGGCCCGGACGCCGTCCGCCGGCTGATCGCGGTCGGCGCCGCCTTCGACCGCGGCGCGGCCGGCGAGATCCTGCTGACCCGCGAGGGCGGCCACCACCGCAACCGGATCGCGCACGCGGGCGGGGACGCGACCGGCGCCGAGATATCGCGCGCCCTGGTCGCCGCCGTCCGCACCGACCCGGCCATCGAGCTGATCGAGCACGCGCTGGTGCTCGACCTGCTGACCGACGCCGAGGGCCACGCCGCCGGGCTCACCCTGCACGTGATGGGCGAGGGCGCGCGCGACGGCGTCGGCGCCGTCCGGGCCCGCGCGGTGGTGCTCGCCACCGGCGGCATGGGCCAGGTCTTCTCGGCCACCACCAACCCGGCGGTCTCCACCGGCGACGGCGTGGCGCTCGCGCTGCGGGCCGGCGCCGCCGTCACCGACCTGGAGTTCGTCCAGTTCCACCCGACCGTGCTCTGGCTCGGCCCCGAGGCCGAGGGCCAGCAGCCGCTGGTCTCCGAGGCCGTGCGCGGCGAGGGCGCCCACCTGGTGGACGCGGACGGCGTCCGGTTCATGCTCGGGCAGCACGAGCTGGCCGAACTGGCCCCGCGCGACATCGTCGCCAAGGCGATCACCCGGCGCATGCAGGAGCAGGGCGCCGAGCACATGTTCCTGGACGGACGGCACTTCGGCGCCGAGATGTGGGAGCGCCGCTTCCCGACCATCCTCGCCTCCTGCCGCGCCCACGGCATCGACCCGGTCACCGAGCCGATCCCGGTCGCGCCGGCCGCGCACTACGCCTCCGGCGGCGTGCGCACCGACCCGCACGGCCGCACCAGCGTCCCCGGCCTGTACGCCTGCGGCGAGGTCGCCTGCACCGGGGTGCACGGCGCCAACCGGCTGGCCTCCAACTCGCTGCTGGAGGGCCTGGTCTTCGCCGAGCGGATCGCCGCCGACCTGGCCGCGCGGCACGGGGCCGGCGAACTGCCCGAGCGCACCGTGGACGTCGAGGCCGCCCGGTCGGCGCACGCCGTCCCGCTGCCCGCCTCCGAGGCGCGCGCCGAGATCCAGCGGCTGATGTCGCGCGGCGCGGGCGTGCTGCGCTCGGCCGCCTCGATGGCCGACGCCGCGGCCGGCCTCGCCCTGATCGCCGAGCAGGCGTACGCGCACGTCTCGGAGGAGAAGCCGGCCGACCCCCGGGTGGAGACCTGGGAGGCCGCCAACCTGCTGCTGGTCGCCACCTCCCTGGTCGCGGCCGCCGCGCAGCGCGCGGAGACCCGCGGCTGCCACTGGCGCGAGGACTTCCCCGAGCGCGACGACGCCCACTGGCGGCGCCACCTGATCACCACCCTCGCCGCCGCCGGCGGCCCGGTCAGCACCCCTGAGGAGCAGTAGAACCATGACCCACTCCCACGAGGAACTCCCGATGGCCGGCGGCTGCGGCGACGGCTGCGCCTGCGGGGACGGCGAGGGCTACGAGACCGGCCTGGACCCGCAGCTGGCCGAGTTGCTGGAGCAGGCCGGGCTGGACCCGGTCGAGGTCGAGGACATCGCCACCCTGGCGCTGGCCGAGGACCTGGCCGGCGGCGAGGACGTCACCTCGGTGGCGACCGTGCCCGCCGAGGCCGTCGCGACCGCCGACTTCACCGCCCGCCAGGCCGGCGTGGTGGCCGGCCTGCGGGTCGCCGAGGCGGTCGTCTCGCTGATCTGCGAGGAGGAGTTCGAGGTCGAGCGGCACGTCGAGGACGGCGACCGGGTGGAGGCCGGCCAGGTGCTGCTCTCCGTCCGCTCGCGCACCCGCGACCTGCTGACCGCCGAGCGCAGCGCGCTCAACCTGCTCTGCCACCTGTCCGGCATCGCCACCGCGACCCGCGCCTGGGCGGACGCCCTGGAGGGCACCGGCGCGGTGGTCCGGGACACCCGCAAGACCACCCCTGGCCTGCGCGCGCTGGAGAAGTTCGCGGTGCGCTGCGGCGGCGGGGCCAACCACCGGATGGCGCTCTCGGACGCCGCACTGGTGAAGGACAACCACGTGGTCGCGGCCGGCGGCGTGGCCGAGGCCTTCCGGGCCGTCCGGGCCGCGTATCCGGAGCTGCCGGTCGAGGTCGAGGTGGACACCCTGGAGCAGATCCCGCCGGTGCTGGAGGCCGGGGCGGACCTGATCCTGCTGGACAACTTCACCGTCGGCCAGCTGAAGGAGGCCGTGGCGCTGGTGGCCGGCCGGGCGAAGCTGGAGGCCTCCGGCGGACTGACCCTGGCCAGCGCGCGCGAGGTCGCCCAGACTGGTGTCGACTACTTGGCCGTGGGCGCGCTCACCCACTCCTCGCCGATCCTGGACATCGGCCTGGACCTGCGCGCCTGACCGTCAGCGGTCGAGCACAGACCCGTCCCGACTCGCAGAAAGCGCCCCATGCTCCTCACCATCGACGTCGGCAACACCCAGACCACGCTCGGCCTGTTCGACGGCGAGGACGTGGTGGAACACTGGCGGATCTCCACCGATCCGCGCCGCACGGCCGATGAACTGGCGGTGCTGCTGCAGGGGTTGATGGGCAACCACACCGCGGTCCGGGAGGCTGCGGTGGAGGGCCTGGCGATCTGCTCGTCCGTCCCCGCCGTGCTCCACGAGCTCCGCGAGGTGACCCGCCGCTACTACGGCGACGTCCCCGCGGTGATCGTGGAGCCCGGCGTGAAGACCGGGGTGCACGTCCTGATGGACAACCCCAAGGAGGTCGGCGCCGACCGGATCGTCAACGCACTGGCCGCCAACCACCTGTACGGCGGCCCGTGCATCGTGGTCGACTTCGGCACCGCGACCACCTTCGACGCCGTCAACGCGCGCGGCGACTACGTCGGCGGGGCGATCGCCCCCGGCATCGAGATCTCGGTCGAGGCGCTCGGCGTCCGCGGCGCCCAGCTGCGCAAGATCGAGCTGGCCCGCCCGCGCAACGTGATCGGCAAGAACACCGTCGAGGGGATGCAGTCCGGCATCCTCTACGGCTTCGCCGGCCAGGTCGACGGCCTGGTCGAGCGGATGGCCCGGGAGCTCGCCAAGGACCCGGACGACGTCCAGGTGATCGCCACCGGCGGGCTCGCCCCGCTCGTCCTCGGCGAGGCCACCACCATCGACGTGCACGAGCCCTGGCTGACCCTGATCGGCCTGCGCCTGGTGTACGAGCGCAACCGGCCCGCCGCCGGCTGAGCGGCGCTCAGCTTCCGGGCGTCGGGAAGGCGGGCAGGGTGGTCGGCCCTGACGTCGGCTCCGCGGAGGGGGACACGGTGCCGCTCCACGCGGATTCCCCGGGGAGGGGCCGGGGAGGAGCCGGCCGGAGGGTCATCCCGGGCGGCGACGGCAGCGGGAGGGTCGCTCCCGGGGTCGGCTTCCCCGCCCGCGAGTCCTTGATCGCCGCCGCGACCTCCTTCCAGCGCGGGTCCTTCACCACCGCGGCGAGCTGCTCCGGCGTCAGCGGCGGGTCGGCCCGGGTGATCGGGGTGCCCTTTTCCAACGGCTTGCGGTTCCACTCCTGGAGCATCATCTGGTAGCCGTCCCCGGCCAGCCTGGCGGACCAGGCCTTCGACCCCTCCGGCTCGCCGCTGCGCGTGCCGGCCTGGTAGACGGTCAGCCGGGTGCCGTCCGGAAGGACCGACGAGGAGCAGGCGTCCGCGGTCGGCTGCCCGGCCGGCAGCTCGGTCGGCACGCCGGCCGGGCAGTCCATGTCGGGCCCCTTGCCCCCGAATTCGATGATCCAGAACAGGTACTGCACCGGGCCGTGGCCGTCGTCCAGCACCAGCCGCAGCTGCGGGTTGCCGCCCTCGGCGCCCCGGGCCTCGCCCACCGTCACCGCCCCCTGCGGCAGCAGCTCGGTGAGCATCCGCAGGAACTCGGGGCCGGAGACCGGGGCGGCGGACGGGTGGCTCGACGCCGTACCGCCCGACGCCGCGCCGACCACCGCCGCGCCCTGCCCGGGCAGCAGGCCGCCGAGCGCGGCGCCGCCCACCCCGGCCAGGGCCAGGGCGGCGGCGCCCGCCGCGGTGCCCACCCGCCGCCGGCGGCGCAGCCGGCGGCCGTACGACCAGCCGGTGTCGACCAGCCGGGTACCGTCGGTGTCGTAGGCCCCGCCGGCCCGGCCTAGGGCCTCGGTGAAGGCCCGCTCGAACCGCTCGTCGGGCCCGTCGTGCTCTGCGGACATGCTGAACCAACCTCTCTACCATCTGAGTTGACGTGACGAACGGGCGGCCCTGCGGCTTCAGCGCCCGGCCAGTTCGCCGATGCCGTCGCCGAGAACCGTCCGGATCCGGCCGAGCGCGCGGTGGGACTGGGTCCGGACGGCGCCCGGGGTGAGCCGCAGGACGGCCGCGGTCTCCTCGACGCTGCGGTCCTCCCAGTAGCGCAGGACCAGTACGGCCCGGTCGCGGGGCGCGAGCCGTCCGAGCGCGTCCACCAGGGCCAGCCGCAGGTCCGGGTCCCCCTGCGGGGCCGCGCCGTCCGGCACCTCGTCGACCGGCCGCTCGCCGCTGGAGCGGCGGCCGCGGTGCGAGAGGAAGGCCCGCACCAGCACAGTGTGCGCGTACCCGGTCGGGTTGTCGATCCGGCGCTTGGCCCCGAACCACGAGGTGCGGTGCCACTGGGCGTAGACCCGCCCGAGCGCCTCCTGCACCAGGTCCTCGGCGAGGTGGGTGTCCCCGCCGGTGAGCAGGCAGGCCGACCGGTAGAGCGGTCTGGCGCGGGCGGCTGCGAAGGCCTGGAATTCCTCGTCCCGCCGCCCGCCCCGGGCCGCCTTCCCCTGACCGTCCGGTTGCATCCTGCCCGGCCCCCTCGCTCGTTCTCCCCTGACACCTTGATGACCAGGTGGCCCCCGGCGGCGTTACAGGTGGCGGCGAAAGGCTTCTTCGCCGGGCCGAACGTGGGTGGTTCGGCGCGACGTTACCGACAAATCGGATATTCCTCACGTAGTGTCAGCCCATGCCTACGCCACACGGATCGCGCGGCGGCATGGCCTTCAGCGCCGACGAAGTCCGCGTGCTGCGCCGCGCCCTCGCCCAAGCCCTGCACCCCGCCGTCCCCGTCCACCTCCAGGGGCCCGACCGGCCGGCGTTCGCCGGGCCGGGCGCCGAACTGTGGGCGGAGGACGTCCAGGACGCCCTGCGCCTGACCGAGGCGATCGACGAGGCCGTCCAGGAGGGCGGGCGGCTGCGCGCCTTCCTGCTCGCCGACCTCGGACGCTACCGCTCCGCCCTGCCCGGCAGCGCCCCCGGCTACCTGCAGCGACTGGAGGAGGCGGTGACCGACGGATACCTGCCCGGCCCCGAGGACCTCACCGCGCTGCGCGGGCTGACCCGCCAGCCCTGCGGCCAGGGCGAGCGGGCCCGTCGCTCCCGGCTCGCCGGGCGCTGCCACGCGCTGGCCGAGGCCGCCGTCCGCGAGCGGCTCGCGCTCCACACCGGGGCGCCCCGCCACCTGGTGGCCGTACCGAGCCCCGCCGCACCGCCGAACAGTCACCCCACCCCTGTAGGAGGACGGATCCCCATGAGCAGCACCGACTCCCGCCCGGAGCAGCCCGCCGCCGAGACGAACCCGCCGCCCCGTCCGCACCGGATGCCCACCCCCGCCGAACTGTTCGGCCGCCGCCCCAAGCCCCCCACCCGACCGGCCCCGTCGGCCGACCGGACCCCCGAGGACGCGGAGGACGTCGAACTCGCCACCGGCACCGGCTGAGCCGGCCGCACCCCCCCCGGAGGGGAGACCGCCCGTCGCGGTCTCCCCTCCGTCCGCATGCCGGTCCATGTGTCGACAATGCCGTCGTCCCGCCGGCCGCCGCCGGTCACGTCTTCATAACTTCCCCCCGCTGACCAGGCCGTTCGGTCCCGACCTGGGCGAATTGATGACGGATCAACCGGGTTGACGGACGTTCGACGATCCCTAGGGTGCGGATCCTCATCACTCCATTCGCGGGGGATTCACATGCACTCGACTCGCACGCGCCGGTTCCTCGGCGCGGGCACGGCCACGGTCGTGGCCGCCCTGGCCGCCGGCACCGCGGCCCTCCCGGCGCACGCCGCCGGCACCCAGCTCAGGATCTTCCCGACCGGCACGATCCAGATCTCGACCCAGCCGGCCGCCCAGCCCCAGTTCGGCGAGAACATCCACCTGCGGATCGGCCGGACCGGCACCGGCGTCGTGAACGGCGTCAAGCTCGCGTTCGACACCACCGGCATCGACGGGCTGGCCACGCTCAGCGTCCCGGGCTGCGCCACCGCGGGCAAGGTGATCACCTGCGACCTCTGGCGCCTCGACCTGGAGAACATCAACATCACCAACCACCCGTGGCTGAGCGCCGTCGCGGGAGTCCGCCCCGGCTCCACCGGGACCGTCCACGCCACCCTCAGCGCACCCGGCGCCGAGACCGGCGAGGCCGACATCCGGGTGGAGATCGGCGGCGCCGGCTTCCGCACCAAGGCGCCCTCGGAGCAGCTCGGCGTCAAGGTCGGCAGCACGCTCCCGTCGACCCTCGAGTTCGCCAACCACGGCGAGTCCGCGGCCCGGCGGGCGGTCGTCGAGGTCTACCTGACCCCTGGCCTCGACGTGGCCACCTGGCCCTCCAACTGCGAGTACGCGAAGGACAAGGGCGACTGGGCGGGCCGCGGCTTCGGCCGCCCGATGCCCACCGTGCACGGCATCTGCACCGTCGACGGCGAGATCGCCCCCGGCCAGGCCGTCAAGCTGAACGGCCTCGACCTCACCGTGGGCGCGGACGCCCGCTACGCCTTCGCCGGCTACTCCGTCTTCCCCGCCGAGGGCATGTACGGCAGCGGCGCCGAGGACCTGCGCCGGCAGCTGTCGTTCCAGCGCGGCACGGGCGCTCCCGCCACCCTGGTGAAGACCTCCGGTGAGGGGATCCCGGACGGTCTCGACATCAACGCCTACTCCACCGAGCAGGAGGTCCTCGCCGACAACAGCGCCGACTTCGCGGTGAACGGCTCCTGGGCGCCGGACGCCTCCGGCACCACCGGCACCTTCACCCTCGGGGCCGTCAACAACGGTCCGGCCTCGGTCATGGACCGCAGCGGCGGCGAGGCCGCGCCCAACCTCACCGTGCAGTTCCCGGAGGGGGTCACCGTCACCGGCCTGCCCGCGACCTGCCGGCCGAACGACTACGTGCTCGGCCAGAAGTCCGACAAGCCGCTCAACAAGTTCTCCTGCGACGGACTGGGCGACTTCTTCATCCCGGCGGGCGCCACCAACTCCCACAAGCTGACCCTCTCCGTCCCCGAGGGCACCGGCGAGCTGACCGCGACGGTCTCCCTGCAGAACATGACCAGCGAGTACGAGCCGGGCCACCCCAGCGCCGTCATGGGCTGGGACCACAACCCCGCCAACGACCTGCTGAAGGTGGACCTGCGGGCCGCCCCCGGCAGCACGCCCGGCACCGGCGGCACGCCCGCCCCGACCCCCACCGGGACGCCCACCGAGGCGCCCGTCACCGAGCCCTCCCCCGCGCCGACCGGCGCGGTCGTCCCGGCCGGCCTCACCGGCAAGGACTCCGCCGGTCCCGACGCGCAGGCCGACCCGGGCACCGGCGGCACCCGCACCGGCTCCACCGCGCGCACCGGCTCCGGCACCGACCGGGCCACCGGCGGCAGCCTGGCCAGCACCGGAAGCTCCGCCGCCCTCCCCCTGGCCGCGACGAGTGCCGCCGCCGTGCTGCTCGGCACCGCCGGTCTGGTCACCGCCCGCCGGCTCCGGGCCCGCCGCGACGGCTGACCCCGCCGCACCGAGGGGAGACCGCCGTCGTGGTCTCCCCTCACGGCAATCCCGGCGCGGAGCACCACGTGTGGCTGGCTACCCTTGTGGGGTGAGCGATCAGAGCCTTGTTCCCGCGACCGACGACCTTCCCGAGCAGATGCGCGTCCGGCGCGAGAAGCTCGACCGGCTCCGGGCGGCCGGTGTCGACCCGTACCCGGTCGGATTCCCCCGCACCACCACCATCGCGGACCTGCGTACCAAGCACCCCGACCTGGAGCCGGACACCGCCACCGGCGAGCGGGCCGGCGTCACCGGCCGCGTGATCCTCTCGCGCACCGGCGGCAAGCTCTGCTTCGCCACCCTGCGCGACGGCACCGGCGACCTCCAGGTGATGTTCTCCCTGGACAAGCTGGGCGCGGAGCGGCTGGCGGCCTGGAAGGCCGACATCGACCTCGGCGACCAGGTCGGCGTCGAGGGCGAGGTGATCACCTCCAAGCGCGGCGAGCTGTCCGTGATGGTGGACCGCTGGGAGCTCACCGCCAAGTGCCTGCGCCCGCTGCCGGACAAGCACAAGGGCCTGACCGACCCGGAGGCCCGGGTCCGCCAGCGCTACGTGGACCTGATCGTCAACCCCGAGGCCCGGGAGATCCTGCACCTGCGCAGCAAGGTCGTCCGCTCGATCCGCCGCACCTACGAGGACCGCGGCTACATCGAGGTCGAGACCCCGATGCTCCAGCCGGTGCACGGCGGCGCCAACGCGCGTCCGTTCAAGACGCACATCAACGCGTACGACATCGACCTCTACATGCGCATCGCCCCCGAGCTGTACCTCAAGCGGCTGGTGGTCGGCGGCGCCGAGAAGGTCTTCGAGATCAACCGCAACTTCCGCAACGAGGGCGCGGACTCCACCCACAACCCGGAGTTCACCTCGCTGGAGTCGTACGAGGCGTACGGCGACTACGACACCCAGGCCGAGCTGATCCGCGAGACGATCGTCAACGCGGCCCGGGACGCGCTGGGCACCACGGTGATCAGGGGCGTGGACGCGCACGGCGTCGAGCACGAGATCGACCTGGCCGAGCCGTGGGAGGAGGTCCGCGTCTACCCGGGCATCTCCGCCCGCCTGGGCGCCGAGGTCACCCCGGAGACCAGTGTCGAGGAACTGCGCAAGCTGGCCACCGAGCACGGCATCCCGTTCGAGAAGGACTGGGGCCACGGTCAGATCGTCCTGGAGATGGTCGAGCGCCTGCTGGAGGAGAACGCCGTCCGGCCGACCTTCATCAAGGACTACCCGACCGAGGTCTCCCCGCTGACCCGCCAGCACCGCTCGCAGCCCGGCGTGGCCGAGAAGTGGGACCTGGTGATCTTCGGGACCGAGATCGGCACCGCCTACTCCGAGCTGGTCGACCCGGTCGAGCAGCGCGCCCGCCTCACCGCCCAGTCGCTGCTGGCGGCCGGCGGCGACGTCGAGGCCATGCAGGTGGACGAGGACTTCCTGCGCGCCCTGGAGTACGCGATGCCCCCGACCGGTGGCCTCGGCCTCGGCGTGGACCGCCTGATCATGCTGCTGACCGGCAAGAACATCCGGGAGACGGTGCTCTTCCCGCTGGTGAAGCCGGAGCCGAAGGCTTCCGCCCCGACGGCGGAGAAGACCGAGGAGGAGTGACCTGATGGACTACGTCAGCGCGATCGTGCCGCCGCTGGTCATGGCGATCGGCTTCGGATTCCTGGTGCGGGCCATCATCCGCAGCCAGGGCGGGGCCCAGCGGGCCAAGGAAGACCTCGACTGACACCGTCAGCCGCCCGAACGACCGGCGCGCCGCCATTCCCGATTCCCGGGGGTGGCGGCGCGCCGGTTTGGCGTACTTCACAAGATTTGCCCCATTCACTCCCTATCCTGGCCGCACTATGGTCCGGCAACTCGGCGAACTTGAGAACGCCATCATGACCCGGGTGTGGCAGTGGAACCGACCGGTCACGGTTCGCGAGGTTCTCCTGGATCTGCGGTCGGAACGCGAAATCGCGTACACCACGGTGATGACCGTCCTGGACAAGCTCCACAGAAAGGGCTGGCTGCGCCGCGAGCGGGTCGGCCGGGCCTATCGATATGAACCGGTCTCCTCGCGTGAGGCGTACACGGCGGCCCTGATGAACGACGCCTGGGCCACCAGTGACAATCCGGCGGCGGCCCTGGTGCACTTCTTCGGCCTGATGTCCCCCGAGCAACGCGAAGCGCTCCGGGACGCCTTGCGGGTGGCCGCACTGTTCCCGTCCGATCCGCCCGGCGCGGATTCCGCGGACGACGGACCGGATACCGGTGGGACGGAACCGGGAGCGGCGCGATAACGTCCCGACCATGGAGGTCACCATCCGCCGGGCGCGGACCACGGACGTGCGGGCAGTGCGCGGGCTCATCGACGCCTACTCTCGCGACGGCATTCTGCTGGACAAGCCCACAGTCACACTGTTCGAATCCGTCCAGGAGTTCTGGGTCGCGGAACGCGACGACAACGGCGCGGTGGTGGCCTGCGGTGCACTGCACGTGATGTGGGAGGACCTCGCCGAGGTCCGCACGCTCGCCGTGGATCCGGTCGTCCGGGGCCACGGGATCGGGCACCTGCTGCTGGAGAAGCTGGTGCAGACGGCACGCTGGCTGGGCGTCCGTCGGATTTTCTGCTTGACGTTCGAGGTCGCGTTCTTCGCGAAACACGGTTTCGTCGAGATCGGCGAGGTCCAGGAAACCGATGATGGTACGACAGACCCGGCGGCGATCGCTACGGATGTCTATGAAGAACTCCTCCGCTCGTACGATGAAGGCGTCGCCGAGTTCCTCGACCTGGAGCGGGTGAAGCCCAACACACTGGGCAACTCGCGCATGCTGCTGCACCTCTGAGCCGCTCCACCCGGGTCAAGGGTTTGTGTTTTCCGGAGAAAGGCGCTTTCCTTTCCTTAGGCAATGGGTCGTTTAGCGGAAAGGGAAGCCCGTGGCACAGAGGGTGCAGGTCATTCTTGAAGACGATCTCGACGGCGGTTCGGCGGACGAGACGGTGACGTTCGCGCTCGACGGCGTTGCCTACGAGATCGACCTGAAGAGCGCGAACGCGGACAAGCTCCGCGGTCTGCTGGCGCCGTACGTCGAGAAGGGCCGCAAGCAGAGCGGCCGGCTCGCCGGTGCCCGCCGCCCGGGCCGCGGCGGTGCCGCGCGTCCGTCCGGCGGCGGTGCGCCCGACACCGCCAAGATCCGCGCGTGGGCCAAGGAGCAGGGCCTGGAGGTCAACGACCGCGGCCGCGTTCCGAGCAACGTCCGCGAGGCCTACGAGAAGGCCAACGCGTCCTGATCCCGGCGCCGCAGGCCCGCCGGAGCGGGTGCGGGGCCCCGGCGGCCGGAGACGGCACCGCCATCACACGCACGGGGCGCGGAGGGTCTCCTCCGCGCCCCGCGGCGCGTGCCCACCGGGGCCGCGCCACCACCGGTACCGAGGGCCGCGCGGGGCGCCGGCTCGGGCGGCGGAACAACGACGGCCTGTGCGACGCTGTAGGGGCGAAGCGGCAACGCGGACACCTCCGGGCGGTCCACCCGGGCCCCGGCCGCCGTCGAACCGCCGTCTCCACGGCCCGACTTCTCGCCAGGCGAACACCGCCACCGCGGAAACTGCGCGAGAAGCGCCCCGATACCGGGTATGAATGCAGGTGGACGGGTTCTTCGGCCCGTCCAGGGGCAGTAAGTGCGACCGGCCGGAGCCGTTCCGGCCGCGCCCCGGCGGCACGTGTTCGCCGATGGCGTAGCGGAATCCGGTGCATCCGGCCCGTCTGCGGGAACACCGTTTCCCAGCATCAGGTTGAGATTGGTGTCGGCTGGTCGCGCAGCATCTCGCTCCTCTACCGGGGAGTGAATCCGTGGGCCGCGCCGCTGAGCGGGACTAGCATGCGGAAGGACAGGGCGGGGACGGACCCCGAACTGCCCGACCGCTCTGAGGAGCGATAAACGATGTTCGAGAGGTTCACCGACCGCGCGCGGCGGGTTGTCGTCCTGGCTCAGGAAGAAGCCCGGATGCTCAACCACAACTACATCGGCACCGAGCACATCCTCCTGGGTCTGATCCACGAGGGCGAGGGCGTCGCCGCCAAGGCCCTGGAGAGCCTCGGGATTTCTCTTGAGGCCGTTCGCCAGCAGGTCGAGGAGATCATCGGCCAGGGCCAGCAGGCCCCGTCCGGTCACATCCCCTTCACCCCCCGGGCGAAGAAGGTCCTGGAGCTGTCGCTCCGCGAGGCGCTTCAGCTCGGCCACAACTACATCGGCACCGAGCACATCCTGCTCGGCCTGATCCGCGAGGGCGAGGGCGTCGCCGCCCAGGTCCTGGTGAAGCTGGGCGCCGACCTCAACCGGGTGCGCCAGCAGGTCATCCAGCTGCTCTCCGGCTACCAGACCGGTGGCGGCGGCAAGGAGTCGGCCACGGCCGGCGGGCCCGCCGAGGGCACCCCGTCGACGTCGCTGGTCCTGGACCAGTTCGGCCGCAACCTCACCCAGGCCGCCCGCGAGGCCAAGCTCGACCCGGTCATCGGGCGCGAGAAGGAGATCGAGCGGGTCATGCAGGTGCTGTCCCGCCGCACCAAGAACAACCCGGTGCTGATCGGTGAGCCCGGCGTCGGCAAGACGGCCGTGGTCGAGGGCCTGGCCCAGGCGATCGTCAAGGGCGAGGTCCCGGAGACGCTCAAGGACAAGCAGCTCTACACGCTGGACCTGGGCGCCCTGGTGGCCGGCTCGCGCTACCGCGGTGACTTCGAGGAGCGCCTGAAGAAGGTGCTCAAGGAGATCCGCACCCGCGGCGACATCATCCTGTTCATCGACGAGCTGCACACCCTGGTCGGCGCGGGCGCCGCCGAGGGCGCCATCGACGCCGCCAGCATCCTCAAGCCGATGCTGGCCCGCGGCGAGCTGCAGACCATCGGTGCCACCACCCTGGACGAGTACCGCAAGCACCTGGAGAAGGACGCCGCGCTGGAGCGCCGCTTCCAGCCGATCCAGGTCGCCGAGCCCTCGCTGCCGCACACCATCGAGATCCTCAAGGGTCTGCGCGACCGCTACGAGGCCCACCACCGGGTCTCCATCACGGACTCCGCCCTGGTCGCCGCCGCCACCCTGGCCGACCGGTACATCTCGGACCGCTTCCTGCCGGACAAGGCGATCGACCTGATCGACGAGGCCGGCTCCCGGATGCGCATCCGCCGGATGACCGCGCCGCCGGACCTGCGCGAGTTCGACGAGAAGATCGCCGACGTTCGCCGCGAGAAGGAGAGCGCGATCGACGCGCAGGACTTCGAGAAGGCCGCGTCCCTGCGCGACGACGAGAAGCAGCTCCTGCAGGCCAAGGCCAAGCGCGAGAAGGAGTGGAAGGCCGGCGACATGGACGTCGTCGCGGAGGTCAACGAGGAGCTCATCGCCGAGGTCCTGGCCACTGCCACCGGCATCCCGGTCTTCAAGCTGACCGAGGAGGAGACGTCCCGCCTGCTGCGCATGGAGGACGAGCTGCACAAGCGCGTCATCGGCCAGAAGGACGCCATCAAGGCGCTCTCCCAGGCCATCCGGCGCACCCGTGCGGGCCTCAAGGACCCGAAGCGCCCCGGCGGTTCGTTCATCTTCGCCGGCCCGTCCGGTGTCGGTAAGACCGAGCTGTCCAAGACGCTGGCGGAGTTCCTGTTCGGCGACGAGGACGCGCTGATCGCGCTCGACATGTCCGAGTTCTCCGAGAAGCACACCGTCTCCCGGCTGTTCGGCTCCCCGCCCGGCTACGTGGGCTACGAGGAGGGCGGCCAGCTGACCGAGAAGGTCCGCCGCAAGCCGTTCTCGGTCGTCCTCTTCGACGAGGTCGAGAAGGCCCACCCGGACATCTTCAACTCGCTGCTGCAGATCCTGGAGGACGGTCGCCTGACCGACTCCCAGGGCCGCGTGGTCGACTTCAAGAACACCGTCATCATCATGACAACCAACCTCGGCACCCGGGACATCTCGAAGGGCTTCAACCTCGGCTTCGCGGCCACGGGTGACACCCAGACCGGGTACGAGCGGATGAAGGCGAAGGTCGGCGAGGAGCTCAAGCAGCACTTCCGCCCCGAGTTCCTGAACCGTGTCGACGACATCGTGGTGTTCCACCAGCTGTCCGAGGACGACATCATCCAGATCGTCGACCTCATGATCGCCAAGGTGGACGAGCGGCTCAAGGACAAGGACATGGGCCTGGAGCTCAGCGTCGAGGCCAAGAAGCTGCTGGCCAAGCGCGGCTACGACCCGATCCTGGGTGCCCGTCCGCTGCGCCGCACCATCCAGCGCGAGATCGAGGACCACCTCTCCGAGAAGATCCTCTTCGGCGAGCTGCGGGCCGGCCACATCGTCGTCGTCGACGTCGAGGGCGAGGGCAAGGACGCCAAGTTCACCTTCCGCGGCGAGGAGAAGTCGGCCGTCGCGGACACCCCGGCCGCGGTCGCCTCGTCCGGTCCGGACCTGACGAAGTAACCCAACTTTTAACAGACAACTTCACAGCCACCGAGCCCCCGGCGTTCACGCCGGGGGCTCGGTGCGTGCGCCTCCCACCAGGGCCGGAGCCGGTGCGGGCGGGGATGGCTGGCTCCCACGCTGGCTGGTGCGGGTGCGCCCGGTTTCTCAGCAAGCTTTAACCAACATACGGTTGACAGACGGTCAGGTGATGGGAAGTCGCGGAGCATAGCGCCGTGGCCATGTCATGGTCAAGGTCTATCTTTTCTGTGCACGCTTGTATCAAATGACGTCCACCTGTCTTTCATTTTGGTTTGCCGGGCTTTGGCCATGCGCTTGGCCCCGGTCGGGGAGGACGTCACAACGTTGAAGAACACCAGGAAAACCGCTGCGGCCTCGACGGCCGCGGCGGTCATAGTCGCGCTCGGTGCGGGCCTGTTCCCGGGCACCGCCGTCGCCGCCGGCTCGGCCCCGGTCCCGAAGGACCCGGCCGACGCCGTTCAGAACACCGAGCACAACATTCCGGGCCCGCTGACCGCGAAGGTGGAGGCGGAGCAGAAGGCCGCCACCGAGAAGCTGCTCAACGGCACCGCGCAGATCGAGCAGCACAACGGCAGCACCAGTGTGAAGCTCGGCAAGGACAAGTACGTCGAGCTCGCCCGCGAGCGCACGGACAAGATCTTCACCATCCTCGTCGACTTCGGTGACCAGGTGGACAACACCACCAAGACCGCCGACGGCAAGGTCAAGTACGGCGGCGAGCCCGGCCCGAAGCACAACGAGATCGAGGCGCCGGACCCGGCGACCAACAACTCGACCGCCTGGCAGGCCGACTACAACCAGCAGCACTTCCAGGACCTGTACTTCGCCAAGGACAAGCCCTCGCTGAAGACCTACTACGAGAAGCAGTCCTCGGGCCGCTACTCGGTCGACGGCGTGGTCTCGGACTGGGTCCGGGTGCCGTGGAACGAGGCCCGCTACGGGTCCGACTACTGCGGCTCCAACGTCTGCGCCAGCGCGCAGGACCTGATCCGCGACGCCGTGGACATCTGGTACAAGGACCAGCTGGCCAAGGGTCAGACCGAGGCGCAGATCAAGGCGACCCTGGCCCAGTACGACCAGTGGGACCGCTACGGTTCGCACCACGACGGGAACTTCAACCAGCCCGACGGGTACATCGACCACTTCCAGATCGTGCACGCCGGCGAGGACAAGTCGGCCGGTGGCGGCAAGCAGGGCACCAAGGCCCTGTGGGCGCACCGCTCGTACGTCTACGGCAACCTGCAGGGCACGGCCGGCCCCGAGGGCAACAAGCTCGGCGGCGTCCAGGTCGGCAACAGCGGCCTGTGGATCGGCGACTACACGATGCAGCCGGAGAACGGCGGCCTCGGCGTCTTCGCCCACGAGTACGGCCACGACCTCGGTCTGCCGGACCTCTACGACACCGCCGGCAAGGGCATCGACAACTCGGTCGGCTTCTGGTCGCTGATGTCCTCCGGTTCCTGGCTCGGCGAGGGCAAGAACAGCATCGGCGACATGCCGAACGACCTCGACGGCTGGAGCAAGTACCAGCTCGGCTGGCTGAACGTCGACCGCGCCAAGGCCGGCACCGAGTCGACCCACCACATCGGCCCGGCGGAGTACAACAGCAAGCTGCCGCAGGGCCTGATCGTCGACCTGCCGAAGAAGAGCATCACCACCGACATCAACAAGCCGTTCGGCGGCACCGGTGAGTGGTGGAGCGGCAGCGCCGACAACCTGAACGTCACGCTGACCCGCGACATCGACCTGACCGGCAAGGCCAAGGCCAGCATCAACGCCAAGGCCTGGTACGAGCTGGAGCAGGACTTCGACTACGCGTTCGGCGAGGTCTCCACCGACGGCGGCAAGACCTGGACCGTCATCGACGGCACCTGGAACGGCACCGCGCTGCCGCGCGAGAACGGCCGTCCGGCCATCAGCGGCCAGGTGGCCGCCTGGGGCGACCTGTCGTTCAACCTGGACGCCTACGCCGGCCAGAAGATCAAGTTCCGCTACCACAACACCACCGACGGCGGCCTGCACTACCGCGGCCTGACGCTGGACAACATCGCGGTCGTCGCCGACGGCGCCACCGTGTTCAGCGACGACGTCGAGAAGGCCGACAACAGCTGGGCGGCCGAGGGCTTCACCCGCTTCGGCGGCTCGTACACCAAGGACTACGCGCAGTACTACATCGCGGAGAACCGGCAGTACGTGTCCTTCGACCAGACGCTGAAGACCGGCCCGTACAACTTCGGCTTCGCCGACAAGCCGAACTGGGTCGAGCACTACTCGTACCAGCCCGGCCTGCTGATCTGGTACTGGGACCAGTCGCAGACCGACAACAACGTCAGCGCCCACCCGGGCCACGGCCTGGTCCTGCCGGTCGACTCGCACCCGGCTCCGCTGAAGTGGACCGACGGCAGCCTGATGCGTCCGCGCATGCAGGGCTACGACTCCACCTTCGGCTCCCGCCGCACCTCGGGGCTGACCCTGCACAAGGCCGGCGTCGAGACCGTCATCCCGAAGGCCAAGGGCGTCGACGAGTTCAACGACCTGAAGTCCTGGTGGAGCAAGGACAACCCGTACAGCGGTGTCGACGTCCCGAAGACCGGGACCAGCATCGAGGTCGAGAACGAGTCCTCGAACTACCTGGAGACCTGGATCCGGGTCCGCCCGGTCGACAACTGATCGCCACCCCGGTAGCGACCAGCCTGTGACCAGGCAGCTCTGACAACTCCACGTCCGGCCCGTCCCCGCAGCGCGCGGGGGCGGGCCGGACGCTTTTGTCGGGGCCGGTCGGGGTCGGGTCCGGTCGGGGGGCGGGCCGGACGCTTTGTCGGGGCCGGTCGGGGTCGGGTCCGGTCGGGGGGCGGGCCGGACGCTTTGTCGGGTCCGGTCGGGGTCGGGCCGGGGTTCAGGACCACCCGGCTCCGGGGCCGGCCGGCAGCCGGTCCAGGAAGGCGGCGACCGCCACCGCGACGTCCGCGCCGGTCCAGTCGAGGGCGGGCGCGGCGACCGTGACCTCGGTCATCGAGAGCCCGGGCGGCCCGCACTCGCGCCAGGCGCCGAACAGCCCGATCCCGGTGTCCTCGGCCAGCCCCAGCCCGGCCTCCTCCAACTCCGCGGCCGGGTACGGCAGCCAGAGCTGGAACTGGTGGGTGTGCGGCGGGGCCGGCTGCACCCGGGCACCGGGGACGGCGGCGACCGCCCGGGCCAGCGCCCCGGCGACCGTCCGGGCGTGCGCCACGTACCCGGCCAGCCGCGGCAGTTCGCGCTCCAGCCCGGCCAGGGCGGCCAGCGCGAACGGCCACTGCTGGTAGAGCTGCCCGCCGTAGCGGTGCCGCCAGGCCCGGGCGGTGCGGACGAAGCCGCGCGGGCCGGCCAGCGCGGCGCCGCTGATGCCGCCGAGCGCCTTGTAGAAGGAGACGTAGACCGAGTCGGCCAGGGCGGCGACCTCCGGCAGCGGCCGGCCGAGGGCGACCGCGGACTCCCAGATCCGGGCGCCGTCCAGGTGCAGCGCCGCACCGTGCTCCTCCCGCACCACCGCGGCCAGCTCCACCAGCTCCGCCCAGCCGGGCAGCACGAACCCGGCGTCGCGCAGCGGCAGCTCCAGGCTCAGCGCGGCGTACGGCTCGTCCAGGGCGCGCAGTTCCTCGGCGGTGGGCTGGCGCGGCGCGGTGGTCGGCCAGAGGCTGCGCAGGCCGGACAGGATGCCGAGCGCCTGCCGCTCGTGCCGGTCGGTGTGGGCCAGCGGGTGGGTGACCACGGCTCGCAGCCCGGCGGCCTCGGCGTGGATCCGCAGCGCGGTCTGCTGGGCCATCGTGCCGGTCGGGAAGAAGGCCGCGTCCTCGGTGCCGAGCAGCTCGGCGACCCGCTGCTCCAGGGTGCGGACCACGCCGTCGCCGTACTGGTCGGGGCGGCCGTCCAGGTCGGGGGCGGTGTGCGGCTCAGGAGCGGTGTGGGGCTCGGAGGCGGTGTGCGGCTCGGAGGCGGTGTGCGGCTCGGAGGTGCCCCCGGGCTCGCCCGGGGGCCGGCCCGCCAGGTCGGCGAGGCGTTCGCGGATGCTCTGCGGCCGGGCCCCGGACAGCAGCCGCTCGCAGCCGCGCAGGGCGGCGAAGCGGCGGTCCGGCAGGCTCGGGCGGTCACTGGCGTCGGGATCTTCGCTCCTGTTGCCATACATGGCTCGATGGTCCCGCAGCGGGCCGCACCGGTCAGCGGTGCGGGCGTAAAGCGGTCCGAGTCCGTCAAACCCCGGCCGCGCGTGGTGCTGGTCACAGGCCTCCGGCGCGGTACGACCGGTGGTAGTAGTGGAGCCGGTGGGATCGGCGGACCACTGCGAAGCCGCCATGGACGACCGGATCGCATGATCACTACTCCATCGGTTGGAATCTCCGCCGCCACGCTGACTACATGCCGTAGTACGTCACCGCGTTTGGGACTCCGCTCAGTGACCGTTAAACCTGAGTGGTCCCCCGCTCAGCACGCTCCCGAACGGGCCCTTCGTGCTGCCCTCGTACGATCCGTGAGGTACGGCAAGCGATGTCCACCATCCCGCCCGTCGGGCCGGCCCTCCGCCGGCTCGCCGCCCGAGCGGTGGCCCAGGCCGCCGTCTGGCGGCCCCGGATCGGTCACGCCGTCCGCACCCAGGCCGCGCCGCTGCGCACGCTCGGTTCGCCCCGGCACACCACGCTGCCCGGCAGCAGCCAGCGCGCCGAGCACGACCACGCGCTGGTCTCGGCCGGGGCCGCCGCCGTGCTGCTCGCCGGCGTGCTGCTGGTGGCCACCCCGGGCACGGCCTCGGCGCAGACCGTACGACCCACCACGCCGGGCAGCTCGGCCTTCACCGTGCCGCGGGCGGAGGTGCCCAACGCCGGGCTGGTCCAGGTGGCCGGCCCCAGCCCGTACAAGCTGCCCGACGACGGGGCCTCGGCGCAGCAGTCCGTGGGGGTGGCGGCCAACCTGCTGCCGCTCGTACCGCCGCCGCCGGAGCCCGAGGAGGCGCCCGCCGGAGAGCCGGCGCCGGAGCCCGAAGCGGCGCCCGAGCCCGCGCCCGAGCCGGCTCCCGGGTGGTCGGCGCCGGTGCCGAACGCGCCGACCAGCAACCCGTACGGGAAGCCCGACCGCCACTACGCGGCCGGGTACCACACCGGGGTGGACTTCGCGGTGGCCCCGGGCACGCCGCTGCTGGCGGTCGGCGACGCGACCGTGGTGTCGGCCGGCTGGGACGGCGCGTACGGCAAGGAGGTCGTGCTGCGGCTGACGGACGGGCACTTCGCGCAGTACGCCCACATGTCCTCGGTCTCCGTCTCGGCGGGCCAGCGGGTGTCGGCGGGCGAGCGGATCGGGTCGTCCGGGAACACCGGCAACTCGACCGGCCCGCACCTGCACTTCGAGATCCGCACCAGCAACCGCTACGGCGCGGTGGTCAACCCGATCGCCTACCTCGCGGGGCACGGCGTCACGGACTTCTGAGCCGCCCGACGGTCGTCAGCCGGCGCTGGGGGCGGGGTGGCTGATCCGGGCGCCGATCTCCAGCGCGATGTCCCGGGCCGCCCCGATCGCCTCGTCCAGCTCGGCCGGGGGCGGCTGCTCGCCCCACACGTTCGGGGCGTGCTCGCAGTCCGCGTTGTCCTGCTTGACCAGGAACAGGGACGAGTGGACGGTGAACAGCGCCATCGCGGCCCGCAGCCGGTCGTGGAAGTCCGCGCCCGGCCCGTGCACCAGCTGCATCATGGTGATCATGCGGTCCTTGAAGGCCAGCCCGGCCGGGGACTCGCGCAGCGCGGGCTGGTTCTCGTGGAAGAAGCGCAGCAGCGGGGCCCGCTCGGCCATCCCGTCGGCGAAGCGACGGATCAGCTCGTCGCGCATCTCCGGGCTCCAGCTCTGCTTGCGGCCCCACGCGATGGTGTCGTCGATCGGCGCGGCCATCCGCTCGACGATGCCCAGGACGATGTCGTCCTTGGTCTTGAAGTGGTAGTAGAGCGCGGCCTTGGTGACGCCCAGGCGGTCGGCGATCTCGCGCAGTGAGGTCTGCTCGTAGCCCTGCTCGGAGAAGAGCTCCAGGGACACCTCGATGATGCGAGCCCGGGTGTCGCTACGGGGGCTGTGCGGAGTGCCCATGGCCTGCCTCATGACTGCGTCGGTGACTACTGCGGACCCCGGGGCGGTGTCCGCCCCGGGCTCATTCTCCCTGCCCAGAAGGCCGGTCGGGAAACTGGCTTGACGACCGGCTAGTGAACAACCTACCGTGCCGACGGTCGATAAACTAGCCGGGCGACAAGTAAGTGAGCCGCCCCACGGCACCACGCTCCGCCCGCACCACCCTCCGGGAGACCCCACCTCATGTCACAGTCCAAGACCGCCGGCCCGGTGCCGGAGGGCAAGACGGCCGAGGAGGAGCAGCCGCGGTCACCGCGCGAGATCCGCCTCGTGATGGTCGGCCTGGTCGTCACCATGCTGCTGGCCATGCTCGACAACCTGATCGTCGGCACCGCGATGCCGACCATCGTCCACGACCTCGGCGGCGCCGAGCACCTGTCCTGGGTGGTCACCGCGTACACCCTGGCCACCGCCGCCTCCACCCCGATCTGGGGCAAGCTCGGCGACATGTACGGCCGCAAGGGCACCTTCCTCACCTCGATCGTGATCTTCCTGGTGGGCTCGGCGCTGTCCGGCCTGTCGCAGACCATGAACGAGCTGATCGGCTTCCGCGCCGTGCAGGGCCTGGGTGCCGGCGGTCTGATGGTCGGCGTCATGTCGATCATGGGCGCGCTCGTCCCGCCGCGCGACCGCGGCAAGTACCAGGGCATGTTCGCCGCGGTGATGGCCCTCGCCACCATCGGCGGCCCGCTGGCCGGCGGCTTCATCACCGACCACCTGAGCTGGCACTGGACCTTCTACATCAACCTGCCGCTCGGCGTGATCGCGCTGGCCGTGGTCGTCGTCACCCTGAAGCTGCCGAAGGTCCGCAGCAACGCCAAGATCGACTACCTGGGTGCGATCCTGCTCACCACCGGCATCACCTCGCTGGTGCTGATCACCACCTGGGGCGGCCAGCAGTACGCCTGGGGCTCCAAGGAGATCCTCGGTCTGGCCGCGCTCGCCATCGCCTCGCTGATCGGCTTCTGTTACGTGGAGCGGCGGGCCCAGGAGCCGATGCTGCCGCTGGACCTGTTCCGGAACCTGAACTTCACCCTGGTCTCGATCATCGGCTTCATCGTCGGCTTCGTGATGTTCGGTTCGACCGTCTTCCTGCCGCTCTACCAGCAGACGGTCCAGGGCGCCTCGGCGACCAACTCCGGGCTGCTGCTGATGCCGATGATGTTCGGCATGCTGATCATCTCGCTGGTGGTCGGCCAGGCCGTCACCAAGACCGGCAAGTACCGGATCTTCCCGATCATCGGCACCCTCGTGATGACCGGCGGCCTGATCCTGCTCTCCACCATGGGCACCGAGACCAGCAGGTTCACCTCGGCCTGCTGGATGGTCGTGCTGGGCGCCGGCATGGGCTTCCTGATGCAGGTCACCATGCTGGTCGCGCAGAACAGCGTCGAGCTCAAGGACATGGGCGTGGCCAGCTCCACCGCCACCCTGTTCCGCACCATCGGCGGTTCCTTCGGTGTCGCGCTGTTCGGCGCGCTGTTCAACAACCGGGTGACCGACACCATGAAGGAGCGGCTCGGCGAGCAGGCCGTCACCGGTGGCGGCGCGCAGGACCCGAGCCAGATGACCATGGACGACCTGCGCAAGCTGCCCGAGGCCGTTCAGGACGCCTACCACCACGCGGTGTCCAACGGCATGCACACCGTCTTCCTGTGGGGCGCCGGCGTGGCCGTGATCGCGATCGCCGCGGCGGTGTTCCTGCGCGAGGTGCCGCTGCGCGGGACCGGCAAGGACGAGAAGCAGGCCGAGGCCTCGCTGGAGGCGGCGGCCGTCTGACGGCTCCGCCCCGTACGGCGCCCCCGGGAGGTTCCCCCTCCCGGGGGCGCCGTCGTTCCGGGGGCGGGCGGCTGCACGGGGGGCGTGGGGGGCCACGGGGCCGGGCGGGGGGCCTGGCGGGGGCCGGGCGGGTTCGGCGCGGGAGGCGCCCGCTACTGGGGCAGCCGGTAGACGCCCTGCTCGACCGGCTCGACCAGGCCGTCCGCCACCAGGCCGTCCAGCGCCCGGGCCCGCTGCACGGCGTCCGGCCAGACCGCATCCAGCCGGGCCTGCGGCACCGTCCCGTGCGCCTCGCGCAGCACCGCGAGCAGCTTGCCGCGCACCTGGCGGTCCGTGC
This sequence comes from Kitasatospora sp. NPDC032121, assembly GCF_055580145.1. Classification (NCBI taxonomy): domain Bacteria; kingdom Bacillati; phylum Actinomycetota; class Actinomycetes; order Kitasatosporales; family Streptomycetaceae; genus Kitasatospora; species Kitasatospora sp. NPDC032121. Next base: position 715,413 of record NZ_JBVILX010000002.1, on the reverse strand, counting down.
CCTCGTAGGACTGGCCGCGCCGGGCCGGGCCCTCGTACGGCGGGCGGCCGGCCCGCTGCCAGGCGCAGGTGGTGAACAGCGGGCAGTCCCCGCACTCCGGGCCGCGCGCGGTGCAGACCAGCGCGCCCAGCTCCATCACGCCGACCGCCCAGGTGGCGGCCGTCTCGGCGTCGTCCGGCAACAGCGCGGTGGCGGTGCGGCGCTCGGCGGCGGTGGTGGCCTGGGCCGGGTACTCGACGCCGGTCACCGCGCGGGCGAACACCCGGCGGACGTTGGTGTCCAGCACCACGTGCCGCTGGCGGAAGGCGAAGGAGGCGACGGCCGCGGCGGTGTACTCCCCCACCCCGGGCAGCGAGAGCAGGGTGGCATGGTCGTCCGGGACCTCGCCGCCGTGCTCCTCGGTGATCGCCACCGCGGCCGCGTGCAAGCGCAGCGCCCGGCGCGGGTAGCCCAGTCGGCCCCACATCCGGACGGCCTCGCCGGGCGCCTCGGCGGCGAGGTCGGCCGGGGCCGGCCAGCGGGTGAGCCAGGCCTCCCAGGCGGGCAGCACGCGCTTGACCGGGGTCTGCTGGAGCATGAACTCGCTCACCATGACCGCCCAGGGCGTCGCGTCGGGGGCACGCCAGGGCAGGTCCCGCTTGCTCGCCTCGTACCAGTCCAGGACGGTCGAGTGGAACAGCGGCAGGGGCATCGGCGGCCGGACGGCGCCGGCGGCGGGGGCGGTGATGGCAGTCATGGCCCTTCGATCCTCCCACGCCCGCCGACCGGGCCGAAGTGGACCGGGGTGGTCCGGATCACCCCCGGGACCCGCCGGAAATCGTCCGGTCGGGGCTCGCTCGAACGGATCAAATGGCGGATCATGTGAAAGAAGGGGCGACTGTGCGGTGTTGGTGAGTCAATCGCCACACACAGTCTCGTAGAGTTTGATCGTGCCTTCTCTGCGTCAACCAGTCGGACCACTGCCGGCCTCGATCTACTGGCGTCGGCGCGTCGTCGTGCTCGTCGCCGTCGCGGCGGTCGTCGCGCTGATCGCGTGGCTGATGATCGATCAGGGCGGAGGGGGTGACGGCAGCTCACAGGGCAAGGCCGCACAGGCCGTTCCGTCCGAGTCCCAGAACCAGACACCGGTCCCGGCCATCACGCCCGGCACCTCCCCGAGCGGCCCCGCGGCGCGCCCGGGCGGCGGCAACGGGGGCGGGCCGGTGGCGGGCGGCGGCGGAACCGAGGTCAACCTCAGCGGTGGCACCGGCGCCGGCGCGGCCAACCCGGCCCCCGGTGGCGGCGCGGCGCCGGCCACGGGCGGAGGCACCGGTGGCGGCGGCGGTACGGGCGGGGCCGCTCCGGCGGTCAACACCCCCGAGATCATGGCGCTGCCGGTCTGCGCCTCCTCCCAGGTGGCGCTGGAGCTGGCCGGCACCCAGAACTCGTACCAGCCGAAGGACAAGCCCCGGCTGGCCCTGACGGTCAAGAACTCCTCCGGCAGCAACTGCCGGGTGGACCTCGGCCGCACCGCCTCCGTGATCACGGTGAGCGGCAGCAGCAACGACCGGGTCTGGTCCTCCGGCGACTGCCCGGCCGACAAGGGCAACATCTGGGTGCAGCTCGGCGCGAACGGCAGCCAGACCGAGACCTTCACCTGGGACCGCAGCCGCAGCAAGCCGCAGTGCGCGACCGCCGACCAGACGCCGCCGCCGGCCGGCACCTACGTGGTGCTCGCGGAGCTCACCGGGGTCGCCGGGGACAAGGTCTCGGCCCGGGCCTCGATCCGACTGGACGGCTGAGCACCGGTCAACTCCCCTCGGAGCCCTCGTCCGCCGCGCGGCCGGGGGCTCCGTCGTGCTCCGTCGCGCTCTGTCGTGCTCCGTTCGCACCCCGTCGTGCCCCGGGGTTGCCGGCAAGGTGGGGTGGGGATGTGCGACGGCCCCCGGGGAGGTGCTCCCCGGGGGCCGTCGCCGTGTTCGTCCGGCGTCCGTACGGCCGCGCGTGCGGTCAGACGTAGCGTTCCAGGATGGACGATTCGGCAAGGCGGGACAGGCCCTCACGGACCGAACGGGCGCGGGTCTCGCCGACGCCCTCGACGGTCTGCAGGTCGTCGATGCTCGCGGCGAGCAGCTTCTGGAGGCCACCGAAGTGTTCGACCAGGCGCTCTATGACCGTGTTGGGCAGGCGCGGGATCTTCGCCAGCAGGCGGTAGCCGCGCGGCGAGACCGCGGCGTCCAGCGACTCCGGCGAGCCCGAGTAGCCGAGCGCCTTGGCGACGGTCTGGAGGTCCAGCAGCTCGGCGTGGGTGAGCGCCTCCAGATCGGCCAGCACCTCGGTGACCGTCCGGCCCTTCTTGGCGGCCCGCTCCGGGAAGTAGTCCCGGGCGACCAGCTCGCGCTCCGGCTCCACGCCCGCGATCAGCTCGTCCAGCTGGAGCGAGAGCAGCCGGCCGTCGATGCCGAGCTCCAGCACGTAGCCGGCGATCTCGGTGGCGATCAGCCGGACCATCTCCAGGCGCTGGGCCACGGCGGTGACGTCGCGGACCGTCACCAGGTCCTCGATCTCCAGGGCGGAGAGCGTGCCGGCCACCTCGTCCAGGCGGAGCTTGTAGCGCTCCAGGGTGGCCAGCGCCTGGTTGGCGCGGGACAGGACGGTGGTGGAGTCCTCCAGCACCCGGCGGGTGCCGTTGACGTACATCGCGATCAGCCGCATCGAGTGCGAGACCGCGACCACCGGGTAGCCGGTCTGCCGGTTGACCCGCTCGGCGGTGCGGTGGCGGGTGCCGGTCTCGTCGGTGGGGATGGTCGAGTCCGGCATCAGGTGCACGCCGGCCCGGACGATCTTGGTGATGTCCTTGTCGAGCACCACCGCGCCGTCGAGCTTGCACAGCTCACGCAGCCGGGTGGCGCTGAACTCGACGTCCAGGACGAAGCCGCCGGTGCACAGGGACTCGACGGTCTTGTCGAAGCCCAGCACGATCAGACCGCCGGTGTTGGCCCGCAGGACCCGCTCCAGGCCGTCACGAAGCGCGGTACCGGGCGCGATGGCGGTGAGGGAGGCCCGCAGCAGGGCCTCCTCGCGGGAGGCCTTGTCCGCCCCCCGGTCGCTGGCTGCCACGTGACTCCTCCGGTCGACCCGTGCCGCGCGCCTCACGCCGTGCGCCGGTCCGCGGTCTGTTGCTCTGTCGCTCAGTACCGCTCGGTACTGCCTTCTGGCCAATGAGACTGGGGAAAGTCTAACTGTGTGTGGCCTCGGCAGGGCTTGGGTCAGCGCAGTTCGTCGGAGTCGAGCGGCTCCCAGCCGTCCATCAGCTCCTCGGGGTACGCCGCCGGACGCTCCGCGCCCCGGGCGGAGCGTGGGGCCGGCGGCGCCGACGGTGCCTCACCGCGCTGTTCGGTGCGCGGCTTGGCGGCGGAGCGGCGGCGGCCCGGGATGGCCCGCAGCGCCTCGCCGATGTCGGCCACCTCGACCACCTTCATGCCCGGCGGGACCTTGCCCGGGTCCGGCGGGACCAGCGCGTGGGTGAAGCCCAGCCGGTGCGCCTCGGCGAGCCGCCGCTGCACCCCCGTCACCCGCCGCACCTCGCCCGCCAGGCCGACCTCGCCGATCGCCACCAGGTTGCTGGGCAGCGGGGTGTCGGTGGAGGAACTGGCCACCGCGAGCGCCACCGCGAGGTCGGCGGAGGGCTCCGTCAGCTTCACCCCGCCGACCGTCGCGGTGTAGATGTCCTGCTTGCCGAGCTTCACCCCGCCGTGCCGCTCGACCACGGCCAGGATCATCGCGATCCGGGGGGACTCCAGGCCCGAGGTGGTGCGGCGCGGGGAGGGGATCTGCGAATCCACCATCAGCGCCTGCACCTCGGCCACCAGCGGGCGCTTGCCCTCCAGGGTGACGGTGAGGCAGGTGCCCGGGACGGGCTTGTCACGCCTGGTCAGGAAGAGGCCGGACGGGTCGGCCAGGCCGACGATGCCCTCGTCGTGCAGCTCGAAGCAGCCCACCTCGTCGGTGGCGCCGTAACGGTTCTTGACCCCGCGGATGAGGCGCAGCCGGGCGTGCCGGTCCCCCTCGAAGCTCAGCACCACGTCCACCAGGTGCTCCAGCAGGCGCGGGCCGGCGATCTGGCCGTCCTTGGTGACGTGGCCGACCAGCAGGGTGGCCATGCCGCGCTCCTTGGACGCCCGGATCAGCGCGCCCGCCACCTCGCGGACCTGGGCCGGGCCGCCGGGGGCGCCGTCCAGCTCGGCGGAGGCGATGGTCTGCACCGAGTCCAGGATCAGCAGGCCGGGGTTGACCGCCTCGATGTGCCCGAGCACCGCGCCGAGATCCTGCTCGGCGGCGAGGTAGAGGTGCTCGGAGAGGGCGTTGATCCGGTCCGCGCGCAGCCGCACCTGGCCGGCCGACTCCTCGCCGGTGACGTAGAGCGTGCGGTGCTGCGCGGTGGCCGCCTTGGCGGCGACGTCCAGCAGCAGGGTGGACTTGCCGACGCCGGGCTCGCCGGCCAGCAGCACCACCGCGCCGGGCACCAGGCCGCCGCCGAGCACCCGGTCCAGCTCCGGCACGCCCGTCGAGCGGGCCGTCGCGACCTGGCCGTCCACCTGGGCGATCGGGCGGGCGGGCGCGCTGACCGGGCCGGCGGCCGTGGTGCGGATCGGCACCGCGCCGTACTCCTCGACCGTGCCCCAGGCGTTGCACTCCGGGCAGCGGCCGACCCACTTGGGCAGCTGGTTGCCGCACTCGGTGCAGCGGTACGCCGGGCGGGGCTTGGCGGTGGTCTTGGAACGCGGAGGCATGCGGCCCACCGTAGCGCCTGGGTCCGACAGTGCCCGGGCGGACGGCGGCGGGGCCGTCGGCCCGGCTGTTCGGCGGGCTGTCGGCGGGCTGTCGGTGGGCTCGCGGTGCGGGGAAGGTGCGTCCGGCCGCGCGTCCGGCCGTGTGTCCGACCGTGGCATCCACACAGATGGGCGATGTTGTTACCCGAAAGAAGTACATACGCCTCGAATGGTCGGGGTCAGCCGGCCGCGTTCTCTACGGTCGGACGGGTGACGACGAGAACTGTTGGGCAGGCCGGGGCGGCGCGGGCCGCATCCGCGCTCGCGGCGTACGACCGGCAGGTGGACGGCCTGTTCACCTACTGCCTCTCGGTGCTCTGCGAGCACGAGGCGGCCGCCGACGCCCTCGGCGAGGTCCGCGAGCTGGCGCGGCTGCACGGCGCCCGGCTGGCCGAGCCCGGGCTGCTGCGCGCCTGGCTGTTCTCGCTGGCCCGGTACTGCTGCCTGCGCCGGCTGGCGGGCGGAGGGGCCGGGGCGACCGGGGCGGGCACCGGGCGGGCGGCCGAGGCCGAGGGGGGCCGGGCCGGGGCGGGTGAGGCCGAGGCGGCCCGGCGGCGGCGCGAGCTGGCCTCACTCGCCTGGCCCGAAGCCGCCGGCACCGACCCCGAGCAGCGCGAGGCGCTGGAGCTGTCCGTCCGACACCGGTTGACCCCGCTGGAGGTGGCGGCGGTGCTGGGCCTTCCGTTCGAGCGGACCCGCGCGCTGCTCGCCGGGGCCGAGGCCGAGGTGGCCAGGACCAGGGCGGCGCTGCTGGTGCTCGGCGTGGGCAGCTGCCCGGAGCTGGACCGGCTCGGCGGGGCCGGAGCGGAGTCCTGGCGGGACTGGGTGCTCGGCCCCGCGCTGCGGCGGGAACTGGTGCAGCACGTGGTGGACTGCCCGACCTGCCGGGGGACGGCGGAGCGGGTGGCGGCGAGCCGGGCGGCGGAGGGCTCGGCTGGTTCGGCGCGTGCGGTCGGCTCGGCGGGGCTGACGCTGCTGCGGGCGCCCGCGGTGGCGGGCCGGGAGGTGGCGCTTCGGGAGGTGGCCGGCCGGGCTGCGGAGCCGGGTCCGCGGTTCGACCAGGGCGGCTTCCCCCGGCACCGGGCGCCGGACGCGGGGCGCGGACTGGCGGTGCGGCGGCGGGTGGTGACCACCGGGGTGCTCGCGGCCGTACTGGCGGCCCCGGTGATCGCGCTCTGGGCCGGGCACCGGGGCGGTGGCGGGTCGGGGCCGGGAGCCTCGGTGTCGGCGGTGCGGGTGGACGAGGCCGGCCGGGCGGGCGGCCGGCGGCCGCAGCCCGCGGTGGACGGCCCGGCGGGGCCGGGTGCGTCCGGCATGCCCGGGACGGAGCTGGCGGGGACCGGGGGCGGGCTGGTCTGGGGCGGTGTCGGCGCGGGCGGTTCCGGCACGGGCGGTACCGGCACGGGCGGTACCGGCACGGGCGGTGCAGAAACGTTGCTTCCCGGATTTCAGCGACTCAGTTTCCAGGGCGCGGTGATCCCGGTCCCGGCCCACGGCGCGGCCCCGCTCGGCAGCCCGACCCTGGCCGCCGCACCGGTCCCCTCGGTCGACCGGGCCTCCACGACGGACGCCGGCGGACCGGCCACGGCCGGGCTGCTCACCGTCGAGGCCGGCGAGTACGGCAGCCGGACTGTCCTCACCCTCACCAACTCCGGCACCACGGAGATCCGTTGGCACGCGGTGACGGACGCCGGCTGGCTCCGGCTCAGCCGCGACTCCGGCACCCTGGCGCCCGGCCAGCGGATCACCGTGATCGTCACCGTGGACGAGGACCAGGCGCCGGCCACCCACTGGACCGCCCGGATCGCGCTGCCGCCCTCGCAGGCCGTGGTCACCCTGGAGGGCGGGCCGCACAACCGCGGCGGCGCCACCTCCGCCCCGGCCGATCCCTCGCCGTCCTCCACACCGGCGCCGACCGGTCCCGCCACCGCCACCGCCTCCGCGACGGCATCGCCCACCCCCGCACAGACCCCCACGACACCACCCGCCTCGGACGCCTCACCGCATCCGACGGCCACCGCAACCGCCTCCCCGTCGGCCCCGAACTAGGCGGAGCCGTCGCCGGATCGACTGCGCGAGACGTCGACCCGGCCGACTCCCCCAAAGCCCCGGACCAAGGACGGGGCCGGGCGTCAGACGCGGTGGATCGGGGGGATCTGGTAGGTGCCGTCCAGGACCGGGGGCTCGGGCTGGTAGATGCGGAGGATGGGGCGGAACTCGGCGGGTGGGGTGGGGAGCCAGTTGGCGGCGGCGGTCGGGTCCTCGGGCTGGTCGTGTTGGAGGGTCAGGGTGAGGGAGCCGTCCTCGCCGTAGACCAGGCCGGGGGTGCGGTCGCCGATCGAGTAGCGGTCGATCGGGTTCTCGACCAGGTGGTAGTCCGGGACGGAGTACATCGTGATGGACCAGAACGCCCCGGTCGGGGGCGGCTGGTCGAAGTGCAGGGTGTAGTTGTGGAGGCCGGTGAGGGGCCGGCCGTCGGAGTCGTCGTAGGTCATCGCGTACGAGGCCTCGTACGCGTGGTTGCCCCAGAGGCCGGCCCGGGCGGCGGCGGCCCGGCTGAGGTAGGCGGCGCGGCGGTCGGGGATGCGCCACTCGGGGTCGTCCAGGGTGCCGGGGCCCAGGTGGTCGGTGTTGTAGTCGAAGAGGTGGAGCGCGCTGCGCCACTCGCCGGGCGGGTGGTCCTCGGGCGGGCGGCTGGCGTCCTCGACCCGTTCGCGGCCGGCGGCCAGGCCCTTGGCCAGTGCCAGCGTCCACTCGGGGGCGGCGGCCCGGTACGGCGAGGCGCCGTCGTCCAGCAGGCCGAGCGGGGCGAAGCGGCGCTGGTACTCGATGTCGGCGGTGGCGGGTGGGAAGGCCTGCATCCAGACCCGCAGCCGTTCGAAGAAGGCCAGCCGCTCGGGGACTGCCTCGTCCGGCTCGGGCAGTCCGGCGGCCAGGCCGCCGGGTTCCAGCGGCTCCAGTTCCAGGGCGGCCTGGAGGGCCCGGACCCGGGGCAGGTCGTCCGGGCCGGCGCAGGCGAAGCGGCCGACGAGGGTGCCGACGGTGGTCGGCAGCTCGATCACCCGGCTCGGGTCCGGTGGGGTGCCGTGCCAGTCGGGCGGGACGATCAGCCAGGTCTGCGCGTCGGTGCCGGTGGCCCGGCGGCCGAGGTAGGCGACGTTGTCCGTCCAGGCGTCGATGATCTGCAGCACGTAGTAGGCGCCCTCGGTGTCCGGGACGCGCAGCACCTGGGGGCCTTCGGAGAGGTCGAGCTGGGCGATCGAGTAGATCGTGTCGTTGTTGACCGAGACGAAGCGGTCGGCCGGACCGGCCAGCCGGGTGGCGTGGCTGATGTGGTTGAACGGCGCCGCCGGCAGGGTGCCCAGGCCGCCCCGGGCGAAGCGCTCGACCATGGTGAGGCCGGCGACCAGCGGGTAGCCGTAGACGTACGCGTCTGCGGCCAGGGCCTCCAGCTCTGGCTGGTTCATCACGGGTCCTTCGTCCGGGGCGGGCACCGGGCCGGGGTGCGGTCGCCGACCGCGGCGCGGGCGGCACGGGCGCACAACTGGCACAAGCCGTACAGATCGGATGCTAAGGCGGCCCCGGAGGCGCGGCACGTCGGACCGGACGCCGTTCGGCGCCGCCGACCCGACATCTGCCGACCGCTAATCCGGGTGTACGGGCCGGGCGGACGAGGCAGGGTCTTCGCCATGAAGATCCTCCTGCTTGGGGGCTCGTCCTTCCTCGGACGGGCCTACGCTGCCGAGGCCCTCGCCCGGGGCCACCGGGTCACCACCTTCAACCGCGGCCGCAGCGCCGCCGACCTGCCCGGAGTCGAGGCCGTCCGGGGCGACCGCGACAGTGCCGAGGACCTCGCCCGGCTGGTCGACGGCCGCAGCTGGGACGCCGTCGTCGACACCTCCGCCCAACAGCCCGCCCAGGCCGCGCTCAGCGCCCGGCTGCTGCGCGAGCGGGCGGGCCACTACACCTTCGTCTCCTCCGTGCACGCCTTCGCCGACTGGCCCGCCCGGGTGGTCGACGAGGACTCCGCGCCGCACCCCTGCCCCGCCGACACCCCGCCCGGCCAACCGCCCGGCAACGCCCTGAAGGCCGGCTGCGAGCGCGCCGTGCTGGCCGGATTCGGCACCGAGCGCGTGCTGGTGCTGAACAGCGGGCTGCTCGTCGGTCCGTACGAGTGCGGAGGCCGGCTGCCCTGGTGGCTGGAGCGGATGGCCCGCGGCGGGCGGGTGCTCGCGCCGGGGGATCCGCGGCGGACCATGCAGGTGATCGACGTCCGGGACTTCGCCGCCTTCGGGCTGGACCTGCTGACGGCCGGTACGGCGGGGCGGTTCATCACCACGGCACCGCCCGGCCGGCTCCGCTTCGGCGAGTGGCTGGAGACCTGCCGGGAGCTGGCGGGTGCCGCGGACACCGAGCTGGTCTGGGTACCGGACGGGCCGCTGCTCGCCGAGGGGCCGGACCAGGTCAGCGCGTGGACCGAACTCCCCCTGTGGGCACCGGATCTGCCCGAGCTGGCGGGCGTCTGGCTGGCCGACACGAGCCGGGCGGAGGCGGCCGGGCTGCGCTGCCGGCCGTTCGCCGAGACGGCGCGGGACACCTGGGAGTGGCTGCGGGCGCGCGGGCCGGCCGAGGACACCGACGCCGAGGGGCGCAAGGGGCAACCGGGGGCGGCGGTGCGGCATGGCATCGAACCCGCCAAGGAGCAGCGGCTGTTGGCGGCCTTCGGCTGACGGCGGGCCGCCTCGGAGCGCAGACGCCCCGGGGCGCGGCAGGAGTGGGAGGTCGGCCCTGCCGACTTCCCACTCCCGATGATGCTTCCGAGCAGCACGGGTAGCGGGCGCCCGCTCAGTGCGTGCGGCGGGTGACCAGTTCGGCGAGCGTCAGCAGCTCGTCCGCCGCGGCCGGCTCCGGCACCGCGGCGGCCAGCTGCGCCATCGCCGCGGCCATCCGCTCACAGGACTCGCCCTGCGCCCAGCCGCGCCCGCCGGCCGCCTCGACCGCCGCCGCGCACTGCGCCAACTCATCGGCGTCCAGCGGGCGTTCGATCGCGTACAGTTCGGCCAGCCGCTTGCCCTCGGCGGTGCCGGAACCCAGCGCCGCGACCACCGGCAGCGACTTCTTCCGGGCGACCAGGTCCGCGCCGACCGGCTTGCCGGTGACCGCGGGATCCCCCCAGATGCCGATCAGGTCGTCGATCAGCTGGAAGGCCAGGCCGATCTCCCGGCCGAAGCCGTCCAGCGCCTGGGCCGCCTCCTCGGAGGCGCCGCCGTACAGGGCGCCCATCGCGCAGGCCGCGCCGAGCAGCGCGCCGGTCTTGGCCTCCGCCATCGCCAGGCACTCGGGCAGCGAGACGTCGTTGCGCCGCTCGAAGGCGCAGTCGATCTGCTGGCCCTCGCAGAGCTCGACCACGCAGTCCGCGAGCCGGCGGATCGAGCCGTGGGCGGCCGGGTGGCCGTCCTCGGCGAGCAGGCGCAGCGCGAGGGAGTGCATGGCGTCCCCGGCCAGGATGGCCTCGGTGGTGCCGAACACCCGCCAGGCGGTGGGCCGGTGGCGCCGGGTGTCGTCGCGGTCGATGACGTCGTCGTGGAGCAGGGTGAAGTTGTGCACCAGCTCCACCGCGGCGGCCGCGGCCACGGCCTCGTTGGGCTTGCCGCCCAGGGCCTGGGTGGCGGCGAGGACCATGGCCGGCCGGATCGCCTTGCCGGCGGAGGCCTCGGCGGGGGTGCCGTCCGCCTCCCACCAACCGAAGTGGTAGCCGGCCACCTTGCGCATGGTGCCGGGCAGCGAGTCGACGGCGGCCCGCAGGACCGGATCGACCAGGGCGCGGGTCCGGGCGAGGATGTCCGCCGCCTCGTGCCCCTCTTTGTGGTCCCGCTCCAGCGTGGGACTCGTCATGGGTGTTTCCCCCTGTCGGGCGCCTGTCGTGGGACGGCCCGCCGACGGCGGGCCGGGGTTGCGCTGCGGTGCCGGGCGCGGTCACGCACCGCCCATGGCCGCCCTCGGGCGGGGGCGGGCCTGGCCGGTACGCGCCGGTGCGCACCCGGGCGCGGGGGGGGGGGGGGGGGGGGGGGGGGGGGGAAAGGGGGGGGGGGGGGGGGGGTCGGGCCATCGGAAAGGTAAATCGATGTG
>NZ_JBVILX010000002.1:635237-704463 GCF_055580145.1 Kitasatospora sp. NPDC032121 | reverse complement strand
TCGCTTGCCTCTGTGGGGGGGGTGGGGGCGGTGGTGGCAGGGGGTGCGACACACCTGGGCACACTCCTTCTGGCGGGGGCAGGGGTTCCCCCCCAACGCCCCCCGCGGCCCTGCGGCCGGCCCCGCGAACCGTCAGTACTGCGCGATGTCCACGTTCTCCAGGACGCCGACCGCGTCCGGCACCAGAATCGCGGCGGAGTAGTAGGCGCTCACCAGGTAGGAAATGATGGCCTTGTCGTCGATTCCCATGAACCGCACCGAAAGGCTCGGCTGGTATTCGTCCGGAATTCCGGTCTGGTGCAGGCCGATGACGCCCTGGTTGTCCTCGCCGATCCGCATCGCGATGATCGAGCTGGTGCCCCCGACGATCGGGATCTTGTTGCACGGGAAGACCGGGACCCCGCGCCAGGACATGATCTGCCGGCCCTCGACCTCGACCGTCCCGGGGTAGAGGCCGCGCTTGTTGAGCTGCCGGCCGAAGGCGGCGATCGCCTTGGGGTGGGCCAGGAACATCCTGGTGCTGCGGCGGCGGCTGAGCAGCTCGTCCATGTCGTCCGGGGTGGGCGGGCCGGAGTGGGTCTGGAACCGCTGCTCGTACGCGGCGTTGCTGAGCAGGCCGAACTCGGGGTTGTTGACGAGCTCGTGCTCCTGGCGCTCGCGCAGGGCCTCGATGGTCAGCCGGAGCTGGTGCTCGGTCTGGTTCATCGGCTGGTTGTAGAGGTCGGCGACCCGGGTGTGCACCTTGAGGATGGTCTGCGCGACGCTCAGCTCGTACTCGCGCGGCTTCAGCTCGTAGTCCACGAAGGCGCCGGGCAGCTCGTACTCGCCCTGGTGGCCGGCGGAGAGGTCGATCGCGGCCTCGCCGTGCTTGTTCTGCGCCTGCTGGAAGCCGTTCAGGTACTCGATGATCTGCAGCTGGAGCGCCTCGGAGCGGTCGTGCAGCTCCTGGAAGGCCGGCCAGGACAGCGTCAGCACGGTGCCGGAGGTCGCGGCGCGGACGGTGTACGGCCACTCGCCGCCGTTCTGCCGGACCGCCTCGTCGCCGAGGTGGTCGCCGTCGGCGAGGGTGCCGACCACCGTCTCCTCGCCGTACTTGCCGGTGCCCAGCCGGTCGAGCTTGCCGTGCGCGATCAGGAACACCTCGGCGATCGGCGCCCCGGCCCGGACCAGGACGTCACCGGCGTCGAAGTCCCGCTGCACGAAGCGCGCGGCCAGCTCCTCCAGCACGGCCTCGTCCTGGAAGCCGCGCAGCGCCGGCACCTCGACCAGCGTGGGCGGGACGACCCGCACCTCGGCGCCGGTCTTGACGAAGCTCACCCGACCGCGGCCGACCGAGTGGCGCAGGCGGCGGTTCACCCGGTAGGTGCCGCCGGACACCTGCACCCAGGGCAGCTTCCTGAGCAGCCAGCGCGGACTGATGCCCTGCATCTGCGGCGCGGACTTGGTGGTCGTCGCGAGGTTCCGCGCGCCCGCCGTGCTCAGACTCTGCTGCTGCCGGATCTCCGACCGCGCACCTGGCGCGGGCGCGGGAATACCGGCATTGGTTTCGGTCGACATGAGGGGAGCCCTTCGCATACCCGATGAAGTGTCGCCTTGCACATGCGTGTTGCAGCTTCATGGTGGGCCCATTCGAGGGCAGCCCGCAATCACTCGTTCGAGTGGTTCGGAATGGCCGAACAAATAGTACGAATAGATCACCCGATCGATATTGTTCGACTATTTATTCGAACATATCGGCGTGCCAGGACCCATCCTCGCGCATCCGCGCCCCCGCCGACGCCACCCCTTGACACGATGCGCAGGTTGACGCGATCCGCGCGTCGACGCGATCCGCGAGCAGCCGCGCGCCGTTCCTGCAGCGGGCTGGAGCTGCTGCGGGCCGCCCCTGCAGCGGGCCGGAGCCACTGCAGACCGTCCCTACAGCGGGCCGTCCCAGTCGAGGGTCGGCTCCAACGCCCCCTCCAGGGTGAGCAGCCAGCGCTTCACCTCGATCCCGACCCGGCCGCCGCCGAAGCCGCCGATCCCGTCCGCCGCCACCACCCGGTGGCAGGGCACCAGCAGCGGGACCGGGTTGGCGGCCATCATCTGCCCGACCGTGCGGGCAGCCAGTCCGGGCTCCGTGACACCCTCGAACACCCCACTGCGGGCCGCCAGTTCGCCGTAGGTGATGGTCCGGCCGTACGGCACCTCGCGCCAGAGCGTCTGCAGCACCGCGCGGTGCGGGCCCGAGCTGAGGCTCCAGTCGATCGGCAGGCCCAGCTCGCGGGTGCGGCCCGCCAGGTAGGCGCCGATCCGCCCGGTGACGGCCGCGATCTTCGACTCGTCGGTGCAGGGCGGCACTTCACCCCCGCTCGGCCCGCCGTAACCGGCCGACACCACGCCGAGCGGGGTCACCGCGACGCGCATCGGCCCGCTGGGCAGCGGGGTGGGCACGGTGAGCCAGGACATCGACCAGGACTGCGGCACGCTCGGGCCCCCACCCTCCGCCGGACCGGCCGCCGGCCACCCCGGCACCCGGGGGGCGTCCCCGCCCCGCGCGCCATCGTACGGCGGGCGGTCGGCGGCCGAAGCGGCTCCGGGTCGAAGCGGCTCCGGTCGAAGCTGCCCCTTCCGTCAGAGCTGCCCCTTCAGGCCGCGGGCGTTCGACGCGCACCAGTGCACCAGCTCGGCACGGTCCGGGGTGCGCCCCTCGCACAGCACGGCGAGCTGTTCGTCGGTGATCCGGTCGGGCCCCGGGATCTCCAGCAGGTACGCAAGGTCGGCCAGCACGGTGGCGAGCCGCTGCGCGTCCACGTGGTCCAGTGTGGCCGCGGACCCGTGATGGCTGATGGTGAGCGAGCCGGGCATGATCGACCTCCTCCGTCACCCCCGACTTCCACCGTACGTCCGGGTCGGCCGCCCCGCCCGCCGCGGAGGCGCACGTGCGCGGGAGGGGCAGCCGTTCGCGCTCCGGGGCCGGCCGGGCGCGGTGCGCGGTGGGCCGGGGGTGCGCCCCGAAGCCGTCCGAGGGGTTGGTCAGCTGTCCGGGCCCTCCTCCCAGCGGCGGTTCCGTACCGCCGGTACGGTCAACACTACGACCCCGGCCGCCAGTTGCCGGACCGCCCCGAGCAGCAGCACGGCGCCCGCGCCGAACCGGTCCGCCAGCGGACCGGCCGCCGCCGGCCCGAGCGGGCCGTGGGCGAAGGCACCCGGCACGCCGAAGGCCATCCTCCGGCCGAGCAGCTCCACCGGCACCCACTTCTGCGTGGTGGTGTCGCAGAGCGTCCCGCAGACCGCCGAGCCGAGCCCGGCCACCAGCGCGCCCACGGCCACCCAGGGCAGGCCCCGCCCCCGCCGCGAGCGCCCAGGAGGGTAGGGCCCGCGCCAGTGCCGCCACGGACGCCACAGACGCCACAGACGCCACCGCGAGCGGGCGGCGGGCACAGCGGTCGCGGGCGGCGGGCAGCGGCAGGCGCGGCGGACGGGCGGTGGACGTGACGGACGGGCGGCGGACGCGACGCCAACACCCTTGGCCCCGACTGGACTTCGAAGGCGGCACCCACCGGCGGGCGGAGCACCACCGCCCGGACGGGGCGTCCTCCGGGCGGAGGACGCCACGACCGCCGTCACGCCGTTACGCAGCCGATGGGCGGCCGTGACACGACCGGCCGAGGACCGCGACACGGCCCTCCTACCGTCGTCCTCGACGCCACCGGCCGAACCCGCAGAACCGGGCGAAGCGGCCGGAGGCGTCCGCGACGAGGACGCCCGCGTCCGGCGCCGACGGCGGACGTCCCGCGCCACCAGCCCGCCGGGTCCCGCAGACCGCACCGTGGACCGGCGGCCACACGTACCGACCGAAGCAGATGGAGACACCCCGTATGAGCAAGGGCCGTACCCACTACTCCCCCGCCCGCCGCGTCCTGGCCGCCTGCGCCCTGACCGGCGCCGCGCTGCTCGCCACCGTCACCGGCGGGCAGGCCTGGGCCGACGGCGTGCCGAAGCCGACGGCGACGCCCACCCACGCCGTCCCGGGCGTCGACTCGGCGGCGAGGACCGCCATGCCGGTCCCCCCGAAGGCCCAGCCCTCGCCGGCCGTGGCCGGGTCTACGGGCGCCGCCACCGCCACCCCGGCCCCGGTCGCCCCCGGTGGCGCCCGGCCGCAGGTCCGCGAGGTGCCCAAGGGCGCCGCGCAGGCCGGTGACGGCTCCAGCGCCTCCGGCGGTTCCGGCCTGATGCTCGCCGGTGGCGGCACCGTCGCGGCCGTCGGCGCCGCGGCCCTGGGCTTCGCCGTCCTGCGCCGCCGCTCCGGTGCGCGCGGCTGACAACGGTCCCGAGTCCGCCGGGCACCCCGGCGCCGCTTCCCCGTACCCGGCCAGTCGGGGAAGCGGCGCCGGGGCCGCCCCGGTGGCGGGGACCGCCAGCCACCGACGTGCCAAGGACCACCGCCGGGACCACCGCCGGGGCCACCGACGCGCCCCCCGCCCCGGCCCGGGCCCACTGCGCCGCACCGCCTTCGGCACCGCGGGTCTGCTCTGCCTGGTGCTCGGCGCCTCGCTCGCACTGTCCGGCCGGGAGACCCCGGTCGTACGGATCGAGAGCTCCGGACACGGCGCCGTCACCGACACCCCGGCGGCGGCCGCGGGCACCATCGGCGCCCCGCCCGGGTCCGCACCCGGGAACACGCCCGCCCCGAAGCCGTACCCGGCCTCTCCGCCGACCCGCCTGCTGATCCCCTCCGTCGGAGTCGACGCGCCCGTGGCCGACCTCGGCCTGAACCCCGACGGCACCGTCGAGGTGCCGTCGGCCGACCGGGGCGACGAGGTCGGCTGGTACCGCAACGGCCCCACTCCCGGCGAGACCGGCCCCGCCGTGCTCATCGGGCACTACGACACCGTGCACGGCCCGGCGGTCTTCAAGCAGCTGCCGAAGCTGCGGCCCGGCGAGCTGATCCGGATCCGGCGCGCGGACGGCGGCACCGTGGACTTCAAGGTCCGTACGCTGCTCCAGGCCGCCAAGGGCGACTTCCCGACCGCCCAGGTGTACGGCGACACGCCCGCACCAGCGCTCCGGTTGATCACCTGCGGCGGCCGGATCGGCGTCGACGGCCACTGGACGGACAACATCATCGTGCTGGCGGACCCGGCCTGACGGCTGCCCGCGCCACCGTCGCGGAACCACCGGCCGCCGCCCGCGCGACCTACGAACGGGGCGGTGACGGGAGGCGGTGCCGGGAGGCGGTGCCAGGGGGCGGTGACGAGTGGCGCCGACGGGGCGCCGACGGGGCGCCGACGGGCGACCGGCCGAAGCGCCGACGCAGAGCAGGAGAGCGCAGGAGAGAGCAGGAGGACGAGCACCGACCGTGGCAGCAACACCACCACCCCGCCGCCGACCCGCCGCCGTTCCGGTGGCCGCCCTGGCCGGCCTGGCCGCCGTCCTCGCCCTCGCCGCCCTGGCCTTCGGCCGGGCCACCCCCGGCGGCCTGCGCGACCAGGGTCCCAGCCAGACCGTCACGCCGCCGGCGGTACGCCAACCGCTCTGGCCCGACCTGCCCACCTACCCGCCGCCGGACACGACCGCGGCCGACGTCACCCAGGAACCGCCGCAGCCCGTACCCGACCTGACCGTCCCAGGGCGCGACATCACCGCCGTCGACATCCGCGCCGTCCTCGCCAAGGACCCGAAGGTCGGCGCGGAGGAGCGCCAGGCGCTGGGCTCCTGCACGGGCTGCTCGATCCGCACCCCCGAGTTCCGCGACCTCACCGAGGACGGGCGGCCCGAGCTGCTCACCGTCGTCACCACCCCCCGTCAGGTCGTGCTGCACGTCTACACCCTCGTCGAGGACCGCCTGCTGCCGATCCTCCAGGTGCCGGTGCTGCCGACGTTCAACGCCGCCACCGTCGGCACCGACCTGTGGCTGTACGAGCCGACCAGCGTCGACGCCCGGACCAGCAGCCACTACGCGTGGGACGGCAAGCGGCTCGTCCTGAAGGAACGCCGGGACGAAGGCGTCGGCCTGCTCCCGCCGACCCGCCCGGACAACCGCCCGACGGCCACCCCCACGCCCGACACCGGCCCGGCGGTACGCCCGGTCCCGCCGCCGACGAGACAGGCCGCCCCCGAGGCCGCCGTCCCGTCCCCGCGCGCCGCCCGGCCGACCTCGGCGCCCCTCCCACCCTCCGTCCCGTCCGCGGCCTCCGCGCCGTCCGCGCCGTCCCCGCCCCTCGTGTTCCCGGAGGCCAAGCGATGAGCCCCACCACCACCGCCCCTCCGCACATCCTCCTGGTCGAGGACGACGAGGTGATCCGCGAGGCCACCCGGATGGCCCTGGAGCGCTACGGCTTCCCGGTCACCACGGCCGCCGACGGCCTGGAGGGACTGGAGGCCTTCCACGCGGTCCGGCCCGACCTGCTCCTGCTGGACGTCATGCTGCCGCTGCTCGACGGGGTCGGCCTCTGCCGCCGGATCCGGGAGGAGAGCCAGCTGCCGATCCTGATGATGTCCGCCCGGACCGACCCGGTGGACGTGGTCTCCGGGCTGGAGGCCGGGGCCGACGACTACGTGGTCAAGCCCTTCGAGAGCGCCGTCCTGGTCGCCCGGATCCGTACCGTGCTGCGCCGCGTCCGCGTCGTCCCGGCGGCCGACGCCCTGCCCGGTGCGCTGTCCGACGCCCCCGTCGCCGGTGCCCCCGTCGCCGATGCCCCCGTCGCGCCCTCGGGCACCCCCGGGGCGCCGCAGCCGCCGCAGGCGCCGGAGTCCGCCCCTTCCCCGGCCCTCCGCAGCTTCGACGGCCTCCAGGTGGACACCGACAGCATGGAGGTCCGGGTGGACGGCCGCCTCGTCCCGCTCACCCCCACCGAACTGCGGCTGCTGCTGGAGTTCACCGCCGCGCCCGGGAACGTGCTGGAGCGCTCCACCCTGCTCGAACGCGTCTGGGACTACGAGTGGGGCGCCGACAGCCGGGTCGTGGACGTCCATGTGCAGCGGCTGCGCGCCAAGATCGGCTCCGGCCGGATCGAGACTGTCCGCGGCTTCGGCTACAAGCTGCGGCGCCCGGCATGACCCTGCGCCGCCAGATCGCCACCGCCGTCGCCGCCATCGCCGTCCTGGTCGCGGTGGCCGTCGGCCTGCTGGTCCACCAGGCGATGATCCGTCAGCACGTCGACCAGGCCCGCACCTCCGCGCTCGCCGCCCTCGACTCCGCGCTGGACGCCTACAGCCGCGACATCGAGCCGGCCGCCCGCGGCGGCGCCGTGAACGACCCGGCCCTGCCCGAACGGCTGCGCGCCCTCGCCGCCGGCGGCCGGCACGGCTCACTGCTCGCCGGCGACGGCACCGGCGAGTCGATGTGGGCGGCCGGGCCGGTGCAGAACGGAGTGCTGTCCGTCCGGGTCGACTTCGCCCAGGACCGGCAGGCCATCGCCGACCTGGACCGGATCATCCTGCTCACCGTCGTCGCCGCGGTCTTCACCACCGTGCTGGCCGGCGTGCTCGTCGCCGACCGGATCAGCCGCCGACTGCGCACCGCCGCCACCGCCGCCCGGGGCATCGCCGCCGGCGGCACGGACACCCGGATCGGCGAACTCGTCGACGGCAAGGACGAGGTGGCCGACCTCGCCGCCGCCGTCGACCTGATGTCCCGCACCCTGCACCGGCGACTGGAGGACGAGCAGCGCTTCACCGCGGACGTCGCCCACGAGCTGCGCACCCCGCTCACCGGACTGGTCACCGCCGCCGAACTGCTGCCGCCCGGGCGCCCCACCCAACTCGTGCAGAACCGGGTCCAGGCGCTGCGCGGCCTGGTCGAGGACCTGCTGGAGGTCTCCCGCCTGGACGCGAACGCCGAGTCCCCCGACCTCTCCGCCGTCCCGCTGGAACGCGCGGCGCGCCGCACCGTCTCCCTCACCGGCCTGGACGTCGCCGTCGAGATCGCCGCCGACCGGCAGGTCCGCACCGACCTGCGCCGACTGGACCGCATCCTCGGGAACCTGATCCTCAACGCCCACCGCCACGGCGCCGGGCCCGTCCACCTGAACATCGACGGCCTGCGGATCACCGTCCGCGACCACGGCCCCGGCTACCCCGAGGACCTCCTGCGCCACGGCCCGCAACGCTTCCGCACCAACGCCCCCGAACGCGGCCGCGGCCACGGCCTCGGCCTCACCATCGCCACCGGCCACGCCCGCGTCATCGGCGCCACCCTGACCTTCGCCAACCACCCCGACGGCGGCGCGCTGGCCACCCTCACCCTCCCCCCGGACTGACCCCACCCACGACGAAAGGGCCGGCCCGACACCCGTCGGACCGGCCCTTCCCACCTGCCGCTGAGCCCCCTGTCGGGTTCGAACCGACGACCCCCGCTTTACAAGAGCGGTGCTCTGGCCAGCTGAGCTAAGGAGGCACGGTGGCCGTCCGCGAGGGATCACGGCGGCACCGGGGGGCAGTCTACCGGGCGCGGGGGACGGGATGGGGGGATATCCAGGGGTTGGTGGGATGGGTGGACGTGATGGAACCGATGCCGAAATCGGGTCGGGTGGGGGCTGACAAGCGGCGGAAGCGCAGGTAGCGTCGCCGGGAGTCGGCTCGTGTAGTGGTTCAGACCACTGATGGGCCGGCGGAGCACGGACCCACCCCCTTTACTCGGATCGTCCGGCACGTTCCTGCCGGTGAAGGAGAGCAACGACCATGGCTTCTGTCACGTACGACAAGGCGACCCGCGTCTACCCCGGGGCGGACAAGCCCTCGGTGGACGCGCTGGACCTGGAGATCGCGGACGGCGAGTTCCTCGTGCTGGTCGGCCCCTCGGGCTGCGGCAAGTCGACCAGCCTGCGCATGCTGGCCGGTCTGGAGGACGTCAACGCCGGTGCGATCCGGATCGGCGACCGGGACGTCACCCACCTGCCGCCGAAGGACCGGGACATCGCCATGGTGTTCCAGAACTACGCGCTCTACCCGCACATGACCGTCGCCGACAACATGGGCTTCGCGCTCAAGATCGCCGGCGTGAACAAGGCGGAGATCCGCACCAAGGTCGAGGAGGCCGCGAAGATCCTCGACCTCACCGAGCTGCTGGACCGCAAGCCGAAGGCGCTCTCCGGTGGCCAGCGCCAGCGCGTCGCGATGGGCCGTGCGATCGTCCGCCAGCCGCAGGTCTTCCTGATGGACGAGCCGCTGTCGAACCTGGATGCCAAGCTCCGCGTCTCGACCCGCACCCAGATCGCCGGCCTGCAGCGCCGCCTGGGCATCACCACGGTGTACGTCACCCACGACCAGACCGAGGCGCTCACCATGGGCGACCGGGTCGCGGTGCTCAAGGACGGTCTGCTCCAGCAGGTCGACACCCCGCGCAACATGTACGACAAGCCCGCCAACCTCTTCGTGGCCGGCTTCATCGGCTCGCCGGCCATGAACCTGGTCAAGGTGCCGCTGGTGGACGGCGGCGTGAAGTTCGGCGGCTCGGTCGTCAACATCTCCCGCGAGAACCTGGCCGGCGCCGGCGCCGACAAGACGGTGACCGTCGGCATCCGCCCCGAGCACTTCGAGATCGTCCCGGCGGGCGGCATCGAGGGCGTCGCGGTGACGGTCAACGTGGTCGAGGAGCTCGGCTCGGACGGCTTCGTCTACGGCACCACCCAGATCGGCGGCGAGGACCACGACCTGGTCGTCCGCGTCCCCGGCCGCCAGATCCCGGCCCGCGGCGAGACCATCCACGTCGTGCCGATCGCCAACGAGACCCACGTCTTCTCCACCAGCTCCGGCCTGCGTCTGAGCAACTGACGCGGACTGCGCGTCACCAAGCGTCACCAGACGCCACCCAGTTCCACGACGTGTCACGACACGTCACGGCACGCCCCGGAGCCCGTCGGACCCTCGCGGTCCGGCGGGCTCCGCCCGTACGCCCCCGCGTCAACACGGCAAGGGGACGAAACCGGACACCGTGTCACTCGATGGTGTAACGGAGGGCGATCCGGCCCGTACCCACCGCTACTCTCCTGAGGGTGAAGCAGCTGTTGCGCCGTATCGGCCAGACCGTCGCCCTGACCCTGCCGGTCGTCCTGGTGACCACCGGCACCCTCGCCGTGACCCGGGTCCCGTGGGCCCCGCCGACCGGGCTCGACCAGCAGGTCGTGGCGGCGTCCAGCGGCGACGGCGCCGGGATCGGGCGCTCCAACAACGCGGCCGGCGCCGTGGCCAAGGCCGCGGACGGGCTCGCCCCGCAGGAGTCGCTGCGGGTGGCCTTGCTCGACGAGCTGCGCGCCAAGAACCCTTCCGCCGCGCTGGACCTGCTGGAGCGCTCGATGCGCGAGCAGCCCTCGCTGACGCCCTACTGCACCTCGCTGTCCACCGAGTTGGGCAAGGCGGCGGTGCGCAAGTACCAGGGCGACGTCCAGCGGGCGCGCTCCTTCGCCCGCCCGGTCTGCGACGGTTCGTTCGCGGCCGGCGTCGTCGGCTGAGGACGCCGAGCACGCCGAGCACGCCGAGGACATCGAAGGCCTCAAGGCCTCGAAGTCCCAAGGTCCGGAGCCCGAGGCCACCGAGGCGGCGGACGCCCCCGTCCGCCGCCTTATTGTTCAGGCATGAGCGCTGACTCCGGCTCCGCCGCCGACCTCCCGTCCGCCCCGCGCCCGCGGCCCCGGCCGACCACGACGCCCGTGACCCAGGCCGTCATCCTGGCCGGCGGCCAGGGCTCCCGGCTGCGCCCCTATACGGACGACCGCCCGAAGCCGCTGGTCGAGATCCCCGGGACGGGCACGCCGATCCTGGGCCACCAGCTGGCCTGGCTGGCCGAGGAGGGCGTCACCGACGTCGTGGTCTCCTGCGGGCACCTCGCCGACGTGCTGGAGGAGTGGCTGGACAAGGCGGACCTGCCGCTGCGGGTGCGCACCGTGGTCGAGGCGGAGCCGCTCGGGCGCGGCGGCGGGCTCAAGTACGCGGCCAAGGCGCTGCCCCGCCCGGACGAGCCCTGGTACGCCACCAACGGCGACATCTGGACCCGCTTCAGCCTGCGCGAGATGGCCGCCTTCCACCACGAGCGGGACGCCGTCGCGACGCTCGCGCTGGCCCGGCCGCGGATCCCCTGGGGCGCCGTGGAGACCGACCAGTTCGGCAATGTGCTGGACTTCATCGAGGCCCCGCCCTCGCCCTTCCTGATCAACGCCGGCCTGTACGTGTTCAGCCCGGAGTTCGCCGAGCTGCTGCCGGACGTGGGCGACCACGAGCGCACCACCTTCCCCCAACTCGCCCGCGGCAAGCGGCTGGCGGGCTACCAGCTGCCGCAGGGCGTGTACTGGCGGGCGATCGACACCGCCAAGGACCTCACCGAGGCGGCGAAGGAGCTCGCCTCCGGCGCCGGCCGGACCCCCCGCTAGCCCGGACCTTCCGCTAGCCCGGACCTTCCGCTAGCCCGGACCTTCCGGTAGCCCGGTCCCCGGTAGCCCGGAGCCTCCGGTAGGCCCGGGCCGCCACACCACGCGGCCGCGGAGCCGCGGCACCGCCCGCGAACGGCGATCGGCCGGGCGCTCCCCCACGGAGCGCCCGGCCGATCGCCGTCACCGGTCCCTCAGGTCGCGGTCGGCGCCCCCGGGTGCGAGGCCCGACCGCCGGACAGGTCGGCCAGCGGCGCGCTGCCCAGCACCCCGCCGAGCAGCCCGCCGGGGTTCGGGCTGGCCTTGGAGCCCGACCCCGCGCCGCCGGCGCCCGGGGTGCCGCGCGACGCGGGAGCGGTGCCGCCCGAGCCGCCCGCCGGGGGGGACGCGGCCGGGGAGGCGCCCGACCCGGCGTCCGCCTTGCCCGGGTGCCCCTTGCCGCTGGGCGTGGGGGTGGCCGGCTTGGCGGACGGCGTGCCGGGCGGGGTGGTCGCGCTCGGGGTGGGGGTGGCGGGGCGCGGCGCGGCGGGCGGGGGCGTGGTGGACGTGCCCTTGCCGCCGGGGGCGCCGGACGGGCTGCCGGACGGCCAGACCGGGGTGCCGTAGTCGGTGGCCGGGCGGTCCGGCGCCTGGTGCGCCCGGGCGCCGGTGCGGACGGCGGCGCCGAGCATCGAGCCGAGCAGCAGGGTCAGCCCGACCACGACCGTGGTGACGACGGTGCCGCGGCGCAGCACCCGGCGGCGCAGCGCCCCGGGCGCGTCCGCGCCGAACCGGCGCCAGGCCTCCAGGTTGAGCCGCCCGTCCAGCGAGGCGAACGGCGCCCCGGCGATCAGCAGCGGGCTCCACGCCGCGAGGAAGATCAGGTCCGGGGTGTCGTAGACCGGGACGGCCCGCCAGCTGACGGTGAACAGCAGCGCGGCGGAGAGCGCCATCGCCGCGCCGGCGGCGAACCGCTGCCAGAGGCCGAGGACGGTCAGCACGCCGACCACGATCTGGGTGAACGACACCACCAGGCCGGCGCCCACCGGGTGCGCCATGGCGAAGGCCAGCAGCGGCTCGGCGACCTTCCAGGGGTGCAGCGAGGAGAGCCAGCGCATCATCGAGCCGCGTTCGCCGCCGTCGAAGTACACCGGGTCGCAGAGCTTGCTGAACCCGGCGTAGACCGAGAGCGAGCCGAGGACGGCGCGCAGCGGCAGCAGCACCAGGCCGAGGTCGACCCGGCGGCCCGGGTACCAGGGCTGCCTGCCCTCGGCGTCGGCGGCGGAGACCTCGGGCAGCTCGCCGCTCGGGGTCCAGCCGTGCGGCTCGCCGACCGGTCCGATGCCCGCATGGGTGGCGGTGCCGGCGCCCTCGCGGGGCTGGCGCGGGAGGGTCCGGACGCCCGCGAGGGAGGGGAGCACCTGGGTGTCCGCCTCGGCCAGGCGGACGCCGCCGGCCGGGGTGCCGCGCACGGCCTCCAGCAGCCGGGTGGCCGCCATGTCCCCGGGGGGCGCCTGGCCGGTCCAGGTGACGGCGGTGACCCGACCCTTGCGGCGCGGCGCGCCGCCGGCCCCGGCCCCGGCCAGCGCCGGGACGGCGGAGGCGGGCACGACGACCTGCGGGGTGACCAGCGGACGGCGGATCAGGCCCTGGTTGGCGTACGGGTCGCCGAACGCGGCGCCGGTGGACAGCAGTCCGGCCGGGGCCTCGATCAGCGGCGCCACCGGGGCGCCGAGCCGGAGCCGGAAGCTCGCCTGGGTGCTGCTGAGCCGCGAAGGGTCCGACTCCACCTTGACGGTGTTGAGGCCGGGGCCCGCGTCTATCCCGGTGCTGCCGTCGCCGAACAGGGGGCGCCGAGGTGTTCTGGTGTCCACGCCCGTCTAACCGGGTGACGGCCGCTTAGGACACTCTCCCGAGTGGAGGTCCGACACACACTTGAAGTGATCATGAAAAAAGCGATCGGGCCCGGTCGGGCCCGATCGCCTTCACTCTGTTTGCGGGGAATTCGGAAGATCGCCTGCGTTCCGGACCCCGGCCGTGCTGGGCCCCGGGCGCCGCTCAGCGGCGCCCGACGGCGCTCAGCGCTTGGCCCGCAGCCGCGCGGCCTCGTACAGCACGATGCCCGCCGCGACACCGGCGTTCAGCGACTCGGTCAGGCCGGACATCGGGATCCGGACCCGCATGTCGCAGGTCTCCGAGACCAGGCGGGACAGGCCCTTGCCCTCGCTGCCCGCGACGATCACGACCGGCCCGTTCAGCAGGTCCAGGTCACCGATCTCGGCCTCGCCGTCGGCGGCCAGGCCGACCACCATCAGGCCGGCCTTCTGGTAGGCCTCCAGGGTGCGGGTCATGTTGGTGGCCCGGGCGACGGGCAGCCGGGCCGCGGCGCCGGAGGAGGTCTTCCAGGCACCGGCGGTCATGCCGGCCGCGCGGCGCTCGGGGATGACCACGCCGTGCGCGCCGAAGGCGGCGGCGGAGCGGACCACCGCGCCCAGGTTGCGCGAGTCGGTCACGCCGTCCAGCGCGATGATCAGCGGGTCCTGGCCGGCGTCGGCGGCGTCCGCCAGCAGGTCCTCGGGGTGCGCGTACTCGTACGGGGGCACCTGGAGCACCAAGCCCTGGTGGTTCATCCCGCCGGTCATCTGGTCCAGCTGGGGCCGCGGGGCCTCCATCAGCGGGATGCCGCGGTCGTTGGCGGCCTGGAAGGCGTCGCGGACCCGGTCGTCGGTGTCGATGAACTGCTGGACGTACAGCGCGTTGGCCGGCACGTCGCCCTGCAGGGCCTCGACCACGGAGTTGCGGCCGAAGACCAGCTCGGCGCTGCCCGCACCGCCGCGGCCGCCGCGACCGCCGCCGCCGGCCCGGCGCATGCCGGCCCGGGCCTTGGCGTCCCGCTCGCGCTTGAGCGCGGCGTTGGCGGCGCGCTGCTTCGGGTGGCCCTTGCGCTCCTCGCCGGGAGGGGTCGGGCCCTTGCCCTGGAGGGCCTTCCGGCTGTGCCCGCCGGTACCGACAGACGCGCCCTTCTTCGATCCGGGGTTGCGGCGGTTCCTGCGCTGGCTGTTGCCGGCCATGGCTGTACTTCCTGTCTGTCCGGCATGCCCCGGCCGCCCCGGTCTGCCCGGTGGCGGTCGACGGCATGCGCTACGTCATGCGGGAGGGCCGTACCGGTCCGGTACGGCCCACCCATCACCCCGATCGTCGGATGGGGTTACTGGCTGTTGATCGTCCAGCGCGGGCCGGACGGGGTGTCCTCGATCGCCAGCCCGGCCAGGCCGAGCTGGTCGCGGATGGCATCCGCGGTGGCGAAGTCCTTGCGCTCGCGCGCCGCCTGCCGCTGGTCCAGGACCAGGCGGACCAGCGAGTCGACCACACCGTGGAGGTCCTCGCCGCGCTCCGCCCCGGCCCACTGCGGGTCGAGCGGGTCGAGGCCCAGTACACCGAGCATCGCACGGACCTCGGCGAGTCGCGCCACCACGCTCTCCTTGTCGTCCGCGTTCAGGGCGCTGTTGCCCTGGCGGACGGCGGTGTGCACGACGGCCAGCGCCTGCGGCACGCCGAAGTCGTCGTCCATCGCCTCGGCGAAGGCCGGCGGCACCTCGGGCGCCGCGTCGACCGTCCCGCAGCGCTCGACGGCGCGCTGGACGAAGCCCTCGATCCGGCCGAAGCCGGCCTCGGCCTCGCGCAGCGACTCCTCGCTGTACTCGATCATCGAGCGGTAGTGCGGGCCCGCCAGGTAGTAGCGGAGCACGATCGGCCGCCACGCCCGGACCATCTCGGAGACCAGCACCGAGTTGCCCAGCGACTTGCTCATCTTCTCGCCGGCCATGGTGACCCAGGCGTTGTGCACCCAGAAGTTGGCGAAGTCGTCGCCGTAGGCCTTGGACTGGGCGATCTCGTTCTCGTGGTGCGGGAAGATCAGGTCCAGCCCGCCGCCGTGGATGTCGAAGGCGGCGCCCAGGTACTTGTGGGCCATCGCCGAGCACTCCAGGTGCCAGCCCGGACGCCCGCGGCCCCACGGGGTCTCCCAGCTCGGCTCGCCCGGCTTGGCGGCCTTCCACATCGCGAAGTCGCGCTGGTCCCGCTTGCCGGTCTCGCCCTCGCCCTCGGGCTGGCGCAGGTCGTCCAGCTTCTGGTTGGAGAGCGCCAGGTAGTCCGGGTACGAGCGGACGTCGAAGTAGACGTTGCCGTCGGCCGCGTAGGCGTGGCCCGTCTCGATGAGCCCACGCATCATCTCGATCATCTCGGGGATGTGCCCGGTGGCCCGCGGCTCGACGGTCGGCGGCAGGCAGCCCAGCGCGTCGTAGCCGTCGTTGAACGCGCGCTCGTTCTGGTAGCCGATCTGCCACCACGGCGTGCCGAACTCGCGCTCCTTGGCGATGATCTTGTCGTCGATGTCGGTGACGTTCCGGACGAAGGTCACCTGGTAGCCGCGGTAGGCGAACCACCGCTGCATGATGTCGAAGTTGAGCCCGGACCGGATGTGCCCGATGTGTGGCGCCGACTGGACGGTAGCGCCGCACAGGTAGATCGAGACACAACCCGGTACAAGCGGGACGAAGTCGCGTACCTGGCGGGTGCTGGTGTCGTACAGACGAATGCTCACAGCGTCAAGCGTAGTGGGCAGCAGGGGGTGCCCCGCCACATTCCCCCGGGAAACGGTGGGCTGTGGCGGGGTCGGACGCTGCCGCGGACGCGGCTCAGATGTTGCCGAGCACCTTGCTCGGGGCGAGCCGGACGGTCACCCGGACGTCGTCCGGACCGTCCATCGTGTACTTGTCCTGACCCATGTACTTGCCGGCCAGCTCGTCGATCAGCTCCCGGCCGCCCTCGGTGGTCATCGAGACCTCGCCGCGCGCCTCCAGGTACTCGTACGGGCTGTCCGCCGGGTTGATCAGGATCGAGACCCGCGGGTCCCGCACCAGGTTGAGGTGCTTGCGACGGCCCTGGACGGTGGAGAACAGGATGTCGTCGCCCTCCCGCTTGACCCAGACCACGGTGGACTGGGGGCTGCCGTCGGGCTGGATCGTGGAGACCACGGCGAAGCTCTTGGTGTCGAGCAGGGCCTTGGCACGGTCGGAGAGCTGGGCGGACACGGTTTACCTCTTCTCGTCGGCGGTGCGGCCCGAGCGGAAGTCCCGTACGGGCCCGAGCCGAACAGTAGCGACTCGGGCCCCGCGGACACCGGGTGAACACCCGTCAGGGACGGTTTCTTCCCGCCGCTCGGCGCGGCAGGCTCAACGCCGCTCGTACACCAGGGCGGTGGCGATCGCGGCCAGGCCCTCGGCCCGGCCGGTCAGCCCCAGCCCGTCGGTGGTGGTGCCGGAGACGGACACCGGGGCACCGGCCGCCTCGGACAGCGCGGCCTGCGCCTCGGCCCGGCGCTTGCCGATCTTCGGCCGCACGCCGATCACCTGGACCGAGACGTTGCCGATCTCGAAGCCCGCCGCGCGGACCAGCCGGGCCGCCTCGCCGAGCAGCTTCACCCCGGACGCGCCGGCCCACTCCGGGCGGTCGGTGCCGAAGTGGGCGCCCAGGTCGCCGATCCCGGCGGCCGAGAACAGCGCGTCGCAGGCGGCGTGCGCGGCGACGTCGGCGTCCGAGTGCCCGGAGAGCCCGACCCCGGCGTCCGGCCACTCCAGCCCGGCCACCCAGAGCGGGCGGCCGGCCTCGAAGGCGTGCACGTCGGTGCCGATCCCGACGCGGGGGATCACCGGGGCCTGCGGGGTGGCGGGCACCGGAGCGGCGGTCGTCGGGTCAGTAGGCATCGGCGGCCCTCCTGCGGGCGAGTACGGCCTCGGCGAGCACGAGGTCCAGCGGACGGGTGACCTTGAACGCCTCCTCGTGGCCGGGCACCACGACGACCCGGCCGCCGTAGCGCTCGACCAGGCCGGCGTCGTCGGTGACCGCGGGCGCGTCGGCGGTGCCCGCGCTCTCCTCGGCCAACGCCTTGGCGTGCACCTCGACCAGGGTGGCCCGGTCGAAGCCCTGCGGGGTCTGCACCGCGCGAAGGGTGGCGCGCTCGGGCGTGTCGAGCACCGGCTCGGGGCCACCCGGGTTCGGCTCGACCCGCTTCACCGTGTCGGCCAGCGGCACCGCCGGCACCACCGCCCGCGCCCCGGCCCGGACGGCGGCCGCGACGGTGTCCACCACCTCGACCGGGACCAGCGGGCGGGCCGCGTCGTGCACCAGCACGATCCCGACCTCGTCCGGGATCGCGGCCAGGCCCAGTCGGACCGACTCCTGGCGGGTCGCCCCGCCGGCCACCACCCGGATGTCCTTGTCGTCCAGCCCGTGGCTGTCCAGCAGGGCGACCACCTCGGCCACCCCGTCGGCGGGCGCGGCGACCACGACCAGGCCGACCGCCCGGCTGCGGGCCAGGGCCCGGACGGCGTGCACCAGGAGCGGCACGCCCCCGAGCTCCCGCAGGGCCTTCGGGGCCCCCGGCCCCAGCCGCTCACCGCGTCCGGCGGCGGGCACCACTGCTGCTGCGACTGCTCCTGACGCGTTCAGGTTTCACTCCTTCGGCGAAGTGGGTATGGCCATGGCGTGCCCGGCGGGCGCACCGGGCCCCTTCCGAAGAACCACGGTCCACCGCCCGCCGCACAGCTCCGCAAGCTCCGCACGACAACGGGTGCAGAAACGCTCTTGCAGGCCTGGGCCGGCTGGGGCGGGTGGCGTGGTCCGGACATGCCTCAGCGCCCGAAGTGCCACTGCACCACTCGCGAACGGTTCGTCCGCGGAGTGGTGCGTCGGCACCGGGCGCTGTGAGCGTTGGGCGGCAGCCCGACCGCACTGCGGTGGCGTGCGCTACGAGGCGAGGACCTCGTCGAGCAGCGTCTCCGCCTTGTCCTCGTTGGTGTTCTCCGCCAGCGCGAGCTCGCTGACGAGGATCTGGCGCGCCTTCGCGAGCATCCGCTTCTCGCCGGCCGAGAGGCCGCGCTCGCGCTCGCGGCGCCACAGGTCGCGGACGACCTCGGCGACCTTGATGACGTCGCCCGAGGCGAGCTTCTCCAGGTTCGCCTTGTAGCGACGGGACCAGTTGGTCGGCTCTTCCGTGTACGGCGCCCGCAGCACCTCGAAGACCCGGTCCAGACCCTCCTGGCCGACTACATCGCGCACGCCGACGAACTCCGCGTTCTCGGCGGGCACGCGGAGCGTCAGGTCTCCCTGCTGCACCTTGAGCACCAGGTAGGTCTTGTCCACACCTTTGATCTGGCGAGTTTCGATGGCCTCGATCAGCGCGGCCCCGTGATGGGGGTAGACCACCGTGTCGCCAACCTTGAACGTCATGTGACAGGACCCCTTCCGTGGCTTTCCAGAATAACACGCTTCTCGGCCCACCCGAAGGGCGTTTTCGCAGGTCAGGGCCGGTCTCGGGGCTTGACAAGGACCCCCATGACGTGCTGCGACCAGTGTTCGAGAGGGGCTTCCCGCAGGTCGGAGGCGGTTCCGGGGTTCGGCGAAACCCTTGCGCAACACCCCCGCAACCGTGATTGGATCTTGAGCTTTCACCCCTTTCCGGGTCGCGGCCGAATCGTTATTCGATCTTGGTCGAAGCTTGTCCGTCACGTGACCCGAGCATGCCGACCGTACCGCCGGACGGCCTCCGGCGGGCCCCGGGAGAGCGACACGGGGACCACCCCGTGAGGAGCGCATAAGCGAGGTCGATAATCTGAGACCTGACCTACCGACACGTGACCTAGGAGAAGCCGCCGCCGTGAGCCGCAGCCTTCGACGCGGCAGCATCGCCGCCATCGCCGCCATCGCCATCGCCTCGCTGTCCTCCTGCGCCGCCGGCAACACGCCGGACACCCTGCAGATCAAGCCGGACAACGCGGCGGCGACCATCGGAACGCACCTCCGACTGAACAACATCGTGGTCGTCACCGGTGAGGGCGCCGTCGGCGACCACACCGGTCCCGCGAACGTGGTCGTGAACATCGCGAACACCGCGGACGCCCCGGCCGAGCTCCAGTCCGTCACCGTCGGCGGTGCCGCCACCACCTTCGCGGACGCCGCCGGCGCGCCGCTGTCCAGCATCGTCGTCCCGGCCGGCGGAGCCGTGGCGATCGGCGGTCAGGGCAACCCGACCGCCACCGCCTCCTCCGCGACCGTCCACGTCGGCGGCTTCGCCCCGACCGTCTTCACCTTCAAGGACGGCCAGAAGGTCGAGGCCCAGGCCGCCGTGAGCCCGGACTCGGGCGAGCACGGCCACGGCCTCTACCAGGGTTACGGTCCGACCCCGTCGCCGACCGCCACCCCCGCCAAGACCACCACCCCCGGTGCCACCGCCCCGGCCGCCGGCACCACCCCGGGCGCGCCGACCACCGGCGGCGCCGTCCCGGCCGGCACCACCGCCCCGGCCGTCCCGGCCGCGCACTGACGCCGCACTCCGCTCCGGTGGGCCCGCCCTGGCCCGCCTGAGCGACGCGAAGGCCCCCTCCGGCTGCTGCCGGCGGGGGCCTTCCGCGTGGTCGGGGCGGTTTACGGCTCGAACTTGTAGCCCAGGCCGCGGACGGTGACCAGGTAGCGCGGCGCGCCCGGGTCCGGCTCGATCTTGGCCCGCAGGCGCTTCACGTGGACGTCCAGGGTCTTGGTGTCGCCGACGTAGTCCGCGCCCCACACCCGGTCGATCAGCTGCATCCGGGTGAGCACCCGGCCCGCGTTGCGCAGCAGCATCTCCAGCAGGTCGAACTCCTTGAGCGGCAGGTCGACCTTGGCGCCGTCCACCGTCACCACGTGGCGGTCGACGTCCATCCGGACCGGGCCCGCCTCGAGGGCGCCCGGGCCGTTGCCGTTGTCCCCCGCGCCGCCGTCCTCGCCGCGGCGGCGCAGCACCGCGCGGATCCGCGCGACCAGCTCGCGGGTGGAGTACGGCTTGGTGACGTAGTCGTCAGCGCCTATCTCCAGACCGACGACCTTGTCGATCTCGCTGTCCTTGGCGGTCACCATGATCACCGGGACGTTGGAACGCACCCGGAGCTGGCGGCAGACCTCCGTGCCGGGCAGGCCCGGCAGCATCAGGTCGAGCAGGACGAGGTCGGCACCATTGCGTTCGAACTGCTCCAGGGCGTCGGGGCCAGTGGCGGCGACGGCCACCTCGAAGCCCTCCTTGCGGAGCATGTACGAGAGGGCGTCACTGAACGACTCCTCGTCCTCGACCACCAGTACTCGGGTCACGATCAGGCCTCCGGGGCAAGCTGAGGGGTTGTGTCTGACAGGTGTTGTTCCCGCTCCCCGGCGGGGAGCGAACGGGCCTTGCGGTCCGTGGTGAGGGTCGGGGGTGCGGCGGGGTCGCCGCCCGGCGCGTGGTCCGTCCCGTCGTCGAACTCGTCGTCGGGCTCGTCCTCCACCGGGGCCCGCCCCGCGGGCAGGCGGACGGTGAAGGTCGAACCCTGGCCCTCGACGCTCCACACCGAGACGGTGCCGCCGTGCGAGGCCGCGACGTGCTTGACGATGGACAGGCCCAGACCGGTGCCGCCGGTCGCCCGGGAGCGGGCGGGGTCGACGCGGTAGAACCGCTCGAAGACCCGCTCGCGGTCCTTCTCGGAGATGCCGATGCCCTGGTCGGTGACCGAGATCTCGATGAGCTCGCCGTCCGCCTCCCCGAGCGCCGCGGCGCTGGAGATCCGGCGGGTGGCGATGGCCACCCGGGTGCGGGGCGGGCTGTAGTTGACGGCGTTCTCGACCAGGTTGCCGAGCGCGGCGGCGAGCTGGCCGCGGTTGCCGTGCAGGTAGAGGCCGGCGATGCCGCCCGCCGCGATCAGGATCTGCTTGGCGGCGGCCTGCTGGCGGCAGCGGTCGATCGCCTCGACGATCAGCTCGTCCACCGCGACCGGCTCCGGGTCGACCATCAGCCGGTCGTCCTGGACCCGGGAGAGGTCGATGATCTCCTGGACCAGGCTGGCCAGGCGGGCCGCCTCGACCTGCATGCGGCCGGCGAAGCGCTGCACCGCCTCCGGGTCGTCGGACGCGTCGACGACCGCCTCGGAGAGCAGCGACAGGGCACCGACCGGCGTCTTGAGCTCGTGGCTGACGTTGGCCACGAAGTCCCGGCGGACGGCCTCCACCCGGCGCCGCTCGGTCTGGTCCTCGACCAGCACCAGCACCAGTCGGGAGCCCAGCGGCGCCACCCGGACGGAGACCGCGAGCGGCTCCGCCGCTCGGGCCGCGCCCGGCCGGGGCACCTCCAGTTCGACCTGGCGGATCTCGCCGTCCCGGCGGGTGGAGCGGGCCAGCGAGAGCATCTGGTCCACGGCGACGGCGCCACCGCGCACCAGGCCCATCGCGTACGCCGCCGAGCTGGCCTTGACCACCTCGTCGCCCTCGCCCAGCACGATCGCGCAGGAGCGGAGCACGGAGAGTACGGTGTCGACCCCGGGCGGCAGCGGCGGCTCGGGGTGGCCGGTGCCCAGGGACTGGTACCGGCCGGGGTTCCTGCCGCCGGTTCCGCTGTACCTGCCCTTGGCCTGCTCGCGCTCGCTCCAGCGGAAGGCGATGGAGGCGGTGAGGCCGACGCCGAGCCCGGCTATGGCACAGGCAGCGGCGGCAGCCACGTTCACGTCCATGTGGCCAGCGTAAGCGCACGGCCAGGGCACTCCCCAAGCGTGGGATCAAGGCATCGACCATGCGTTGCCGAGAATTCACCTTCAGGTAGCTGCCGATTCACCGGAGCGGCCGTGCACCGTCGCCCTGGCGGCGGAAAGTTGGCCAGGCAGCCCGTGTGGGAGAGATCGGTGTGCCGAACAGCGGCCACCGGCTCGGGTGTGCGCGTACGATGCGCGCCACCAGCAGCGGTCACCCGGACGCCGGAACGACGGTCGGACGGGCCGACCGGTCGGCACCGCCACCGACACAGCTACTGAGGAGAGAACATGCGCGACGCGTACCACGAGGAACTCGATGCGATCGGCGACAGCCTGGTCGAGATGGCCCGGCTGGTCGGATCGGCGATGGGCCGGGCCACCACCGCCCTCCTCGACGCGGACCTGGCGCTGGCGGAGAGCGTGATCGCCGCCGACGAGAAGGTCAACGACCTCCACCACGAGCTGGAGAACCGGGCCATCGACCTCCTCGCCCGCCAGCAGCCGGTCGCCACCGACCTGCGCATCGTCGTCACCTCGCTGCGGATGAGCGCCGACCTGGAGCGCTGCGGCGACCTCGCCCGGCACGTCGCCAAGGTCGCGCGGATGCGCTACCCCGACACCGCGGTGCCGGGCGACCTGCAATCCACCGTCCTGGAGATGGGCCAGCTCGCCCAGCGCCTGGTGGCCAAGGCCGGCCTGGTCATAGCCACCAAGGACGTCGACAAGGCCCTGGAGATGGAGCAGGACGACGACGCGATCGACTCGCTGCACCGCGAGCTGCTGTCGCACCTGATCGACGAGCGCTGGCACCACGGCATCGAGACCGCCGTCGACATCACCCTGGTCGGCCGCTACTACGAGCGCTTCGCGGACCACGCGGTGTCGGTCGCCAAGCGCGTGGTGTACCTGGTGACGGGCGAGCACGTGGCCGAGTTCGTGGCCGCCACCGAGGCCGCCGAGGCCGCGCCGGTCGACTGACCGCCGGTCCCCGTACCGGCGGGGGCGGTACCGGCGGTCGCCGTGGCTGCCCCGGCTGCCCCGGCTCCCCCGGCTCACCCCGAGGGGTGAGTAAACCCGTGACGAGGGTGGTGCGGGCGCACGGTCCTCCGTGCGCCCCACCACTGCGCGCCCGTTGACGCCCCCTCCGTTCGGCGGTTTCACTCGACGGTGGGGGCACAGGAGTGCGCCCGTCCTTAGGAGGGAAGCTCGATGAAGGCCAACCCGACCCGACCGGCAACCGCCCACGACACCGTCGAGCCACCCGCCCCGAAGCTGCTCCCCGTCCTCGCCGCCGGCTGCGGCTGCGGCCCGGGCTGCGGCTGCGGCTGCCAGTCCGGCGCGCCCTGCCAGTGCGGCGGAGCCGACGGCGGCTGCTGCGGTGGCCACTGAGCGGCCCGTCGCCCGCGGAGTCCCCGAGGTGCACGGTCTTCCGGCGGCCGTGCACCTCGCTCGGGTCGCCGTCCCCTCGCGGGGTCAGAACCTGACGTCGGTGCAGGAGTAGAAGGCGTTCCCGGTGTCGGCGATCGTCCAGACCGCGACGACCACCTGGTGCCCGGTGCGCCCGCCCGGGATGGTCGCGGTGTGGCTGAGCGTGCTCGGCACCTGCACCCCGCCGTACGGGACGGTCAGGAAGGGCGTCAGGTCCAGGTTGGCCCGGGTGACCGGCTGGCTCGCGTCGTAGCCCGGCTTGGTCATGTAGTACCGGAAGTCCGTGGTCGCGTGCCGGGCGGTGAACGTCCAGGTGAAGGTGAGCTGCCGACCCGCCGTCACCGGGGTGGTCGGCCAGGCACCCGCGTGGGGGTCGTCCAGCTCGGCGAAGCGCGCGTTGCCGCCGGCACAGATGGTGCCGTCCGAGGGGCCGAGGGCCGGGAAGCCCTTGGGGCCCTCGACGCTCTGCGGCTCCCACTGGATGTCGCCGCAGTCCCACGGGACGCCGTCGACGTGGGTGTCGCAGAGCGCGGCGCGGCTGGGCGGGGTCGAGATCCAGCCGTGGGACGAGGCCGGGAAGGCGAGGGTCAACGGGATCGCCAGCGCGGCGACGGCCGCCCCGACGATGTGGCGTGTGCGCATGGATGCTCCTCCGTGGGGGTGGATGGAGTGTGCGCCGGGGCGCAGACGCGCGCGTTGGGGGTGCGGCGGCCCGGACGGGGGAGCTCCTGGCATGCCTGCGCCGGTCCGGTGCCCTCACGGTAGGAGCCGCCGGCCGAGCCCGTCAATGGTCTGAACCACTTTGCCGACTTCCCAACTCCCTTGCCAGGCAATCGGGTTGGCCTCGAACCGACCGAAAACGAACGACGGCCCCGCCACCCGGTCTGCCCGGGCGGCGGGGCCGTAGCGGCAAGTGGCCTACTTCTTGCCCTGGTTCTTGACCGCCTCGATCGCGGCCGCGGCGGCGTCCGGGTCGAGGTAGCGGCCGCCCGGGGTGACGGGCTTGAAGTCGGCGTCCAGCTCGTACACCAGCGGGATGCCGGTCGGGATGTTCAGGCCGGCGATGGCCTCGTCGGAGATACCGTCGAGGTGCTTGACCAGCGCGCGCAGGCTGTTGCCGTGGGCGGTGACCAGGACGGTCTTGCCGGCGGCGAGGTCCGGGACGATGGCGTCGTACCAGTACGGGAGCATCCGCTCGACGACGTCCTTCAGGCACTCGGTGCGCGGACGCAGCTCGCTCGGGATCTCGGCGTAGCGGGCGTCACCGGCCTGGGAGTACTCGGCGTCGTCGGCCAGCACCGGCGGCGGGGTGTCGTACGAGCGGCGCCACAGCTGGAACTGCTCCTCGCCGAACTCGGCCAGGGTCTGGGCCTTGTCCTTGCCCTGGAGCGCGCCGTAGTGGCGCTCGTTCAGCCGCCAGGTGCGGCTGACCGGGATCCAGTGCCGGTCGGCCTTGTCCAGGGCGATCTGCGAGGTGCGGATGGCGCGGCGCAGCAGCGAGGTGTGCAGCACGTCGGGAAGCAGGCCCTCGGCGGCCAGGAGCTCGCCGCCGCGGGCGGCCTCCTTCTCGCCCTTCTCGTTGAGGTCGACATCGACCCAACCGGTGAACAGGTTCTTCTGGTTCCACTGGCTCTCGCCGTGGCGGAGCAGGATGAGTCGGTACGTCGTGTCAGCCATGGCCCCCAGCTTAGTGGGGGGGGCGGAAAGCCCCTGGTGGGGACCTACGACCGCTGTGTAATGTGTGACCCGCGCATCTGACACTTACATTCGTCGGCTGACCGGGCCTGCCCGCGCCGCTCAGCGGACGCCTGCCCTCGGGAGCCCCCACATGCTCGTCACCGCCCGGTTCCGAAGAGTGCTCCAGGAGACGGCGGGCGGGCTGCCGCGCCAGTTCTGGTGGCTCTGGGTGAGCACCCTGGTGAACAAGCTGGGCGCGTTCGTCGTTCCGTTCCTGGCGATGTACCTGACCAAGGACCGGGGGTACTCGGCCTCCTACGCGGGCCTGGTGGCCTCGCTGTTCGGCCTCGGCTCGGCCGCCGCGGCACTCCTCGCGGGCGTGCTGACCGACCGGATCGGGCGACGCCCCACGCTGCTGGGCGCCCAGCTCGGCACCGCGCTGTTCACCACCGTGCTCGGCTTCACGGACGGCCAGGTGGCGATCGCCGTGGTGGCCTTCCTGGTGGGCCTGTTCAACAACGCCACCCGGCCGCCCACCTCGGCCGTCATCGCCGACCTGGTGCCGCCCGAGGACCGGGTCCGCGCGTACTCGCTGAACTACTGGGCGGTCAACATCGGCTTCGGCCTCTCGGCCGCCCTGGCCGGTCTGATCGCCACCCACGGGTACCTCACGCTCTTCCTGCTGGACGCGTTCTCCACCCTGGTCTGCGCGCTGGTGATCTTCGTCCGGATCCCGGAGACCAGGCCGCAGGTCGCTCCCGACCAGTCGGCGGACTCCGCCGAACCCCGGATCAGCCTGCTCTCGGTGTTCCGGGACGCCCCGTTCATGGCGCTGGTCGGGCTGACCCTGATGCTCGCGCTGGTCTTCCAGCAGGGCAGCACCACGCTGGCCGTGGACATGGGCGCGGCCGGGATCACTTCCACCGAGTACGGCCTGGTCATCGGCCTGAACGGGCTGCTGATCGTGGTCCTACAGATCCCGCTCACCCGGTGGATGCAGGGCCGCTCGCGGACCGGGCTGCTGATCGCCAGCTGTCTGCTCACCGGCTGGGGCTTCGGGCTGGCGGCGGTGGCCGGGTCCTCGGCCTGGCTGTTCGCGCTCTCGGTGGCGGTCTGGACGGTCGGCGAGATCCTCAACACGCCGGTGATGATGGGCCTGGTCGCCGAGCTGGCGCCGGCCCACGGGCGCGGTCGCTACCAGGGCGTGTTCAGCCTCTCCTGGTCGCTCGCCTCGTTCCTCGGCCCGGCGGGCGGCGGGCTGCTGCTCCAGCACGCCGGGCCGGTGGTGCTCTGGACGACCTGTGGGGCGGTCGGAACCGCCACCGCGGCCGGGTACCTGGTGCTGGCCCGCCGGACGGGCGCGGTGGGGCGCCGCCGGCCCGTGGCGACGGAGGTCGCGGCGCCCGCGGCGGAGCCGGAGAAGGCCCCGGCGGGCGCCTGAGCGGACGGGTCAGCCGGCGTCCGGGGCGTCGGCCCCGGGGGCGGGGGCGTCGGTCCCGGGGGCGGGGGCGGCCAGGTGGGCGAAGGCGGCCAGGTTGCGGGTGGACTCCCCGCGCTTGGTCCGCCACTCCCACTCCCGCCGGATCGCCGTGGCGAAGCCCAGCTCCAGCAGGGTGTCGAACGGCTCGTCGGCGTTCTCCAGCACCGTCCCGAGCAGCCGGTCCACGACCTGCGGGGTGAGCGCCTCCAGCGGCAGCCGGCCGGCCAGGTAGACGTCGCCGAGCGCGTCGATCGCGTACCCGACGCCGTACATCCGGGTGTTGCGTTCCAGCAGCCAGCGGTAGACGGCCTCGTGGTTCTCGTCCGGGCGGCGGATCACGAAGGCGTTCACCGAGAGGGTGTGGTCGCCGACCCGCAGGGCGCAGGCGGTGCTCAGCTTCCGGGTGCCGGGGAGGGCCGCCACCAGCGTGTACGGGTCGGCGGCGGCCGGCTCCCAGGCCACCTCGGCGTCGTCCAGGGCGGTGCGCAGGAGGGTCAGGGCCTCGTCCTTGGTGCGGATTGCCATGGGGGTGACGTTACTCGCCGGTACCGGGCGGGCGCAGCCCCGACGCCCGCGACCTCACCCGCTCGCGGCCTCAGCCCAGGCGCTGCCTGGCCCCGGCGAACCGGCCGCCAGGGCGGGCCATGCTTCCGGCGTACACCTCGGCGGTGGTCGCCGCGGCGGTGTCCCAGCCGAAGGCGGCCGCGTGCCGGGCCGCCGCCTCGCCGCGCCGCGCCACCAGGCCCCGGTCGGTGACGTACGGCTCCAGCGCGTACGACCAGTCCAGCGGGTCATGGCCCTGCACCAGGGTGCCGGTCTCGCCGTCCCGCACCGCGACCGGCAGGCCGCCGACCGCGGCCGCCACCACCGGGGTGCCGCAGGCCTGCGCCTCCAGCGCGACCAGCCCGAAGGACTCGCTGTACGAGGGCATCACCAGCGCCGTCGCCGCGCGGTACCAGTCCGCGAGCTGCGGCTGGCCGACCGGCGGGTGGAACCGCACCACGTCGCAGATGCCCAGCTGGGCGGCGAGCTTGTGCAGGCTCTCCGGCCGGGCCAGCCCGGTGCCGGACGGACCGCCGACCACCGGCACCACCAGGCGCTCGCGCAGCTCCGGACGGCGGGCCAGCAGCGCGGCGACCGCCCGCAGCAGCACGTCCGGGGCCTTCAGCGGCTGGATCCGGCCGGCGAACAGCAGCACCGCGGCGTCCTGCGGCAGGCCCAGCCGGGCCCGCGCGGCGGCGGACGTCCGCGGCCCGCCGGGGCGGAAGACGTCCAGGTTGACCCCGGGGTGGACGACGGCCAGCTGGTCCGGCCGGGCGCCGTAGTGCCGGGCCAGCTCGGCGGCCTCCTCGGTGGTGTTGGCGATCAGCCGGTCGGCCGCCTCCACCACCTGGGTCTCCCCGATCACCCGGGCCGCAGGCTCGGGCGTGTCGCCCACGGCCAGCGCGGCGTTCTTGACCTTCGCCATGGTGTGCATGGTGTGCACCAGCGGCACCCCCCAGCGCTGCGCGGCCAGCCAGCCGACCTGCCCGGAGAGCCAGTAGTGCGAGTGCACCAGGTCGTAGTGGCCGGGGCGGTGGCCCGCCTCCGTCCGCAGCACCCCGTGGGTGAAGGCGCACAGCTGGGCCGGCAGGTCCTCCTTGACCAGGCCCTCGTACGGCCCGGCGGTGACGTGCCGCACCAGCACGCCCGGGGCCAGCTCGACCGTCGGCGCGTCGTCCGAGCAGATCGACCGGGTGAACACCTCGACCTCGATGTCGAGGTCGGCCAGGCGCTTGGCCAGCTCGACGATGTAGACGTTCATCCCGCCGGCGTCCCCGGTGCCGGGCTGGTGCAGCGGCGAGGTGTGGACGCTCAGCATGGCTATCCGGCGCGGGCGGCGGCGGCCGGGGACGAGCGACTGGAGCCGGCCGCGCGCGGGGGCGGCGGACTGGGCACGGCGTACCGAACGGACGGGGTGCTGGATCACCTGGCTGAAGCCTCCTCTGTGCGGCCCGTCTAGGCCGCCCGCGCCGGGCCGCCCGTTGTCCGGTGTGCGCTGCCCCGTCCTGGGCACACATCACCACCAGTGTGCCAACCACACGGACCGCCCGGGGCATTCCCGCCCCCGCCCACCGGCCGGACCGAGGCCCATCGCCCCAGGTCAGCGCGGTCGGCCCGGCGGCCCGACTACCCTTCTGGGCATGGCTGCCTCCTTCGATCCCGCTCCCGCCGCGCCCGCCCGCGGACGGACCGGACGCCCGGTGGGAACGGTCACCCGGGGTACCACCAACACCAACCGGCTGCGCCGGATGGACCGCTGGATCGCCCACACCCTGGGCCGCGCGCTGCGCGCCGCCGACCGCCCGCCGGTCGCGGTGGACCTCGGTTACGGGGCCGCGCCGTGGACCGCCGTCGAACTGGCCGGGCGGCTGCGCACGGTGCGGCCGGACGTCCGGGTGGTCGGGATCGAGATCGAACCGGAGCGGGTCGCCGCCGCGCTGCCGTACGCCGAGCCGCCGCTGCTCACCTTCCGGCGCGGGGGCTTCGAGGTGCCGCTGGACGGGGGCGCGCCGGCCCAGCTGATCCGGGCCGCCAACGTGCTGCGGCAGTACGACGAGTCGGCGGTGGCCGGGGTGTGGGAGCGGCTGTGCGCACGGCTCGCCCCGGACGGGCTGCTGGTCGAGGGCACCTGCGACGAGGTCGGACGGCGGCACGTCTGGGTCGCGCTCGGCCCGGAGGGGCCCCGGACGGTGACCTTCGCGGCCCGGCTGGGCGGCCTCGGCCAGCCCTCCGACCTGGCCGAGCGGCTGCCGAAGGCACTGATCCACCACAACGTGCCGGGGCGGCCGGTGCACGCCTTCCTGACCGACTTCGACCGGGCCTGGGCGGCGGCCGCGCCGTACGGGGCGTTCGGGGCGCGGCAGCGCTGGGCGGCGGCCTGCGCGGCGCTCGCGGGCAGCTGGCCGCTGGTGGACGCGCGCGGCCGGTGGCGGCAGGGCGAGGTCACGGTGCCCTGGTCGGCGCTCGCGCCGTAGCGGGCGGCCGACCGGACCGACCGGACCGACCGGGGAGCCTGCGAGCGCGGGGACGCACGGGAGTTCGCGACAGGCCCGGGAGCGCGCGGAAGGTTGGTGCACGCCGGATCTGGTGAGCGATCCGACGCATTCACTCGAACGAGTTATCGAATATCTATGGCGTGTTGACGCCCCGGCACGCCACGATGGTGCCGACCGAGCGGTGGCACCACACGCCGCTCGCTCGACACCACGCCCCACGCGACACGCCCACGCAACACGCTCCACCGTCAGCCGTCCCGCTCGGACAGCTCCCCCCGAGCCCGCTCGAACACCTCGTACATCTCCGACCCGAACAGCACGAACCGCACCTCCGCCAGCTCCGCCCCCGCCCGCGCGTCACCGCCGTCCAGCACCTCCGCGACGGTGCCGAGCGCGATCCGGGCCGCGTCCGCCGGCGGCCAGCCGTAGATCCCGGCCGACACCGCCGGGAAGGCCACCGTGCGCGCGCCCAGCGCCGCCGCGGTGCGCAGCGACTCCCGATAGCAGGAGGCCAGCAGCCCCGCCCGCTCCTCGTACTCCTCCGCCCGGTACACCGGCCCGACGGTGTGCACCACCCACCGGGCCGGCAGCCGCCCGGCCGTCGTCGCCACCGCCCGACCGGTGGCCAGCCCCTTGCCCCAGTGCGAGGCCCGCAGCTTGCGGCACTCCTCCAGGATCTGGGGGCCGCCCTTGCGGTGGATCGCTCCGTCCACCCCGCCACCGCCCAGCAGGGACGAGTTGGCGGCGTTCACCACCACGTCCACCGACTGTTCCGTGATGTCACCCTCCGCCAGAGTGATCCGTGTCGTCATCGCCCGTCCCTCTCCCCCGGCCGCCCGGCTCCCGCCGGGCCGGGGCCGATTCGCCGTCCTCGTCCAGTCACCACACCGCCACCGGCGTGGCAATAACCACAACGGCGCCGGTCGGCCAGAGAAATCCCCGGAGATCACGTTATGGTCGCGAGAAGTTCCCCGACGCGCGGTGCCAGGCGGGCACTGCGGACGGACGCCGACCGTTACGCAGTCGGGGAAAGGGAGGAACCACCGATGCCCGCAACGGGAGACGGGCGGGCACCTGGTGCCGCGGACCTGCCGGGCGCCCATGACGGCGCCCCCGTCGGTCATGCCCGCAGCCACGCCACGACCGGACCGGCCACGACGGCTCCCCCGATACCCCACCCCCGCTCGCGGGCCGCGCACGCCTCCCACCCGTCCCACGTCTCCGACCCGGCCGGCCCGCCGGCCGCGGACGGACCGGCCGACGGCGCGCCGCTGCGGCTGCTGGTCATCGAGGACGACGACTCGGACGCCCAGCTGATCAAGGCCGCGGTGGCCGACAGCGGCACCTCGATCGAGATCCACTGGGCCCGCGGCCTGGACCAGGCCACCGAACTGCTCGCCCCGCCCGCGCCCTGGGCCCGGCGCGGCCGCTCCCGCACCCCCGAGTTCGGCTGCGTGCTGCTCGACCTCGCCGCGGCCGCCGACCTGCCGCACCCGTCCGACCCCTCGGACGGGCTGGAGGGCCTGCACGAACTGCTCCGCCGGGCCCCGCACACCCCGGTCGTGGTGCTCACCGACGCCGCCGGGGCCGAACTCGGCGCCGCCGCCGTCGCGGCCGGCGCCCAGGACTTCCTGCTCAAGCACGAGACGGACGGCCCGCTGCTCGCCCGCGCCCTGCGCTACGCCGTCGAGCGCAAGCGCGCCGACGAGTCCCAGCGCCGCCTGGTCGAGGCCGAGTTGCGCGGCCAGGAGAACGCCCGCCTCCAGCGCCACCTGCTGCCCACCCCGCTGCTCGACGGCGCCGGGCTCTCCTTCACCCGGCGCTACCGCCCCGGCCGCCGCCGCGCGCTGCTCGGCGGCGACTTCTACGACGCCGTGCGCACCGACGACGGCGCCGTCCACGTCGTGATCGGCGACGTCTGCGGCCACGGCCCGGACGAGGCCGCGCTCGGCGTCGCGCTCCGGATAGCGTGGCGCACCCTGGTCTTCGCCGGCCTCACCGGCGAGGCCCTGCTCACCACCCTCCAGCACGTGCTGGAGCACGAGCGGCGCAGCGACGAGATCTTCGCGACGCTCTGCATGCTGGTCATCGAGCCCGGCGGGGTCGGCAGCGACCTCGACTCGCTCGGCGCCGCCGAAAAGGCCCGGCTCTACCTCGCCGGGCACCCCGCACCGCTGCTGCTCGGCCGGGACCACGCCCCGATCACCCTGCCCGCCGACCTCGCCGGGCCCGCGCTCGGCCTGCTTC
This sequence comes from Kitasatospora sp. NPDC032121, assembly GCF_055580145.1. Classification (NCBI taxonomy): domain Bacteria; kingdom Bacillati; phylum Actinomycetota; class Actinomycetes; order Kitasatosporales; family Streptomycetaceae; genus Kitasatospora; species Kitasatospora sp. NPDC032121. The sequence goes on along the minus strand of NZ_JBVILX010000002.1, from coordinate 672,683 downwards.
CGTGCCATGACGGGCAGGCCGCCTGGCCCGCCCACGAGCTCGAACTGCGGCCCGGCTGGCGGCTGTTGCTCTACACCGACGGGCTGATCGAGGGCCGGGTCGGGGCCGGGTCGCGCCGCCTGGGCCAGGACGGGCTGGCGGACCTGGTCGGCGACCACCAGGCCGCCGGGCTGACCCGGGGGCGGCTGGTCGACAGCGCCATCGCCGAGGTCGAGGAGCTGAACGGCGGCGCGCTGACCGACGACGTCGCGGTGCTGCTGCTGGAACGCAACCCGGTGCAGCTGATCCTCGGCTGACGGGCTCGGAGGCGCGGGTACGGAGGCGCGAGCGCAAGGACGCGGGTATGAAGACGCGGCGGCCCGGGCGGGTGAACTCACCGCCCGGGCCTCCGCGTTCTCCTCGCAGGGCCTACCAGGGGCCGTACGGGCCGGTGTTGCTCCGGCCGCCCCGGCCGCCACCCCCGGTCAGCGCCCGGATCGCCGGACGGACGTCCACCACGTAGACGATCGAGGCGACCAGACCGGCCAGGGTGCCGATGCCGGTGAAGAAGTTCACCCCGAACAGGAAGTCCCAGCCGAAGGAGATCGCCAGGATCGCCACCCAGAAGCCCTTGGTCTTCTTGTCGGCAGCCCGGTAGGCGTCCTCCCGGCGGGTGGCCGCGTCGACCAGCGCGAACATCTTGTAGGCCAGGATGGCGATGGTCGCCCACCAGATCGGGTTCAGGTAGGAAAAGGCCAGAATCTGAAACACTCCGACCATTTCGATCTCCTCTGCTCTCGACTCCGGCGATGCGACCGCCGTCCATCCTGGCACGACGACCGTCCGCAATGGGGTCAACGTCCCACGGTCACCGGTTGTGCCCCGCGGGGCACGAGGTCACTCCGCGGCGTCGGCGGCGTCCTTGCGGGCCCGGGCGGACTTCTTCGGGGTGGGCGCGTCGTCGCTCTCCGCCACCGGCTCGGCCTCGACCCGCTCGACGGTCAGCTCGACCCGCTCGGCCTCGTCCGCCGCGCCAGGGCGGCCCTTGTCCACCACGACCTTGCCGCGCTCGGCCAGTTCGTCGTACGTCTCCTTGGCCTTCACGGCCAGCTCCACCGCGCGGGCCACCTGCTGCAGGGCGAAGCCCTGGGCCCGCTCCTGCAGCGCCCTGAGGTCCGTCGGCAGGGCGGTGACGGTCTCGGTGACCCTGGCCTGCGCCCCGGTCAGCAGCGACTGCGCCTCCTGGAGCCTGGCGGCGGCCATCTCCTGCGCGCCCTTGCGGTCCGCCGCCAGCGCCTCGACCCGGCCAGGCACCTCGCGCAGCTTCTCGTAGGCGAGGTCCCCCGCGCCGGCCAGGGCGTACAGCGGGGTCGGGTCGCCGAGGGTCTTCTTGATCTCATCGGTGATGGGCATCGTTACCGGTCCTCCCGGTGGGTGTTCTGGGTGGCGGCGCCGTCGGCCGTCGGGGTTGGAACCGACGCGGCGTTCTCCTTGAGGAAGGCGTCGTAGACCGCGAGCAGCGCCTGCTTCTGCTGCTCGTTGATCAGCGGATCGGCCAGGATCGAGGCCCTGAGCTCCAGGCCCTCGCCCCGCCGCTCCTCCAGGATCCCGGCCTGGACGTACAGCGTCTCCGCGGAGATCCGCAGCGCCTTGGCGATCTGCTGGAGGATCTCCGCGCTCGGCTTGCGCAGCCCGCGCTCGATCTGGCTGAGGTACGGGTTGGACACGCCGGCGGCCTCCGCCAGCTGACGCAGCGAGTACTGGGCGTTGCGGCGCTGCTCCCGGATGTACTCGCCCAGCGAGCCGACGTTCAGTGAGGCCATGCGGACAGCCTGCAGCACCCTGCTTGCAGATGCAAGCAGGGTGCTAGCGGCAGCAAACGCGCCGGGGCGGGGCCGGGCCCTCGGACCGGCCGCCTGGACGGGGGCCGGGCCCTCGGACCGGCCCGTGGGTGGGGGCGTCAGGCCAGGTGGCTGAGGAGGAGTTCGGTGAGCCGTTCGGGGGTGCGCAGCGGGAGGTAGTGGTCGGCGTCCGGGACGAGGTGGCCGCGGGCGCCGGGGATGTCGGCGGCGAGCCGCCGGGCGATCGCCGCGATCTCCGGGTGGTCGCGGTCGCCGTGGACGACCAGGGTGGGCGCGGTGACGGTGCCGAGGACCGGCTCGGCCGCCCGGGCCGGGGCGCCGGCGAGGTGGTGCTCGCTGACGATCCGGCGGGCCGCGTTCTCCTCGACCATCCTCGCGATCAGCTCGCCGCCCGGTGCGGTGCGGCCCATGGCCGCCCAGACGGAGAGTTCCAGCTCGGCCAGCGCGGCCGCGTCGCCGCGCCGCCGGGCCTCGGCGTAGGCGGTGGTCTCCGGGGACGGCGGCCAGTCGTGACCGCTCACCGAGGCACCGACCAGGCCGAGCGCGGCGACCCGGTCCGGGTGGGCCAGGGCGAAGTCCAGCGCGGTCTCCCCGCCCATGCTCAGGCCGACCAGCGCGGCACTGCGCAGACCGAAGTGGTCCAGGACGGCGCCCAGGTCCGCGATGTCGTCGAAGACCTGCTCCGGCGCGCTGGAGCGGCCGAGGCCGCGGGCGTCGTAACGGATCACGTCGTGGTGCCGGGACAGCTCCGGGACGACGGCGTCCCACAGCCGGGAGTCCATGCCGGAACCGTGCAGCAGCACCACCGGGCTGCCGGAGCCGCGGCGCTCCGCCCACAGCTGGCCGCCGCCGGGGGCGGGGACGTGGACCTCGGTGACGGGGGGTTCGGTGTTCCGGCTCATGCGGTGATCATTCCAGAGCCGCTGTCAGGCCGTTCGGCCAGGCGGCCGGGGCGCAGGACGGTCAGGGCGTCTCGGGCAGCCGGATGGGCATCAGGACGGAGAAGGTGCCCGCCCGGCCCGGGGTGCGGACGGCCAACGGGGCGATCGGGCCGCCGAGTTCGAGGAGCAGCTGTTCGGGCCGCCCGGCGTCGAGGGCGTCGAGGGCGTCGAGCAGGAAGTCCCGGTTGACGGCCAGTCGGTAGCCCTCGGGCGCCGGGTCGTCGGCGACGGTCAGGCGGCCGTCCCCGGTCAGGGTCAGGACGGTGACCTGGCAGTCGGCGCCGTCCGGGCCGGAGGGCAGGGTGCGGGTGGCGCCGGCCTCGACGGCGGCGCGCAGTTCGGCGGCGGACTGGGTGATCCGGTGCTCCGGTTCAAGCCGGGTGACGGCCCGGTGGTCGGGGTAGTCGAGGTCCGGCGCGACGCCCTCGATGCGATGCTCCCCGACCTCGGCCCGGACCGGTCCCCCGCCGAGGGTGAGCACCACGTCCGCCGGTCCGGCGACGAGCAGCGCGCGCAGCGCGTCCACCAGCGCGGTCGGGACGATCGTGCCGGCCACCGGCCGCTCGGGCGTCCCGCCGGTGGCGGGCACCTCGGCGAGGGCCATCCGGTAGCGGTCGGTGGCGACCAGGCGCAGCACCGGGCCGTCCGGCTCGAAGAGCACCCCGGCGAGCGCGGGCAGCTCCGGGTCCCCGCAGACCGCGAAGCGGACCGCGTCCAGGGCGGCCGCGAGGTCCTCGGCCGGGACGGTGAGCCGGAGTGCGGCGGGGGTGGTGGTCATCGGCTGCTCCCTCTGGTCGATCATCGCGTGGATCAGGGAGAGTTCGCGGCGGGCGTCGGCGAGGCCGTCCTCCAGCCGTCGCAGGTGCGCGTCGAGCACCTGCCGGGCCTCGCCGCCGCCGGGTGCGGCGCCGAGCACGGCGCGGATGCCGGCCAGCGGCAGGCCGACCCTGCGCAGCCGGGCCAGCAGCCGGGCGTCGGCGAGCTGGCCGGGCCGGTACCAGCGGTAGCCGGTCTGCGGATCGACCCAGGCCGGGGTGAGCACCTCGGCGCCGTCGTAGTAGCGCAGGGTGCCGACGCCCAGGCCGCTGGCGCGGGCCAGTTCGCCGATGCTGTGCAGCTCGCTCTCCATGCCCGGTGACTCTGCGGGCTCGACCTGGTCGAGGGTCAAGCCGGGCCGGACCGGCCGGGGGCGGACGTGGAGGCGGAGGCGGAGGCGGAGGCGGAGGCGGAGGCGGGGTCGGGGTCGGCGAGGTGGGCCAGCTTGTCCGGGTTGCGGACGCTGCGGATCTCGGCGATCCGCACGGTGCCGTCCGGCTGCTCGGCGAACTCGAACACCGCGACGGAGTCGACGGCGCCGTCCACGGTGATCAGCACGCCGGGATCCCCGTTGACCAGGACCGGCCGGACACCGGCCCCCTCGCCGAGCCGGCTGAGCACCCCGAGGACGAAGCGGGCGACGTTCTCGGCACCGTTGATCGGCCGCAGCGCGGCGCGGATCACCCCACCGCCGTCCGTCCAGCCGGTGACGTCGGGGGCGAGCAGTTCCAGCATCCGGTTGAGGTCGCCGCCGACGCAGGCCGCCAGGAACTCGTCGGTGGCGCGGCGGCGCAGCTCGGGCGGTGCGTCGTAGCGCGGCCGGCCGGCGCGCACGTGCGCCCGGGCCCGGCTGCCGATCTGGCGGCAGGCGGCCTCGGTGCGTCCCACGGCCTCGGCGATCTCCTGGTAGGAGAAGCCGAAGGCCTCCTTGAGCACGAACACCGCCCGCTCCAGCGGGGACAGGCTCTCCAGCACCACCAGCAGGGCCAGCGAGACGGTCTCGGCCCGCTCGACGCCGCCAGTCGCGTCCGGCTCGGTGACCAGCGGCTCGGGCAGCCAGGGGCCGACGTAGGACTCGCGGCGGACGGCGGCCGAGTCCAGCTTGTTGAGCGCGAGGTTGGTGACCGTACGGGCCAGGAAGCCGCCGGGGCTGGCGACCGGGCCGGTGACGCCGCTCCAGCGCAGCCAGGTGTCCTGGACCAGGTCCTCGGCGTCGGCGACGCTGCCGAGCATCCGGTAGGCGATGCCGAAGACCATCCGCCGGTGCTGCTCGAAGTCGGCCAGCCGGGTGCCGGTCTCGTGGGTGTCGGTCACCCTCGCGACGTTACCGCATGGTAGCCACGGCGCTCGGGCGCTCAGCTCCGGAAGGCCTCGTAGGCGGGGCCGAGCACGGTGGCGAGGTCGCGGCCGTGCACGGTGATGCCGGAGCGGCCGAGACGGCGCAGCGAGGGCTCGTCCGGGCCGTGCTCGTCCTCGTCCTCCGCCGGGGCGGGCCGCAGGGTGAAGTCGCCGCGCCAGTAGGCGGCGACGTTGACCACGGGCGGTCTGGGTTCGTCGGTCACGCGTCCTCCTCGGCCACGGCGTCCTCCCGGGTGAGGGCGACCAGTTCGCGCAGCGCCTCGACCGGCAGGTCGGTGAGCCAGCGCTCCCCCTCCCCCACCACCGTCTCGGCCAACGAGCGCTTGGCGGTGAGCAGTTCGTCGATCCGTTCCTCGACGGTGCCGACGCAGACCAGCCGGCGGACCTGGACGTCCCGGCGCTGGCCGATCCGGAAGGCGCGGTCGGTGGCCTGCTCCTCGACCGCAGGGTTCCACCAACGGTCCAGGTGGATCACCTGGTTGGCGGCGGTCAGGTTGAGTCCGGTGCCGCCGGCCCGCAGCGAGAGCAGGAACACCCTCGGCCCGTCCGGGGACTGGAAGCGCTCGACCAGCTCCTCGCGGCGCGCCCGCGACAGTCCGCCGTGCAGGTAGAGCACCTCCTCGCCGAGCCGGCGCCGCAGGTACGGGCGGAGCATCGCGCCGAACTCGGCGTACTGGGTGAAGACCAGCGTCCGGTCGCCCTCGGCCAGCGCCTCCTCCAGCAGTTCGGCCAGCCGGGCGACCTTGCCCGAGCGCCCGCCCACCGCCGAGCCGTCGTGCAGCAGTTGGGCCGGGTGGTTGCAGACCTGCTTGAGCTTGCCGATCGCGGCCAGCACGGTGCCGCGCCGCTCGACGCCCCGGATGCCCTCGACCCGCCGCAGCAGGTCGGCGACCACAGCCTGGTAGAGACCGGCCTGCTCGGCGGTGAGGTTGCACCAGACGGTCATCTCCTGCTTGGCCGGCAGCTCCGCCGCCAAGGCTGGGTCGGACTTGACCCGGCGTAGCACGAACGGGGCGGTGCGGCGCCGGAGTTCGGCGGTGCGTTCGGGGCTGCGGTGCAGCTCGACCGGGATCGCGTAGCGCTCCTTGAAGCGCTCGGCCGGGCCGAGCAGGCCGGGGTTGGCGAAGTCCAGGACGGCGTGCAGTTCGGAGAGCCGGTTCTCCACCGGGGTGCCGGTGAGGGCGATCCGGTGCCGGGTGACGGGCAGCGAGCGGATCGCCCTGGACTGCGCGGTGCCGGTGTTCTTGATGTGCTGGGCCTCGTCGGCGACCACCCGGCGCCAGCGGATCGCGCGCAGCGCCGCGAGGTCGCGCTGGACCAGCCCGTAGGTGGTGATGACCAGGTCCACGCCCCTGACGGCTGCGGCGAGTCGCTCCGCGCCGAGGCGGCCGGCGCCGTGGTGGACGTACCGCCGCAGGCCGGGGGCGAAGCGCTCGGCCTCGCGCTGCCAGTTGCCGACCAGGGACATCGGGCAGACCAGCAGGGTCGGGCCGGCGGGCCGCTCGGAGTCCTCGTCGGAGGCCTTCCCGGAGCCCTCGTCGGAGGCCTTCTCGGAGGCCTTCTCGGACGCGAGCAGGGCGAGGGTCTGGACGGTCTTGCCGAGGCCCATGTCGTCGGCCAGCACGGCGCCGAGGCCGAGCCCGGACATGGTCCTCAGCCAGGCCAGCCCGCGCTCCTGGTACGGGCGCAGCTCGGCCCGGAAGTCCGGTGGCAGCTCGGGCGCCGGGGCGGCACCGGCCCGCCCGGCGAGCAGTTCGCCGAGCGGGCCGTCCGCGCGCACCGAGGTGACCGGCAGCCCGGCGACCGTCGCCGCCGGGTCCAGGGCGAGCCGCAGCAGTTCGCCGGTGGCGAGCACGCCCTCGCGCCGGTCGGCGAGGAAGGCGAGGGCGGCGGCGATCTGGGCCGGGTCGGCCTCCAGCCAGGTGCCCCGCAGCCGGACCAACCCCTGCTTGGCGGAGGCGAGTTCGGCCAGCTCCCGCTCGGTGAGCGGGCTCTCCTCCGGGCCGAGCGCGGCCTGCCAGCGGAAGGCGACCACGGCGTCCCGGTCCACCTGGCTGGTGACGGCGAGCGAGCCGGGCGCGGGCGGGGTGGTGGCGCGCAGGGCGAGTCCGAGCCTGGGGCGGCGGCGCCACCAGGCGGGCAGCAGCACCCCGAAGCCGCCCTCGGCGAGGGCGGGCGCGGCGGTGCGCAGGAAGTCCAGCGCGCCGGCCCGGTCGAGCGGCAGGGCGGACGGGCGGGAGCGGTGGCGCAGCCCGTCCAGGGCGGGCCAGCGGTGGGCGGCGCGGGCGAGTTCGGCGACCAGGACGTCGACCGGGTCGGCGGCCTTGCGGGCGAGCGCGGCCTCGGCGGCGCCGCCTTCGAGCAGGTCGGCGGCGCGGACCAGCAGGGAGGGCTCGTCCACGGCCTGGAGCAGGAACTCCAGCCGCCAGGCGTCGTCGGAGGGGCTGCCCTCGGGGTCGTCCGGGTCGGGGCCGAGCGGCTCGACCAGGCGGAAGCAGAGCCGCAGCGCCGGATCGACGGGCTCGGCGGCGGCGTACCAGGCGCCGAGCCGGCGGCGCAGTTCGGCGAACTCCTCGGGCGGGGCGCCGTCGAGCCCGGCGTCGGGGGCGGTGAGGGCGTGCAGCCACCGTTCGGCGGCGGCCCCGGCCCCACCGGGCGGCGGGAAGGGCGTGTCGGCCAGCGCGGCGCGGGCCTCGGCGTCCACCAGCGCGCCCAGGGCGGCGTCCAGCAGCGCCTCGCCGCTGCCGGGCCCGTGCGGCCACTCCCCCAGCAGGACGGGCGGGCAGCCGGCGGCCAGGGCGGCGGCCTCGTGGCGCCCGGCGGGGGTGAGGTCGGGCAGCCACCGGGCCTGCGGCCGGCCGTCGGCGGCGGCCACGGGCACCGGCAGCACCCGGCCCCGGCCGACCGTCCGCCAGGCGAGGTCGTGCACCCCGGTGAGCCAGCGCAGCGAGGGGCCGTGGACCACCTCGACCCGCCCGGCTCCGGGCAGGTCGGTGCCGGTGACGGCCCAGACCGGGTCGAAGACCTCGCCGAGCAGCTGGGCGGCGGCTCCGGCGTCGAACAGCAGCGCCGGCACCCGCCAGGGGGCGAGCACGGCACCGCCGCGCGGCGGGGTGACCGACAGGTCGGGCGAGGGCGCGGGGACGGCCCCGACGGTGGGCAGCAGCAGGGTGGCCCAGCGTTCGGGGGCCTGCCCGGCGAGCCAGCCGAGGCCCGGGCCGATGCCGCCGAGCACGACGGCGAGTTCGGCGGCCGGGCAGGCGTAGGGGTGGGCGCGCGGCGCGGGGCGGTCGGGGCGCCGGGCGGCGGCGCCCGGGTGGGCGCGGGCGTCCTCGGCCCAGAGCGCCAGCCGCCCGTCCGCCCGCCAGAGCGCGTGGAGGACGAACATCGGGGGCCTTCCGGGCGTACTGGGACCGTCCTTCGCAGCCTAACCGGGAGGGCCGACAGGCCGGTCCGTCGAGCCGTTCGGGGGAAGCCGGAAAGCTGTGGTTGAAAGTTGAACGACATTGCCCTATGGTGGAGCCAACAAGTTGAAGCCTAAACAACTGGCTTCGAACCAAGGAGGAAGCCATGGGCCTGTTCAACCGCACCAAGACCGTCACCGCCCCCGCCGCGACCGCCGTCCAGACCCCGGCCGGCCCGGACCTCGCCCACCTGACCGGCGACTGGACCATCGACAACACCCACAGCGAGATCGGCTTCTCCGTCCGCCACGCGATGGTCACCAACGTCAAGGGCCGCTTCACCGAGTACGACGGCAAGCTGCACCTGGACGGGACCCACCCGGGCAACTCCTCGGCCGAGCTGGTGATCAAGGTCGGGAGCATCGACACCAACCAGGCCCAGCGCGACGAGCACCTGCGCACCGGTGACTTCTTCTCCGTCGACACCCACCCGGAGATCCACTTCCGCAGCACCTCCGCCCAGCTGGTCCACGGCGACTCGTACCGGATGACCGGCGACCTCACCATCAAGGGCACCACCCGCCCGGTCGTGCTGGACCTGGAGTACACCGGCAGCGCCACCGACGCGTACGGCGCCAACCGGGTCGGCTTCGAGGGCAAGGCCGTCGTCGACCGCACCGACTTCGGTCTGACCTACAACGCGGCGCTGGAGACCGGCGGCGTGCTGATCGGCGAGAAGGTCAAGCTCAGCTTCGACATCTCCGCCGTCAAGGCGGCCTGAGCCGCCTGACCCCCAGGAGCACCGTCCCTGCCCTTCCCCCCGGGGCAGGGGCGGTTTCCAACGTTCCCCCTCCCCCGCCGCGTTGCCGCCTCCCCCGCCGCGCCGCCGACGGCCTCCGGCCGCCTACCCCGGTGACGGCAGCAGCGCCGCGTCCGCCGCGGGCAGCCAGCCGCCCGCCGGGCGGCGCAGCCAGCCCTCGGCCGGGCCGAGCGCGCCCGCCGCGGCGGCCAGCGCCCGCAGCCCCGGATGACGGTCGCCGGGCCGGTGCACCAGGCTGACCAGGCTCAGCGGCACCGGCTCCACCAGCGGCACGTTCACCGTCCCCGGGATCCGCGGGCCGCCGACCGTGGTCAGCATCGGATCCCCGTGCCGGGCGAGGTAGCGGGCGGTCTCGTCCACACCCACCGGCGGCACGTACGGCGCCGCCGCCGTCAGGCCGTGCTCGCGCAGCAGCCGGGCGCCGAGGTCGGCCCACTCGGTGGTGGCCGGGTTGCCCGCGCAGACGTCCACGGGGTGCCCGGTCAGATCGGCCAGGCGCAGCGCGCGGCGGTCGGCCAGCGGATGGGTGTCCGCCATCATCACCGAGATCCGCTCCAACCGCACCGGCAGTTGGACAAGTTGGCCGCGCACCCCGGCGGGCAGCCCGGCGAAGCGGCCGAAGGAGGCGTCCAGCCGGTGGGCCAGCAGCTCGGCGGCGGCCGCGGCCAGGCCGCCGTGGAAGCGGGCCAGCAGTTCGCCCTCCGGCCAGGCGGCGCGGGCCCGTTCGAGCACCCGGTCGGTGGTCAGGTCCGGGCCGGTGACGTCGCTGTTGAGGTCGATCAGCAGCGGCCGGGCACCGGCCCCGGTTACGGTCGCCGCCTCCGCGAGGATCTCGTCGTGCAGGGCCAGGAACCGGCGCGCCCGGGGCAGCAGGCGCCGCCCGGCCGGGGTGAGTTCGACGCTGCGGGTGGTGCGGGCGAACAGCGCGTCGCCGAGCAGTCCCTCCAAACTCCGGACGTCCCGGCTGAGCGCCTGCTGGGCGATGTGCAGCCGCTCGGCGGCCCGGCCGAAGTGCAGGGTCTCGGCGGTCGCGACGAAGCCGCGCAGCAGTCGGGGGTGCAGGTCACGGGGCATGGGCGGCAGATTAACAACGGCGTGTTGTGAGTGCGGCGAAACAGGTGTTGGACGCCCGCCTGCCGACGGCGCCAGGCTGTGGGAACCCCCGCCTTCCCCCGCTCACAGGAGCACCATGCCCTCGCCCGCCCTCCTCGCCTCCTACCGGCGGCTGTTCGCGGCCCCCGGCGCCGTCGCCTTCACCCTGGCCGGGCTGCTGGGCCGGCTGGCGCTGTCGATGTACGGCGTCTCGCTGGTGGTGCTGCTCTCCGAGCGGCGCGGCTCGTACGGGCTGGCCGGGGCGGTCTCGGCGGCCGGGCTGGTCTTCGGCGCGATCGGGATGCCGCTGATCGGACGGCTGGTGGACCGCTACGGGCAGGCGCGGGTGACGGTGCCGGCCGCGCTGTACAGCGCCGTTCCGATGGCCGCCCTGCTGCTCTGCGTGCACCTCGGCGCGCCCGACTGGACGCTGTTCCTCAGCTCCGCGGCCTGCTCGGCCACGCCCAACCTCGGCGGCATGGCCCGCTCCCGCTGGGCGCACCTGTACCGGGACGACCCGGCCGCGCGACACCTGGCCAACTCCTTCGAGCAGGCGCTGGACGAACTGTGCTTCATGGCCGGGCCGGTGCTCGCGATGCTGCTCTGCACGACGCTCGCCCCGGAGGCCGGGATGATCGCCACCGGCGCCCTCGGCACCGTCGGCGCCCTGCTCTTCGCCGCCCAGCGCCGCACCGAACCCCCGCCACCCGTCCGGGAATCCACCGAGCGGCGGCACGGATCGCCGCTGCGGGCACCCGGGCTGCGGGTGCTGGTGCTGACCTTCCTCGCGACCGGCATGGTCTTCGGCGCGACCGAGATCACCACCGTGGCGTACGCCGACGCGCTCGGCCACAAGGCGACGGCCGGTCTGCTGCTGGCCCTGGTCGCGGGCGGCTCCTGCGTGGCCGGGCTGCTGTTCGGCCTGCTGACGCCGCGCCGGGCTCCGGGCACCCGCTTCCTGCTCTGCGCCGCGGCGATGGCCGCGGTGCTGCTGCTGCCACTCGCCGCCGGACTGGGCGGGGCCGGGCTCGGGGCACTCGGCGTGGCGCTGTTCGCGGCCGGCACCGCCACCGCGCCGACCATGGTGACCGGGATGACGCTGGTCCAGGAGCTGCTGCCGCAGCGGCAGTTCAACGAGGGCATGGCGATGGCGGTGTCCGGCATCGTGGTCGGCATCTCGGCCGGGGCGGCGCTCGCCGGGACGGTCGCCGAGCAGGCCGCTCCGGGCACCGGCTACGCCCTGCCCGCCGCGGCCGCCGGGCTCGCGCTGCTGATCGCGCTGGCCGGGCGGCGACACCTGACGGCGCGGAAGGCGGCGGCGGGTTCGCCGGGCGAGAGCGCGGCGGAAAATGCCGAGCAGATTGTCAGTGGCACCCTCTAACGTCGAGGCATGGGGGAAATCACCTACGTCCGAGGCGATGCCACCACGCCCCAGGGCAAGGGCGTGAAGGTGATCGCGCACATCTGCAACGATCTCGGCGGCTGGGGCAGGGGCTTCGTGCTCGCGCTCTCCAGACGCTGGCCCGAGCCCGAGGCGGCGTACCGGCGCTGGCACCGGGAGCGGGCGAAGAACGACTTCGGCCTCGGGGCCGTCCAACTGGTCCCGGTCGGTCCGCACCTCTGGGTGGCCAACCTGGTCGGCCAGCGGGGCATCCGGACGGGGCGCTCCACCGGGGTGCCGGTGCGGTACGAGGCGATCGACACCGGGCTGGCCGCACTCGGCGAGCACGCTCTCCGGCTCGGCGCCTCCGTCCACATGCCGCGGATCGGCTGCGGCCTGGCGGGCGGGCGCTGGGAGCGGGTCGAGCCGCTGGTCACCGCCCGGCTGACGGCCCGGGGCGTACCGGTGACGGTCTACGACGTCGACTGACCCGACCCGACCACCTCCACTTCACCGATCCACCGGCTCCGGCCGGTCGGGACCGGGCGCCACGCGCCCGGCCGGCCAGGCGTACACGTACTCGGGCAGCAGGAATCCGCCGGGGAACTCACCCTCCTGCGCCCGGACCCGCTCGGCGCCCTCGCGCTCGTAGAAGGCGATCGCCCGGGTGTTGTCCCGCAGCACCTCCAGGGAGAGTCCGGCCCCGGGGTGCCGCTCGGCGACATGGGCACGGCCGGCGGTCAGCAGCTCGCGGCCGATGCCGCCCCCGTTCAGGCCGGGGCGCACGTGCAGGTTGTCGATCAGCACCCCGCCGTCCGGCTGCGGGACGAGATAGATGAACCCGGCCACCGCACCGGCCTGTTCGGCCACCAGGAGCTCGGGCGTGTTCTCCGGCTCCCCGTAGTCGACTTCCAACCGCAGTTTCCACAGCTCACGCCGCTGGGCGACCATCCCGTCGCCCAGCCCCTCCGCCGGGACGATCCCCCGGTAGGTGGTGCGCCAACTGGCGGCGTGCAGTTCGGCGATGGACTCGGCGTCCTGCACTCCGCCGCGCCGGATGACGGTCCGCCCTGAACTGATCATGTGACCAGCCTCCCACAGAGATGGAGTTGAACATGTTCAACCGATACGCCTACAGTGTTGCCCAGCTTTTGAACGCGTTCGAAATGTTGGCGGTCGTCGTGGCACCGGGTGCGGAGGGGTCATCCGGTACCACGAACACCGACACCGGATGGAACGTCGTCTCCGGCTAGGCTCGTGCCCGTGGACGACCTGGCAGCGACGAACCGAACGGACGGCGGGAACGGCACGGCCGAGGCTTCGGCCGTGCCCGGACCGGAGAGCGGGCCCGGGCCGGAGGCCCTGCCCGGTGGCCGGGCCAAGCCGAAGACCGACAAGAGTGAGGCCACCCGGGCCCTGATCCTCGAAACGGCCATGCGGCTGTTCCAGGAACGGGGCTACGAGAAGACCACCATGCGCGCCATCGCCACCGAGGCGGGCGTGTCGGTGGGCAACGCGTACTACTACTTCTCGGCGAAGGAATTCCTGATCCAGGGGTTCTACGACCGGATGACCTACGAGCACGCGGCCGACGCCAAGCGCCGCATGGCCCACACCCGGGACTTCTCCGAGCGGCTGCAGATCGCGCTGACCTCCTGGCTCGACACGGCCGCGCCGTACCACGAGTTCTCCGCGCAGTTCTTCCGCACCGCCGCCGACCCGACCAGCTCGCTGAGCCCGTTCTCCAACGAGTCCCACCCGGCCCGGGCCACGGCGGTCGAGCTGTTCCGCGACGTGCTCCAGGGCTCGGAGCTGGCGCCCAAGCTGGACGCCGAACTCGTCGAGCTGCTGCCCGACGTGCTCTGGCTGTACCTGATGATCGTGGTGCTCTACTGGGTCTTCGACCGCACCCCGGACACCGAGCGCACCAGGGAGTTCGTGCGGCGCTCGACGCCGCTCGCGGCCCGGGTGATCAACCTGTCCCGCTACCGGGTCTTCCGCCCGATCGTCCGTGACGCCAAGGGCCTGATCCAGGACTTCATCCTGCCGACCATCGGCAAGACCGCGGTCAAGTAGCGCCCGGGCGGACGGAGACGGCCGGCCCGCGGACGGGTCGGCCGTTCCCGGCGGAGCGGGGCTCAGAACTCGGTCGGCGTCCAGGCCTGGACCGGGGTGCGCAGCAGCAGATCGACGGCGGCCGCCGCGCCCGGGCGCAGCTCGGTGACCAGGGCGGCCGCGGCCAGCCCGGACGCGGTCTGCCCGCCCAGGTAGAGCGAGCCCAACTCCGAGGCGCCGAGCGCCAGATCGGCCTCGTCGGTGGTCCTGGCGCAGCGACCGGTGCCGTCCTGCGCCACCTCCAGGGCCCAACGCCCCGACGCGTAGCCGAGCTTGTCGTCGACCTCCAGCACCACCCGGCCGGAGGTGTTGTACGTCCGGGCGCCGAACGCCGCCTCGACGTCCAGCACCCGCAGCCACAGCTCGTCGCTGTTGCCCTCGTACGGGGTGGCCGCGCGCGGCTCCTGGAGCAGCAGCGGCAGCGGGTCGTCCGGGCCGAGCCTGGGCACCGTGACCCGGCCCACCCAGTCGACGGACAGCACGAAGCGCCAGAGCTCGACCGCGGTGGGCAGGTCCAGCGCGATGAACTCGCTCACCTCGAGCGTGCAGTCGGGGTAGGCGCCGTCCCACTTGCCCTCGACCCGGTAGAGCACCAGGCCGGTGACCGTCCCGTCGGCGTCCCGGTGGACGGCGGCGAACGGCTCCTTGAAGTCGACGCCCGGCGTCCGGACCTCGCCGGTGGTGCGCAGCCACCACAGCTCGTCGCGCTCGATCGCGCCCGGCTGGGTGCGCCGCCAGCGCTCGTACAGGTCCGCGCCCAGCTCGCGCAGCTCCGTCACGCCCACGAAGTCGATCCGGCCACCGGGGACCCCCGGCAGGCCGTCGCGCAGGCCCCGGGTGCGGCGCAGGTCGACGTGCAGGCCCGCGCCCCACGTCGCCGGGCCGAAGCCGAACCGGCCGTAGATGTTGTACTCGGCGGCCATCAGGACGGCGACCGCCCTGCCGCGCTCGGCGGCGGCCGCGAGGTCCCGGCGCATCATCGCGCTGAGCAGGCCGCGGCGGCGGTGGGTGGAACTCACCGTGACGTTGGTGATGGCGTCGGCCGGGACGACGGCCCCACCGGGGACGGTCAGTTCGGTGTCGAAGCTGCGGAAGGTGGCGATCTGGCGGTCGCCGTCGAAACCGGCCAGCAGCCGGCCCGGCTGCCACTGCCGGCGGCGGATGTCCGTCGCCGGGGGCAGGTGCGGGCGCAGGAACCCGAAGGCGAGCGCCTTGTCCCAGGCCTCCACCTCGTCCTGGGAGACGGCTCGGACCAGGATCTCGTTCACGGTGTCGACGGCCGCGTGATCGATGCTGTTGCCCATGCGGGCCACCGTACGGCGGCCCTCCCGGGGCGGCATCCGAATTAATCCGTGTCCGATCCCAGGTGCTCACCCGGCACCACCACCCAGTGGTTGGCGCGCAGGACGCGGTCCGCGAAGTCCAGGTCCCGTTCGCCGAGCAGCCGGAAGCCGAGCGCCCGGCAGATCCCGTTGGACGGCCCGTTGCCCGCCCCCGGGTTGGCGTGCACCTCGCCCCAGCGGCCGTCCTCGGCGGCGGCGTCCAGCACCTGGCGCACGGCCGCCTTGGCGAGGCCGCGGCCCTGGTACCCGGGCAGCACCATCCAGCCGATCTCGGAGACCGTCACGCCGTCCTCCTGGTCCGACCAGAGCGTGACCGTGCCCACCGCCTCGTCGTCCGCGGCGCCGTCCGGCACGATCATCCTGATCCAGGAGACGTCCGCGGCCGCCAGGGAGAGGTCCTTGCGCAGCCGCGCCTCCACCCGCTCCCGGGGCAGCGGTCCGCCCAGTTCGGCCATCATCACCGGGTCGCAGCGCATCCGGACGTACGCCTCGACGTCCCCCGCCCGAACATCCCGCAACCGCATGACGCCTCCTCAGCACCGGTCCGAGCGGCCACGCTAGCGCGGCCCACCGACAGTGGCGTCCGGACGGCCCGGGCTGGCATCCTCGTGCCGGTTCAGGCACAGACGATCCGCATCCCGGGGGGAATCCATGGAGGACGAGTACTTCCGCAAGCTGAAGGAGTACGAGGGCCGGTCGTCGACCGCGAAGCTCGTCGGCGCGCTGGCCGTCGCCTGCTGGCTCTGGGCGCTCTGGCTGGTCTTCGTCCCCGGCAACGGGCTCTGCGGCTCGCCGGCCTTCTACGAGCCGACCGGCTTCCACATGCAGGAGGCCTGCGACTCCGAGATGATCGGCCGGATCGGCGGCGCGGTCGCCGTCCTGCTGGTGTCGCTCCCGCTCGCCGCCGCCTGGGGCTGGGCCGTCCTGCGGCTGCGCGACAGCCGCAAGGAGCTGGCCGCCGCCCTGAACGGCCGCTGACGGTCCCGCCGCCGCGGCATCCGACACCGCGGACCCGACACCGCGGGGCCCGGCGGCGCCCCGCGGACGCGAGTTCGAGGACAGGCGCTACGGCCTGGCGTAGAAGTTCGGGGTGCCCATGATCCAGAGGCTGGCCTGCTTGATCGGCATGCCGGCCCGCGGGGCCTCGATCATCTGGTCGTCGCCGATGTAGAGCCCGACGTGGTGGATGTCGGCGGCGCGCCCGGTGTCGGTCCAGAAGACCAGGTCGCCGGGGCGCAGTTGGCGGTAGCCGATCGGGGTGCTCTGGGCGTACTGGTCGGCGGCGAAGTGGTTGAGCTGCCGGCCGCCCTCGCGCCAGGCCATCATCGTCAGCCCGGAGCAGTCGTAGCCGCCCGGGCCCTCACCGCCCCAGACGTAGGGCAGGCCGATCTTGGACCTGGCGAAGGCGACGGCAGCGGCCGCGCCCTCGGCGGACCACGGACGGGAGGGCGGCGTCTGGGCCCTGGTGCCGGCCGAGGCGGCCTCCGCCTCCCGGGCGGCCTGCTCGGCGGCGGCCCGGGCGGCGGCCTCGGCCTCGCGGGCGGCGATCGCCTCCAGGGCCTCGCGGCGTTGGCGCTCCAGCTCGACGGTGGTGTCCCGGGCGGCGGCCAGCTCGACGAGCAGCTGCTCGCGGCGCTGCGCCGCGGCCGTCACCTCGGCCTGCTGGGCCGCCAGCCGCTGTTCCGCCCGGACCTTGGCCGCGCCGACCTCGGCGGCGGCCCGCCCGGCGGCCTCGGTGGCGGCCCCGGCGGCGGCGGACGCGCTGCGGGCGGCGGCGGCCGTGGAGGTGGCGGCGTCCAGGATCTGCCGGGTGCGTTCGCTGACCTGGCCGATCGCGGCGGCGCGGTCGCCCGCCTCGCGCGGACCGTGGGAGCCGAGCAGCGCGTTGAGCGCGGAGAGTTCGGCGCCCGCGCCCTGCCGGTACGTCTCGGCCGCGAGCCGGGCCGCGTCATCGGCGGCGGCCGCCCGCTCGGTCTCGGCGGTGGCGGCGCGCCGCGCGGCGGCCGCCTCCTCGGCGCGGGCCCGGGCGAGCGCGAGCTGGGCGCCGTTGTAGGCCTCGACGGCCTGCTCGGCGGCGCGTCCGGCCCGGTCCAGCTCGGCCCGGGCGGCGGTGAGCGCGGCCTCCAGGGCGGCGGCCGAGGAGGCCTTGCCCTCGGCCTCGGCCCGGGCCCGGTCGATCTCCTCGGTGCTCGGGTAGGGGTCCTGGTCCGCGGCCCGGCCGACCGTCGGCGCGGGGGCCGCGGGGGCGGCGGGGGCCGCTGGGGCGGCCTGGGCGGCGGGGAGCAGGGCGGTGAGGGACAACAGGAGGGCCGGCAGGATCCTGCGCGCCACGCGGCATCCCTTCTGACGGGTCCGGAGGGGACGGCGTCGGACGGTGCGCGGCCCGCGGGTGGACGGGCCGGGGCGGCGGGAGGTCCGATGAATCGTCCCATCACGTGACAGAACGGTCACATGGCGCTCATGTTCTCAATTCCGGCGGCCTTCACGCCTGGAAAATGCTCGGCTGGTCGGGTGACTATCAGATGATCTGACCAATCTCGGCATTGGCTGAGCGAACAGGCCCAGCGCGACGACCGAGCGAACAGCCGAGCACGCCGGGCCGTCGCACCGGCACGCCGGCGCGCGCGGAGCGCCGCGGGCTACCGGCCGATCCGTCGGGTGTGCTTCCGCGGCCGGGGCTGCCGCTCGGGCCGGCTCTCCGGCCCGAGCGGCGCGACGGCGAAGGCCCGGCTGCGCCCGGCCCGGACGGTACGGCGGCGCTGCTGCGCCTGGCGGGAGCGGGCCGGACCGGCCTCGGCCACCCCGGGCGCCGGGTCCGCCGCGCCCGGGCCCCCCGCCCCCGCCGCGGCCACCGAGCGGCGGTCGACCAGCCGGGCCTGTCGGCGGGCCAGCGCCCGGGCTGCGTGCGCGTCGAGGTGGGCGGTGGCCCGGGCGGCCATCCGCTCGGCCACCCGGTGCGCGGCCGGGTGGTTGGCCGGCACCTTGTCGGGCGCCCCGGCGATCAGGTCGAAGAGCCAGGTGCGGGCCAGGTCCGCGCGCCGGTGCAGCAGGCGCTCGCGCCGGAGCGCGCGCGCCCGTCGGCGGGGGCGCGTGGCGTACCGCCAGCGGGCCCACGGGCTGCTCGGGCGGGCCAGCCGGATCGCCCCGATCCAGGACAGGCCGGGGACCATGATCCCGAGCAGGCCGGTCCACACCTTCCCCTTGATCAGGGTGATCACCGAGGCCAGCGCGTTCACCGAGAGGATCGTGACCAGGCCCCATCTGGTCTCCTCGCCGGGCACCACGCCCAGCGGCACGTACCCGACCAGCAGCAGGGAGGTGAACAGGATGCCGAAGATCACCGCGTCCACCGACTTGCGGCCCTGCTCGCTCCAGTACACGTCGTCCAGGTGCAGGATCAGCGCGAACTCGTCCAGCACCAGGCCGCAGCCGATGCCGAAGGCCAGCCCGAACCAGTTGATCCACGGGTGCCCGCCGTAGGTGGCGAACACCCCGATGCCGCCGAGCAGCAGGAAGCCCAGGCCGAACACCATGTGGTGGATGTGCAGGCCGCCCGGGGTCACGTTGCCCGGCCACCAGCGCACCTGGGCGCGGATCATCCGGACGCTGAACCGGATGCAGACGAAGGAGGTGATGAATCCGACCAACAGCAGGAACAGCGGTTGCTTGTGCGCGGCGACGATGTGCTCGCGGTAGCCGTCCAGCAGTGTCGTCATGGGTCTTACCTTCGTTCCTGGTCCTGCGTCCTGCCTGCCGTGACGTGGCCCGGGGTCCGACTCGCCCCCGACACCGGCCGACGTCCGGTCAGAATCCTCGGGTGCGCTTGGCCGCCCGGCGCGGCATGGCCGGGTAGAGCGACGGGAGCTCGGCGCCGACCGGCAGCTTCATGAACAGCCGGGCGATCTCCCCGCCCAGGTTCACCCCGACCGCCAGCGCCATCGCGATCGCCGCCGCCCGGAAGACCGACACCAGGCCGGCGCTGGAGTGGCCCTGGGCGAAGGCGAGCATCCCGAGGTAGAGCGCCGAACCGGGCATCAGCGGGCCGATCGCGGCGGTCACGTACGGCAGCGCCGAACCGTTGCGGTAGCGCGCCATCAGCTGGCCGAAGAGGCCGACCAGGCCGGCCGCCACGCCGGTCGCCGCGATCGGGTTGACGCCCGCGTTGTACACCAGCGCGCCGTAGCTGGCCCAGCCGATGCCGCTGTTGACGGTGACCAGGGCCAGGGCGCGGCGGTCGGTCTGGAGCAGTGTCGCGAAGGCCAGGGTCAGCACCATCGCCGCGACCATCTGGACCGGCGGGTAGTTGACGCCCACCAGGCTCTCGTCCGGGCGCAGGTTCGCCTCGAAGCCGACGCCCAGGTAGAGGATCACCATCACGCCGATCACGATGCCCGCGACCAGGTAGACCACTTCCAACAGGCGTGCGGCGGCGGTGATGTAGAAGCCGGTCAGGCCGTCCTGCACGGCGGCGACCAGGGCGCGCCCGGGCAGCAGGGCGAACAGTCCGCCGGTGATCACGACCGAGCCGCGCAGGCCCCAGTCGTTGAGCGAGAGGATGATCCCGGAGGCGGCGGCCGGCATCGCGGCCGCCACGAACTGGTAGAACTCCGGCAGCCGGCGCTTGGCCAGCGCGGAGGCCAGCCGGTCGCCGAGGACGGCCGCGACGAAGGCGCTCGCGAACACCAGCCAGCCCTTGTCGTCCATCTTCCCGCCGACCAGGAAGGTCGCCGCACCGGCCAGCAGACCGGTGGTCAGGGCGAGGAACCAGGCCGGGTACGGGTGCCGGTTGCGGCGGATCACCGCGAGCCGGCGGTAGGCGTCGTTGACCGTCACCTTCTCCGCGGTGATGTCCGCGACCAGCTCGTACACCGCGTCGAGCCGGGTGTAGTCGGAGGTGCGGCGGCGCACCACGCGGTCGGCGGTGACCGGCGGCTCGACCAGCGAGGGCTGGTACGAGATGCCGATCAGGGTGAAGGTGACCTGCGGCTCGCAGCGGTCCAGCCGGTAGGCGTGCGCGATGCCGAGCATGGCCGCCTCGACGTCCTCGGCGGCCTCGCCGCTGGCCAGCAGCAGCTCGCCGATGCGCAGCGTGAGGTCGAGGATGCGCGGGACGTTGCGGGTGACGCCCGAGGAGGGGTGCATCTCGCGGGCGGTGCGCTCGAAGGCGGGCCGCTCGGACATCGGGGTGCGCAGCAGGGTGCGCATCCGGTCCGGCCAGGGCGCCTCGCCGGGAGCGCCGGCGGTCAGCTCCGGTATGGGGATGCCGGTGGGCGGGGTGTAGCCGGCCGCCCTCCACTCCTCGGGGGTGAGGGTGTCCTCGGCGACCGAGCGGCGACGGACCGGGCGCTCGGCCTCGGTCCGTCCGGCCTCGGCCCGCCCGGTCTCGGGGCGGGCCGCCGACGCGGGCACCGACGCGGGCGCCGGCTCGGGCTCGGGGGCCAGCAGCCCCTTGGTCTCGGGGACGGGCGGGGCGAGCGGGACGACGGTGGTGGGCTCGACCGGCGGGGCGGCGTGGCCGAGCAGGCCCTCCGTCGGCGGGGCGTCGGCGGGGTGCACCGGCGTCGGGGGTGTCTGCCGCGCCTGTCGGACCGCCCGGCCTCCCCTCGCCCGCTTGCCCGCTCCCGGTCGGCCCCGCTTAGGCACTTCCGCTCCTCGCCACCCCTGGCGGCCGTCTGCCGCCGCTCGATCTCGGGTTACACCTTGCCTGATCGAACAGCTTGACGCACATGTACGCGGCGTCCCGTGGCCGGAGCGGCGGACGCCTACCCGGCGCGGTGGCGGGCGGCCCGCGCCGCGCCGGAGCGGCGCGCCCGCAGCAGCTCGATCGCCACCGGGATCACCGAGACCAGCACGATGCCGACCAGGATGGCCTCGATGTTGTCCCGGACGAACGGGATCTGGCCGAGGAAGTAGCCGAGCACGGTGACGCCGCCGCCCCACAGCACCCCGCCGAGCACGTTGAACACCACGAAGCTTCGGTAGTTCATCCTGCTCACCCCCGCGACGATCGGGGTGAAGGTGCGCACGATCGGCACGAAGCGGGCCAGCACGATCGCCTTGGGTCCGTGCCGGTCGAAGAAGGCGGCGGCCTTCTCGACGTTCTCCTGCTTGAAGACCCGGGAGTCGGGGCGGCGGAAGAGGCTCGGGCCGACCTTGCGGCCGAAGAGGTAGCCGACCTGGTCCCCGGCCACCGCGGCAACCACGACCAGCGCGCAGACCAACCAGAGCGGCTGGTGCAGGTAGGTGCCGCCGGCCACCAGCAGGCCGGTGGTGAACAGCAGGGAGTCACCCGGCAGGAAGAAGCCGATCAGCAGACCGGACTCGGCGAAGACGACGGCCAGGATGCCGATCAGGCCGAAGGTGGAGATCAGGGTCGTCGGATCGAGCCAGGACGGGCCGAGGGCGAGGCTGGTCACGGTGCGGCACTCCGGGAGGGTCGAGTCTTGGCAATGAAACAGTAAAGCATTGACAAAGACTCGGCGGGGGGCCGGATGGTTCCCTGGCCGGGACCGCGGACGGGAACGCGGCCGGAAAGCACGCGGCCCCGGCGGGGGCCCGGGAGGGCCGGCCCACCGGGGCCGCGTGGTCGGGGGCGGTCAGAGCCCGTAGCGCTCGACCGTCTCCTCGTGCCGGGCGAGGTCCGCGCCGGCCGCCTCGGCCAGCGCCGGCCAGGCGAGCGGGTGCGCCAGGCCGTCGGTCAGCCGCAGCAGCAGGGCGTCGGCCTCGGCGGCCGAGGCGGTCGGCGGCACGCCGAGGGCCGCGTAGACGCCGGGCAGGGTGTCGCCGCCGTCCGCCGGGTCGGTGATCCGGTACTGGTCCCCGCTGTAGACCCAGACCGCGTAGCCGGCGTCGTGCAGTTCCTCGCGCAGGGCCGACCACCGCTCGTCCCCGGGCCAGGCGCCGTCGATCCAGTACGTGGTGTACCCGGCCGGGTCGAGCAGGGTGAGCAGCTCGAACACCGGGCGCCAGTGCCGCCGCTCCTCCTCGGGCGCGTCCTCGGCCGGCGGGCGCTCCAGCAGGGCCGGGGCGAAGACCACCACGTCGCCGTGGTTGAGCGTGAGGTCGTCGCCGAGCACCGGCAGGATGCGGGCGGTGGCCGGGCCCGTCCGGAGCGCGGGCAGGTCGGACGTGGCGCCGTTGGTCCGGGTGGCGCGGATGGTGACGAGCTGCCACTCCTCGTCCACCGGGCCCTCGGGCTCGTCGAACTCGATGTCGAGCAGCGCGCCGGTGGAGCGGACCACGGCCCAGTCGCGGTTGGCGGTGGCCGCGGTGATCAGGTGCCACAGGTCCGGCTCCTGGACCTGCCGGTGGCCCTCCCCCTCGGCGGCGCCGTCGGCCGGCGCCGCGCGCTCCAACAGCTCCAGGTACATCCGCTGCGCGGTGGCGTGGTCCCCCAGCTCGGTGGCGGCGTGGGCGGCGAGACGGCGGGTGTTGATCACCTCGTCGTCCAGTGCCAGGATCGTCCGGCACCGCTCCAGCGCCTCGGCCCAGCGGCCCTCGGTGGCGGCCCAGCGGGCGCGTATCCAGTGCCCGTCGGCGGGGGCGGTGACGGACACCCGGTCGGCGAGCCGGCGGATGCCCTCGGCGTCCCTGGCCTCGATCAGCATCTCGCCGAGCGCGCCGGTCAGCTCGCGGTCCGCCGCGTCCTGCTCCACGTACCGCCACAGCAGCTCGGCCGCGGCCCGGGCGTGGCCGAGGCCGCCCAGCACGGTGGCCAGGAGCACCGCCAGCCCGGTAGCGCCGGCCTGCTCACCCCGGTACCGGTCCAGGGCGGCGGAGAGCAGGTCGGCGCCGGTCTCGTAGGGCACCCCGGTCTCGGCCAGGTGCGCCGTCAGCTCGCCCGGCGGGACGGGCAGCTCGGGCTCCGGCAGTGCCTCGGCGGCCGCGCGCAGGGCCGCGACCTGCTCCGACACGCCGTCGGTGCGACGCAACCGGGTGAGCTTACGCTCTCCCGTCGCGGCGAGCGTCAGCGCCACCGTGCGGGCGCCCCGGGCGAGCGCGAGCCGACCCGCCGCCAGCAACAGGTCCACGCACGGGCGGTGCGCGCCGACGCCGTCCAGGTAGCCGACCCAGCCGGCCAGGACGGCGCCCAGCTCGGCGTCGTTCTCCCGTGCTCCGGCCGCGACCAGCAGCTCGACCGTCTGCGTCCAGGCGGGGCGCAGGTCGGCGTGGCGCTCGGCCTCGGCCCGCTCGGGCAGCAGGGCGAGCGCCTCCTCGGTGCGGCCGAGCGAGGCGAAGGCGCGGGCCCGCAGCAGGGCGCCCCAGCGCTGGTCGCGCTCGTCCAGCCGGCGCCCCTGCGCCTGCTCGGCCCGCTCGGCGGTGTCCAGCAGCTCCAGCACCTCCTCGTGCCGGCCCAGCAGGTGCAGGGTGCCGGCCCGGGCCTGGTGGAAGCGGAGCGAGACCGACTGGCCGGCCGCCCGCATCCGGTTGGCCGCGGAGTCCAGGTGGTCCAGCGCCTCGCCCGCCCGGCCGTCGTCCTCCAGGGCGTCGGAGTACTCGCGGGAGAGGCAGTCGTAGCAGGCCCGGTCGGGCTCGATCCGGCCGAGCGTCTCGCCGACCACGGCGAGGCGCTCGGCCACGTACCCCGGTCCGTCGACCCGGGCGTGGCAGATCGCGAAGTCCTGCACCACGCAGACGGACTGCGGGCAGCCCGCCGTCTCCTCCCGGTGCGCGAAGTCCAGCAGGTCGACCGCCTCGGGCAGCACCGCCTCGCCCTGCTGGCGCTTGTTCAGCAGGTTCTGCATCCGCCAGTGCCGCAGGTAGACCTCGACCCAGGGCAGGCCGAGCGCCCGGGCGGCGGCCACCGCCTCCGGGTAGAGCGCGTCCAGCTGCTCGTTGCGCCCCTCGGTGGCGTGCTCGGGCAGCTCGACGATGGCGTCGGCCAGCCGGTGGTGGCCGGCCTCGGCGAGCTGCCGGTGGGTGTCGCGCACCCAGGCCCAGATGTCGGTGGTCATGCCCGTTCCCCCTGCGTCGTGCTGATGAGTTGTCTACCGCACCCCACTGACAGTCCGTCCGTCACGGCTCCTCCGAGAGGACGCCGGGGCTGTCCGGGACCTCCGGCAGACCGGCCGGGACGGCGGCGGTCAGGGCGGACACCGCCGTGCCGATGCCGCTCAGCGCGGTGGTGAGGTCGCCCTCGGACGGGCCGGACGAGGCCGCGGCCATGATCACCTTGATCGAGCGGAGCAGCCCGGCCGCCGTCGCGCTGCCGGTGTGCCCGGCGCGGTAGGCGGCGAGCAGGTCGTGGACCGCCGGACTGTCCAGGTTGAGGTACAGCCGGGCCCTGACCCCGCCGTCGGTGCGGGCGGTGAAGGCGCGGGCCAGCCGCAGGGCGGCGGACGGGATCCGGGCGTCCGCCTGGTCGTCCTCGATCCTGGCCTTCAGCTCGGCCTCGCGGTCCGGCACCAGCACCAGCGGCAGGCCGGGCGGGTCGAAGCGGGCCGGGACGAGCTGCTCGCCCGGGTCGGCGAGGGCGCCCGCCAGCCAGGCCGCCTCGTGCTGCGGCAGCGGGTGCTCCGGGTCGCGGAACAGCTCGCGGTCGCCCTTCTCGCTGCCCAGCTCGACCACCCGGCAGCCGCGCAGCTCGGCGTAGCGGTGCAGGAACGGCCGGACGGCGTAGCGGTCGCCGCGCGCGATCGGCACCCGCATCGCCCGGTACAGCATCTCCTCGAAGCCGCCGCCGCTGCCGATCGCGAGGTGCACCGCGCCGCCGCCCGCCGCGCGCAGCGCGCCGGCCGTGAGGTCGCCCTGGGAGGTGGGCACCGGGACGTCGTCGGCGAGCAGGGTGAACAGCCGCTCGTCGCAGAGCGCGGCGCCGAGCAGGTCGGTGCCGTGCCGGGTGAGGATGCGGCGCCACGCGGCGGGCCGCAGCCGGGCGGTCTCGTAGAGGCCGTCCACGATGGCGTCGGTGAGGACCTTCCGGAGCGCGTGGTAGTGCTCGTCGCGCTGGAGGTCCTCACGGCTGGCGGTGGGGGTGAGCCGGTTGGACTCGACCACGCCGCCGATGAACCCGGCCCAGCGGGGCAGCAGGTCGCGGGCGTCCTCGGCGAGCAGCATGCCGCGCAGGTAGACGGCGAGGTCGCGGTTGTCGCTGGTGCCGTAGCTGCCGCCGTCCTGGACCCAGAGCAGGCCGACCGCGTCGGTCACGCCCTCGACCGGCTGGACCGGGAAGGCGGTGAGCGGCTCGAAGCGGCGGCCGAACGCGGCGGCGAAGCGCATCCGGGCGGCGTACTGGTCGCCGTCGGAGGGGCGGCGCGAAGCGTCCCGGCCGGGGGTGGCGGTGGGCGACGGGAGGGCCTGCTGCCGCCAGGGCACCTCGACGGAGTTGACCGGCCGCTCGTCCGCGCCGACGTACACCGGGATCGACAGCAGCACGCAGTAGCGGCCGAGCACGTCGCGCAGGACGTCCTCGTCGGCGAGGTGGCCGTGCTCGGGCTTGAGCGCCAGCTCGACCACCGTGCCCGGGTGGGGCCGGGCGGGCACCGGCTCGACCTGGTACTGCTCGCCGCCGCGGCTGCGGTAGCGGTGGCCGAGCCGCGGTTCGCGGTGCGAGGTGGTGGTGACGGTGACCTCGTCGGCGATCGAGAAGGCGGAGAGGAAGCCCAGGCCGAAGGCGCCGATCAGCTCCTGGTTCCCGGTCAGTTCGCGCAGCATCCGGGTGTAGCCGGTGCCGACGGTGGCCAGGTAGGAGTGGATCTCGGGTTCGGTGAGGCCGGCGCCGGTGTCCTCGATGGCGACGGTGCGCCGGGCGGCGTCGGCACGCACCCGGATCAGCGGGCGGTGTTCGCCGTCCGGGTCCTCCAGGAGCCGGCGGGTGTGCGAGTCGTGGGCGTTCTGGACGAGTTCGCGCAGGGCGACCAGCGGGGTGGAGTAGAGGTGGGTGGCGAGGACGTTCACCAGGCCGCCGAGATCGACCTCGGTCGTCCGCAGTTCCTCGTCGGGGGTGGGCTCGGGCGGGGCACCATCAGACATGGGTCCTCAGTGTGCCAGTGCGACTATCCGTCGACCATTTCTTTCTCCTGCGGGCAACCAGCACCACGGCCTCGCGGTGACGGCCCCGACAGCGGGAGCGTCGGCGCCCAGCAGAGCAACGGCGGGACGGCCGACGCCCGGCAGGGCGACGACGGGAACGCGGGCACCACCCGGTCCGACCGCGGCGTCGACGCGCGGGACCACTACCCCCACACCCTCCTCCGCCAGGCCCCCGCGCCGCTTCGCCGCTCGCTGCTCAGGACGGCCCTTCCCCGGGAACGCCCAGCACCGCCCGGCCGAGCCGCAGCAGGCAGTCCCCGAGGTCCGGCCGGGCGCAGTGCGGACGGTTCCGCACCCCGTCGTTGACCAGCGCGAACAGCGCGTGCACCCGGATCCGGGCGGTCGCCGCGTCGTACCCGAGGTGCACCTGCCGCAGCAGTCCGACCCAGGTGCGCAGGAAGTCCCGCCGGAAGTCGACCGCGGCCCGGCGGTCGGGCGGGGCCAGCCGCTCCGTCTCGCTGAGCATCGCGCCCAGGTAGTCGCCGTTGCGCAGCGCGAAGCCGACGTACGCGCCCAGCCCGGCCTCCAGCGCCGCCCCGGGCCCGGCGGCGGCCGCGATCGCGCCGTCGACCTCGTGCCAGAGCCGTTCGCGGCTGCGCACCAGCGAGGCGGCGAGCAGCTCGGCCTTGCTGTCGAAGTGCCGGTAGACGCTCGGGCCGGATATGCCGACGGCGGCGCCGAGTTGGTCGGTACTGACGTTGTCGAAGCCGCGCTGGTGGAACAGCCGCACGGCCGCCGCGAGCAGCTCCTCCCGGCGCGCCCGCGCTCTGGGCTCCGGCGTCGGCCGCGCCACCGGCCGCGTCACCGGTACGCCGACGGACCCTGTGGCCGCACCGTCCAGGGGGACCGCACCGTCCAGGGGGACCGCACCGTCCAGAGGGACCGCGAGGACGGCCGCGACCATCGCGCGCAGCAGCGCCTCGGCCCGCCGGGGCTGCGGCGCCGCCGACTGGTAGGACAGCCCGGCGCAGGCCGAGAGCGCCGACCAGCAGAGCAACTCGGCGTCCCCGGCGACCAGTTCGGGCCGTTCGGCGCGCAGCACCGCGGCCATCAGCGCGACGTCGGCGCGCAGTTCACGGCGCAGCGCCGCCCGCCGGGCCGGCGGCAGCAGCCGGGCGTCGCGCTGCACCAGGGTGCCGAGCGGACGGTGGCCGACCGCGACGGCGGCCAGCGCGCTGCCGAGGTCGGCGGTGGTGCGGGCCGCGCGCAGGCCTTCGGCGAGCGCGTCCAGGCCCAGGAGGACGGCCCGGTCGAGCAGTTCGGGCTTGCCGCGGAAGTGCCGGTAGAGCGCCGGCGCGGTGATCCCGACGCCGGCGGCGACCTCGGTCATCGAGACCTGGTGGTAGCCGCTGCGGTGGAAGCGGTCGGCGGCCACGGCCAGGATCTGGGCGCGCCGCCCGGGCGGCCGTCGGACCACCATGGCGGGCCCCCTCTCCTGCGAGCGTCGACGGAAGGCTAGCAAGGATTCACTTCGCGCCCCTCCAAGCCTTTCCCCACGGGCTTTTCACCTCCGGCCGACTCTGGACAGCCGAAGCTAGCCCCGATTAACTTGTGGGGCCATCACCAGGCACGTTCCGCTCCGGTCGGCAGCCCCGGCCGGTGCCGTCGAAGGGAGCGCCGCCGTGCGCCGCACCGTGTTCAACGAGGACCACGAGGCCTTCCGGGAGACCATCCGGGACTTCATCGCCAACGAGGTCGTCCCGGTCTACGAGAGCTGGGAGGCCGAGGGCCACCCGCCGCGCGACTTCTACCGGCAGCTCGGCGCGCTCGGCGTCTACGGCATCGAGGTGCCGGAGGAGTACGGCGGCGCGGGCGAGAGCGGGTTCAAGTACCAGGCGGTGATCGCCGAGGAGACCGCCCGGGCGGGCGTCAGCTTCGGTTCCTCCGGCGTGCACACCGGCCTGGTGCTGCCCTACCTGCTGGAGTACGCGAACGAGGAGCAGAAGCGGCGCTGGCTGCCCGGCTTCGTCTCCGGCGACATCATGACCGCGATCGCGATGACCGAGCCGGGCGCCGGCTCCGACCTCGCGGGCATCTCCACCACCGCGCGGCTCTCCGAGGACGGCACCCACTACGTCCTGAACGGCGCCAAGACCTTCATCACCGGCGGCGTGCTGGCCGACCTCGTCCTGGTGGTCTGCCGCACCGCCCCGCACGACCCGGAGAACCGCCGGGCCGGACTGTCCATCCTCTGCGTGGACACCGCCTCCGAGGGCTACACCGTCGGCCGCAAGCTCCAGAAGATCGGCCTGCGCACCTCGGACACCGCCGAGTTGGCGTTCGACGACGTCCGTGTTCCGGTGGAGAACCTGCTCGGCGAGGAGGGCCGGGCGTTCTCCTACCTGACCCACAACCTGGTGCAGGAGCGCCTCGCGATCGCCGTCGGCGCGTACGCGGCGGCCGCGGCGGCGGTGCGGTTCGCGGTGCAGTACGTCAAGGACCGCAAGGTGTTCGGCAAGGCGGTCGCCGAGTTCCAGAACACCAAGTTCACCCTGGCCGACTGCGAGGCCCAGGTGGTGGCGCAGCAGTCGATGGTGGACCGGGCGCTGGAGCTGTACCAGAACGGCGAGTTGACCGTCGCGGACGCGGCCGCGGCGAAGCTGTTCTGCACCGAGTCCGCCTCCACCGTGATCGACAAGTGCCTCCAGCTGCACGGCGGTTACGGCTACATCCTGGAGTACCCGATCGCCCGGCTCTACACCGACAACCGGGTGTTCCGGATCTACGGCGGCACCAGCGAGGTCATGCGCAGCATCATCGCCAAGTCGCTCGGCCTGTAGGGCCGTTCAGGCCGCTCGGGCCGTTCGAACGCTGCGGCGGGTCGCCCTCGGGCGGCCCGCCGTACCCGTACCGGCGCCCTCACCTGCGGCCGTCCCGGCTCAGTTGGGCGAGCTGTGCTCGGCGCGCCAGGCCTCCCAGCCCGCCGTGGACGCCACCCGCGCCTCGCGCAGGGCCCGTTGGGCCATCGCGGCCGGTCGCGCCTCCAGGCCGCGCACCCACGTGCGCCCCGCGGCGAGCAGGGCCACGCAGACCATCGTCGCCCCGGCCGCACTGAGCACCGTGCCGATCGCGGTGAGCGCCACGCCACCGGCCAGCACCGGACGGTTGACCTGGAAACCGCTGAACATTCTCTGGTTGGTCGCCATGCCTCCACGATGCGGGCAGTCGGCGGGGGCCGCACCTCGGACTGCTCGGGTGGGACGGCCCGGGGCCGGTCTCCCGGATTCCGTCGGATCAGGGCGCGGCGCCTCCGGGTGCGGGCCGCCCGGGCGTCCGCGACCCTGGGCACACGGAGTGCGCCCGGACCCGGAGCGAGGAGGAGGCGCGATGCCCGATCTCGAACAGCTCGCCGTGGAGCACGCCGCCCGGGCGGCCGAGAGTCCGCACGGGCGCAGCGCCCACCTGGTCCTGCACGACGGAATGCTGCGGCAGACCGTGATCGCGCTGACCGCGGGCACCGCGCTGGACGAGCACAACCCGCCCACCGCGGGCAGTGTCCAGGTGCTGCGCGGCCGGGTCTCGCTGACCATCGCCGGCCGGCGGCTGGAACTGCCGGCCGGCCACCTGGAGCCCGTCCCGCAGGAGCGGCACGGGCTGCTGGCGCACGTCGACTCGGTGGTGCTGCTGACGGCCGTCACCGCGTAGCGGGCGGGGGCTCCACGGGGTTGAACACGCTGTCGCTGACCAGCCGCAGTCCGCGCAGGAAGTCCTGCCCGCTGGGCACGAGTTCGGGCGCGGCAAGCCACTGGGCGCAGTAGCCGGCCAGCAGGGTCTGGTAGAAGGCCCCGCGGGCGACCTCCTCCTCGGTGTCCGGCACCTCGGACACCCCCTGGAACACGGCGGCCAGCCCGAGCCGTCCCTCCTTCTGCGCCGCCGCGAAGGCCTGCGCCAGGTCGGGGGCGTGCCCGGCCTGGGCGAGCGCCTCGAACTGGGCCGCCCAGAGCCCGCGGTGCTCGACGAAGACGCCCCGCAGGCCGTCCCAGACGGCGGCGAAGCGCACCTCCGGGTCGTCCGACACCCGGTTGGCGGCGATCACGACCGCTCCCATGGCCGCCCCCATCTCCCCGATCGCCTCGATCATCGCCGCGTTGAGCAGCGCCTCCTTCGAGCCGAAGTGGTAGCCGATCGCGGCCAGGCTGACGCCGGAGGCGGTCGCGACGTCACGGGCGGTGGTGCGCCCGTAGCCCTTCTCGTACAGGCAGCGCTTGGCGCCGGCCATCAGGTCTTCGCGGTTTCCCATGCCCTGATCCTACGGAAGTCCTGGACGGATGTCTTGCACATTTGTACTAGACAGACGTCTGACACATCCGTACCGTCTTCCCCATGACCGCAACCACCGGCCGCGCAGGCCGCCGCGAATGGATCGGCCTGGCCGTCCTCCTGCTCCCGACCCTCGTCCTCACCATGGACATGGGCGTGCTCTTCTTCGCCGTCCCGTACATCTCCACCACGCTGGCGCCGAGCGGCACCCAGCAGCTGTGGATCATGGACATGTACTCGTTCCTGCTGGCCGGGCTGCTCATCACGATGGGCGCCCTGGGCGACCGGATCGGCCGCCGCCGGCTGCTGATGATCGGCGCCGCCGGCTTCGCGGGCGCCTCGCTGCTGGCCGCCTGGTCGCACGACGCCGGCCAGCTGATCGCGGCCCGCGCGGTGCTCGGCGCGGCCGGGGCCACCGTGATGCCCTCGACCCTCGCGCTGATCCGCAACATGTTCCACGACCCCAGGCAGCGGCAGATCGCCCTCGGCGCCTGGGGCGGCGTCCTCACCGCGGGGGCCACCCTCGGCCCGGTCGCCGGCGGCCTGCTGCTGGAGCACTTCTGGTGGGGCTCGGCCTTCCTGCTCGCCGTCCCGGTGATGGCCCTGGTGCTGCTGACCGCGCCCGTCCTGCTCCCCGAGTACCGCTCCCCCGGCCGCACCGGCCGCTTCGACCTGCTCGGCGCCGCGCTCTCGCTGGCCGCGATCCTGCCGCTGGTCTACGGCGTCAAGACGGTCGCCGTCGACGGCTGGAGCCCGCTGCCGGGGCTCGCCATCCCCGTCGGGCTGCTGCTGGCCGCCGCCTTCGTCCGGCGCCAGCGCACCGCCGCCGACCCGCTGCTCGACCTGAGCCTGTTCCGGATCCGCACCTTCAGCGGCGCGATCAGCGTCAACAGCATCGCGATGTTCGCGATGATGGGCTTCTCGCTCTTCACCTCGCAGTACCTCCAGCTGGTCAAGGGCATGAGCCCGCTGACCGCCTCGCTCTGGTCGCTGGTGCCGAGCCTGGGCGTCGGCGCGGCGGTCGGGATCAGCTCGGCGCTGGCCGGGAAGGTCCGCCCGGCGGTACTGATGGGCGGCGGGTTCCTGGTCGGTTCGGCGGGCTTCGCGATGATGACCCGGGTCGGGGCGCACTCCCCGCTGGCGCTCATCCTCACCGCGGCGGGCGTGCTGGCCGCCGGGACGGTCGGCACCATGACGATGACCGCCGAGATGGTCGTCTCCGCCGCCCCGGTCGAACGGGCCGGCGCCGCCTCCGCCACCTCCGAGACCGCCGTCGAGCTCGGCAGCTCGCTCGGCATCGCCCTGCTCGGCGCGGCCGGCGCCGCGGTCTACCGCCACCGGCTGGACGGTGCCCTCCCGGCCGGCGTCGACGGCGAGGCCGCCCGGGCCGCCCAGGACACCCTCGGCGGCGCGGTCACCGTCGCCGGCCACCTGCCCGACCGGGTCGGCGCCGACCTGCTGGAGACCGCCCGCACCGCCTTCACCGACGGCCTGCACGTCGCGGCCGTGGTCGGCCTGGTCTTCGCACTGGGCGCCGCGACCCTGGCCTACCGCCTGATGCGCCACCTCCCGGCCGCCACCACTACCACCGCGCCCGCCCCCGAGCCCGAGCCCACCACCGTCTGACCCACCCGGCCCGGTCCACGCGAGTCACGGCCTGCCGGAACTCCACCCGGAGGTGGATCGCGGCGGGTCCACCCCCGGGTGGGTGTACCGGCGGCCCGGTCGGAGGACCGTCGAGGCACACCTCGGATCCGACCGCCGGGAGCCCTGATGTCCGTGCCCTCCCTCCTCTCCCTCTTCGGCCTGCTCTGCTGGATCGCCTACGAGCTGCTCCTGCGCCGGCGCGAGGACGCCTCCGCCGGCACCTGGCACGCCGACCGCCGCGACCGCGGGTCGACCCGGCTGCTGCTCGGCTGCTACCCGGCCTCGGTCCTGGTCGTGGTGCTGTTCGACCGCGCCGGGATCGGCGAACTGCCCGCCTGGGCGCGCTGGTTCGGGGTCGCCACGGTGGCCGCCGGGCTGGCGCTGCGGGCCTGGGGCATGCGCACCCTGGGCCGGTACTACACCCGCACCCTGCGCACCGTGGAGACCCAGCAGCTGGTCCGCGGCGGCCCGTACCGGCTGATCCGGCACCCCGGTTACACCGGCAGCCTGCTGGTCTGGGCCGGCTACGCGGTCGGCACCGGCAGCTGGGTGGCCGCCCTGGTGGTCGCGGCCCTGCTGCTGGCCGCGTACGGCCGGCGGATCTCCGCCGAGGAACAGCTGCTGCTGGACGCCTTCGGGAGCGAGTACGAGGAGTACCGCCGGGTGTCGAAGCGTCTGGTGCCGTTCGTCTACTGAACGCGCCGAACGCACCGGTGAACGCACCGAACGCACCGGCACGAGCGGCGCATGTGAGCTTCGGCACCCGTATTCGGCCAGCTGGGCACCGCGGTCCTCGCGATCCGC
The DNA here is from genome assembly GCF_055580145.1 of Kitasatospora sp. NPDC032121. Lineage (NCBI taxonomy): Bacteria > Bacillati > Actinomycetota > Actinomycetes > Kitasatosporales > Streptomycetaceae > Kitasatospora > Kitasatospora sp. NPDC032121. Next base: position 639,829 of record NZ_JBVILX010000002.1, on the reverse strand, counting down.
CTGAACGGCACCTGGTTTTTGGCCAGCGTTTCCCGGCCGGTGTATCCGTTCGCCGTCAGGGCCAGGCATACTGGCCAGCACGGGCGCTAGCGCCCGCCATGACTCTAGACAAGAAGGGACCGGTGGCCAGGGATGCTGCGGAACGGTCTTGAGCCCTGGCACATTCTCGTGGTGCTGGCGGTCGTAGTCCTGCTGTTCGGATCGAAGAAGCTGCCCGAGATGGCCCGCGGCCTGGGCAAGTCCATGCGCATCCTGAAGGCCGAGACCAAGGCCATGCGCGAGGACGACACCCCGGCGGACGCCGCCGGTACCGCGCAGAGCACCGCCGCTCCCCAGCAGAGCGCCGACCGCCCGGCCGTCACGCCGACCAACGTGACCAAGGCCACCGAGACCAAGCGGCCCGAGACGACCGCCTGATCCTCCCTCCGTGCCTCCGGAAAGCCCCTGGTGACCCACCAGGGGCTTTCCGCGTTCCGGGGCCGTCCGGGCACCCGGACCCTCCCGACTGGCCGTCCGATCTGATCCGTTGTCTCCTGGTGTGCACCCACCGGAGGAACGGAGTCCCGGCATGCCCACCGACGAGCCCGGCGGCGAGCGCGACGGTACGCGTGGGGGCGAGCCCGGTGCCGGTTCCGGTCCCGGCGACGGTCCCGGTGACGAGCCCGGTGACGGGGCCGGTGACGGACTGGCCGAGCTGCGGGCCCGGCTGAGCGCCGTCGAGGCCCAGGAGGCGCGGCTCGCCGAGCAGTTGGCAGCCGGGTCGGCAGCGCGCCCGCCCCGGCACCTGGTGCGCTCCTTCTTCGCCGCCCTGCTGATCGTGCTGGCCTGTGTGCTCACCCCGCTCGGCGCCCTCGCGCTCTGGGCGAGGTCCGAGATCAGCGACACCGACCGCTACCTCGCGACCATGGCCCCGCTGGCCGAGGACCCCCGGATCAAGGCGGCCGTCACCGACCGGGTGACCGCGGAGATCATGAAGAAGCTCCCGCTCGACTCACTGCTCGACGGCCTCGCCCCGGACGACAAGCCCAAGCTCGGCGCGCTGCTGGGCGGCGTCGGCCAGGCCCTGGAGGGCGGGCTCAGCGGCTTCGTCCACACCCAGGTCGAGCGGCTGGTGGGCAGCGACGCCTTCGTCACCCTCTGGACGGACGCCAACCGGGACGCGCACGCCGCCGTCGTGCAGATGGTGACCGGGCAGGGCGGCGGCGCCGTCGAGGTGCACGGCGACACCGTGGTGCTCGACCTCGCCCCGGTGATCGCCCGGGTGAAGTCCAAGCTGGTCGACCAGGGGATCCCGCTGGCCTCCCGGATCCCGGAGATCCACACCTCCTACCCGCTGGTGCAGTCCGACGCCCTGCCGGAGATCCGCACCACCCTGCGGGTCCTGAACCTGGCCGGGTTCTGGGTGCCGGTGCTGGCCGGCGCCTGCGCGCTCGGCGGGGTGCTGCTCGCCGCGCGGCGCCGCCGGGCCGTGGTGGTGGCGTCCCTCGGCATGGCGGGCGGGGCGCTGCTGCTGGGCGTCGGGCTGAGCGTGTTCCGGGCCGTCTACCTGGACCGGCTGCCGGCCGACGTCGACCAGGCGGCCGCCCAGGCGGTGTACGACACCCTGGTGCGGTACCTGCGCTCGGCCGTCCGGGTGGTGGTCACCCTCGGCCTGCTGGTGGCGCTCGGCGCCTGGGTCACGGGCCCGGGGCGCTGGGCGCGCACCGTCCGGGGCGGCTGGCGCGCCGGGCTGGGCGGGGTACGGCGGGTGGCCGGACGGGCCGGCCTGCGGCTCGGGCCGGTCGGCCGGTTCGTCCACCGCTGGAAGGCCCCGCTGGGCTGGCTGGCGGTCGCGCTCACCGCACTGGCCTTCGTGCTGTGGAGCTACCCGACGGTGCTGGTGACGCTCTGTCTGGCGCTCGGGCTGCTCGCCGTCCTGGCGGTGCTGGAGCTGCTGGACGAGCCGGGGGCCGGACCGACCGAGTGGGCCGGGCCGGCCGGGCCTTCTCGGCCGGTGGCCTGAAGGGGAGCCCGGGGCCCGGCGGGGCTCGCCCGACCGGAGCAGGCGGGAGGGCGGGCGGAAGCGGGTGCGGCGAGGCTGGACGGGATGTCCGAGAACCCGCCGCCGCCTACCGACCTGAGGGCCTGGTTCTGGCTGCTGTGCGCGTCGACGCTGCTGATGGTCGGGTACTTCGTCCTGCCGCTGGAGTGGCTGGGCGAGCGCCGGCCGCAGCTGAGCTGGCTGGCCTTCGTGGGCGCGCTGGTCGGGATGAGCTGGCTGATGCTGGCCAAGATCATCGGCGTGATGCGGGGCACCGCCAAGCGGCCGGTGGTCTGGCTGATCTTCCTGATCTTCCTCGCGCTGACCATCTTCGCGGGGACGTACTTCGTGCTGGGCTCGCGCAAGGCGGAGTTCGCCGGGCTGGAGACCCGGCTGGACGCGCTGTACTTCACGGTCGTGACGATGGCCACCGTGGGGTACGGCGACATCACCCCGGCGGGGCAGACGGCCAGGCTCGTGGTGACGCTCCAGATCGGGTACAACTTCGTGTTCCTCGCGGCCGCGGCCGGGACGGCGTCCCAGGCGATCCGGGGGAACGTCGAGCGGAGGATCCGGAAGCAGGAGTGAACCCGCCGGCCGGCGCGGGCGGGCCCGTACCAGCGGTCGGCGCGGGCGTGGACCCGGGTCGGACCCACCGCCTTGTCCACAGGCTGTGGACAAGGCGGTGGACTCAGGAGCGGCTGGCGTCGATCACGCAGGAGCGGTTGCGGGCCCGCTCCGGTGGACCGTCAGTCGTCCTGGAGGTCGGCGGCGGTGTGGAGGGTGGCGAACAGGGCCGAGAGGCGGGTGTTCCAGTTGGCGTACGTCGGGACGTCGACGGCGTGCTTCTTTCCCATGTCCCGGACCACCTTCTGGGCGTTCCTGAGCTCCTGGGCGGCGTCGTCCGGGTTGCCCTCGTTGAGGCGCGCGGCGGTGGTGTCGAGGATCCTCAGCAGCTCCGCCTGCTTGTCCCGTTCCTTGCCGACCTGGGCCTGGGCGACGGCCTGACGGAAGGACTGGATCTGCAGCGCGGCGGGCTGGTTGCGCGGGACGGCCGAGGTGGGTGCGGGGGGCGTGGAGGGCGCGGTGGTGGTGGGCGCCGCCGAGGTCGGCGTGGAGGCCTTCGGGGCGGGGGTCGTGGCCTGGGTGGTGGGCGTCACCGCCGGAGCGGTGGCCGCGGCCGGTTTGGCGGCGGCCGCACCGTCGGCCGGTCCGTCGAAGGCGGTGAGGGCCAGCGCCGTGACCCCGGCGAGGCCCGCCACGCCCAGCGCCCCGAGCACCAGCGGCTTGCGCCGGCTGCGGGCGGGGGCGGGGACGGGGGCCGGCGCCGGGGCGGGGACGGGGATCGGCGCCATCACCGAGGTGGCGGCCGGCGGCTGGGGCGGCAGCACGGTGGTGTGCTGCTGGTTCGGCGAGGGGGCGGCGGCCACGGGCGGAAGGAACCGGGTCTCGGCCCCGGCGGTGTTCGCGAGCAGTTCGGCGGTCGGGTCGCCGACCATCAACCCCGGTACGATGGTGAGGAGTTCGGCCCGTGCGGCGGCCGCGTCGGCCGGGCGGTCGGCCGGGTTCTTGGCCAGCAGCCGCAGCACCGCCGCGTCCAGCGCGGGCGGCAGGCCGGGGCGGCGGACGGACGGCGGCAGGGGCTGCTCGCTGACGTGCTTGAAGGCGATCGCCACCGGGGTGTCGGCGGTGAACGGGGTCGCGCCGGTGAGCATCTCGGTGAGCACGCAGCCGACCGCGTACAGGTCCGTCCGCCCGTCCAGCTCCGAGGCGGTGGCCTGTTCGGGCGAGAGGTAGGCGGCCGTACCGAGCACGCTCGCGGTCTGGGTGAGGTTGTTGGAGGAACCGGCCCGGGCGATGCCGAAGTCGACGACCTTCACGCCGCCGTCGTCGGTGATCATGATGTTCCCGGGCTTGATGTCCCGGTGCACCAGCCCGGCCGCGTGCGCGACCGACAGCGCCTCGCAGACCGCCGCAGCGATGCCGACGGCGCGCTCCACCGGCAGCGCCTGCCGCTCCGCCAGCAGGGCGGCCAGCGAACGGCCGCTGACCAGCTCCATGACGATGAACGGGGTGCCCTGGTCCACGCCGGAGTCGAAGACCATGACGATCCTCGGGTGCGCCAGCATGGCCGCGTGCTGGGCCTCGCGGCTGAACCGCTCGGCGAAGCGGGGGTCGTCGGCGAGGCCGCCGTTGAGCACCTTGACGGCCACCTGACGGCCCAGCACCCGGTCGACGCCGCGCCACACGGTGGCCATGCCGCCGACGCCGAGCAACTCGACGAGTTCGTAACGCCCGTTCAGCGCCCGTCCGATCACCTGGAGCTCCCCTCACGTGCCCTGCCCGGGGTCCCGGGCCGCCTCGTGCACCTGTGCACGATAGCCGCACCGCCGTACGGGCCGAACGGCCCGACCAGGGGCGGAGGGTGGCGGTCGGGGGACCGGGCAGCGGTCCCCCGGCCGCCGGCACGGGGGTGGGGGGGGGGGGGGGGGGGGGGGGGGGGGGGGGGTGGGGGTGGTGGGGGGGGGGGGGGGGGGGGGGGGGGGGGGGGGGGGGGGGGGGGGGGGGTTCG
>NZ_JBVILX010000002.1:604174-635231 GCF_055580145.1 Kitasatospora sp. NPDC032121 | reverse complement strand
CCTTTTCCAACGATCCCAAACCGGCGTAATGGCCAAGCGGCCCAGACCCGGGACAGGTGGTGGTTCCCGGGGCACTGGAAAGTTTCCCCCCTCCCCCCGGCACGGGGGTGCGGCCCGCCCTGACTGCGGGCGGGCGGGCCGCACGTTTCCGGGCCGGCCGGTCCGGCGGCGCGTCCGGGGGGTGCGCCTACCGGTCCGGCCGGGGCCGGCCGGGCGGCCGGTGGGCACGGGGGAGCCGACCGGCCACCCGGGGTCTTCGGGTGGTACTGCTTCCCGCGGGGTGCGGGATGGTGCGGGTACTGCGGGTGGTGCTGTTCCGGATGGGCGGCGAGCCCGGGGGGAGTCGCTCGCCGCCCACCCGGAGTTCTCGGGGTTACCTCTCGGCCGACTGCTGGTTCTCGGACCGGTCGGGCTTGCTCGGGCGGACGTCCTGCGTGCCGGGGGCGGGCGGGAGGGTGACGCCGGACTTGCCCGGTCTGGTGCCGGCGCCGCCGGTGTCCTGGCCGTTGCCGCCGCCGTCGGCGTTGCCGTCTCCGGTACCGCCGCTTCCGGTGCCAGTGCCGTTGCCGTTGCCGCTGCCACCGGTCCGGCCGCCGTCGCTGTTGCCCTTGCCCGCTCCCGCACCGGGAACCGTGCCGGGGCGCCCGGGCCCCCGCGTCGAGGTGGTGGCGCCCTGGTGGTCGCCGTCCTCGTCGCCGGTCGCGGCCTTGCAGTAGTCCGTCACCCGGTCCGCGCCGCCGGCCGCCGTGACCAGCGGGCCGTACAGCGGGTCGCCGACCAGCTTGCTCGGGTGCTCGCCCTTGGCCGTTCGGTCGGTGAAGCCGGTGCAGAGGCCGAGCAGCGCGGGCGGGGCGGCGGTTCGCAGGCCGCGCCCCTCGGCCGAGGGGGTGCCGGGCGTCGTGGGATCGGACGGGACGACCGCCTGCGGTCCGCCGGAGGAACCGCCGGACGGACGGGCGGCGCCGGACGTCACGGCACCGAACGGGGCCACGCCCGCGGACGGGCCGACGGTCGACGAGGCCGGCACGGGGCCGCCGGCCGCGTCCCCGCCCGCGAGCCCGTGCTCCGGCGCGGACGGGCCGCCGCCCAGCGGGGACGGCAGGTTGCCGGTTCCGGCGGCGACGGCGACCCCGCACAGCGCGGTGGCGCCGAGCACGACGGCAGTGGCCTTCGTGCTGAAGGCCCTGGCCAGCGCGGCGGTTGCCATCGATCGTCTCCGGACGGGGGTCACTGTCGGGTCGGGCGCGAGACTCGCCTTCCGGAACGCGGCCAGGGCGGCCTCCTCCCCGGCCAGTTCCTCGGCCGTCGCGGGAGCGGCGGCCGCGGCGAGCACCCGGGCGAGCTGCCCGGGACCGCCGTCCGGTCCGGTGAGCGAGGCGTCCTGCCCGGCCGACGGGCCGCCCACGGCACCGCCGAGCAGCTGCTCGGCGGCATCACGGTCGATCCGACGGGATCGGTTGGTGCTCATCTCATGTCCTTCAGCGTCGCGGCCCGGCGTTCTGTCACACCCTGCGGAGAACTTTTTTTCGCGGGTTTCCCCGTGGGTCGCCCGGTGTCCTCGCCCGCGCTCACTCCGGCGGCTGTTCCGGGGGCGGTCCCGGCAGTGGTTCCGGCGGCCGTTCCGGCGGCCGTTCCGGCGGTTTCGGGCCCCGCACCGGCCTCGGCGCGGGCCACCCGTCCGCCGGCCCGGGCGGCCGGGATGCCGCCCCCGGACGCGAGCGGCTCGACCAGCTTGGCCAGCCGCCGCAACCCCCGGTGGGCGGCCATCCGGACGCTGCCGGCCCGCTTGCCGAGCACCCGGGCGGCGCTCTCCGCGTCCAGCTCCATGACCACCCTCAGCAGCACGGCCTCGGCCTGGTCGCGCGGCAGCCGGGAGATCAGGGCCAGCGCGTCGGCGGTGCCGACCGTGGTCAGCGCGGCCCGCGCGGTGTCGTCCCCCGCCGCCAGCTCGGCCAACTGCTCGACGGGCAGGTCGGCGACCGGACGGCGACGCCGGGCACGCAGGTGGTCGAGGGCGCGGTGGCGGGCGACGGTGGCGGCCCAGCCGCGGAAGGCGTCCCCGTCCCCGGAGAAGCCGCGCAGGTCCCGGGCGATCTGCAGCCAGGTCTCGGACGCGATGTCCTCGGCGTCCTGCGCGTCCTCCGGCCGGCCTCCGACCAGCACCCGCAGGTAGCGCAGCAGGCCCGGCTGCACCGTCCGGAACAGCAGCCGGAACGCCTCCTCGTCCCCGTCCTGCGCGGCCCGGACCGCCTCGGTCAGGTCGGGGCGGGCGAAGGCCGGGCCCGGTGGCGGGCCGTCGGGTGGTACTGGTCCGGACCGGCCGACGGGGCCGCCGGTGCCCGCTCCGGGGCGCTCTGCACTCTGCACCCGCCACATGATGCGCCATTCGGGCGAACACTTCGGCTCCGGCCGAACGACCGGTGCGGCCGGGGCCAAGGTCCCGAGAACTGCCGCCGTTCGCCCACGGCCCGGGCGGGCCCGTCCGCCCTACGTTGTCTGTGGGCGAAGCAACCCGGCCGCCGCCGCACCCGGACGCCGGGTCCGCCGGCACCCCCGGCCCGCCACTGCGACCCCGCCCCCGTTCGAGGGCGTACGCACGACCCGTACCGGCACCGGTCGCACGCCCCTCCCGGGTTTGGGCCGGCCCTCCGGAGACCAGCACCGACGGGGAACTCCCGCCGGCGGGCCTCTCCCCCGGCGCAGGGGCCCGTCCCCGCGGAGAGCACCACCGACGGGGCGCGGCTCCCCGGCGGGGACCGCCACCGGCAGCACGACGAGCAGGGAAAGACCACGATGACGACCGCCCACGAGCTCCACGAGCACCACGGGCTCCACGCGAAGGGCCTGCGCGAGCACCTCGCACCCGCCCTGCGCGCCCTGGGCCTCACCGGGTGGCGCCGGACCTTCAGCCTGCCGGACGCCACCCACTGGCTGCTGCTCGGCCTGGTCGAGCGCCCCGCCGCCGACCGGGTGCCCTTCACCTTCGACCTCAGCGTGGTCCGCCGCACCGACTGGGCCGTCGCGGACCTCCCCGGGCACCGACCCGACCCGCGCACCCGGTACGGCATCGAGACCTGGCGGGCCCGGATCGGCGAGGTGCTGCCGGTCGGCGAGGACGTCTGGTGGGAGGTGCTGCCAGGGCCGCGCTGGCAGCTCCCGCTGGACGACGCCGTCGCCGCCGTCCGCCACTACGGCCTGCCGGAGCTGCGGCGCCGGGCCGAGGCGGACCGCGCCCCCACCGGGGAGACCTACCTGCTCCCCGCCGATCTGGAGGCGGTCAACGCCGCACTGCTGACCGCCTCGGTGGCCCGGGTGCAGCGCGCCGAGCTGGCCGACCGGGCGCTGGTGCTGACCGGCGCCTGGACCTCGGGCGACGGCGTCGCCCGGACCGTCCTGGCCGGGGCCGCCCGGGGCTTCCTGTCCGCCGGGGACGAGCGCTTCGGCACCGTCCGCTGCCTGGACACCCTGGGCCGCGAGCTGTGGACCTTCCCCGTCGGGGAGTAGCCCCCCGGGGGGCGATCCGCTTCCCCGACGGGCAGGGAAAGCAGCAGGTCGGAGGCGGTGTCACGGCGCGCACCATGACAACTGTCACGCGGATGACGCAACGGACGGCACTGCTCTGACGGAGGGTCCGGCGGAAAGACTGGAGGCACGACGCGGGCAGTGGCCCGCGGCCACCAGCCGGGGAGGAACCCACCGTGAGCCAGACCGTCAGTGCCGCCGCCGTCACCCGCACCGCCGCCGCTCCCGCCCTGGCCGTCACCGCCGCCCACGCCAAGACGCCCAACCCGCTGGTCTCCGGGCTCCGCCCGCTCGCCCTCGACGTGGCCGCGCCGCTGGCCGGCTACTACCTGCTGCACTCGGCCCTCGGCCTGAGCGAGTTCGCCGCGCTGGCCTGGAGCAGCGCCTTCCCGGCCGCCCGGACCGTCCTCGGCCTGCTGGGCGAGCGCAGGCTGAACCTGTGGGCCGCCCTGATGCTGACCGTCAACCTGGCGGGCCTGGCGCTGACCTTCGTCACCGGCGACGCCCGGCTGATGATCGCCAAGGACGGCGGCCTGAGCGGCACCGTGGCGCTGGCGATCCTGGTCTCCGCGCTGATCGGCCGGCCGGTGATGACCCCGATGCTGATGCCCTTCCTCACCAAGGGCCGGACGGAGCGCGCCGCCGCCTGGCAGCGGCTGGTCGAGGGCCGGGCGGCCGGGTCGCGGGCGTTCCGCCGCCACGAGCGCCTGTTCTCGGGCATCTGGGGCACCGCGCTGCTGACCGAGTGCGCGGCCCGGGTGGTCGGCGCCTTCACCCTGCCGGTGTCGACCATGGCCTGGCTGTCCACCGTCCTCCTGATCGGCGCGATCGTGGCCGGTTCGATGCTCGGCCAGATCGCGGTCGAGCCGATGGAGCGGCTGGTCCGCGCCGAGGCCGAGGCCCCGACCGCCGCCTGAGCGCGCCGCACCCTCTCCTCCCCGTGGTTCCCCTCCCCGTGGTTCCCCTCCCCGTGGTTCCCCTCCCCGTGGTTCCCCTCCCCTCCGGCTTCACTGAACAGCCGGTTCCGAGGACTCGAACAGCGAGGAACCATCCGGATCTCCCGGGAGTCGTTCATAACGAGGGGGTAACGGGACCCCCGACCGAGGAAAACGGGGACCCCATGAACCGGACGACGTACGCGCCGAGCAGCACCGAGGAACGCACCCTCGTCTGGGACGGCTGCCTGAACGTCCGCGACCTGGGCGGGCTGCCCACCGCCGCCGGCCGGCTCACCGCCCGTGGCGCGATGGTCAGGGCGGACAACCTGGACCGCCTCACCGCCGAGGGCTGGGACACCCTCCTCGACCACGGCGTCCGCACCGTGGTCGACCTGCGCAACGCCGAGGAGTACAAGCCGCTCCTCCCGCTCCCCGAGGACGTCGAGCTGGTCCGCGTCCCGCTGGACGAACTGGCCGGCCCCGCCTGGTGGGAGACCCACGGACGACTGGACGGCACCCCGCTCGCGCTCCGCCCGTACCTGGACCACTGCCCGCACGCCGCCGCCGCGCTGGTCTCCGTGATCGCCGGCGCCCGCCCCGGTGGCGTGGTCGTGCACTGCGGCGCCGGCCGTGACCGCACCGGCCTGGCCACCCTCCTGCTGCTCTCCCTGGCCGGGGTCGAACGGGCCGCGATCACCGAGGACTACCTGATGAGCGGCCCCAACATCCGCCCGCTGTACGGGATGCTGGGCCTGCCCGACCCGTACCGCCGGATCGACGCGGTGCTCGCCGAGGCCGGGACCACCGCCGAGGCCGCCCTGGCCGCCGCGCTCGACGGGTTCGACCCGGTCGGCTACCTGCTCGCGGCCGGCGTCACGCCCGAGCGGATCGCCGCCGTCCGGGAACGACTGCTGCCCACCGCGTAGCGCGGGCCGCCGGAGCCCCTTCGGCGCGTCGGGACTCGCAAGGAGACCTCCGAAATCATCGTCAACCGATGGTTGACGATCCTTGGATCGACAACCTACGGTTGACGCATGGAGAATCCCGTTGCTCCCAACACCACTCCGCTGCGCCTCGACGACCTGATCGCCGCGATCAAGCAGGTCCACACCGACGCGCTCGACCAGCTCTCCGACGCGGTCATCGCCGCCGACCACCTCGGCGAACTCGCCGACCACCTCATCGGCCACTTCGTCGACCAGGCCCGCCGCTCCGGCGCCTCCTGGACCGACATCGGCCGCAGCATGGGCGTCAGCAAGCAGGCCGCCCAGAAGCGCTTCGTCCCCAAGGACCCGGGCACCCCGAACGACCTCGACCCGAGCCAGGGCTTCAGCCGGTTCACCCCCCGGGCCCGCAAGGTCGTGGTGGCCTCGCAGGAGGAGGCCCGGAAGGCGAACAACGCCGAGATCACCCCGGTGCACGTGCTGCTCGGCCTGCTCGCCGAGCCCGAGGGCATCGCGATCAAGGCGCTCGCCGCCCAGGGCGTCACCCCGGAAGCCGTCCGCACGGCGGCCACCGCCGCACTGCCGACCGCCGTCGAGCAGACGGTGCCCGCCCTGATCCCCTACGACGCCCAGGGCAAGAAGGTGATGGAGCTGACCTTCCGCGAGGCGCTCAAGCTCGGGCACAACTACGTCGGCACCGAGCACCTCCTGCTCGCGCTGCTGGAACTGGAGAACGGCCAGGGCGTGCTGGCCGGGCTGAAGGTGGACAAGTCCGAGACGGAGGCCTTCGTCTCCGAGGCGATCGCCGCCATCGTCGCCGCCCGGAACCCGGAGTCCGAGTCGCAGGAGTGAGCCGCCACCGATGCCCTGCCCCGGGCGCGACGACCGCCCGGGGCAGGGCACTTGCGCTTCGGCTTCGGTGTTCGCTTCCGCGCCCCTCGTCCGCTGCCGCGTCCGCTCAGAACCCGGAGACGTCGGTGGTGACGATCCGGACCCGGCCGGCCTCCGCCGCCTCCAGCGCCGCCCGCAGCCGGGCCGAACGGGCCGGCCCGAGCAGGCCCATGGCCTCCTCGGTCGACACCCAGCGGTAGTCGTCCAGCTCACCGGCCGGGACGGTCACGGGGGTGCCGTCCGGGACGGTGCCGAAGTCGAACAGGAAGTGCTGGGCAGGGTGGTCGAGTTCGGCCGAGGCATGGGTCCAGGAGATGGCCAGCAGCTCGCCTGCCTCCCGGACGAGGCCGGTCTCCTCCTCCAACTCCCGTACGGCGCACTCGACCGGGCCCTCCCCGAGGTCGATCGTGCCGCCCGGGAACTGCCAGTGCTCGCGGTACCCGGCCTTCACGATCAGGATCCGGCCGGACTCGTCCCGCAGCAGGCAACCCGCCGCCGCGTAGATCCGGGGCAGGGACGCCAGCCACTCCTCGCGGGACTTCAAGGGCTCGGTCGTCACAGTGCTCCTCCTGGGGCAGGGTGGGCTCGGTCGCCCCCACTCTGCCACCCGACCGATGACTACCGTCCGCCTCAACGGTCCTATCCGCCATGGACACCATGACGACCGCACCGCGCCGTAGCGCCCTCCTGACCTGCGACCTGGGCGCACTCACCGCCCCCGACCTGGCCGTCGTCGACGCGCTCGCCCGGCTACGGCTGGCCGCCGCCCGGCACGGGGTGGCCGTGGTGCTGCGGAACGTCGGCGGCCCGCTGCGCGAACTGCTGGCGTTCAGCGGGCTCTCGGCGCTGCTGCCGGGCCCGGCCGACCTCACCGACCTACCGCCGGAACTGCCGGAGCTGCCGGAGCTGCCGGACCTGCCGGAGCTAACCGGCGGCGGGCTCGGCCGGCACGGCGGACTCGGCGTCGAGCCTGGGCGGGAGGCCGAAGAGCGGGAACAGCACGTCGGTGTCCAGGAAGTTGGTGAAGCCGGTGATCCTGCCCCCTGACACCTCCGGCACGATCAGCGCCCACGGCTCGTGCCCGCCCTCCGGGCTCGGCCGGTACTGGCCGAAGGCCGGCCCGCCGTTGGCCGTCACCGGGAGCAGCCGGGAACCGCGGCAGCCGTGCCCGGGGCCCAGCATCCACTCCCGGAGCTCGTCCCGACCGCGCAGCCACATCGCGAACGGCGGCATGTTGAGCGTGACGTCCTCGTGCAGCAGCGCGGCGAGGCCGTCCATGTCGTACGCCTCGAAGGCGCGGACGTAGCGGTCCAGCAGCGCGCGGTGCCCCTCGTCCAGCTCCGGGGCCGGCCGGGCCGCCGAGTCGTCGGCGGCGAGCGCCGCCCGGGCACGCTGGAGCGCGCTGTTGACCGAGGCCACCGTGACGCCCAGCAGTTCGGCCACCTCCGCGGCCTTCCAGCCGAGCACCTCGCGCAGGATCAGCACCGCCCGCTGCCGGGGCGCGAGGCGCTGGAGCGCGGCGACGAAGGCCAGCTTCACCGACTCGCGCTGGGCGGCCACGTCCGCCGGATCCCCCGTCTCGGACAGCACCCGGCCGTCCGGCGCCGGGCCGATCCACGTCACCTCGGGCAGTCGGGTGTCGTACGCGGTGGCCACCGTGACCGGACCGGCCAGGTCCATCGGCCGGGCCCGGCTGTTGCGGCCGTTCAACGCGTCCAGGCAGACGTTGGTGGCTATTCGGTACAGCCAGGAGCGCAGCGCGGACCGCCCCTCGAAGCCCCGGTGCCCGCGCCAGGCGCGGACCATCGTCTCCTGCACGGCGTCCTCGGCCTCGAAGACCGAGCCGAGCATGCGGTAGCAGTAGCCGGTCAGCTCGGTGCGGTACCGCTCCAGCTGGAGCTCGACCGGCTCCTCCGTGATCACGTCGCTCATGGTGCGCTCCGCCCCCGTCGTCTGCCGTGCCGTGTGCCCTGGTGAACGGGAGGAACGTAGCGCACAGCACTGACAAGCGCCCCTCCGGCACCACGCGGCCCAGCGGGGGCGAGGGTGGCGGCGGCGGTCCTCCTCGCGGCCCGACCCGGCAGAGCCCCTGACCGCACGTCAGGGGCGGGCGGCCACGATCCGGCCGCCCGCCCCGCGGTGTGCCGCGACTCAGTGGGCGGAGTGCTTCTCCGCGCCGCGGTGCCGGTGCCCCTTGAGTTCGGCGTGCATCGCCGGGGCCGCGTGCATCGCCGTGCCCGGCGCGTCCCTTCCGCCGTGCCGGAAGGCCCCGCCGGCGCCGAAACCGGCGGCGGCGTGGGTCATCGTGCCGGCGCTCGGCTCCGGTGCCAGCCGGGTGGGCGGGCTCGCCATGCCCCGGCGCTCCAGCAGTTCCTGCGTTCCCTGGCGGAACTTGGCGGTGCTGCCGGGCATTCGCTTGGTCATCGTCGACCTCCCTTCGTCGGCCACCGGCCGGACGGACGCCGGCCGGAGGGGCCGCACGGGCGTTATGTCCGGATTTTATCCAGGTTGCGGGGCCGCGCCACCGCGGAGAAGCCGTGCGGGGAGGGGAGAGCGCGCCTCAGCCACCTCAGCCGCCTCAGCCCATGAGCTCGTGGACGAAGCACCAGCGCCAGTCCTCCCCCGGCTCGTACGAGCGGATCACCGGGTGGGAGGTGTTGTGGAAGTGCGCGGTGGCGTGCCGCTGCGGCGAGAAGTCGCAACAGCCGACATGCCCGCAGTCCAGGCAGATCCGCAGGTGCACCCAGTCCCGACGGCCCTGCGCCAGGCAGTCGGCGCAGCCGTCCACGGGCGGCCGGGGCTCGATGTTCCGGGGGGCCAGAGCGAGGTCTTCGCAGGCGCTCATGACTGAAGGCTATGCCGCCCCGGTGCGGGGCGCCCACTCTGGGCGAGGGGGCGCGGCGCGGGCCCGGGGCGCCGGCTGGTCGCGACGGACGGTGGCGACGGCCGGTGGCGACGGCACCGGCCGAAATCCGCGCCGCCCGGCGGCAGTTCGCCCACCGGGGCGCACCCGGGGCCGGGTCCTCCCGGCTCGGTCCGGCGACGGTCCCGGCAGGGCGTCCCGGGGGCGATCCCGCCGATCCCCCTGCCCCCGATGATCCACCCCTCCCGCACCGCCGACGCCACTGGCCCGGCAGGCGCGGCGCCCGTCCCGGGGACAGTGCCGAATCCCCGCTCCGCGCCCCCGGACGGCATGGGAGCATGCCATCCGTGGCGATCGTGACGGGGAGAACGAACGGCGACACCGGCGGCGACCCCGGCGGTGCGACCGCGCGGCAGCGCGGCGCGGGAACGCGGGACGGCGACGACAGCGGCGCCGACGTCAGAAGCGGCGGCCGCGACACCGGGGCCCCGGCCGACGGCAGCGCCGCACGGGCCACCACCCGGATACCCGGGCAGAGCGGCAGCGGCCGGTTCCGGACCCGCCCGCTGCCCGCCACCAGTCGGGTCCGGCAGCCCGTCGCCCTGATCCGGCTGCTCGGCGGCCTGTTCGCCATCGCCCTCACCCTGCTGCTCGCCGACTACGCCCGCGCCACCACCAGCGGCATCGCCGCCGACGTCGCCGAGGCGGCCGCACTGGTGCCGCGCCCGCTGTCGGGCCTGGCCGGCGGGCTCACCACCGCCGCCGTCCTGCTGCTCCCGGTCGGCCTCGCCGTCCGCCGCCTACTGGGCCCCGACCGGCGGCGCGCCCTCCAACAGGTCTCCGACGGGCTGCTCGCCGCCGTCCTCGCCTACGGCGCCACCCTCGGCCTCGACCTGTGGGCCGACGGCCTCGCCCCGGTCTCGCTGCTCACCGCGCTCACCCAGCCACCGCCCGGCGGCGGGCTGGGGCACACCGAACCCGTCTACGGCTACCTCGCGCCCGTCCTCGCCTTCATGACCGCCTCCGGCAGCCGGGAACGCCGCCTGTCCTGGACCGTCCTCGCCCTCTCCGGCCTCGCTGGGCTGACCAGCGGGTACGCCACCCCCACCGCGCTCCTGCTCGGGCTGCTGATCGGCTGGACCGGCGCCCACGGCACCCTGTACGCCGTCGGCACCCCCGACCCCTGCCCCCTACCCGGCGAGGTCCTGCGTGCCCTACGCGACAGCGGCCTGCGCCCGGTCGAGGCCAAGCCGGCCGGGCCCGACCGCTACCGGGTCCGGCAGGCCGACAGCCTCCCCGAGCTCGACGTCCAGATCCTCGACCGGCAGGCCGTCACCGCGGCCGCCGTCCAGCGCGCCTGGCGCCGACTGCGCCTGCGCACCGCCCCCGACCCGCGCGTCCTGCGCTCCCCGCGCACCGGGCTGGAGCACGAGGCACTCGTCACCTACGCAGCCCTCGCGGCCGGCGTCCGCACCCGTCGCATCGCGGCCACCGCCGGCCTCGGCCAGGACACCGCCCTCATCGCGTACGAGCGGCTGGCCGGACGCACCCTGGACGAACTCACCGACGAGGAGATCACCGACGAGCTGCTCACCGACGCCTGGCGGCAGCTCGCCCTGCTCCAGCGCCGCGAGATCGCCCACCGCGCCCTCGTCCCCTCCTCCCTGCTGATCGACGACTCCGGCGCGGTACACCTGGTCGACTTCGCCGACGGCGACATCGCCGCCACCGAACTCGTCCTCTGCTGCGACCTCGCCCAACTCCTCACCACCCTCGCCCTGCGCGCCGGCGCCGCCCGCTCCGTCCGCACGGCCACCGCCGTCCTCGGCCCCGACCCCGTCGGCGCCGCCCTCCCGCTCCTCCAGCCCATCGCCCTCACCCACACCACCCGCCGCGCCCTCAAGCAGCACGCGAAGCACGCTGCCGCCGGGACGGCCGGGGGCGCGGGCGCCGGCGCGGGCGCGGGTGCCGGCGCGGGTGCGGTGAAGGACGCCCACGCGGTCGGCGGCGCGGCCGCAGGGGCTGCCGGGTGCACGGGAACCGGCGCGGGCGCGGGCGCGGGCGCGGTGAAGGATGCAGGCACGACCGACGACACGGCCGGGGGCGTCGGCACAGCCACCGTCACGGCCGGGCGCCAGGACGCAGCCGCGGGCACCGACGCAGCAGACCGCGACGCCCCCACAGCCGGTGACGTGGCCGGGGACACCGGCACAATCACCGTCGCGGTCCCGCGCGAACGCGAGGCACGCGACGCGGGCACAGCCACCGTCACGGCCGGGCGCGACGACGCCGGCGCGACGGATCGCGACGCCCGCGCGGCCGGCGGCGCGGCCGGAGGCGCCGTCGCCGCCCCACGCGAACGCGACGACGCCGACGCAGCGGACCGCGACGCCCGCGCGGCCAGGGGCGCCGTCGCCACCCCGGCAGGCGATGGGTCCAGCACCCGCGCCGCCGCCCGCCCGGAGGCCAGCCCGGAGTCCCCCGCCGCCGTGCCCGGTGGCCTGCTCGACGAGATCCGCGCGGAGGTCCTGCGCACCCGCCCGCAGGTGGTGGGCCGGCCGGTGCGGCTGGAGCGGTTGCGGCCGCGGACGCTGTTGGTCGTGGTGGGCGGGGTGATGGCCGGGTGGCTGTTGCTCCCGCAGTTGTTCGCCGCGGAGGACAACCCGGTCTCCGCCCTGGCGGACGCCGATCCCTGGTGGCTGCTGCTGGCGGTGCTGGCCGCTGCGACCAGCCACGTCGCGGCGGCCATGGGCTTCGTCGGTTTCGTTCCGGAGCGGCTGGACTTCCGCAACGCGGTGCTGGCGCAGGTGGCCGGGTCGTTCGTGAAGCTGGTGTCGCCGGGCGGTGTCGGCGGGATCGCGCTGAACACCCGGTTGTTGCAGCGGGCCGGGATCCCGACCGCCCAGGCGCTGTCCAGCGTCGGCGTGGGGAACCTGATCGGGCTGGCGCTGCACCTGTTGCAGCTCGGCGCCTTCGTCTACCTGGTGGACTTCGCGCCGGGCAGCTCCGAACTGGACGCGCTGCCCGCGGTGGTCGGCGGGCTGGCGGGCGCGGTCGCGCTGCTCGCGGTGGTGTCGGCGATCCCGGTGGCGCGGCGGTGGCTGGCGACGCGGCTGCGGCCGCTGACGGCGGAGGTGCTGCCGCGGCTGCTGGACCTGCTGCGCAGCCCGTCCCGGCTGGCGGTGGGGGTGACCGGCCAGCTGCTGGTGTCGCTCTGCCTGATCGCCTGCCTGTACTGCAGTGTCCGGGCGATCGGCCGGGAGCCGTCGTTCGCCGCGGTCGCGGTGGTGTTCCTGGTGGGCAACGCGGTGGGCAGCGCGGCGCCGACCCCGGGAGGGGCCGGCGCGGTGGACGGGATGCTGCTCGGGCTGCTCCAGCAGACCGCGTCGATGGAGCGGGGCGGCGAGCTGGCCGCGGTGGCGCTGTACCGTCTGCTGACGCTGATCCTGCCGGTGCTGCCGGGGTGGGCGGCCTTCGTCTGGCTGCAACGCCGCCGGGCCCTGTAGCCGCCGGGGGCACTCGCCCGCTACTCCCGGTACTCCTCCTCGTCGTGCCGCACCGGCCGGCTCTGTTCCACGACGTCGGCGACGTTGGTCGCCGGGTCCGCGCCCACGGCCCGGCGCTCGGCCACCTCGTCGTAGGTGTCGCCCTCGGGTGCCTTCTCGTCGGGCTCGACGGTCTCGGCGGTCTCCTCGATCAGGTATTCCTCGTGCTGTTCCTGCGGCATGGCATCCGTCCTCACTGTTCGGAGGCCTTCACGGGCCCGGCTGGCGGTACTGGCAGTATCCGCCGCCCGGCGCCCGGACGCGACGTGCCGACACTGCTCCGGCGTGTT
Organism: Kitasatospora sp. NPDC032121; assembly: GCF_055580145.1. Classification (NCBI taxonomy): domain Bacteria; kingdom Bacillati; phylum Actinomycetota; class Actinomycetes; order Kitasatosporales; family Streptomycetaceae; genus Kitasatospora; species Kitasatospora sp. NPDC032121. The sequence goes on along the minus strand of NZ_JBVILX010000002.1, from coordinate 622,238 downwards.
GCCGGGGCTTGTGGGATTCCCCGGCCGACCGGGCGGATTGACCCACGAAACCACCTCTCGAATGACCCAGAGAGGGGGTTCATTCCGCGCCTAGGGTCGTAGCCATGACGACGAACGAGAACACCGTGACCGCCCGGGCCGCCGAGATCACCGAGGCCCCCGCCCGCCTCGATTACGCCCGCACCGCCCCCAAGGTGTTCCGCGCGATGATCGCCCTGGACGCCGCCGCCCGCGAGGGCCTGGACCCCGCCCTGGTCGAGCTCGTCCAGATGCGCACCTCCCAGCTGAACGGCTGCGCGTACTGCCTGGACATGCACGCCAAGGACGCCCGCAAGGCCGGCGAGACCGACGAGCGGATCTACCTGCTGCCGGTCTGGTCGGAGGCCCCGGCCGGGGTGTACACCGAGCGCGAGCGGGCCGCCCTGGCGCTGGCCGAGGAGATCACCCGGATCGGCGGCGGCGTCTCGGACGCGGTGTACACCCGGGCCGCCGCGCACTTCGGGGAGGCCGAGCTGGCGCAGCTGATCTCGGTCTGCTTCACCATCAACGCCTGGAACCGCATCAACGTGGCCACCCGCAAGACCCCCGGCACCGCCTGACCGCACTGCCTGACCGCGCCGCCCGGCCGCAGCTCCGTCCGGGCGGCGGCCGGAGCGGCGAGCGGGGTGGCGAGCGGGGTGGCGGCCGGAACGCCGTCCGGACCACCGGGGGTACGATCGGTGCCGTACAAAGGGCTAACCCACACCCACCCGGTGGCCCCGAGGCCCATACGAACGACGGGGAAATCATGTCCGGCTCGCACTACTTCACCGGTGCACCCGAGGTCGCCAGCGACCGCCGGCCGATCACGGTCTCCCTCCCGGACCTCACCCTGGAACTGACCACCGACACCGGGGTGTTCTCCCGCAGCCGGCTCGACCCGTGCACCCGGATCCTGCTGGAGCACGCCCCGCAGCCGCGGGTGCGCGGCCCGATCCTGGACATCGGCTGCGGCTACGGTCCGATCGCCCTGACCTGGGCGAGCCGCCGCAAGCGCCTCCCGGTCTGGGCGGTGGACGTCAACGAGCGCGCCCTGGAGCTGGTCCGGCTGAACGCCGAGGCGCTGGGGCTCGGCAACGTCCAGGCCTCCCTGCCCGACGACGTCCCGGAGGACGTCCGCTTCGCCACCATCTACTCCAACCCGCCGATCCGGATCGGCAAGGCCGCGCTGCGCCGCCTGCTCACGCACTGGCTCGACCGGCTGACCCCGGACGGCTCGGCGTTCCTGGTGGTGCAGAAGCACCTGGGTTCGGATTCGCTCCAGAAGTGGCTGAACGAGCAGGGCTACCCGACCACCCGGGTCACATCGGTCAACGGGGTGCGGATCCTGGAAGCGCGGCCCCGCCCCGAGGTGGGCGAGGGCTCCGAGAGTGGACGAGGTACGACGACGTGAAGCAGCTGCGCGGGACCGAACTGAAGCGTCTGCACCGCTCGTGGCGGCGCAGCAACGAGTTCCGGCTCGCGATGATCCTGGAGAACCTCCAGTCGCCGTTCAACGTCGGCTCGGTGGTCCGCACCGGCGCGGCGATGGGCGCCGAGAAGCTGTACCTGGTCGGGGACACCCCGTCGGTGCGCTCGTCCGGCGCGCAGAAGGCGGCGATGGGCACCGACAAGTACCTGAAGGTGGAGCACTTCCCGACCGTCGCCGAGGCCGTGGCGGCGGCCAAGGCGGACGGCTACAAGGTCGTCGGCCTGGAGCTGGCGGACGAGGCGGTGCCGATGTTCGCCGCCGAGCTGACCCCGGCGGTGGCCTTCGTGCTCGGGCACGAGGACCGCGGGATCACGCCCGAGGCGCTGGCGCTGTGCGACCAGGTGGTGTTCGTGCCGCAGCTGGGCCGGGTCGGCTCGCTGAACGTCTCGGCGGCCGCGACGGTGGCCTGCTACGAGGCGCGCCGGCAGGGCTACGCGATCAGCGGCACCCCGGACGGCGACCTCGCGGGCGACCTCGGCGACGACGAGTAGCGAGCAGCCGAGGAGCGGCGAGCAGCTAACGAGCAGCGAGCAGCCGAACAGGCGGGTCGCGCGGCCGGGTGGCCGGGTGGCCGCCCGAAGCGCGCGTGGAGCCCGGTCCGTCCGCCGACGGGCCGGGCTCCCGGCTTCGGCCGGGCCTTCAGCCCTTGACGTTCCGTCGGACGGAACCGACCAGGAACACCACCGCGAGCATCGCCGCGGACAGCGCCCCGACCAGCAGCGGCCCGGGCCCCGCCGGACTGCCGTTCACGCGTATGGCGCCCATGAAGTCGACGGCGGAGACGTTGTTGACGAGCATCCACCAGAGCGGCAGGTAGACCGCCTGGAAGAGCCGGTGGCTCCGGCTCACCACGCCGAGCGCCATGGCCAGCGAGGGGACGAACAGCGCGCCGCCGAGCCAGCAGGCCGCTCCCGCGGCGTCGCCCGCCACCAGCATGCGGATCAGCGGGGCCGCGCCCGTCACCGCGGTGAGCACCAGCCCGGACGCCCATTCGGCGAGCAGCCGGCGCCGGGCCGACGGGTAGGCGCCGAGCAGCACCTCCAGACCGTTCTCGACCTGCTGGCTGCCGAGCCGGGACCAGAGCAGGACCGGCCACAGCCACGCCAGCGGCAGGAGCAGGCCGGTGACGGCGTTCAACGGCAGCGCGAACCCGGCCACCGTCAGCCCGGCCGCGACCAGCCACCACCAGCGGGAGACGCCCTGCACCAGGATGCGGAGCTCGCCCGCGAGCAGCCGGCCGAACGCCCCCGCCCGCCGCGGTTCGGTCCGCGGCAGGGCGCCCGGCGCGGCCGCCCAGCGCGCCCCCGCGGGCTCCGGCCCGTCGAGCGCGGACGACCCGCCCGCCGCCTCGGCCGCCTCGGCGCCCGTCGGCACCGCGGCCGTACCGGCCGACCCGCGCGCGGGGTCGAACCTGCCGAACCACAGGGCCGGCAGCAGCGCCACCGCGACCGCCGCCAGGAGCAGCGCCAGCCGGGCGAGGACGAATCCGGCGGACGGGTCGAAGCCGTCCCAGTGGAAGGTGCCCAGCGGGGTGTCGACCTTGGTCAGGCCCAGGCTGAACCCGCCCGGGTCGGCCGTCCCGTGCTGGGCCTCCAGCGCCGCGCCCATCGACTGCGCGACCTGGTGCACCCCGAGGCCGTCCAGCGGTGCGGAGGCCGACTGCCCGCCGATCGCGAGCACCATGGCCAGCACGAACCAGACGACGTTCCCGAAGCCGCCCCGCAGCAGCGGCACCGTCTCGAACAGCAGCGCCGCCGCCGCGGTGAGCGCCATCAGGGGCAGCGAGAGCAGCAGGAACGGCTCGAGCAGGCGGATCGGGGCGACCGTGCGGTCCTCGCCGCGGGCGAGCTGCATCAGCAGCGCGGTGACGGCCAGCACGCCGACCATGGAGGCGAGCACCAGGAGGTTGCTCAGGAACTTGGCCAGCAGGTAGCGGTAGGTGCGCAGCGGTGTCGCGGCGAGGATCTGGCCGACCCCGGTCGTCCCGTCCCGGGCGATGCCGCTGCGCACCACGTAGAAGCCGCCGAAGGTGAGCCAGAGCGCACCGGCCAGGGCGGTGACGACGCCGACGTAGGCGCTGTTGTAGACGCCCCGGTTGCCACCCACGTCCATGATCGTCCAGTGGCCGCCGGCGTCCGGTACGGCCAGGTAGCCGAGCCCGACCGCGGCGAGCAGCGTCACGGCGTACACCGGCCGGCGCACCCGGTCGCGGAAGTCGCCGACCGCCAGTGCGGCGAGCAACGACCCGGGCGCCGCCCTCCTGGGCGCGTTCACCGCCGCGCTCATCGCCGCACCGCCCGCCGACCGGCCGGCCACCCGGCGCCGCCCCGCTCCCCCGCCCCGTGGATGACGCCCAGGTAGGCGTCCTCCAGGTCGGGCGGCACCAGGACCGCGTCGGGCCGCGGCTGCTCGGCGGCGAGCAGCCGCAGCCGTACGCCGTTCCCCGTCCGCACCATCCGGCTGACCACGTGGCGGGCCTGTACCTCCAGGAGGTCCGCGGGGGCGACCACGGCCTCCCAGACCTGACCGTCGATCTCGCGGAGCAGTTCGTCGGGCGCGCCGCGGCGCAGCAGCCGGCCCCGCGCGACCACGGCGATGTCGGAGGCGACGGACTCGACGTCGGAGACGATGTGGGTGGACAGCATCACCACCCGGTCCGCCGCGAGCTCGCTGAGCAGGTTGCGGAAGCGCACCCGCTCCTCCGGATCCAGGCCGGCGGTGGGCTCGTCGACCACGATCACCCTCGGGTCGGCCAGCAGGGCCTGCGCGATGCCGACCCGGCGGAGCATGCCGCCGGAGTACGCGCCGAGCGGACGCTTGACCGCCTCGGTCAGGTTGACCAGTTGGAGCAGCTCGTCGACCCGGGCCCGGGCGGAGCGGGAGCCGATCCCCTTGGCGGCCGCCAGGTAGGACAGGAACTCCCGCGACGTCAGGTTCGGGTAGACGCCGAAGTCCTGTGGGAGGTAGCCGAGTTCCCGGCGCAGCCGGTCCGGTTCGGCCACCGCGTCGGCGCCCAGGTAGCGGACCCGGCCGGCCGTGGGCCGGGTGACCGTCGCCACGATGCGCATGAGCGAGGACTTCCCGGCGCCGTTCGGCCCCAGCAGGCCCAGCATCCCGGGGCCGAGGTGCATGGTGATGCCGTCGACGGCCCGCTTGCCGCCCTTGTAGTCCTTGGTGATGTCGATCAGTTCGAGCATGGTCTCCGTCTTCCCGGCCTTCCCCGCGGAAGGGCTCGTCGGCTTCAGCCCTTGAGGTCCGTCTCGCGCCCGTCCCGCAGGACCGCGACGCCCTTGGGGACCTCGACCCGGTACTTGGTGTCGCAGTTCGCGAGCCCGGAACAGCCCGCCCGGAGTTCGAGGACGCCGTCCAGCAGCGTCCAGGACTCCTTGGCGGTGCCGACCTTGCCGCTCGTGTCGAACCAGCGGGTGACCTTGACGTCCTGGCGGTCGGCCGCGACGAGGTCGGCCGGCGCGCCGTGCGCCTTGACGTCCAGGCTGGTGCCGGCGAACGCGAAGGTCTTGTCCTCGGGCGTGGCGTCCGTGGCGTCGGCGCACCCGGCGAGCGGGACGAGGGCGGCCACCGCGAGGGCGAGCAGGACTGGTGCGGACGGGCGTCGATCCACCGGGGCCTCCTTGCGGCCGGGTTCGGCTTCGGGGCGCGCTCCCTGGGCAGGTGAGCACGCTCGCAAGCCTGGCCGATCCGCGACCTCCTGCCATCTGCCGTTCGGCAGATATCCGGTGGGGGCGAAGGCGGTCCGCTGTGCTGAAAGGCGGAGTTTGGCCCGCCGAGAACAGCGGACGACCCGGGGGAACAGCGGACAGCCCAGGGCAACAGCGGACGGCCCGGGGGAACAGCGAACGGCCCGGGTCGGATGCCGTCCGACCCGGGCCTCGCCCGACCGCCCGCCCGCCCCCGCCCGCCCGGAAAGCCCCCTCTCCCCGAGCCCCCCGGCGGTCGACTCCCGGATCCCGACGAGCCGAAGAGGATCACCCGGGAAACCGGTCCGGTGGATCCTGGCTCAGTGGTCGAGGTAGGCGAGGACGGCCAGGACCCGGCGGTTGTCGGTCTCCGAGGGCGGCAGGCCGAGCTTGGTGAAGATGTTGCCGATGTGCTTGGCCACCGCCTTCTCGGAGATGTAGAGCTCCTCCGCCGTCCCGGCGTTCGAGCGGCCCTGCGCCAGGCACTCCAGCACCTCCCGCTCGCGCGCGGAGAGCGCGGTCAGGCGCTCGTCGCGCACCTTGCGGGTGAGCAGTTGCTGGATGACCTCCGGGTCCATCGCCGTGCCGCCCGCGGCCACCCGCTCGACGGCGTCGATGAACTGGTCGCCGTTGGTGACCCGGCTCTTGAGCAGGTACCCGACGCCCGAGGAGCCGGTGGCCAATAGCTCGTGGGCGTAGAGCGGTTCGACGTACTGCGACAGCAGTAGCACCGGCAGGTCGGGGATCCGGGTGCGGGCCTCCACCGCCGCGCGCAGCCCCTCGTCGCTGAGGCCCGGCGGCAGCCGGACGTCCACCACCGCGACGTCCGGACGCTTCTCGGTGAGCGCGCGCAACAGCATGGGGCCGTTGTCGACCGCCTCGACCACCTCGTGACCGTAGGCGGTGAGCAGTTGCACCAACCCGTTCCTCAGGAGGAAGTGGTCTTCGGCCAGGACAATTCGCACGGCAGCTCCATGGTGATCAGGGTGGGTCCTTCCGGCGGGCTGCTGACGGCCAGGATGCCGTCGAAGGCCGCCAGTCGGCGTTCGATCCCACGCAGTCCGGTCCCCCCGGCCGGGTCGGCACCGCCGCGCCCGTCATCGGTGATGTCGATGCGGAGCATGCCGCCCTCGTGCCGGACGTCGATCCAGGCGCGCTCGGCACCGGAGTGCTTGGCGGCGTTGGTGAGGATCTCCGAGACGGCGAAGTAGGCGGCGGACTCGACGGGAGGCTCCGGCCGGCCGTCCAGGTCGATGCTGACCTCCGTGGACAGCGGGCAGAGCAGGGCGAGGGAGCGGATCGCGTCGCCCAGGCCGCGGTCGGCCAGCACCGGCGGGTGGATGCCCCGGACCAGGTCCCGCAGTTCGTCCAGCGCCTTGGTCGAGGACTCGCGGGCCTCGGCGAGCAGGGCCGCCACCGCGTCCGGGTTGGTCTTGAGCAGTCGTTCGGCCGCGTTGAGGGTCATGCCCATCGCGACCAGGCGGGCCTGGGCGCCGTCGTGCAGATCGCGCTCGATGCGGCGGATCTCGGCCATCTGGGTGTCCATCGCGTCGGAGCGCGTGGTGGTCAGGTGCTCGATGCGCTCGGCCATCGCCTCGTCCGCCCCCGGCGCCAGCACGCGGAACAGGTACCGGGCGTGGCGCGACGCGGTGCGCGGCGCGTCCCACAGCGCGAACAGCGCGACCACGACGGCCAGCAGTCCGGCGAGCACCGCGGTGACGGGGCCGTCGACCGGGATGAACAGGTACCAGATGCTGCCCAGGTCGTGCGACAGCCGGGCGCCGAACACCGCGGTCGCCAGGCCCCACAGGCTGCTGAGCAGCAGTGCCGCCGGAACGAACGCGATCACGCCGCCGAGCAGCGGGTCGATGACGACGAACCGCCAGTCCCGCCACACCTGGTTGTCCCGCGCGACGAGGAGGGCGTGGAGCGCCTGGCCCTGCCGGGTGTCCGGGAGCGGCGGATAGCGCGCGGGCACCGAGACCCCGGACCACTGCGCCGCCAACTCCCGCTGCCGGTCGACCAGTCGGCGGACGGCGCGCTGGGTGCCCGGCAGCAGCGACACGCCCAGGCCGACGGGCAGGAAGACGTACAGGCCGGTCAGCCACAGGCCGAGCACCAGCGCCCGCACGGAGAGGCCGAACAGCACGAGGGAGCGTCGCAGGCCGGTGACCGAACCGCCCGGCGACGGGGGTGCCGGCGTGTGTGCGGCCATCGATGCGCCCTGCTGCCTGGTGTTCATCCGGTGCCCCCTGGGGTTCCGCATCCCTGATTGATGCGCCGCCCTCCATTATTGGAACGGCTACCGCCCGCCACAGGGGAGGAATATCCACTTTATGGCCAAGGGACGGCCAGCGAACGGGTTTCGGCCACACAGGCCACACCGGACTCACCCTCCACCTCGACCTCCATGCGGAGCCCGAACAGGCAGCCGGACGGAAGCCGTCTCGCGGTCAGCAGGGTGGCGTCCGCCCTGATCCGCCGTCCGACCCGCACCGGCCGGTGGAAGCGCACGGAGTCCAGACCCACGTTGAGGACGTGCCGGGTCCCGCCGATGGACAGGACGCTGTCCGTCATGGCGGTCAGCAGGCCGAGCGTCAGGTAGCCGTGGGCGACCGTCCCCCCGAAGGGGCCCTCGGCGGCGCGCTCGGGGTCGGTGTGGATCCACTGCTCGTCGCCGACGACGGAGGCGTACCGGTCGACCAGGTCCTGGCTGATCGGGATCCAGTCGCTCCGGCCCAGGTGCCGGCCGGCGGCGGCGGCGAACGCTTCGACATTCGGGAAGGCTGTCACGGCGCACATCCTCATGGGCCGTCCCGGGCGGGGCAACCGTCCGCGGCGGGCGGTCAGCGCGGGATCAGCGCGGGGTCAGCGCGGTGTCAGCAGGCCGGTGGAACGTGTTCCCATGACGGCGATATCGGCGGTTGCCAGCCACCGCCCCACCACGGTGCCGCTCGCCCGGCTGCAGCGGGACGTCGGCATGTCCGACGGCCAACTGCGCCAGTACGAGCGGTACTACGGCCTTGCGGAGGTCTGCCGCGAGCCCGGCGAGGGCGAGACGCGACTGCTGCGACGGGCCGTGGCGGCACTCACGGAGCTGCGCGGGCGGGAGTCCGACGTCCGCTACGTGCTGCAGGCGCGGACGATGCCGTCCCCGATGCCCTACCCGCACACCTCGACGGCCCCGCTGCTGGAGGAGCTGGGCCTGCGGCACGCCACCGGTTTCGTGGTCTCGCAGCACGCCTGCGCATCCGGTCTGCTCGCCCTCGACATGGCCGGGACACTACTGGCGGCGGACGGCGACCCGGACGCCCTCGCCCTGGTCCTGGCCGGCGAGAAGGTCGGGTCCAGGCAGTCGCAGTCCATCCCGGGCGTCACGGTGATGGGCGAGGCCACCGCCGCGGTGCTGCTGAGTGCGAGCGGAACCGGTGACCGGCTGCTCGGCTACGCGGCCCGCACCCACAGCCGCTTCCACGACCAGTTCCTGATGGAGGACCCGGAGGCCGCGAAGGAGTTCCAGGCGCTGTACGCACCGGCGCTGTGCGAGGTGGTGCGCGCCGCCCTCGACCAGGCCGGGTGCACGCTGGACGAGGTGGCCCTGGTGCTGCCGCACAACGTCAACCGGCTCTCGTGGGTGGCGGTGTGCCGGATGCTCGGCATCCCGATGACCAGGGTGTACCTCGACCTGGTCGCCCGAACCGGGCACTGCTTCTGCGCGGACCCCTTCGTCAACCTGCAACAGGCCGGCCGGGACGGCCGGTTGGCCGCCGGGGACCGCTACGTGATGACCAGCGTGGGCCTGGGAGCGACCTTCGCGGCCATGGTCCTCGAGCACTGAGAGCGCTCCGGCGCCGCCCCCTCCGGCCCCGCCCCCCTCCGGCACCGATCCCCCCGGCACCGATCCCTCCGGCACCGACAGTCCTCCTGACAGCCGTCCACCCACGCAAGAAAGGCAAGGTCGAGCCTTGGACGAGACCGACAGCGGCTTCCGCTCCCGACTCGGGCGGGCGGTCACCGGCTCCGCGGACACCCCACTGCTGTTCCTCGGCAACTTCGAGGTCGAGAACAACTGGGCCGAGGGCGAGCCCGCACTGCCCCGGGTCGCCTCCCACGCCGGGAGCGCGGTGGTGAACCGGATGGACGAGTTCGCCCTGCTGCTGGGCGGCGAACAGGACCACGTCGTGCTGAAGGCGGCACCCGATCCGGACTACCTCGACCAGTTGCGCGGGCTCGGCATCGGCACGCCCACCGTGCACGTCCCGGCCCGGCAGGACCCGCTGCGCGCGGTCACCGAGGACGTACTGGCCGACGACGCCCTGCTGGACGCGCTGCGGCAGCGGCTGGCACCGCTCGGCGTCCAGGTCGTCGCACACGGCGTGTCCGAGGCCGAGGAGCGGCTCGCCGCGCGCACCTCACTGCGGCTCGCCGCGCCGCCCGCCGCCCTGTGCAAGCGCGTGAACAGCAAGGTGTACAGCCGGAAGCTGGCCGACGAGCTGGGGCTGCGCCAGGCCCCCGGCCGCACCTGCGAGACGACGGCGGAACTGGCGGAGGCGGTGGAGTGGGCCGGCGGACGGCTGGCCGAGGGCCGCCGGATCGCGGTCAAGGACGCCTACGGGGTGTCCGGCAAGGGCATCGTGGTGCTCGACGACCCGCGGCGGCTGGAGCGGCTGCGGCGGATGGCCGCGGGGCAGGCCGCGCGGGCCGGCGGCGACCGGCTCGCCCTGGTGCTGGAGGAGTGGGTCGCCAAGACCGCCGACCTCAACTACCAGTTCACCGTGAGCCGCGACGGCTCGGTGCGGTTCGACTTCGTCAAGGAGGCGCTGACCGAGCGCGGCGTGCACAAGGGCCACCGGATGCCGGCCGGGCTCACCGCCGCGCAGGACGGCGAGGTGCGGGAGGCGGCGGCGCGGCTGGGCGGGAAGCTGGCCGCCGACGGCTGGTTCGGTGTCGTCGGCATCGACGCCATGGTCGACCCGGACGGCGGCCTCTACCCCGTGGTCGAGATCAACGCGCGCCACAACATGTCGACCTACCAGGCCGTGCTGACCGAGGGACTGATGGCACCGGACGGCATCGCCGTCGCCCGCCAGTACCCGCTGCGCATCGCCAGGCCGGTGTCGTTCGCCGAGCTGCGGGACGCGCTCGGCGGGCTGCTGCTGACGGAGCGCGGCGGCACCGGGCTGTTCGTCAACAACTTCGCCACGGTCAACGCCGCCGCCGCGGCGGGCGGCGAGGGGCCGTTCGAGGGGCGCCTGTACGGCGTGGTGGTCGCCGGCGACGACGACGCGGCCGCGGCCCTCGACGAGGAAGTGTCCCGCCGGCTGGCGGGGCTGCTGCACACCGTGGAAGGGAGTCCGGCATGAGCCGGGAGTTCACTGTGCAGGGCGTGGGGATCACCGCCCTGGCCGAGGAGTTCGGCACCCCGCTGTACCTCTACGACGGCGACGGGATCGCGGACCGGTTCCGGGAGCTCAAGTCGCTGCTCCATCCGGCGCTGGAGATCTTCTACTCGCTCAAGGCCAACCCGAACATCTCCGTCTGCGGGCTGCTGCACTCCGCCGGCGCCCGCGCGGAGGTCTCCTCGCTGACCGAGCTGGTCACCGCGCTCCGGGCCGGCGTCCCGCCGCACGACATCCTCTTCCTCGGCCCGGGCAAGAGCCGGGCGGAGCTCGCCGCCTGCCTGGACGAGGGCGTCGCCGCCATCGTCTGCGAGTCGCTGGACGAGCTGGAGCTGATCGACGGACTGGCCCGGGAGCGCGGTGTCCTGGCCCCCGTGGTGCTGCGGGTCAATCCGGAGTTCACCGTCAAGGGCTCGGGCCTGACCATGGGCGGCAAGCCCCGGCAGTTCGGCATCGACGAGGGGCAGCTGCTCTCCGCGCAGGAGGTGCTGGACCGCTGCGGTGCGGTCCGGGTGCACGGCGTGCAGGTCTACCTCGGCACCCGCATCCTGGACCCCGCCGTCGTCGCGGACAACGCCCGCCGCATCTTCGAACTGGCCGAGCTGCTGTCCGCCAAGCTGGGCTTCCCGCTGGAGCTGGTGGACATCGGCGGGGGCCTGGGGGTGGCCTACTTCGACAACGAGCAGGACCCCGACCCGGCGGTGCTGGCCGAACTGCTCAACCCGCTGGTCTCGGACTTCGCCGACCGGCATCCCGGCACCCGGCTGATCATGGAGCTGGGCCGCTACCTCGTCGCGGTGCACGGAACCTACGTGGTGCGGGTCCGCTACACCAAGAGCTCCATGGGCGAGCGCTTCGCGGTCGCCGACGGCGGCACCAACCACCACATGGCGGCGGTCGGCATCGGCTCGTTCGTCAAGCGCAACTTCCCCATCACGGCGCTCCAGAAGCTCGACGAACCGGACGGCGGCCCGTGGAACATCACCGGCCCGCTGTGCACGCCCAACGACCTGCTGGGCAAGAAGGTGTCGCTGCCCGAACTGCGCCCCGGCGACCTGCTGGGCGTGGAACGGTCCGGCGCGTACGGCCCGACCGCCTCCCCCGTGCACTTCCTCAGCCACGGCTATCCGGCCGAGGTGCTGATGCTCGGAGGGCGGCCGCACCTGGTCCGGGAACGCGACGACACCGAGTCGATGCTCGCGCGCCAGCACCTCCACCTGCCCGCGGACACCGCGGGATCGACCCCGGAGAGGGACCAATGACCAACGACATCGCAGCCGTGTCCGCCCCGGAGAAGCGGGCGGCCTGCCTCGCCGCCGTGCGCGAGGCCCTGGCACAGGTGCTCAACCAGGACACCGCGGAGATCGGTGAGGAGGCCCGGATCTTCGACGACCTCGGCCTGGACTCCAGCAGCGCCCTGGAGATGCTCATCGTCATCGAGGACGAACTCGGCCTGCAGTTCGACGTGGAGAGCCTGGACATGGGCGACTTCGCGACGGTGGGCACCCTGGTGGACTTCGTCGTGAACGAGGCGGGCTCGTAGCCGTGTTCCGCGCCACCGCGCCGCTTTCCCCAACCGTGCCCGCCACCGCCGACGCGGTCGCGGGCACGGTCCCACGCCTGCTGCGGGCGGGCTGGTACCGGCCCACCGACCACGGGGGACTCCGCGGCGCGCCACGTCCCGCGGTCCAGGAGGTGCACCGGCGGACGGCCGAGCTGTACGGGACGCGGGTGCTGCGCGAGGGGTTCACGGACTCCCCGCTGCGGCCGACGCCCCAGCTGGCCGCGGGAGCCCTCGACGCGCTCGGTCCGCTCGCACCGGCCGAGGCGCCGCAGGTGGCCGTACTCGCCTACACGACACCGGACTTCGAGCACACCACGCTCACCGCGTCGCTGCTGCAGCACCGGCTGCCCGGGGAGCCGCTCTGCTTCGCGGTCTCCGACCAGGGGGTGCTGGCCCCGTTCACGGCGCTGCGGATCGCCGTCGAGTACGCCCGCCGCTCGCACTGGAGCCGGCTGCTGCTGGTCGTCGTCGACCAGAGCTCGCAGCCGTACCCCGGGCCCGCGTCCGGCCAGTACGCCGCCGAGCACGACTCGGCGGTGGCACTGCTGCTCGCCTGGGACGGCGGGGCCGCGCCCGTCGCCGGAACGGGACAGGGCCGCGCCGACCAGGCGCTGCCCGGGCTGCGCTCGGACCTCTCGGGGGCCGCCCTGCTCGCGGCGGGCACCGGGCTGGCCGCCGGCCCCGGACTTGCGCCGTCCCCCGGCACCCGGCGCCGCGACGCGGAGCCGGGGCTGCCGTGCACCGGGGTCTGGGCGGCACTGCGGGAGGCGCCGGGCGGGCGGGCGGTGGTCGCCGACTACGACCACGAACTGGACCGCCTGGCCCACTGCACCCTGGAGCTGCCGGCCGGAGAGGGCGGAGTCCGATGACGGCGCCGGTCGACGTCAACCGCTGCTGGCGGGAGTGCCGCGCCCGTGCCCGCCGCGAAGGCATCGTCGAGGCCGTGCGCGGACTGAACACGGCGCTGTCCCCGGACGCCCCGCCCCGGGGCCCCGGCGGCCACGCCCTCGTCCCGGCCGACGCCGTGCCGCTGCCGGGGGGCCGGGAAGGTCCGGGCCTCGTCGCCGTGGCCGCCGAACCCGTGGCCGCCGAACCCACGGCCGCCGGAGCCGGGGCCTCGGTGGAGTGGCAGACCGGACTGGTGTGGGTGCGGCTCGGCGCGTCGGAGGGCCTCCGGGACGCGGTCGTCGCCAGGCTCGCGAAGCGCACCACCGACGGCACCCCCCTCCTGATGAAGCAGCTGGTCCAGGGCGCCCTGGCCGACGTGCTGATGGAGCAGCTGGAGGCGGAGTGCGTGCTCTCCGAGTCCGACGTCCCGCCGGACGCCGCCGCGATGGGGCGCCTGCACGACCTGATCACCCTGGCCGACCGGGCGCTGCTGCGTCTTCTCGGCGCGCACGGCTTCACCGTCCCCGGCCCCGGATGGGACGCCCACCTCTCGGAACTCCTCGCCGACGTGCACCGAGAACCCCGCTCCACCACGCCCCCGGAGGAATCATGACCCGGCTCCCCGCGCACCTGGAGGAGCTGCGCCACCTCGCGCGCGGCTGGGCCGGGGACCTGCGTGCGGCGGCCCTGGGGCTGGACCGCGACCCGGAGGCCGCCCACGACCTGCTCCACCTGCCGGCCGTGCGCCACCTGGCCGCCCGGGTCAGGTCGGCGGACTCCGGCGACACCCTGGAACGGGCGGTGCTGGTCGAGGAGCTCGCCCGCGGCGACGCCGCCCTGATGCTGGCGTCACCCGGTCCGTCGATGACCGGTGTGCTGGTGGACGTGCTGGGCAGTCCGGAGCAGCAGGACTGGTTCCGCGACCGGCTCACCCAGGGGCCGACCTGGACCTGCTTCGCCCTCACCGAGCCCGAACGCGGCTCGGCCATCGGCGAGATGAGCACCTCGCTCACCCCCCTGGGCGACGGGTCCTTCCGGCTCGACGGCGCCAAGCGCTACGTCGGCAACGCCACCCGGGCGTCGGTCGCGGCGGTCTTCGCCCGGGTCGCCGGCGCCGACCGGCTCGGGGTGAGCGCCGTCCTGGTGGACACCGCCGACCCCGGTTGGACGGCCGAACCGCTGCCGACCCTCGGCCTGCGCGGCGTCCGGCTGGGGGCGATCGCGCTGGACGGCGTGCGCGTCCCGGCGGACCGGGTGCTGGGACGTCATCTGCCGCCGACCCGCCGCGGCATGTGGGGCGTACTCGCGGTCTTCAACCGGCTCCGGCCCAGTGTGGCCGCCATCGCCCTCGGGATCGCGGGTGCCGCACACGACTACGTGGCCGAGCACCGACGGGAGTTGCGGGGCACGGAGCTGACGCTGTTCGAGGAGCTGGGCCAGCGGATCCACGCGACCCGGCTGCTCACCCACCGCGCCGCCGTCGCCGTGGACCGGCGCCCGGCGGACGGCCACCTCGCCTCGGCCGCGAAGGCCCGGGCCTGCGAACTCGCGGAGGACGCCACCCTGTCGGCGCTCTCCTTCTTCGGCCCGGCGGCCCGCCTGGAGCATCCGCTGCTGGACAAGTACGCCCGCGACGCCCGGGGCGTGGAGTTCATGGAGGGCACCGGCACCATGCAGCGGCTCAACCTGTTCCAGGGCCTGCACACCGGCCGGGTGGGACGAGCCGAAGCGTGCTGACGCCGCCCGTCCCCGAGGACGTGGAGGTGTGGACGGTGCCCCTGGGCACGGCACCGGGCCCTGTCCCGTCCGCTCTCGGCGCGCTCCTCGACGACGAGGAGCGCGCCCGCGCCCGTCGGCTGCCGGACCCGCTCCGCAGGTCCCGCTTCGTCACCGCGCACGCGGCGCTGCGCACCGTCGTGGGCGCGCGGGTCGGCCGCCCGCCGGAAGCCCTGCGGTTCACCAGGGGGCCGAACGGGAAGCCCGAACTCGCCCACGGCAACGGGCTGTTCGTCAGCCTGTCGCACTCGCACGGGATCGCGTTGGTGGCGCTGGCGCAGCGGCCCGTCGGAGTGGACGTGGAACGGCTGGCCGACGCGTCCTTCGCCACCCGGATCGCCGAACGCTGCTTCCCGCCGGGCGAGTTCAGGTCGGTGGCGGCCGCTCCGGCGGGCCGCGGGCCGGACGGCCGGGCGGCGGTCTTCGCCCGCCTGTGGACGCGCAAGGAGGCCTGCGTCAAGGCGGAGGGCGGTCGGCTCGGCCAGGGCCTCGGTCTGGGGGTGCGCGGCCCCGGCCCGCTGACGGTCCACGGCCGCGGCGGGGCCCTGGCCGGCCCCTGGCGCGTCGCGGACCTGACCCCCGCGCCGGGTTACGCCGGCGCCGTGGCCCTGTCAGGACCAGGGCCGTTCCGGGTCGCGTCCCGATGCTGGCGGCCGCCGGCCGGCGACGGTGGGGGAGAAAAGTCCACCACCATCAGGGAACTTTCCCCCGCGATCACATGACGGTCCGTCGATAGCGTGGTGACACGAAGGCGGAAGCCGGGACACCGAACGGCCGGCACGTGGAGCACCTGGTCCCGTTCTGCTTCTCCACCGCCTGGGTGCGGATCACTTCTGGACGCAGATCTCTTCGCGGGAGTCCGCGAGAATGAGGAGAGGGACGTGGGAAAGCGAAATGTGCTGACGAGGTCGGCGCGGTGGAGTGCGACCCACCCGTGGTGGGCGCTGGTGATCTGGGTCGTCTTCGTGGTGGTCGCGCTGGCCGTCGGCGGCAGCACCGGAACGAAGGTCGCCACCAACACGGACCTCTCGATCGGGCAGTCCGCGCAGGCCACCGCGATCGCCAAGAGCGGTGGTCTGGCGCAGCCTCCGACCGAGGCGCTGCTGGTGACCGCCCTCCACGGTGAGCTCGACCGGCAGGCCGCCGACCGTGCCGCCACGGACGCGGCGAGCCGGCTCAAGGGCCTGCCCGACGTGGCCTCGACGGGTGAGCAGGTGCCGGCCTCGAACGGGCAGGCGCTGCTGGTGCCGGTGGTCATGACCGGCGACCAGGACACCGCTCCGGACCGGGTGCAGCCGCTGGTCGACGCGGTGCGGGCCGCGCAGCGCGACAATCCCGCGGTGCGGGTCGAACTGGTCGGCCCCGACACCGTCCGGGCCGCCCTCAACACGATGCTGGGCGAGCAGGTGCAGCAGGCGACCGTGCTGAGCCTGCCGATCACCCTGCTGGTGATGATGTTCGTCTGCGGCGCCATCGTCGCGGCCGGCGTCCCCGTGGTGCTCGGCCTGTCCGCGGTGCTGGCCGGCCTCGGCCTGTGGGGCGCCGCCTCCCAACTCGTCCCGGACCCCGGTGCGGTGAGCGAACTCATCGTGCTGATGGGCATGGCCGTGGGCGTGGACTACTCGCTCTTCTACCTCAAGCGCTTCCGTGAGGAGCGCGCGCGGGGCCTGGGCAAGGTCGACTCCGTGGAGCTGGCCGCCGCCACCTCCGGCCACTCCGTGGTGGTCTCCGGCACCGTCGTGATGCTCTCCATGGCGGCGCTCTACCTGGGCGGGAACCTGGCCTTCACGGCGATGGCGACCGGCAGCATCCTGGTGGTGGCCATCGCGATGTCCGCCTCGCTCACCGTGCTGCCGGCCCTGCTGGTGCTGTTCGGCAGGGCGCTGGAGCGGCCGCGGGTGCCGCTGATCTGGCGGCTGCAGGGCCGCGGGGACCGCGGCAGGGTGTGGTCGGCGCTGCTCCGGCCGGCGCTGCGGCACCCGCTGATCAGTCTGCTGCTGTCCGCCGTGGCGCTGCTGGCGCTGGCGGCTCCCGCCCTCAACCTGAAGCTGAAGGCGACGGGCGTGGACGACCTGCCCCGGAGCATGCCCGCCATGCAGGCCGAGGCGCGGCTGACGCAGTTCTTCCCGATCCAGTCCGACACCCAGCTGGTGGTGGCCCAGGTGCCGGAGGCCGGCGTCGGGCAGCTCCGCACCGCGCTCGAGACCCTGGTGCAACGCACCGGCCAGGACCCGCTGTTCACCTCCACCCCCGCCCCCGAGATCATCACCTCGCACGGCGGCCAGTACGCCTCCGTCGGCATCGGCACCCGCCTCAGCAGCGGTTCCGCGGAGGCCAGGGAGTCCCTCAGCCGGCTGCGGAACGACCTCGTGCCCGCCACGGTGGGGCAGGTGCCCGGCGTGAAGTGGGCGGTCGGCGGCAGCGACGTGGCCTACGACGTGGACTACCGGGCCCAGGTGGTGGACAAGATGCCGTGGGTCCTGGGCTTCGCCCTGGCCCTGACCTTCGTGGTCACGGCGCTGGCGTTCCGGTCGATCGTGCTGGCCGTGGTGACGGTCGTGCTCAACGTGCTCTCCGCGGCGGCCTCGTTCGGCGTGCTGGAGCTGGTCTTCCAGCACACCTGGGCCGACGGGCTGCTGCACTTCCAGTCCACGGGCAAGGTGGTGGCCTGGCTGCCGCTCACCCTGTTCGTCATCCTGCTAGGGCTGTCGATGGACTACCACGTGTTCGTCGTCGGCCGGATCCGTGAGGCGGCCGCCTCCGGGCTGTCCGTCCGGGCGGCCGTCGAGCAGGGCATCACCCGCTCCGCGGGCGTGGTCACCGGCGCCGCCCTGGTGATGATCTCGGTGTTCGCCCTGTTCGCCTCGCTGACCTTCATCGAGATGAAGCAGCTGGGCGTGGGCATGGCCTGCGCCGTGCTGCTGGACGCGACGCTGATCCGGATCGTGGTGCTGCCCTCGGTGATCGCCCTGCTGGGCCGGTGGGTCTGGTGGCCGGCCCGGCTGGGGCGGCGGCCCGGGGCCCCGGCCGGCCCGGTCGCGGGAGACGGCGAGCCGGTCGGCGCCTCCGCCCTGGCGACCGCGGGGGAATCGGTGTGAAACCTCGCGTGGGGGGGGGGGGGGGGGGGGGGGGGGGGGGGGGCGGCGGGGGGGGGGGGGGGGGGGGGGGGGGGTGGGGGGGGGTGGGGGGGGGGGGGGGGGGTGCGTGGGGGGGGGGGGGGGGGCAGCCC